>CAYLJX010000002.1:0-183049 GCA_964384235.1 uncultured Bdellovibrionales bacterium | reverse complement strand
GAGACCGGAGAAGGTGATAGTACCGGAGCTCGTGATACCGGTAGCTCCGGTGATGGCGCCGGCCGCCGAGATGTCGAGAGTCGGGGTGTTCAGAAAGTTGGTGAAGTTCGCCCCACCAGAGTTGGTGATGGCGATGGCATCCGTCACGACGGTCGTGCCGGTCGTGGTGGTATCGGCGTTGTCCAAAAGAAGGAGGGCGGCGACCGCATTGTCCGTCGTGTTTGTCGTGTCCTGATTCTGGATACGCAGGGCGTACTCGGTGTTACCGGCTACGGTCGGGTTGTTGGTGAAGTTCAGTGCGAGGCCGGTAATGCCGTTGGTGTTGGCGGCCGTAGCCTGAGCGTTGGTGAGATTCATCTGGAGGGCCGAGAGGGCGGTGTTGGTGGTGGCGGTGTTGGTGGTGGTGAAGCTTAAAGCGCTTCCCGTAGTCAGGGAGGTGGCAGTGTAGGCGAAGCCGGTCGAAGTGGTGCCGGTGTAGCTCTGGCTCCAGGTGTTGGTGGTCTGATTGAGAGTGAGGTTGGCGTCGAGATCGAGGGTGTCCTGGAACTCGGTGAAGTCGAGGGAGTCGGCACTCACGCCTCCTCCACCTCCGCCACCGATGGTATTCCACGTTGGTACTCCTCCGGCAAGCACCAGCACTTGACCATCGGAACCAACGCTCAACTTGGTAAGTGTCGTCGCACCGCTGGCATAGAGGATATCACCGGTCGTATATGATCCTATACCGGTACCTCCTCTCGACACAGAAAGCTGGTTCTCTCCTGCAAGAGAAGACGTTCCGGTCCAATACGTGACCTGACCATTCGTTCCTGAACCTGAAAGCCCTCCCACACCCGAGACCGTAGCACAGTACCAGACATTCGTCGTGTCATTCCAAGCAAGGATTTCCGTGTTGGCACAGCCTTGCAAGAGCGTCAGTTCGTTGCTACTTGCTCCCTGGAATTCGAGACCGGAGTTGGAAGAAGTAGCGCCGGTACCATCAGCCGAGTCGAGGAGGTCGAGGCCGAGGGTAAGGGAAGCACCTTCACTGCCGGCAGAACCGCCGGTGAGCCCATTACCGTTTGTAATGGAGGCTACGTAGTTGCCAGCGGTATGAGTGGTGAGGGTGATGAGGTCAGTGAGGGTGGTGGCGCCGGTGCCGCCGTTTGCAACGGGAAGGGTGCCGGTCACTTCGGAGGCAAGGTTGACGGTACTCGAGACAGAGAGAGTGCCGGTTCCCCCGCTCGTCTTGACAAAGCCGTTAGTGGAGAGGCCACTGAAGGTGATAGTGCCAGAGGAGGTGATACCGGTAGCTCCGGTGATGGCGCCGGCCGCCGAGATGTCGAGAGTCGGGGTGTTCAGAAAGTTGGTGAAGTTCGCCCCACCAGAGTTGGTGATGGCGATGGCATCCGTCACGACGGTCGTGCCGGTCGTGGTGGTATCGGCGTTGTCCAAAAGAAGGAGGGCGGCGACCGCATTGTCCGTCGTGTTTGTCGTGTCCTGATTCTGGATACGCAGGGCGTACTCGGTGTTACCGGCTACGGTCGGGTTGTTGGTGAAGTTCAGTGCGAGGCCGGTAATGCCGTTGGTGTTGGCGGCCGTAGCCTGAGCGTTGGTGAGATTCATCTGGAGGGCCGAGAGGGCGGTGTTGGTGGTGGCGGTGTTGGTGGTGGTGAAGCTTAAAGCGCTTCCCGTAGTCAGGGAGGTGGCAGTGTAGGCGAAGCCGGTCGAAGTGGTGCCGGTGTAGCTCTGACTCCAGGTGTTGGTGGTCTGATTGAGAGTGAGGTTGGCATCCAGATCAAGAGTGTCTTGGAACTCGGTGAAGTCGAGGGAGTCGGCATCCACTTCGCTCGCTGCAATGGAAGTCCCGAGCGTACTCGCAATGGTGATACTTCCCGCTCCCTCGGTCACCGTGATGCCGGTGCCGTCCGTGAGCGTGGCGAGGGTGTAGCCGGAACCGTTCCCGATGAGGAGGGAACCATTGGCAGCTGCGCTTCCGTCGACACCAGTGCCACCTCGGGAGACGTTGAGCTGGTTCTCTCCGGCCACGGTGGAAGTACCAGTCCAGTAAGTGACCTGGTTGGCAGAACCGGTACCGGTCACGCCGCCTACGCCAGAGACGGAAGCACAGGCCCAGACATTGGTGGAATCATTCCAGGAAAGGACCTCGTTGTTGGCACAGCCTTGCAAGAGCGTCAGTTCGTTGCTACTTGCTCCCTGGAATTCGAGACCGGAGTTGGAAGAAGTAGCGCCGGTACCATCAGCCGAGTCGAGGAGGTCGAGGCCGAGGGTAAGGGAAGCACCTTCACTGCCGGCAGAACCGCCGGTGAGCCCATTACCGTTTGTAATGGAGGCTACGTAGTTGCCAGCGGTATGAGTGGTGAGGGTGATGAGGTCAGTGAGGGTGGTGGCGCCGGTGCCGCCGTTTGCAACGGGAAGGGTGCCGGTCACTTCGGCAGTGGCCAGGTCGACAGCGTTGGTGGTCGAGCCGGAACCGATGAAGATGGAGGCGGTCAGAGTATCGGAGATCTGACTGTCGGTGAGGCCGGTGATGTCGGCGATGTTGCCGGTGGTGATGACGGTACCGGTGGCGTTGGGAAGGGTGTAGGTCCGGGCGGCCGTGAGGTTGGCGATGGTGAGGGTACCGTCACCATCCGCGTCATTGAAGTAGAGCTCCGTACCGGCGGTACCATCGAAGGCGGCTCCGGTGGTGACGTTGCCGACCGCGGTGATGTCTCCGGCGCCTACCCCGCCGACGCTGTTACACTGCCAGACATCACTTCCCTCGTTCCAGGAGAGGACCTCGTTGTCGGCACAGCCCTGGAGGAGGGAGAGGCCGGAGGAGGTGAGTTCGAGACCGGAACCGGAAGAGGTGGTGCTGGAGAGACCGTTGGTGGCGGCAGGCAGGAGGATGCCGAGGGAGGCGCCTTCGCTGCCGGTCAGGGTGAGGCCGCCATTGGTGGTGGCGGAGGAGACGTAGTTGCCGGTGGTATCCGTTCCAAGAGCGACCGTATCATTGAGGATCATAGTGCCAGTCACGGTGCCGGTATCACCAGTAGTGATCACTGTCCCAGTGACATCCGGAAGCGTGATGGTACGATCAGTAGTCGGATCAGTGACGGCGAGTGTCGTTTCGAAACCGTTGGCTGTCGCCCCTTCGAACGCGATGGTACTCCCCGTCACATCGAAGAAGAAACCCGTGTCGGTCGTCGATCCGCCGAGCACGACATTGTCCCCGGTTGCGGTGAGATACGTGTATGCCCCGGCATCGGTCCACTTCGAAGCGCCGGAACCACCGGTATTGGCGATCCAGGTGAAGCCACCTGTCCCAGAATCATAGGAAAGGATGTCACCTCCTGTCGGCGCGTTGGTCGTTTCGAAATCGACTTCCTCGATGGTATTGTCCGTGATCTCACTCCCCTCGATCGTCGTCCCTAGTGTGGAAGCGATGGTGATACTCCCCGCTCCGTTGGTCACGGTGATGCCGGTGCCCTGGGTAAGGGTCGTGAGGGTATAACCGGAACCGTTGCCGATGAGGAGGGTGCCGTTAGCGGCAGCAGAACCGTCAACACCGGTCCCTCCTCTCGATACATTGAGCTGGTTTTCACCGGAAAGTGTGGAGGTACCCGTCCAGAACGCCACCTGGTTGGCTGAACCGGAACCGGAAAGCCCTCCAACGCCGGACACTGTCGAACACTCCCAGACATTGTTCACATCATCCCAGGCAAGAATCTGCGTATCCGAACATCCCTGTAAAAGCGTCAACTCATTACTTCCCGTTCCCTGGAATTCCAAGCCGGAGTTACTGGAGGTAACGCCGGTACCGTCAGCGGAGTCGAGGAGGTCGAGACCAAGAGTGAGGGCAGCACCTTCCGAGCCAGCTGAACCGCCAGTGATGCCGTTGCCATTCGCGACGTTCCCCACATAATTCCCCGTAGTATGGGTACCCAGGGTGATAAGGTCAGCGAGAGTAGTAGCACCCGTGCCACCGCGCACGACCGGAAGCGTCCCCGATACGATATCTGACGCCGAGTGGGTATGTGAGAGCGCGGCCTTGTTGTCGAGCTGTGTCTGCACATTCGACGTCACCCCAGAGAGGAGCCCGAGTTCCGTAAGCGTCGCCCCGCCGAACGTCTGACCCGAAGCGAACGCGATCGTGCCCGTCATCGTCCCACCCGAGAGCGGCAGGAACGATCCACTCACGCCGGAGGCGATATCCCCGAACGTTGTCCCGTCGTTGGAGAGCTGCCACATCCCAGTCGATCCGTTGTAGCGGAGCGCCGGCGTATTCGTCGAAGAAGAGACGTTTAAGAGGAAACTCGACGAGAGCCCACTTCCGTCACCGATGGTGAACGTCGTCGAATCCGTCCCGGTATCAGTATTCTGCTCGTGCGAATTCCCGTCGGCTTCCAACCGGGGATCGTTCCCTAGGACCAACTGCTTGTCTCCCTCGCCGGTCGGTAGCTGCTTGATATCAATCTTGTTGCCCTTGCCAAGCGTCACGATATCGCCTTGTACCGTACCGATCTTCCGGCCCTGCAAGCGCTCAGCATTGAGCGCACGAGGCACCGACCCGAGTTTTTTGCGAGGCACCATTTCTGAATCGGTCCCGATACGCATCCCGACATAGTACTCCCCGTTCTCAAAATCAAGGCTTTCCGGAAAGGCGTTCACTGACCCGAGAAAGACCCGGAAGATACCGTTCTTTACGGTCACGGTCTGCGTCTCCTCCCACAGACGGCTTCCCCCGTCGGTATTGGAAGGATACGGATCTGCTGAAGTACGGTCTTTGGTATAAATACCAAAGCGTACTTCGTACGTACCATTAGTAATAATGCGTCCTTCATTGTTAAAAAGCGATGCTGAAAGCGAAATCTGCCGAATAGAGTCCTCGACGGACTGCGCAAAAACAGGCCGTAAATTGTACCACCCTGTAAATAACGTCCCTATCGCGACTGCGATCAAGAGGACTTGGTATGCTGTTTTTCGGTTTTTATTTTTTACATATAACGGCATGTCATTTCAACCGGGATATCTCTGAAATTATACCACGATTTTCCGCGTATCAAAAATGGTTTTCATACCCTGTCAACAGCTGTTTTTTATCTTGAATTACATCTCTTTACTCTCTTTAAAGACTAGAGGGTTAATGAGTCCAAACAAAACTAAAGCATTATTTCTTCACCGCCCATCCGAACACCTCGCCCACGGCGTCCGCGATGAGGTCAAAGAGCGATACCGTCCGTGATCCTGTATACACCGCATGCGCCTCGCTTGTCACTTCGTTCCCGTAACGGTCCTGCCCCGTAATGGTGTAGACATAGGTCGAGGCCTGATCCAATCCCGGGATGACGACGCTATGACTGAGACTGTAATCATCTTCCTGGATCGACTTGGCGGGTTGACCCACCCCCTTGGAATAAGAAATTTGAGAGAGGGCAAGCTTGTTGGTCTTCCAGGAGAGGACGAGACGCACCTCCGGCTTATTTTTTTCGGTGAATGCCTCGCCTCGCACGTCCTCGATAGAGAGCGGCTCGGGACTGTCTTCCGACAAAAGAAATTCCGCCTCGCCACCAATCGCCACTTCTCCTACCTGAAAATTTTCGCTCTTGTAGTTTCCATCACCAAAGAGCGGAAGTGGTTCCGTTTCAATCAGCGCTTCGGAGGGAACGAGACTCGACTTGCTCTCCGTCACGGTTTTCTCTTCCGGTATCTCAACCGTTTCTGGTACCGACTGGCCGCGCTGCCACCAGAGGTATCCGCTGAATCCGAACAAGACAAAAACTACCAGGAGAAGGATCCATCTCCCCCTCTGCCACACCCTTTGCAAGATTCCTCCCTTACGCTCCGGCATCACCTCTGGAGCGAACACGTCTGCCATAACACAATCACCCCCTAGACACCAAATTTCCCTTTTTCAAAAGATTTCCTTTCCCCTTCACAAAAGAAATTTTACCATAAAACGACGCTTTCCAAAAGAAAGTCTTTATTTCTACAATTCCAATCTTGTCTGTTTTGAGTTGCCTTATAATAAGCCCTGCACTGCAAATAAGAAAATGTTCAATCGACGAAACAGCGTCAAGAGAATTAAGTAAAAACTAAGGCACCTCTCCTTTCAAAGAAGTGCTCGGGATTTTCATCATCTCAAACTCATACCCACATTACCCTAAAAAACTGTCTTAAACTCACGAAAAACGCCTGCGACCTAACAAACATTGCCTTTTTTTGGAACTTTCGTATACTGTAAAGATGTCTAAAAGCTAACTCTTCCCTATGGATCATTTCTACGCCGTCATTATGGCGGGCGGTTCCGGCACCCGCCTCTGGCCGCTCTCGCGCAAGGACACCCCCAAGCAGTTTCAGCGCTTCACCTCGTCACGGACCATGATCCAGGAAACCTTCGACCGGATCTCCAAGGTCGTCCCTGAGGACCACATTTTCGTCTCGACGACCAAGGCCTGTGCCGAGCTCGTCCTCGAACAGCTCTCCTCCCTTACCGAGGACCAACTCATCCTCGAACCGAAAAGCCGCAATACCGCGCCCGCCATCGCCCTCGTCGCCGAAACGCTTCGGTCCCGAGACCCCTCGGCCATCGTCGCGACCATCGCCTCCGATCATGCCATCGAGAACACCGGCGAGTTCGTAACCACCATCACGGCCGCCTTGGAAACGGTTTCCAAACACAAAGACCGGCTCGTGGTCATCGGTATCAACCCGACCCGTCCCGACACCGGCCTCGGCTATATCAAGATGGGCAAGGAACTGAAAAAGGCCAACAGTCAGGAAAAGCGGGTCTTTCTTGTCGACGCGTTCAAGGAAAAACCTGATCAGAAGACCGCCGAGGAATACCTCGCCGGCTGGGAATACCTCTGGAACGCCGGGTACTTCATCTTCTCCGCCGCCACGTTCGCGGAATGGACGGCCAAGTGTTCCCCCGAACTCCATGAGGCGATGAAACGCATTTCTGAACATCAGAAAGCCGGGACACTCACCGAAAAAATCCTTGAAGACCTCTACGGACAAACGCCGAGCGAGCCGATCGACACACTCATCGTCGAGAAGCTCTCCCCCGAGACACGCCTCGTCATCCCGAGTCCACTCAAATGGAGCGACGTCGGCTCCTGGGGAACGCTCTTTGATTTCCTCCAGGAAAAGACCGGCGGCGAGATGATCACCCGCGGCAACCACCTCGATCTCGGAAGCAAGGATTCGCTCGTCTTCGCCAACAGCCGCCTCGTCGCAACGCTCGGGATCCGGGATCTCGTCATCATCGACACCGACGACACACTCCTCGTCGCCCGCCGTAGCGAAGTCTCTGGAGAGATCAAGAAACTGATCGAGAAACTCAAAATGGAAGGGAAAGAACTCTATCTGTAGAGTGAGTAGTTTGTAGTGACTAGTACGTGACAAAGAAAAAGGAGCCCACCGGCTCCTTTTGCATGCTCCTGATTTTCGACGATGTTTTCTGCTCACTACGCATTATTCACCGTTCCCTAACTTTTGAAACAACCCTTCCAGTTCTTCCGGTGAGTAATATTCGATGACGATACGACCACCTTTTCCGGAAGGAGCGATCTTCACTTTGGTCCCGAGGAGCTGCATGAGGTGCTCCGCACGAGCAGCGATCTCCGGGCTCGCCACGGCCGTGCTCCGCACATGCGGTTTGACAGCTACCGTCCGTACTTTCATTTCCGTTTCCCGTACCGTGAGCTCTTCCTTGATGATGAGGTCGAACACCGCGCGCTGTTTCTCCGGGTTCTCGATAGCGAGAAGCGCCTTGGCATGACCTTCACTGATCTTACCTTCCGCTACCGCACGCTGGATCTCTATCGGAAGATGCAGGAGACGGAGCGTGTTGGCGACGGAACTCCGGCTCTTGCCCATCTTCTTGGCTACTTCTTCCTGGTGCAGACCAAATTCTTCGATGAGCCGAGCATACGCCTTGGCCTCCTCGATCGGATTAAGATTGTGCCGCTGGGTATTTTCAATGATAGCAAGCTCGAGTTTCTGTTGTTCCTGAACGTCGCGCACCACAACCGGTACCGTGCCGAGACCAGCCCGCTTGGCGGCCTGGAAACGACGTTCTCCAGCGATAAGCTCATAGCCATCGATTCCGTTCTTCGTCACCACCAGCGGCTGCAGGATGCCGTGCTCCCTGATCGACTGGGCGAGCTCATCAAGCTTCTCCTCATCGAAATGGAGACGCGGCTGGTGCGGATTGGGGACGATCTTTCCGATGGGGACTTCCAAAATCGACGTGCTGTGGTTCTCCGGCAATACCACAGTGGGAGGTACCACCGAAGCGGATGACGGATGCGAAGCCAGTTCCTCCGGGGTGAACGGGGAAGCGGATCTCGTCTCGTCTTTTTTCTCGTCTTTCTTTTTGGGCGGGATGAGTGAGGCGAGCCCCCGTCCCAGTCCGTATTGTTGCGCCATATCGTTAGAGTACCTTTAACTTCTTCTTCTCCTCTTCTTCCCGGGCGATCATCTCGCGGACGACACCTTTGTAGGCGCGGGCGCCTTTGGAGAATGCATCGAAATCCAGGATAGACTTGCCATAACTCGGTGCCTCCGCCAGACGAACCGAACGCGGGACGACATCCTCGAACACCGGGCCAGGAAAATGCGCTCGCACCTCGTTGACCACCTGTCGCGCCAGACGATTCCGGCGGTCATACAGCGTCAGGAGCGCTCCCATGATCTTGAGGTTCGGCTGGATATGCTCGCGGACGAGCTCGATCGTCCCCAAAAGCTGGGAAAGCCCCTCGAGCGCATAATACTCCGTCTGTACCGGGATCACCACCTCGTCGGAAGCGACGAGACCGTTGATCGTGAGAAGCCCGAGACTGGGCGGACTGTCGATCAGGATGTAATCGTAGTACGGACGCACCTGACGAAGCACGTGATGCAGCCGAAACTCGCGATTTTCCAGATGTACCATCTCGATCTCCGCACCCGCCAGATCCTGCGCGGCCGGGATGATATGGAGTCTCTCGGTACCTGTGCGCAGGATGATCTCTTGCGGCGGCAGCCCGAGGATCATGGCATGATAGAGGTTCTTCTCCAGGCTCTTGGCATCGATACCGAGACCAGACGAAGCGTTCCCCTGCGGATCGAGATCCACCAGGAGCACCTTCTTCCCGGCCTCAGCGAGATACGTGGCCACGTTGATCGTCGAAGTGGTCTTGCCTACCCCGCCCTTCTGATTGACGAAACCGATGACTTTAGCCATAAAAACAGCGTTCAGCGTCGAGCGTGCAGCACTCAGTTAAAAGCGGGTAGCAAAAAACTTATCGCTAGACGCTAACCGCTCATTGCTATTATATTCCATTGACGAACGATTATCAATCAGTGTTTTTTGGATAAAAAAATCCCTTTCTGGAAGGGATCAGGTGTGCCGCGGGAGAGACTCGAACTCTCATGATATTGCTATCGCGGGATTTTGAGTCCCGTGTGTCTACCATTCCACCACCGCGGCATTTTTCGAGTATGCCGATTCGCTCTTTTACTGTCAAGATTCCTCTTTTAGAGCGGCATCCGTCACGCGGGCGAGGAGCGTCGCGACCGTGACCGGTCCGACGCCGCCTGGTACCGGAGAGTAATACGCGGCTTTCCGAATGACCGTTTTCGGATCGATATCCCCCACGACCTTCCCGTTGAAACGGCTGATACCGCCATCGATGACGATCGCATCCTCATCGAGCATCGTACCGCGAAGCGAATTGATGCTGCCGCAGGCGGTGACCACGACCCGGGCCCGCTTTGTCGCCTCTGCGACGACCGCCGACGCATGCAGACTCAAGATATATGCCGCGTCCAATCCCTCGAACCGCAGGGCCTGTACCATCACTTCACCAAGAAGTTCCGAATTGACGATGACTACGGCGTACTCTCCCTCGAGCGATTCCCCGCTCGAACGCAAGAGCTCCACGACCGCCCGAGGAAAGACCGGGCAGGCAGCAGCGTCACCTCGTAGAAATCGTCGGAGCGTCTCCTTGTGAAAACCGTCCGTATCCTTTTTCGGATCGATACGGGCTATCGTTTCGTCCGTCGGAAAACCGATCGGGAGCGGCAGCTGTACGATGATGCCATGGATATCATCACGCGCGTTGAGCTCGTCGATACAGGAAAAAATTTCTTCTTTGGAAGCGGTCCGAGGAAACTCATACCGCTCGAACCGGATACCCACCTCCTCGGCGGCCCGCTCCTTCAGACCGACATAGATCTGCGACGGCGTATCGTCCCCCACCAGGATGACCGCGAGACCCGGCATCTTTCCCGACGTAGAAATACGCGTTTTGACATCATGAAGTATCCGCTCAGCGATCGGTTTCCCAAGGAGCGGCTTGGCCATTCTTCTGTAGGCTCTGGAAGCGACGGTCATACGGCGGACAGTGAATATTCAGAGAAAAGATATTCTACAAGACGAGAAAGAAAAACGCCAGAGCTGCCAGGATACGGTACACCCCGAACGGAATGAAGGTATGTGACTGGACGAACCGCAGAAGAAACTTGATCGCCGCGATCGCTACCATGAAAGAGACAACGAAGCCGACGAGAAGCAGGTGGAAATCCGCCGATGAGAACGAAGCGGCGTTTTTCATGAGATCGAGTCCGGTCGCCGCCACCATGGTCGGTACGGCGAGAAGAAACGAGAACTCCACGATGGCCGTGCGCTTGAGACCGAGGAGCAACCCGCCAAGGATCGTCGCTCCTGCCCGCGACACGCCTGGAATGACCGCAAGCGCCTGGAAAAGACCGATGAGAAAAGCCGTCCGGTAGGGAAGTGCTGAGAGGTCTTCCACCTCACCTTCCTTACCCTTGTGAAACCACTCGAAGAGAATGAGCAGGATACCGCCGATAAGAAGCGCCACGACGACCGTCATCTCCGATTCGAACAACTTTCTGATCGACGCATAAAAGAGAAATCCGACACCGAGGGCCGGAAGAAGCGCGACGATGAGACGTTCCATGATGCGCCGATCAAGGAGGAGCTTCCTCCAATAGAGCGCCACGACCGCGAGAATCGCTCCCAATTGAATAGACACCTCAAACGTTTTCAAAAACTCCGTCTGAGGAATCTTCAGAAGTTCCGAGGCAAGGATGAGATGCCCGGTCGAAGAGACCGGCAGAAACTCCGTCAGCCCCTCAACGATACCGAGAATGAGAGCGTCGATGAAATCCATCGTAGTAAGGAGTATGTATTATGTAGTATGTATTTTGTATTATGTATGGAAAAAAAATTCAATATATCATACCCAATACATAATACAAGATACTAGATACTAGATACGCTAAAACAACGAACCGAACAGACTGGCTTCCGCGACCGGAGCATGTTCCGTCCTGATCGATTCCTGAAGCTTCTTGTTGCCGTTCAGTTCCGCGATGTAGTCCCAGCTGCGGAATTCCGGATACTTCTCGAGCTGTTTCTCCAGCACTTCCACCGTCACGCGCACGTCCCCCGCCCCGGTATGGGCCGAGGTATGATCCTTGCCGCAGTAGAGCCTGTACGCGGCGGAGAGGTTTCTCGGCGCGAACATATCCTTGGCTTCCATCTTGTGATAGAGGATCTTGGCGTCGAGGATGCGCTTCTGGGTGAAATCGAAATTCTTGCCGACGCTTCCGAACTCGCCCTTGAGAAACGGCAAGTCGAACCCGAGCACGTTGAATCCGCCGACATCCGATCCCTCGAACATGTTCCAGAGCTCGTAGCAGAGCGTCGCAAAACTCGGAGCATCCGCCACGTCCTGGTCGTAGATGCCGTTGATGCGGCTCGCTTCCTCCGGGATATGTTTCCCCGGGTTGAAACGCTGCACCCTCTCGATGATCTCACCGTCCGGCAAGATCTTCTCGTAGGCGAGTTCGAGGATCTTGTCCTCGCCGGCCCCAAGTCCTGTCGTTTCCAAGTCGAAGATGATAAGCGGCCGATCGAGCGGAAGAAATTGTGGGATAGTGGTTTTCATAGACAAAAGCGATTTGGTCTCTTATCTATTCTATCCAATCTCATCGCCGCTGTCATGTATCCAGTGTTTTCGCAGAAACTCTTCCCCCAAAGCGATATCCTCCGGCTTGCCGACCGGCTGCCACCTCTCCGTCACGACGACTTTCACCGGATATTTCTTGCCGAGTTCGACGAGCATCTGTGGGAGACCGTGTTCCTTCTCACTGATCCGCACCAGCGGTTCGCTGAATATCCGCCCATCGAGGATATAGGCCGCCGCGTTGACGAATCCTTCCGTCCGATCGTGCGGCCGCTCGATGACGCTCGCGAGGTTGCCTGTTTCATCCGTATCCAGAAGTCCGTAGTGCTCGGCCTCGTCGGTACGATAGGCGAGCACCGAGAGATCATGACGTCCAAGCGCTTCCAGATCCTCGCGGGTATAGAGATCGTCTCCCATCGTGACGAGAAACTTCCCCCGTACGAGATCGCGTGTCAGAAGAATCGCTCCGCCCGTTCCGTTAAGCTCTTTCTGCTCGACATACCGGATCTTACGGCTCTTCCATTGGTCACCGAAGTATTCTCGGACCGTTTCACCGAGATAGCCGACCACCAACACCACTTCGTCGATGTCACCAGGAAGCATCTCCAGTTTCCACTCGAGCATCGGTTTGTCGAAAAGCGGAAGCATCGGTTTGGGAATCTCGTCGGTCAATGTCCCCATCCGTGTCCCTCGTCCTGCCGCCAGTATCACTGCTTGCATATATGAATAGAATATCGAATATAGAATTTTGAATCCGGAAAAGAAACGGGGATAATTCCTTTCCGTTTCTCTGTCTCACATAACCACCAGATTCAGTATTCTCCCGGGGACATAGATCGCTTTGCGGATTTCTTTGCCGGCCACGTGCGCTTGGACGTTCGTATCGGCGAGCGCGAGCGCTTTCACTACCTCTTCTGTCGCTCCGCTTTCCACCTCGACCGTCGCACGCACCTTGCCATTTACCTGCACGGCGATCTTCACCGTCTCGGCGACGATTTTTCGCTTATCCCACTTCGGCCACTCGGCAAGAAAGATGGACTTCTTGTTCCCCATTTCATACCAGAGTTCCTCCGCGATATGCGGCGCAAACGGAGAGAGAAGGATAAGAAGAATATTGAATGTAGAATGTGAAATATTGGTTTCTTTTTCCAGGGCATTCACCAAGATCATCAGACTGCTGACCGCGGTATTGAATTTGAAGTCCTCAATATCTTCGGTAACACTCTTGATAGTCTTGTGAAGGAGGGTTTCCGTATCTTTATTCGATATTCGATATTCGATATTCGATATTCGATCCCGAAGTTTCCACACCTTCTCCAGAAATCTGCGTGTTCCCACCACACCGTCCGTATTCCACGCGATCGATTGTGTGAACGGTCCCATGAACATCTCATAAAGTCGGAATGCGTCCGCGCCGAACTGATCGATCATATCGTCAGGATTGATGACATTCCCCCAGCGCTTAGACATCTTGCGCCCGTCGGAAGCAAGGATGAGTCCCTGATTAACGAGCTTCTTGAAAGGCTCCTTGCCGGAAACCGCCTTGATATCATAGAGGAATTTGTGCCAAAAACGCGCATAGAGGAGGTGCCTCGTGGCATGCTCCGTCCCGCCGACATAGACGTCGACCGGCATCATCTTCTTCTCTAACTTCTTGTCGACGAGCGCTTTCCGGCTCTTGGGATCGATGTAGCGCAGGTAGTACCAGCAGGACCCCGCCCACTGCGGCATGGTATTCGTTTCTCGCTTAGCCTTGCCCTTGCACTTCGGACACCGTACATTCACCCACTTGGTGATGTTGGCAAGCGGCGATTCTCCCGTCCCTGTCGGCTCATACGATTTCACCTTCGGAAGGAGCACCGGTAGATCCTTTTCCGGCACCGGCACGACTCCGCACTTCTCACAATAAATGAGCGGAATCGGCTCGCCCCAGTATCGCTGCCGCGAGAACGTCCAGTCACGCATCTTGTAGGAGACTTTCTTTGCGGCAAGCTTATTCTTCGCAAGATACCCTATAATCTCCTGCCGGGACTCGCCTGATTTTTTCCCATTGAACTCCACCGGCTCCGTCAGAACCCCCTGCGACATATCACTGTAGCAATATTCCAGATTCTCGACTTTTTTCCTTTCTATCAGATCTTCCGGAAACAATACCGGTTTCAATCGGATCCCGTATTTCTTCGCGAAAGCGAAATCACGCTCATCGTGTGCTGAGCACTTCACGATACCCGTACCATATTCAGCCAAAGCATAGCTCGCTACCCAGATAGGAAGCTCTCCGTTTCCGACCGGATCCACCGTGTGTCGTCCGGTAAATACCCCTTCGATCTCCTTCTGATTCTCATATCCTGCCGCTTCGCGTTTCCTGATCATCTCGGAACAGACTTGAAGGATTTTTTCCTTGTCCTTTACGCCATCAAGCAGCTTCGGAAGCATCGGATGATCAGGGGCAATCACTACGAATGTGTCGGCACGAAATGCTTCAAAATGAGCACTGAATGTCTGGATCTTCAGGTCACTATCCTTGATCGGCGACGTAAAAAGCATCCCTTCGCTCCGTCCGATCCAGTTGCGCTGCTGTTCCTTGATCGATTCGCTCCACTCGAGTTTCTGCGTATCCAGGTCCTTGAGCAGCCGGTCAGCGTACCTGGTCATCGCGAGCACCCACTGTCGCATCGGTTTCTTCTCGACGACACTGGCACAGCGCTCGCACTTCCCCTGCTCCAGATCCTCGTTCGCGAGTCCCGTCTGGCACGACGGACACCAGTTGATCGGATCGTATGACTCGTAGGCCAGTCCTTTCTTCCAGAGTTGGAGAAAGATCCACTGCGTCCACCGGTAGTACTCCGGGTCGGTCGTGTTGATCTCGCGCTCCCAGTCGTATGTGAAACCGATCTTCGCGAGCTGTTTCTTGAACGTCGCGACGTTCTTTCTCACGGCGATTTCCGGATGGACCTTGTTCTTGATGGCGAACTGCTCCGCCGGCAATCCGAACGCATCCCATCCCATCGGATGGAGCACGCCGTAGCCCTGCAGTTGTTTCATTCGTGCTACCACGTCCGTCGCGATGTAACCCTTGGGATGGCCGACATGGAGCCCTGCGCCCGACGGATAGGGAAACATATCGAGCACGTAGAACTTTTTCGACCGCTTGTATTGCCGATAGATACCTTGTTTCTCCCATGTTTTCTGCCATTTTCCCTCGATGGACTTGGGGTTGTACGACTTGGACATATGCGAAATGTTATCTTTTCGAGTATTTCTACTCTACCCAATCCGTCCCGTTCTTTCAAGCGATCCGACCGCGACCCTTGACTGATCCGTGTTTCGGGATATAATGTATCTCTGACCTTTACCAACCCGCCCCACCAACCCACTCTCAAGAAAGGGATGTACATGAACCGTCTGCTCGCGATGTTTGTTGTACTCTTGTCCTTCGCGTTCTCGGCTCACGCCGGAACCACGGCTACTCCTCCGGGAGCAGAAAAGAAATGGATCACACTGCTCCTTACGGAAGACACCAACGACATATCGTATACCTTCCGGGCCCTGAAATCAAGAAGCGACGTGTGCGGTCATCATGTGGGAGAGAGGTGGGTAGAATGCACCGCACACTGGGATACCCTCCTGGTTAACGAAGCTCTTCTCCCCCATGAACAGGAATTCATCATCCTGGAAACGCAACATGTTCGCATGACCAAGGAGGCCTACTGCTCTTGGCACAAGAAGGATATGCTCGCCGTACACCATCGCGTCGCGACATCAGAATCCTGCGACGCAGCATGGGAGAACTTCATCAAGAAGAGCGGGTTCTTTTCAGACTAGCCTGTTCTTCACTTCCCAACGACAAAGCGCGCCTCGGCATCAGCCGGAGCGCGCTTCAATTTTTTTACAGACTTTTTTACGTCACTTCCAGAACTTCATCACGACCTTGCGGACGATGATGAAGATGACCCAGAAGACGAGACCGAAGACGAGGAAGATCGGCACCGCGACGATCAGGAACAGCATGAGTCCGGTCGCTATCTTCCCGAGGCTCCAGATGAGCTGCTTGAGCGCATCGGCGAACGACTGCCCGGGACGGAAACTGCCGTCCGGCGTGATACGTGCATCCTCCGTGAGCGACACCGTGATGGAGGCCATATCGGTCTGATTGCTGAGATACCGCATCTGTCCTTCGAGCGATTCGATCTCCGCGCGCACCTTGCCGAGCTCGCGTGTCACGTCGATCACATCGCTCACCTTCTCGGCCCGGGTGAGGAGAGCTTGGAGGGCCTGCTCCTGGGCCTTCTTGTTGTCGAGCCGTGCCTTGAGGTCGATGAACTGCTCCGTCACGTCGCTTCCCGACATGTTCTCGCTCACGACGAACGTCGCGACCTTCTTTAGCTCCGCGAACGTCTCCTCGAACCTGTCCACAGGCACCTTGACGGTGACGGAACCGGTCTTCACGTTGTCGGTCATCTGCCAGAAATTCGACTGCTGCACCGATCCGCCTTTCGCTTCGGCGACCTTTCGGATATTCTCGGCCGCTTCGTCGGCACTCCGGACCCGGATATCGAGCGAACCGTCCTTCATCACTCTCTTGTCAGCCGGAACGGTTTCCTCGGCAACCGGTGCCATATCAAAGGAAACGCCTTCCGGAGCACCGAGCGCCATCTTGCCCTCGAACATCGGTGCCGCTCCTTCATCGGTCATCATGTCACCGCCCATGCCGCCCCGACCCATCCCTCCGATCTCCGGCTGCACCATCATCGTTCCCGATGACACCGACCCGTCTCCCGTCATACGGAAGTTTCCAGGCTGACCGAAGAGAACGGTCATGAAGAAAACGAGAAGTCCCACGAGAAACAGTCCGAGTACCCCGATCAATACCCCCTTGGCTACCTTCTGCACGGCTGGTTGCATACAGTTTTGTTTAATGGAAAAGCGCGAACATTCCTGTTCACGCTTTCATTCTACTCTTGAAATACTCTATAAGCAATCTTCTCTCTCCAGGCAAAGTCTTCCTTTTCGGAGTCGCTCGGTTGCCCGGCGTGCAACCTCACTCCTGAAGCTCCTTCGCTCCTCCTCGACTTCGCTCGGAGTCCATGCCCGCTTTCGGATCTTCAAGACTCCGAAAAGGAATCTTTGCCTTCCGAGTTTCTCCTTTCCGAACAGCAACTCTTTTCGAGACCCTTACAAATTTTGTGCCATCGGCCTCCTCTTGTTTCAAAGACAAAATTTGTACTAAGCGAACGAAACGACTACTGCAAAACGGAGGCTATCACATATGGGGTTGGAGTGAGTGAGCGGGTCGAGAAAGGAGGTTGCTGGAGGAAAGGAGGGAATGTCCTCTAAAGAGAATCTCCGTTGGTGGAGAAACCTGGTCTGGAACGGTGCTTGCGGGCGACACGTACGCGGGCCAGTTCCTTCTCGATCGCGGCCGCGGTGCGGGCATATTCCTCGTCGTCCATGAGATGTCGCTCTTCCTTGAGCTTCTCGGCGCGCTTCCTCGCCTCTTCGGCACGCGCAAGATCGATCTCCTCGGCACGCTCAGCCGTATCCGCGAGGATGGAGAGGGTATTGTCATGAAACTCCGCGAAGCCGCCTGACGTCGCGAGGCTCTCCTCCTCGCCGCCCTGCGTGCGGCGCAAGATGATCTCCCCCGCCTTGAGCGCCCCGATGTACGGCATATGCTCCGGCAGGATGGTCACTTCTCCCCCCTCGACCGGCAGCGTCGCCTGGTAGACCTCCTGTTCCACCACCGTGCGTTCGGGAGTAACGATTTTGAACTTTATAAGAGACATACTTATTTCTTTCTCTCAGCCAACACTTCTTCAATCGAACCTTTCATATAGAACGCCTGCTCGGAGATGTCGTCGAGCTCGCCGGAGAGGATCTTTTCGAAACCGGTGATGGTGTCCTCGAGCTTCACGTACTTGCCCGGGGCGCCGGTGAACTGCTCCGCCACGAAGAACGGCTGGGAGAGATACCGTTGGATCTTGCGGGCACGGGCCACGGTCTGCTTGTCCTCGTCGGAAAGCTCCTCCATACCGAGGATGGCGATGATGTCCTGGAGGTCCTTGTAGCGCTGGAGCATCTTCTGTACGCCGCGCGCCACGTTGTAGTGCCGTTCACCCACCACCTGCGGGTCGAGGATGGTCGAGCTCGAGTCGAGCGGATCGACGGCCGGATAGATACCGATCTCGGTGAGGGCACGGTTGAGCACCACGGTCGAGTCGAGGTGGCCGAAGGTCGTGGCCGGAGCCGGGTCGGTGAGGTCGTCGGCCGGCACATACACCGCCTGCACGGAGGTGATGGAGCCCTTCTTGGTCGAGGTGATGCGCTCCTGAAGTCCGCCCATTTCCTCGGCGAGCGTCGGCTGATACCCCACGGCGCTCGGGATACGACCGAGAAGCGCGGACACTTCGGAACCAGCCTGCGTGAAACGGAAGATGTTGTCGATGAAGAGAAGTACGTCCTTGCCCTCGTCGTCGCGGAAGGATTCCGCCATGGTGAGCGCGGAGAGCGCGACGCGCTGGCGCGATCCCGGCGGCTCGTTCATCTGACCGAAAACCAGGGCCGTCTTGTCCAAAACGCCGGAGTCTTTCATCTCGTGATAGAGGTCGTTGCCTTCGCGGGTACGCTCACCGACACCAGCGAACACCGAGTAACCGCCGTGTTCGGAGGCGATGTTTCGGATGAGCTCCTGGATGACGACCGTCTTTCCCACACCGGCACCACCGAAGAGACCGACCTTGCCACCCTTCATGAAGGGACAGATGAGGTCGATCGACTTGATACCCGTCTCGAATACCTCCGCCTTGGTCGACTGCTCGTCGAAGGACGGAGCCGAACGATGGATGGAGCTTTTCTTTCCAGCGACGACATTCTCCTTACCATCAATAACATCGCCGAGCACGTTGAACATGCGTCCGAGGACTGCCTTGCCCACCGGCACCGAGATCGGCGCGCCGGTCGCCACGACATCCATGCCACGCCGCAGACCGTCCGTCGAACCCATAGCCACCGCACGCACGCGGTTGCCGCCGAGATGCTGATGGACTTCCGCCACGAGCTTACCGCCTTCGGTCTGGACCTCGAGCGCGTCGTAGACTTTGGGCAGCGTGCTATTGTCGCCGAACTCCGCGTCCACCACCGGCCCGATGATCTGGATAAGTTTTCCGTTTGCCATAGTATTGCTTGATTAAAGGAAATCCTGATTAGTTATGATATGAAGTATTGACGTTTTTCACTTTTGGGAGTACTACAGGGACAGGAGACACGTAGCGGTATATAACGATAATCGTTCCTTCTGAAAAATTGGAGATCATCATGTTCAAACTCTTCCGGGTAGTCCTCTGGATCGCCTGCATTCTCCTGGTTCTTTTCGGTGTCAGCTTCCTGTGGACCTACGCGCCCATGCTCTGGGTGAGTCATCAGCCGATGTATCCGGTCCCGCTCAACATGGCGTTCTTCGCGCTGATGCTGGCCACAGCCATCGCCCTGGTCTTATTGCCATCGCCCTCCATGAAGCAGGATTGACCACGGCCACCCCTCTCGACAAGACAGTTCGCAACGCGGACTGTCTTGAATCATTTCTGCGTGCTTTTTTAAAATTCCTTCCAGATTCGGTATCTGGTATCTCGCATCACGTACCGGAATACGCCATACGATATACGAAATACTGAATACTATTTCGAGACAGCCGCCATACCCGCCGAGAGCTCGGCGATTTCCTGCGTGATCTTGCCCTGACGGACCTGGTTGTAGGCGAGCGTGAGGTCGGCCACCATTTCCTTGGCGGCGTCGGTCGCGTTGCGCATGGCCATCATCCGGGCCGACTCCTGCGAGGCGTTGCTCTCGAGAACGGCATGATAGAGTTCCATCTCGATGAGCCGCGGAATCATCCGCCACAATACCTTCTTGGCACTCGGCTCGATCAGATACTCGGCTTGCATGCCGCCCTTCCCTTTTTCGTCTCCCGTTTCTCCCTTTTCACTCATTTCTCCCATTTCGTTCAAGGCCTTCCTCGTGTCCTTGATCGCGACCGGGAGGAGCGCCCGGACCTTCACCTCCTGCGAGAGCATCGAGACGAAATCCGTGTACACCATCACCACGCGGTCGACGCGTTTCGCCTCGAACTCGTCCATGATGACGCGCGCCACCGGCCGAAGGTCCTCCGCCTTGAGGGCGTTGAGCACGTCCGGAAACGACGCGATGGTTTCTCCCTGGACACGACGCACCATGGCGTCTGCCTTCTTCCCGATCGTAATGAAGACCCGGTCCCGACCGGTATCCTCGAGGAGGACCTGGCGCAGACGCTTCCCGATCTGGGCGTTGAACGCGCCGCAGAGACCTCGATTGGAGGCGATGACGACGTAGAGTTCTTTCTTTACCGGTCGTTCCATGAGAAGCGGATGCTGTTCATTGCCGACCGCCTGGGAAAGCCGCTGAAGCATCCCAATCGCCCCTTGGGCATACGGACGGATGGCGAGCACCGAACTCACGGCCTTGCGCATCTTGACGGCCGAAATCATCTCCATCGCCCGGGTGATCTTGCCGGTGGATTTCACGCCCTTTATTCGCCGTCGGATGTCACGAGCTGAAGCCATAATCCTTCAGTTATTCGGTTAACGAGTTCACAAGTTAACAAGCTTTCTTAAGCTGTTAACCTTTTAACTTGTTAACTGCTAAACAGCAAATGATTTCTTGAACTCCCCGATATGCTTCTTGAGCAGTTCTTCCACTCCCTCCGTAATCGCCTTCTCCTTCACGATCGCGTCCAGCGCTTCTTTTCCTTCCACATCAAGATACGAGAGGAACTCGCGTTCGAAACGACCGACTTCCTCGACTTTCACGTCGTCCACGTGTCCGCGGGTGAGCGCGTAGAGCACCGCGACTTCCTTTTCCACCGGAAGCGGAGCATACTGCGGCTGTTTCAGGAGTTCCGTCGCCCGACGACCGCGCTCGATCTGCGTGCGGGTCTTTTCGTCGAGATCCGAGCCGAACTGCGCGAAGGCCTCAAGTTCGCGGAACTGTGCCAGGTCAAGACGAAGCGTCCCGGCCACCTGCTTCATGGCCTTGATCTGGGCCGCCGAACCGACGCGCGACACCGAGAGACCGACGTTCAGCGCCGGGCGGATACCTTTGTAGAAGAGATCGGATTCGAGATAGATCTGTCCGTCGGTGATGGAGATGACGTTCGTAGGAATGTAGGCCGACACGTCACCTGCCTGCGTCTCGATGATGGGAAGCGCGGTGAGCGACCCGCCGCCGAAATCGGAGTTCAGCTTGGCGCTCCGTTCCAAGAGACGCGAGTGGACGTAAAAGACGTCGCCCGGATAAGCCTCGCGACCCGGCGGACGACGAAGGATGAGTGAAATCTGACGATAGGCGACCGCGTGCTTGGAAAGATCATCGTAGACGACGAGCACGTCCTTGCCTTGGTCCATGAAGTACTCGCCGAGAGCACAGCCGGCATACGGCGCGATGAACGACAACGCGGCCGGATCAGACACGCCGGCGACGACCACGGTCGTATATTCCATCGCCCCGCTCTTCTCGAGCTCGGCGACGATACGCGCCACCTTGGATTCCTTCTGACCGATGGCGACGTAGATACAGACGACGTCCTGGCCTTTCTGGTTGATGATGGTGTCGATCGCGACTGCCGTCTTGCCGGTCTGACGGTCGCCAATGATGAGCTCGCGCTGGCCGCGGCCGATCGGGATAAGTGCGTCAATCGCCTTGATACCGGTCTGGAGCGGCTGGTTGACCGACTGGCGGGTGATGACACCCGGCGCGATCTTTTCCACCGGATAGAATTTCTCCGCCTTGATCTCACCCTTGCCGTCCACAGCCTGTCCGAGCGCATTGACCACGCGGCCGACGACGCCGTTTCCTACCGGTACTGAGAGGATCTTGCCGGTGCTTTTGGCCGTCATACCCTCGCGCAGATCACCCGTCTCACCGAGAAGCATGATACCAGCCTCGCCCTCCTCGAGGTTCAGTGCCACGCCGACCACGCCGTTCTCAAATTCCACCATTTCCGACGCCATCACCTCAGACAGTCCCGAGACGCGCGCAACGCCGTCACCGACTTCCAGGACGGTACCGACCGCTTCCGCCTTCGGCTCGTGCTGAAACCCGGCGATCTGCTTCTTGAGTTCTTCGATGAGAGGGTTGGACATATGGGGAAGGAGTTAGGAGGTTAGGAATTTTAGAGAAAAGAGAGAATTAATTAACCAAAGTTTTTTTCAAAGCGCGAAGATTCGCAGCCACACTGGCATCATACAAAGTTTCGTCTGTGCGGAGTCTGACACCGCCGATAAGGGCCGGGTCGAGAGCATACTCGAGCGAAACATTCTTTCCGGGAAACAGTTTTTTTGCCTGAGAAGCGATTGTCTGCTTCATCGTCTCGTCGGTCTCATGTGCGAGTGTTGCTGTGACGGAAATCTCATTCTTCTCTTCCTGCTCCAGCTTTTCGAGATACTTCAGGATGCTCCCAAGCTTCTTCATTTCCCCACGCCGCTTGAGCATCGAGAGAAAATCCTTGACGAGCATCACCGCATCGGAGCCACCTTCCTGGGAAAGAGCCTTGAGAGTCTTGGCATACTGGGCTGCTGTCGGTCTCATGAGCGTATCGCGGTTTCGATGAGTTCCTTGTCCTTGGTCGTATCCACTTTCTCGCGCACCACCTTTTCTACCGCAAGCATCACCGTCTCGGCGATTTCCTGCTTCGCTTCCGCGAGGAGCTTCTCCTTTTCCTCAGCGATCTTCTTCTCGGCTTCCGCGAGCATGCGCTTCACCTCCGCCTCCGTCTTGGCGACGATCGTTTCGCCATGCTTCTTGGCAGTCTCTTCAGCCGCGGTGAGGATACCCTTGGCCTCATGACGAGCGGCAGAGAGTACTTCTTTCTCCTTCTCTTCCATCTCCCGAAGCTTCGCCTGGGCCGCCTCGGCGTCCTTCAGTCCCTGTTCGATACGGGAGCTCCGCTTCTCGAGAAACTCAAGCATCGGCCGGTAGGCATACCGGCGCAGGATAAAGAGAAGCACGACGAAGTTGACGACCTGCGCCAGGAACAGCTTCCAATCGACACCGAGATTTGCGAGCGCTTCCATGATGATTCAGTTAGACAGTTGCAGGTTAACGAGTTAACGGGTTTGGATTCCTAAACCTGTTAACCTTTTAACTTTTTAACCGGATAATAATCTTATCCAAACAAAATCATGAGGGAAATAACAAGCGCATAAATCGCGATCGCTTCCGTGAACGCGATACCAAGGAGCATCGTCATCTGGATCTTCGGCTGCGCCTCCGGATTGCGTCCGATGGCTTCGAGAGCCTTGCTGAACAAAATACCCATACCCGCGCCCGGGCCGATGGCACCGAGACCGATGGCGAGCGCCGCACCCAACAACTTCGCTGATTCTGCTTCCATAGTCGTTTATTAAAACTGATTACTTATTTGATTACTGATTTCCCATTGTAGAGCGTTTTTCTACTCTTGTCCATATTTTTCAATTCAAACTTTTGAATTTCGACTTGGACTTTTGACTTTTCACCTTTGACTTTTGACTTCTTTTTTAGTGTTCCGCTTCGAGTGTCGCCATCTTCATGAACACCAAGGTCAGCATCGCAAAGACCACCGCCTGGATGAACCCGACGAAGATCTCGAGAAAAAGGAACGGGAGCGGCAGGAAGTACGGCACCAGATGGAGCATCACCGTAAGGAGGATCTCGCCGGCGAAGATATTGCCGAACAGACGGAAGGAAAAGGAGAGAAACTTGGCGAACTCACTGATAAGCTCCAGGAGTCCCATGAAGGTACCGAGACCGTACGGCTTGTGGAAGGGACTCACGAGGAATTTCTTGCCGTACCGCACGACACCGAGTGCGGCGATCCCGGTGAACTGCGTCGTCAGGACCGCGATGAGCGAGAGCGCCATGGTGAAGTTGAGATCGGCCGAGGTGCTCCGCAGGAACGGGATGATCGTCGCGTGTTCTCCCTCGCCATGCGCGAGGCCGACCGTCCCCATGCCCGGCAGGAGACCGACCCAGTTGGAGAGCAGGACAAAGAGGAAAATGGTCACGATGAGAGGAAAAAACTTCTTGGCCTGCGCCTTGTCCTGCGTCACGCCTTCGATGAGGGAGAGGAGTCCTTCCAGTACGAGCTCAAAGACGTTCTGGAGGCCGCGCGGCACCAACCGCTTCCTGCGGACCACAAGCTGCGTCGCGACGATGAGAATAAAACTCACCAAAAGACCGATGAAAAAGGCGTTGGTCACCGGAAAGTTCCCCAGACTGAACAGTTTTTCCGCAGCAATCGAGACTTCCATGTCTTAATGACTCACGACTTACAACTCACAACCGACAACGAGAATACGGCTAAACAAAAAAGCGCTTTTGTAAGGCTTCACGCCTTCAAAAAAGCGCTTCCAGTATACGTCCGAAAACGAAAACCGTCAAACCTCCGAGATATTTCAGGCTATGCGGCGAGCCTTTTATCCGTGTCATCACTCTTTTCCGGCAAGTCAGTCTTCATTCCCCGGATGCGATCCAATAATTTCTCCCTCTCGACCCTCGTGTCCTCCCCTGCAGCTGGAAGTTCCACATGAGCATTTGCACCTTCCTCCGGAGGAGTCGTATCCGCCGCTCCTTTTTGCCAATCCTTATATATCTTGTCCCTCGTCGGGAGCTCGTAGATCGAATCTTTTGCTCCGGCTTGTTCCTCTTCCCCTTGCTTTGTCAGATCCGTATCATCAAACCCTGGGTTATGAGCCGGGATTTCCCTGCGAAGAATCCTATCTTCCACCTTGCCTTGCGGTTCTGACACTTCCCCGGGCTGCACCAGCTTCGGTTTTTCCATTCCGTTTGCTGGAACTTCAGATTTTTTCCCAAAAAGTCTTCCAAACATAGATCGTTTCAAAAGAGTTACACGTACTCATGATACCACACCGAACACGCGCTCGAAATTCCGCTCGGTCTGCGACGCGATGCCGTCCATATCCGTACCATGCAGTTCCGCCGCCTTTTCCACGACGTACTGCACGAAGCTCGGCTCGTTGCGCTCTCCCCGCTTCGCCTGCGGCGCAAGGAAGGGGCAATCCGTCTCGGTGAAGAGTCTCTCGAGTGGCACGAGTTTTACGGTTTCCGTAAGGTCATCCTTGGTTCCGACGAGCGCCTGTTTCACCGGATAGGTAATATTCCCGGCAAAGGAGAAGTACACGTTCGGCAGTTCGAGGAACTTTTTGGTGACTTCAATATCGCCTTGGTAGCAATGTAAGACAGCTTTTAGCTTCCTAGCTTCACTAGCTGCATTAGCTTTCAAAATACCAAAGACATCTTCGTAAGCATCCTGAGTATCCGAGGAGGGGCGGGTATGGATGATGAGAGGCAGGTCGAGTTCCGAAGCGAGCTCCAGCTGCATGAGGAAAGCCGCCTTCTGTCTGGCTTTCGCATCGTCGGATACCTCCCGGTCGCGTCCGAAGTAGTCCAAGCCGCACTCGCCTATGCCGATGACTTTCGGGTGCTTCGCAAGCTCCCGCAATTCCTTCCCCCAGGATTCCAGATGGGAAATCTCGGACTCGTTGAACTCGTGCGGATGAATACCGATACTCGCCCATATCCCCTCATGCGCCTCCGCTATCTGGATAGCCTGCCGGCTCGTCTCCATATCCGTCCCGACGGAGATCATCTTCGACACGCCGGCCGCCCTCGCCCGCAGGACGACATCGTCCCGATCCTCATCGAAGTCCTTCCAATAGAGATGGGTATGGATATCAAGCATCGTATTATGTATATCGTATTATGTATCAAGTATCTTGTATTCGGTATCACGCATTCTATCCCATACATGATACATACTACATGATACTTTCTACATGTCTCTAGATTCTCTTAAAAAGTGGTTCGGTTTTGCCTTCCGTGAGGGCGGTTTGGATTTTTTGGGCGGTTTCCGGGAGGAACGGCTGCAGCAGGAACGAGAGTTCGTTGAGTTCGGCGAGGAACCCGTTCATGACTTCCTCGAATTTCGGTTTGTCTTCTTTCACTAAGACCCATGGTTTGGCGTCGTCGATCTTCTTGTTCATGGCGCGCACCCGGTCCATCACGGATTCGAGCGCCTCATACAGGGAGCACGCGCCCATATACAGGACGAACTCCTCAGGCCATCCCGTGACGAGCGGATAGCTTACGTTCGATGAACTCTCCGCGAGCTTCATCACGCGCGAAACCAGGTTGCCGAGACCGTTCGCGAGGTCGGCGTTGTATTTCTCCGTCGCGCGCTCAAGCGTCAAATCGATATCCTCACCGAAACGTCCGGCACTCATGAGGAGGTACCTCGTCCCGTCGGCACCGAAGCGCTCGATCATCTCGTCGGGTGAGATGACGTTCCCGAGGGTCTTGCTCATCTTCTTGCCACCGGAGAGGATGAATCCGTGCGTGAAGAGGACTTTCTGCGTGGGGAACCCGAGGTGCATGAGAATCACCGGCCAGATGGTGGCATGCACGCGGAGGATATCCTTGCCGATGAACTGCACGTCGGCCGGCCACTCTCGCGGAACGCTCTCCCTGTTCCCGTCCCAACCGAGCACCGTGAGGTAATTAAGGAAAGCGTCCACCCACACGTACGTCGTATGCGTCCCATCGAAAGGAAGCGGTATCCCCCACCGGACGTTCTTGCGTGAGATGGAGATATCCTCGAGCCGTTCGCCTTTGAGGAAAGACAATATTTCCGTCTTGTATTTCTCCGGTGCGACATACAGCTCGTCCTGCTCGATTCTTCGGATGAGCTCGTCCTGCATGACGGTCATCTTCATGACGTAGCTCTCCTCTTTCATGAGCTCCGGAACGGTGCCATGGTCGGGACACTTGCCATCGACCAGATCGTCCGCGATCTTGAACTGTTCGCAGCCGGCGCAGTAGAGTCCCTCGTAAAAACCCTTGTAGATGATGCCACGGTCATAGAAATCCTGGAGCACCTTTTGTACCGCTGCCTTGTGTGCCGGCTCGGTCGTGCGGATGAACCGCGTATAGCTGATACCGAGTTTCTCCCAGAGGTCTCGGAACGTTTCCGCGATCCCGTCGACGAAGACACTTGTCTCTTTCCCTTCTTCCTCGGCCTTTTTCTGTATCTTCATCCCGTGCTCGTCCGTTCCCGTCGAGAAGAAGATTTCTTCCCCCTGAAGACGTTTGAACCGAGCGAGACAGTCCGCCGCCACGGTCGTATAGGCATGGCCGATATGGGGCCGCCCGTTCACGTAATAGATGGGTGTCGTAATAAAAAATGGCCCGCCAGCAACGCTTCGCGTAGCGATGCGGGCTGGCTTATTTTCGGTATTTTCCATATTCTCTGCTTGACTTTTACGGATTTTAGGTGTATAATGGATTGTTTTGTAGTATAGCAGTACCTTTTAGCGCAACCAACGAGGAGGCAGAAAATGAATCTGATGCACAATCGCGGCTGGAGGGAGTCCAACCAAACCCGCCGCGAGATGTCCCCGTTGACCAAGGCTCTCCTACTTGTCGGCGGCCTCATCACTCTGATGGTCGTCGTAGGCGGCGGCCTCACCATCGGACTCGACTGGGTGATCAGCCTCGTCGAGTGACCCGGAGCCCGGAATGTTCAAACGAACGCCGGGCTTCATCATTTATTATACGCTATCACGACGAATTCTCCTTTCACTTTCCCCTGATTCTTTTCAAAAAACTCTTTGGCCTCGACGACGCTCCCTGTCGTGACTTCCTCGAACATCTTGGTCAGTTCTCGGCCGATGATCACCCTTTTCTCCGGTGCGAGCGTCGAAAGGAGTTCCATATTCTTGACCACACGGTGCACGGAGTCGTAGTAGACGACCGGTACCTGGCTCTCTGCCACTTCCGTGAAAAACGTCTGCCGTCCCTTCTTGTGGGGCGGGAACCCCTTGAAAAGAAATTCGCGCATATCGATCCCCGCGACCGAGACGATCGCCCCGAGGGCCGACACACCCGGGATCGGCACGACTGCTATCTCTCCCTCCCGCGCGAGCGACACGAGGAGGTTCCCCGGATCGGAGAGTCCCGGCGTCCCGGCGTCGGTGACGAGCGCCATGTTTTCCCCTCGCTGCATCCGCTCCACAAGGCTCCCGAGTTTCTCCCGGTCGGTATGCTCGTGGCACGAGACGAGCGGCTTGGAGATCTCGTAGTGTTTCAAAAGTTTCCCCGTCACGCGCGTGTCCTCGCAGAGGATCGCATCAACGGACTTGAACGTCTCGAGCGCGCGAAGCGTGATGTCTCCGAGGTTGCCGATCGGCGTCGCGACAACAAACAGTGTTCCGGAAGATTCCATACGTTACGCGTTTCGCTTGATAAGAAGATCGTCCACGAACACCGTCATCATCATCGTGATCGGGACCGCGAGGACGATGCCCAAGGGACCGCCGAGCTGTGCGCCTACCAGGACCGCGATGATGAAGGCCACCGGATTGAGCGAGGCAGATCGTTTCATGACCTGCGGCGCGATGATGTGAGCCTCGAGCTGATGCGCGATGATATAGAACACCAGTGCCGCGATGGCGAGACCCGGCGAGACGAAAAGTCCCGAGAGGATGGCCGGGATAGCCGCGAGCACCGGTCCGATATACGGCAGGATCTCCATGAGAGCGCCGAAGAGCGCGATGGCGAGCGCGTAGGGAATACCGATGGCGGAGAGCCCGATAGCGTAGATGCCGAACGCGATGAGGATGAGAAGCGTCTGCCCGAAGAGCCACTGGCTCGCCTTGTCACGCATCCGTGAGACGATCGAAAGCGCGTGCTCATGGTAATGCTCCGGCGTGAGGAGCAGGAAGAATTTCTCGATACCGCGCTCCTCGAGGGAGAGATAGAGCGAGAGGAAGAAGAACCCGATGAAGTGTATGAACCCCTGGAAAAGACTGAGTGTCGTCGAGAAGAGATTCCCCACCGTTTCCGTCACGCTCTGCTCGATGTCCTGAAAAAAGACTTCCTTCTCGAAACCGATACCGATACTGTGAAAATATGATTCCCACCCAGCAAGCATCCCTCCTATGCTCTCGGCATACTTGGGCCAATTCGAGAGAAATTCCTTGATTTCGGAGAAGAGTACCGGCAGGAATGCGATAAGAAGCGCCGTCCCACCGAGAAAGATCACCATATAGACGATGATCACGGAAGCCGTCCGGGAGAGACCATACCGGGAGAGTTTGACGATAAGCGGCGCGAGTGCCGCTGCCGCGAGCACCGCGAAGAGCGTCAACAACACCACGTCCCGGATGAGGTAAAGAACGTAAATCCCTGCCACGATGAGCGCCGCACGGATGAGAAGCTTGGTTCCGGTTTCTACTCTTTCATCAATCGTCATATTCCTGGATTCCCGTCTCCGCGGGAATGACAATCTATTCTACATTCAATATTTTCCGAAGCTTCGCTTCGGACGCGTGCGGGCCGATGATCGCCAAATTCAATCTCTTATTGACGAAGATATCCTTGGCGACGCGGAGTACGTCCTCCGCCGTCACCTGGTCGATCATTTTCCGTTTTTCCTTGGGGAGGACGATCTCGTTTCGAATGGTTTCCTGCGTGACGAGGTACTCCGCCACGTCGTCCGACCCCTCGAAGCTCATCGCCATCTTGCCCTTGATGTATTCTTTGGCCTTCTTGAGCTCTTCCTTGTCGACCAGCTCCGTCGCGATCTGTCGGTACTCGTCGAGGATGACCCGGATGGTCTGCTCGAGATTCTCATGCTCCACACCGCACTGCGTGGCGAGATAGCCGGCGTCGTGGTAGTTCTCCACCATGGTGTGCACACTGTAAGCCAAACCTCTTCGCTCACGCACCGCCATGAAGAGCCGCGAGGACATCCCCCCGCCGAGGATCGTCGAGAGTACCGAGAGGACGTAGCGGTCCTTGTGGTACATATCATAGGAGCGTACGCCGAGGATCATGTGAGTCTGGTCGGTCTTCTTGTGCTGGATATAGAGACCGGGTTTCGACTGTTTGTCATCCGCTTTCTTGAAGGTCGGTTTCTTACCGGTGCGGATCTTTGCGAAATGCTTTTCGATCTCTTTCTTTACTTTCTTGGGATCGATCTTTCCGGCGACGCCGATGACGACGTTCTCGGCTACGTAGCCGCGGCTCAGGTACTTGATAAAGTCCTGGCGCTGGAACCGCCGGAGATTTTCCTTGGGTCCGATGATCTCCCAGCCCAAGGGATGGTCGCCGTAGAGATGAAGTTCCCAGAGATCACCGATGTGACGCATGGGCGTGTCCTCGTACATGTTGAGCTCCTGAATGACCGGACCGCGTTCGCGATCGATCTCCTCCTGTTCGATCTTGGCATTGAGGAAGAGGTCGCTCACCACGTCGAGCGCCGTCTCCCAATGGTGCGCCTCCACCTTGGCGTAGTAGGCCGTGCGGTCCTTGCCGGTGTAGGCGTTGTACTCGGCCCCGATGGCGTCGAGCTCCTTGGAAATGTCCATGGCGGTCGGACGCTTCTCGGTTCCCTTGAAGAACATATGCTCGAGAAAGTGTGCGAGACCGTTCTCCTGCCTCGTCTCGTAGCGCGAGCCGACACCCGTCATGACGATGACCGTCGCCGTCTCCGTCTCCTGCATCGGCGCGAGGATCACCCGCAACCCGTTCTTCAACGTGTGTTTCTGGTATTTCATTCCCGTCAGTATTATGTATTACGTAGTATGTATCAGGTATATCTGAAAATCTAATCTACGTTGTCCGATTTTTTCGGACGAGTGGTGGTTCTACTTTTTACGAGAGGTTCTCGGAAAAATACTTCTGCAAGTCAGCGATGGCGATACGGGTCTGCTGCATCGTGTCGCGGTCGCGGACGGTGACGGTACCGGTAAGGGATGCATCCGTGCCAGCACCCAACGTGTCGAAGTCGATGGTGACGCAGTACGGTGTGCCGATCTCGTCCTGACGGCGGTAGCGCTTGCCGACATTACCATTGTCATCCCATTCAGAGCGGAACTCCTTCTTGAGCATGGTGTATACCTCGCGTGCCTTCTCCACGAGCTCCGGCTTGTTCTTGAGAAGCGGGAACACCGCCACCTGTACCGGCGCGAGCGACTTCGGAAATTTCAGGACGACACGAGTGTCACCCTCCCCGACTTGTTCCTCCGTGTACGCATCGGTCAACACCGCGAGGAACGTCCGATCGAGACCGACCGACGTTTCCACGATCCACGGGATATACTTCTCGCCGGTCTGCGGGTCACGATAGGAAAGATCGACACCGGAGAATTTGGAATGCTGCGTGAGGTCGTAATCGCTTCGGTTGTGGATACCTTCGAGCTCCTTGAAGCCGAAGGGAAAGTTATACTCGATATCCCAGGCCGCCTTGGCATAGAAGACGAGGTTCTCATGCTCGTGCCAGCGGAGATTTTCCGCTTTCAATCCGAGGTCGAGATAGTACTGAAAACGCTTCTTGCGCCACTCCTCGTAGGTCGCTTCGGCTTCTTCCGGTCGGACGAAGTACTGCATCTCCATCTGTTCGAACTCGCGCTTGCGGAAGATGAACTGCCGCGCCGTGATTTCGTTGCGGAACGCCTTGCCGATCTGTGCGATGCCGAAGGGTACCTTGACGCGGGACGAATCGAGCACGTTCTTGAAATTGACATAGATACCCTGGCACGTCTCGCCACGCAGGTAGGTCGGGTTGTCATTCCAATCGCCAGTGAAGTTTCCGAGATTCGATTTGACGAGGAGATTGAACTTCTTGGCGTCGGAGAAGTTTTTGTTACCGCACTTGGGACACTTCACTTTGTCACGGACGGACCGAAAGAGTTCATTGATTTCCGTCTCACTCATCTTTTCGTCCGCGAAGACACCCGCTTCTTCGAGGAGATGATCGACGCGCACGCGGGTATGACACTCCTTGCACTCAGCCAAAGGATCGCTGAAACCGCCGACATGACCGGATGCTTCCCAGACCTTCGGATGCATGAAGATGGCGCTGTCGAGCCCGACGATGTTGTCGTGTTCGTACACCATCGCCTTCCACCACGCCTCGCGGATGTTCTTGGCGAGCTCCACGCCATACGGTCCGAAGTCATAGACCGCCGCGAAACCGCCGTAGATTTCCGATGACGGAAACACGAATCCTCGGCGCTTGGCGAGAGAGACGATCTTGTCCATCAGTTGCGCGTTATTTTCTTGCGACATAGTGGTTATTGGAAAGCCGTTAGATGCCTTATCTTAGCCTTTTATTACGCGATTGTAAAGCACAAATCTTGACAAAACCCCTGACTAAGAGTATAATATCATAGTTGTACCGTTTCACTCTGCTTTTTAACAAAAGGATAGGGACCGCCCTATCCGCCATCCACCTACAAATCAGTCAACAAGGAAGGAGTAATAAAAAGTGAACGCAATCACAAAGGGAGTAGTAACGGCATTCAAGCCGTTCAAGAAGCAGCTCACGGTGGAACCCCTGAACGCCTGCCCGAATTGCGGACGTTTCGGCGTCCAAACGACAAACGTTCGCGGTAAGAACAACGCGGTCGTCGCGGTGACTGCCCATTGTTCCTGCGGGCACGAGTGGCGGGTGAAGTAAGAACGATAAGCTCGGCAAAGACCGAACCAAGAGAAGGCAACCTCCGGGCTGCCTTTTTTCATTCCATCCTTTTTCTCCATTTCTCTCCGCTTCTCTTCCTTTTTCTCACGTCTGACTCCTCGAACACGCATCGACTCACCGTCGACAAAACTCGCTGTCCTGCTAACTAAGCCACGCGTCACGCTCGTTTTCTAGCGACGGCTTCATCGTGCGTGTGACCGAGCGAGGCATAATGTTCGAAAAAGGAAGAGAAGCTTCGAGATTTAGTATTACTCCTCCCGGAGTTTTTCCATCAGCTTCATATAGAAGCGCAAGTTGTGCATCGAAGCGAGACGGCCGGCGAGCGGGTCAGCTACTTTGAAAAGATGTTTGAGATACGCTTTGGTGTATTTCGTACACAGGAGACAATCGCATGCTGCATCCACCGGCGCGAAGTCATCCTTGTACTGTTCGTTCGTGATATTGATCGTTTCGTAGAAATCAGCTTGTAGCTGGTAGCTGGTAGCTTGTGGGTTAAACACGAACAAACGGCCGTGTCTTCCTTCACGGGTGGGGATGACGCAGTCAAACATGTCCCATCCGAGCGCATGGCAGCGCACGATATCCTGAGGCGTCCCGACCCCGAGCGCGAAACGCGGTTTGTCTTCCGGGATGAACGACGCGGTCTCCCTGACGATCTCCTCGAGAAATCGGCCGTCACCGTCCACATGCCGACCACCGAAACCGTACCCGTCGAAACCGATCGCGACCAGCCCCTCGGCACAGCGCTTCCGTTCTTCCACGAGCATCCCGCCCTGTACCACACCGAAGAGGAGCGGTCTTGCCTCATCATTCATTCCGCGCGCGACCACTTGTCTGTCGTACTCTTCCTTGCACCGCTTCGCCCAGCGGATCGTACGGTCCACCGCGGCCACGATCTCTTCCCGTGGCGCATCATTGGGGCGCGGGTCATCGAGACAGACCATCATGTCGACGCCGAGATCGAACTGGATCCCGATGGAACGCTCCGGCGTCAGGAGATGCTTGCGACCATCAAGAGGCGAGCGAAACTCCGCCCCCTCTTCGGTGATCTTTCCCAGTTCCGGATTCTTGTGAATGAGCGAGTAGACCTGGTACCCGCCGGAATCAGAGAGGAGCGGTCCGTCAGAGTTCATGAAACGATGCGTGCCTCCCGCTTGTTTGATCAATTCAACGCCCGGCTGAAGCATGAGATGGTACGTATTCACCACCATCGGCCATACGCCGACCGTGTTCAGATCGTCCTTGGAAAGTCCCCGCACCGACGCCCTCGTCGCATCCGGCATGAAAAAAGGAGTGGGTATCACTCCTCCCCTCGTTTTCAACATTCCGTAACGCTTGGTTCCTGTTCTTCCTTGTTCTTCCCACATAGTGTCATGAGGCTGGCGCCGGTTGCACCTGATTCGTCTTGCCGGCGATCGTCTTGTCTTCCTCGAGATAGTTGTTCTTGGTTCCCGTTTCCTTGCGAATTTCCTTGTTCGTGAAGAGATCGTCCGCCGTGAACGTCACCGATTTCACGAGATCGACCGCCTTGCCGGTCAGGCTCGGGTCCGGCGTCGTGGAAACCTGGAACACCAGCTCTCTCGTCCCGGCACTGCCCGCCGCAACCGATCCGAGTTCCCAGACAATCTCGCTCGTACGTTCGTTGAAACGGACCGTCTCGCTCTCCGGCGAAACTTTGCCAGTATACTTGATACCCGTCGGGAGCACAATGGAAACGCGCGTGTCCCGAATATCGTTCGAGGAATTGGTCACCCTGAGGTGCATGGTGTACGAGGTCGTCTGTCCGACCACCGGTGGCACCGGACCGCTATTGGGAAAGACTGCGTCCTCATAATATCCCTTGAGGTCGAGCGTGATGAGGGAGGAGAGCTTCACGATGAGCGTGTTGCTCGAGATGATCTTGTTGGACCCGATGGGCGTCGGCACGTCGGGACTGTCGATAGTCGCGACGGAACGCACGGAGAAATTCCTGGTCTCCCCGCTCGCCTGGACATCGGCACGCACCGGCACGGAGAATTCGATCTGACCTTCCTGTCCGGGCTCGAGATTCCTCAGGGTCGGGATATCGGAAGCCTTCCATACGATCATCTTGCGCGAAGGGTCGTAGGCGCCTTTCGTGAGGGAGAGCTTGGTATAGTCGAGGAGCGGCGAATCGACCATGAAGGTCACGATCGTGTCGCGGACGCCGATGTTGCCGTCGTTCCGGTAGCGGATGACATACTGCAGGAGGTCTCCCGGTGTCGCGGTCGCATCCACCTCGCCGTTCATCGTCTGATAGATGGAGAGTGGCGAAGCGATGATGCGGGTAGAGCGTTCGTTCTCGCTGTAGACCACGAAGTTGCCGTTGCCCTGGACGTAGCCGATCCGGGCATGCACGCGCTTGTGCTCGTCACGGGAGCCGGAAAGCGTCCCGCGGATCCGGATCTTGTTCCCAGCGTTCCCGGAGAGCGTACCGACATTCCACATGCCCTCCCCTTCGCTCGGACGAGGCTCCGCCGAAACGAATCGGAAGCCGGCCGGATAATCAACCTTCACCCGGAGGTTGGAAAACGGCATCCCGCTCTGGTTGCCATAGTCGATCACGTATTCGACATCCTGACCGGAAGCGAGCTCCTGCGGCGCGGTGAGCTCGAGCGAGAGCGGCGAAGAAGCGACACTCACCCCGAACTGCGCCGATGTCTCGAGACGGCTCGTCACGTTGGTCGGCAGGTACTGAAGTGTCGCCTTGAGATAACCGAGGTCGCCCTTGGAGCCGTAGAACTTGCCGGAGACGACCACTTTGCCGTTACTGTTGCTCTTGATGTCTCCCACAGGGATTTCCGCCCGCAGTCCCGTCACCTTGATCTTGCCGTCCTCTTCCGGGTGGAAGGATTCCGGATACGTGAGCACCAGCACCGCATCGTCGAGCGAGGACCAGTTGTCGTTGCCATAGCTCAAAGTGAAGCTTACCGTCTCGGCGCTCGCCACGCTCTTGGGGCCGGCGATGGCGACCGAAACGCGCGCCTCGTCGAAGATCATTGAGTGGATCTTCCAAGCGGCCCCTACCAAGAGCAGGAGGAGTGCTACACCGCCGAGTCCCAAGGCGATATATCGGCGTTTCTTTCTTTCCTGTTCCGCTTCCGCCGCAAGAGTATCGGGCGTCGTCCCCAAAACGGGATTCTGCCACTCTTCCGTCGTCTGGAATTGTCCTACCACTTCCGGTTTTTCCGGTTCGACCGCCGGATCGTAGGGAATGGCCTCATGCACGCGGCGGTGCACCTCGCGTCCATGCAGCTCGTCGTTCAGTTCTTGTAGACTCATAAATTCGTAAGGGAAAGTTTGTGTTTTGTGTCCGTATTTTACCAAAATACGCATGTCGAGACAAACGAAAACCCGCTACCGGCGCGATGCGCTCACGGTAACGGGCTGAAGGGAACATTCCCTTAAAAATTCTTTCCATTCTCCCTGACCCATGTCCTCGCCGTACTTTCGTACGTGCGGAACACCTTTTTATCCGGCAGAGAAAATACGTGGTCATCCTGGCATCGAATCGATGAGCCGCCAAACTCGCCGCACACTCTCGGTGTACGGGAAGCGGCCTGCATCGAAGCCTCGCGTGCCGACCATCCGGGGACCGACGTTGTAGGAAGCGATACCTCGATCGAGGTCGTTCTTCCAGAACCGCATGTAGTCCGCGAGGACGTGCGCTCCCTTCGGTATGCTCACGAAGGGATCGAAGACGTCCGTGACGCCATAGCCTCTGGCAGTCCGACTCTCGAACTGCATGATGCCCTTGCACCCGGTGGGTGACACGGCGTCAGGCTGTCCCTTGGACTCCTGATGGACGATGGCATAGAGCAGGTTGACCGGGAGCTTGTGCTCCTTGGCCGCCCGCTCGATGGTTTCGCCGTAGTTCTTGCGGATGCAGACGACGCGCGCGAGCGTGTTCACCTTCCACGTGCCTGAGTGTTTCGCATACAGGCAGTCGGGATCCGCGAGATCCAAGCGAGCGAGGAGCTCTTGGCGGAAGCGAAGCTTCCTTTCCAGGACAGAATTTGAAATACGCTTGTCCTGAGAAGCTCCACCACTGCTGGCGAACTTCCCCGGAGAAGCACTTTCTTTCTTTACCTGTTCCGGGGAAACAGCATGCTCACATTTGAAGGTGAGCGATTGATCGATGAATATACGATGAGGGTTTTTGATACCGTTGTCACGGATCACACCCGCCATCGCGCCGAGGTTGCCGCAGAAGCGAAGCGTCAGTCTGGTCAGGGTGTCCCCTTTCCGCACCGTGTGTTTCTTTTCGCTTCCGTCCCTGCCGGTGCCAGTGATCGAAATCACCAGCGGAGCGACGGGGCCTTGGACCATACGCTGTGTCTCTGGCACAGCCGAGACAGCGGGACGATGGAACAGATACGCCGCCACGACTATGAACACCGAAAACAGCACGATCGGTACCATCAGCGGACTTTCCCAGAATCGGTTCATGTTTCTCTCCTCTCTGAACCAGGTTGGAACCGGATATGGCTTGGATGAGCCAAATCAATTGTTAAACGACAGTACTCTGTTATACCTCCGAACAGCTAAAAAGTCAACCCTACCTCAGGATCCACTGATAGAATCGCTGCGCTACCTGATACACCTCCCGCAAGTCCTTTGTCTCAGCCTGAACGCGCGGGAGCGCTTCCAAACGGTTGCCGAGAAACAGCCGGATGAGCTTGACGGTATTCTCCCGAACGGGAAAGACGCTCTTGGCCTGCGAACCGTACCGCTCCGAGACCATGCCTCCCGCGTCAGGACTGAAGAAGTATCGTCCGCCCGGTCGGAGCTTCTCCCCCGAGACCGCGCACACCCCCGTCTCTATCCGGTACCCGAGATGCGCGAACAACTGAAAGAGAAATCCCTCCGAAAGGAGCGTCACTTTGTCGGATTTTCCTTCCACCGCGAGTACGTCGCTTTGTTCCAGGAATGTCTGGAGAAGCGAAAAGAGTTCCGCGTCCGGTTCGTCGAACCCGACCAGGCGCTCGAACATATCGGTCGTCTCCAAAACACGCCGAAGCGCCTCCACATCGCTCCGGACCGAGAAAAAATAGTTCTCCGCGAGCGCGCCCGAGATCTGTCCTCGGCCGCGTCCTTTTTCCACGATGACGAGTCCTTGTGTGAGCGTCTCGAGCTGCCCGGCGAGCTTGGCCGCGGGCTTCCTCACGCCCTTGCCCGTCACCTGCACCTTCCCCTGCTCCTTCGTGTACAAGGTATACAGCCGGTCGGTCTCCCCGACCTCCTTTTTCCTCAAGACGACGGCGGTATATCGGAGTTCCATTGACAGTTTCTGAAAGTTATTTTACACAAGAAGGGTAGCATCAAACCGATGTCACCGAAAGGAGAGTCATCATGTACATTACCAAAAAAGACCCTGGAAGCCCTTATGAGGTAAGAGAAAAGAACCCGATGACCAGCTGTGAGAAGACCCTCTTCAGGGACAGCAATCCCGATCACGCCATGGCGTTCATGCAGGGACGATTGAAACGTATCTCGCTATCACCAAACCCGACAGCCGAACTCTACATCCAGCCGCGACCCGGCCACCGAGGGACGACGATCCCGGTACGCCATGTAAACGAGAACCAGTTCAAGATAAGACTGACGACAATCACCAGCGTCGCGGATCTGATCGAATACTGTGAGAAGGCTTCTCGCACTTCTTCCTTCCGAATCACGGTCACTCTCAACATGAAGTTCCATGCCTTCAGACCGACCGGGGAAGCCATGACAATTCATCTCTCGGCAAACGCCTGAGATCACCCTTTCTTCCTTTCGGTCCATGACCAGACGAGCCAACGTGCCCGTCTTTTTTCTTTTCTACCGTTTGAGCCAGAACAAGAATGATTCTCCTTCGATTTCGACCGTTCCGGAGTATTCGGCGTCGGTGAGATTTTCATTCTTTACTTCCGTCGCGAGGATTTTCTTTGCAATCTCATCACCGAACTTCTCAAAAACTTCCTCCTTTCCCTGATAGCCGAGTACGATCCGGTCCTCCACATTAAACTCCGCCTTCTTGCGGCCATCCTGGATTGCCCGGTTGATCTCATTCATCTCACCCTCGAGTCTAAGATCATCATTGGGAGTCAGATCAAGTTCAACTAGTTCGTTCATTTCCTTACGCTCGACATATTCCTTCACATTCAGTTCATCCAACACAATTCCTTGCAGTTCCTTCTCAAGCGGGCGTGCTGTTATTTTCTGAAGTGGCTGACGAACTTTAATTTTTTCATCGGCGCGGACTTTCAATCCCATCGTCACAATAAATCTGGCGTGTTGCATCTCTTCATTCAGGTTTTCATCAATCAATTTTTCATCCGCCTCCGGCCAGTCTGCGAGATGTACGGACTCTTTTCCTGTTAATCCCCTATAGATTTCTTCGGCGACGAACGGCGTGAACGGGGCCATCAATTTCGAGAGCGTCACGAGCACATCATAGAGCGTCTGATATGCCTGGTTCTTGTCAGTATCATCATCTGATTTCCAGAAGCGGTCGCGGCTCCGACGGATGTACCAATTGGAGAGATTATCAATGAACACCTCGATCTTCTTGGTCGGTGTATAGACATCATAAGCAGCAAGCGATCCATCGACCCCCCTAATAAGCATCTGTAATTCCGAAACGATCCATCGGTCGAGCAAGCTTGTAGCTTGTGGCTTGTGGCTTGTAGCTTTTGGCTGCCAACCGTCGATTGCCGCATACGTCATGAAGAACGAGTACGAGTTCCAGAGCATACGGAACACGCGGTTCTGCACGTCGCGCATCCCCTTCACGTCGAAACGCTTCGGTAGTCCCGGCTGATTGATCGAGAAGAGCATCCAGCGCAAGGGATCGGCACCGTATTCCTCAAACATCTGGAACGGATCGATGACATTCCCCTTGGACTTGGACATCTTTTTGCCCTGCGCGTCGAGCACGTGCCCGAGACAGATGACGTTCTTGTAGGCGTTGCCTACCGGCACTTTCCCGGCCTTATTGAGAAGCGTCGCGATGGCATGGAGCGTATAGAACCACCCTCTCGTCTGGTCGATCGCCTCGCAGATATAGTCCGCCGGGAAATATTTCCCGGATTCGATTTTTTCCTTGACCACCGCATCGGACTGCTCCGGATAGGTAAACTGCGCCAAGGGCATCGCGCCGGAATCGAACCACACGTCGAGCACTTCCGGCGTCCGTTTCATCGTACCACCGCATTCGCATGACCACGTCACATCATCAATGTACGGCTTATGCACATCTTCGAGTTTCTTACCGGAAAATTTCGTCAGTTCGTCAGTCGAAGAAATCACTTTCCGTGTATCACACGTGTCACATTCCCAAATGGGAAGCGGCGTACCCCAGTAACGTTCACGTGAGATGGCCCAATCCTTCACGCCGCGCAACCACTCGCCGAAGCGCCCTTCCTTGATATGTTCCGGCACCCAGGTGATACTCTCGTTGTTCTTTACGAGTTCGTCCCGAAGCTCACCCATTCGGATGAACCACGACGGCTTGGCGAAGTAGATAAGCGGCGTGTCACAACGCCAGCAGAACGGGTACTCATGCTCATACACTTCTTCATTGAAAAACAGTCCTCGCTGTTTCAGGTCCTCGATGATGAGATCGTCCACGGCATAGCGGTTCTTGTCGTTCTTTTTCTTGACCGGAATCCCCTCACCCGGCAGACCGAAACCTTTCATGAGCGTTCCGTCCGTCTCTACAGTCAGGAGCGTCGGCAGACCGTTCTCCTTGCCGACGTTGGCATCATCCTCACCGAACGCCGGCGCGATGTGCACGATCCCCGTACCATCGGTCGTCGTGACGAAATCCCCCGCCACCACTCTGTAACATTTCTCCGCATCTTTTCCTGTGGTTTCGTAAAGAGGTTCGTATAGTTTTCCTAACAATTCATTCCCATCACATAATCCTATAACTTTATATCTCACACCGGTTTCTGTTTCGTATGCCTCAGGAACAGCATTCAATAAATCATGGTTACTCTTATGAAATTCCTTAAAATTATCACCTAAAACACGTCCTAATATCTCATGGGTAAAAGCAAAGACTACTTGATCGCCTTTTTTTAAATTTGACGTATCAGCTTCAGTTTCAAGTGTTATATATTTGACTTCATCTTTTTTTACAGCTAAAGCCGCGTTTCCTGGTAAAGTCCAAGGCGTAGTGGTCCATGCCAAAAGATATGTCTTGTTTTCCGTTTTCTGTTCGCTGTTCGCTGTTAACTGGAATTTCACATACACTGAATTATCCTTCACAGTCTGATACCCCTGCGCCACCTCGTGCGAGGAGAGCGCTGTTCCGCAGCGGTAGCAGTACGGAACGACTTTGTGTCCCTTGTAGAGATAAGATTCCCCTTTCTCGTTTTTCAGTGCCGCGACCTGCGCGAGCTGCCACCACACCGACTCGATGTATTCGTTCTCGTACGTCACGTACGGGTGTTCCATATCGACCCAATAACCCATGCGCCGCGTGAGCTTCTCCCAGAGGTCGCGGTACTCCCACACGGATTCCTTGCACTTCTTGTTGAACTCGATGACACTCGCCCGCGCATCGCCCGGCACGATATTCTCGATGTCCTGTTTGTTCCTGAGGCCGAGTGCTTTTTCCACCTGGAGTTCCACCGGCAACCCGTGCGTGTCCCAGCCGGCCTTGCGCTCGACACGATAACCTTTCATCGTCTTGTAGCGCGGGATGATGTCCTTGAACGAGCGTGCGAGGACATGATGAAGTCCCGGCTTGCCATTAGCCGTCGGCGGCCCTTCGTAAAAAATGAACGTCTTGTCCTCGGGATTTTTCTCCACCGACTTCTCGAAGATCTTGTTCTCCTCCCAATACTTGAGGACCTCCTCCTCCAATTTCGGAAAACTCACCTGCGACGGAACTTTTTTGAATGACATAATTATAAAAACAAAAAATCCTTAACACGCTCTGTGCTAAGGACGCTGAACGACCGATAAGGAGTCGGAGCGTGGTACCACCTCAGTTCGGTATGAAGTATCTGGTATCAAGTATTATGTATAAGGAATACATAATACAAAATACATAATACAAAATACCCTTCATTCCGGCTGTTACGGGCGTGCCCGCCAAGTTCTACTCGCCGCAAAGGCTTTCTTCTTGGAGCTCCAGGAGGATGATCCCTTCATCGCCTTTCAAATATTGTACCGCCACTGTATCACCCGCCAAAAGAAAAAGCAACCTTAGATGCCGTTGAATTTCAACCGATCCATGGCTTCCCGGACGTCTCGCGATACCTGGTCGATCTGCGAAGCCTCCATGACGGATCGGCCTTGTCCCGCATGGTCGAGATCACCGATGCGGTTGTTGGGAATGAGATGATAGTGCAGGTGCTCCATGCTCTTGGCGGCGTTCTTGCCTTCCCGGACAATGACGGTGTAGGTCTCGTATCCCAGTTCGAGGAGTATGGCCGCGCCCTTGCGGATGAGGTCCCACACCTGATCGAATTCCCCCCGTTCCATCTCGAGAAACGACGCCCGGTGCCGCTTGGGGATCACAAGGAGGTGATGTTCATGATACGGGGCGATGGCATAGGTGAGGAAGGCGTCCGCATTCTCGACGAACGCCCGGTCCTCCGGGTCACAGAAATGACATGCGTCATCGGAAGACAATTGTCGGTATTCGGAATACAGCATACTCTTTTGGATCTTGATGGTTAGAATCTCCATGTCACTTCCGTACAACTCCCCTTTTCGGCGTACCAGCCGGTGGCCGAGCGGCCGGGAGCCTCGTTCGTGAGGATGCCATGGAGCTGCTCGAGCGGATCGCCATGCGACACGATGATGACACTCTGGCCGATACATTTCTCCTTGATATCATCGAGGAAATGCGTGAGGCGCGCGCGCATATCGATGTAGCTCTCCACGCCGTCGGCCGGATCGGGACTGATACGTGCTTCTGGAGAGTACTTTTCGAAGAATTCGCTGACCGGCCGACCATTGAAGATACCGAGGCCTGTCTCACGCAGACGTTCATCGAACTCGACAGATGCACCCGTCGCTTCAGCGATCATTTCCGCCGTCTCGCGCGTCCGACAGATCGGCGACGAGAAGATCCTGTCGATATGTTTCCCGGAGAGAAGATCGGCCACTGCTTCGATCTGCTTCCGACCTTTTTCCGTCAGATGGAATTCGCGCGTCTCCGGCCACGAGCTCGCGATACCGGACACGTTCTGCTCCGCCTCGCCGTGACGCACCAGAAAGAACGTGATGTTTTTTTCTGCCATACGAAAAGAGAATCAGCGCAACAGACGGTAGATATCCAACCCGACAGCCACGACGACGAACAAGGAGACTGATCCGACAGCCTTCACGATGAAACCGAGCAGGTCTTCGTCGAACCCGCGCTTCTTCTTGTATTTTTTCTTGTGTTCGGTCGAAAGGAGAAAAAACATGAGAAAAACTTTTTGTTTTACATCCTCTCCGGGGCGTCGATACCCATGAGGGAGAGGGTTTCACCGAGGACGATCTTGACAGAACGGATGAGTTCGAGGCGTGCCGCCGAGAGAGACTGATTCTCGGCATCGAGCACCCGACACTCATCATAGAAAGAATGGAGCTTGTCGGCAAGACGGATAGCATACTGCGGCAGCTTGTGCACGGAAAAGTCTTCCGAGACTGTCTCGACGAGTTCCGGAAAAAAGAGGAGCTCGCGCATGAGTTCACGCTCCTTGGGATGCATAAGAAGGGAGAGGTCGGCGCCGTCCGATACGAATCCTTCCTCCTCGGCTTTGCGCAGAATACTCGCGAGCCTCGCGTGCGCATACTGCACGTAGAAGACCGGGTTCTTGGCGGAGCGCTCCTCGGCGAGCCCGAGATCGAAGTTCATATGTGTCTCCGGCGCGTACATAAGGAAAAAGAACCGCGCCACGTCGTGCCCGACCGTCTCGATGAGCTCGTCGATCGTCACCACGTTGCCGGCACGCTTGCTCATCCTCACCTCGACGCCGTCCTTGACGAGCTTCACGAGCTGAACAAGAAGGAAATCGATTTTCCCCTGAAACCCGAGCGCCTGTGCTGCTGCCTTGAAACGCGCCACATAGCCGTGATGGTCAGCGCCCCATGTCTCGATGAGTCTCGTAAAGTCACGCTCTATTTTCTGCAAGATGTATCCACAGTCGGAAGCGAAGTACGTCCGAGAGCCGTCTTGCTTCACGAGCACGCGGTCCTTGTCGTCACCGAACTCGGTGGTACGAAGCCAAAGTGCCCCCTCTTCTTCGAACGCTAGCCCTTTTTCTTTGAAAATCTCGATAGCCTTGTCTACGAAACCTTTCTCCACGACATCCTTCTTCTCTGACGTGAAAACATCAAACGAGATAGCCATCTGTTCAGAGAGTGTCTTCTTGACCATCTCCTCCATCACGATCTCCGCCGCCCACTCCCCAATTTCTTTCGCATTCAGGTTTTTCTGTTCACTGTTCGCTGTTAGCTGTTCATTGAGCGCGTCGATATAGTCGCCGCCATAGACTGCCTCGCTGTCCTTTAAGACACTATGCCCCAGTTTCATCACCTGCTCGCCGGCGTCGTTGATATAGTATTCGTTCGTCACGTCATAGCCGCTCTTTCGCAAGACGCGCGAGAGTGAATCGGCATAAAATCCGCCACGGCCATTGCCAAGATGCAAGGGTCCCGTCGGATTGGCCGAAATAAATTCGTTGTTCACTTTCTCCCCTACGCCGATATTCGAATCACCGAATGATCCTCCTTTTTCCAAAACCTCCCGCACGACGTTCGTGAGCGCCTCCTGCGACAGATAAAAATTCAGATGTCCCGGCCCTGCGACTTCCACTTTCTCAAAAAGAGTATTCTGCTCACTGTTCTCTGTTAGCTGTTCTCTGATTTTTTCCGCTATCTCCCTCGGGCTCTTTCCTGCCTGCTTCGAGATCATCAATGCGACATTGGTCGTATACTCCCCGAACTGATCGTCCTTGGGCCGCTCCACACGGATTCCAGGAACATCAAAAGCAGGAAGTATCCCTGTTTCCTGCAATGCCCGTATCGCTTCTCTCAATTGTTTCTCGATCAGAATCTTCATACTTTCCCATCGTAGCCGAAAAAAGCCAAAAAGAAAACTGCCGCACGCCCACGAGAGGGTATGCGGCAGCGATAAACAGCCAGCACCAGAGGAATCAGCCCGAGCACCGGAAAGATGAGAGGTTGGTCATGTCCCGACCAGAAACAGGTGCCGGAGACATATCCTCCACCCAGAACCAGATTGCGACAGTTGCCCCAATCTGCAAGAGCAGGAGCCCGACACCACACAGCAGGGCAAAGACAACGGATCCGTACGGCGAAAAAAATTCCTGAAAGCCGGCGATGAACGCGTACTGCGATGCCACCTGCGCCAAGAGGTATTCACTGGCACAGAACGTGAGTACGCCGACTACCACGTCAGCGATCAAGACAAGCCCGACCAGTGACGTCCACAGCAGTTTATTCATGGTTTTTTTCCACCAGACTGGCGGAGGATCTTCAGCTGCCAGACTCCCCAACATGAGAGCACCCAGCACCGTCCCTACATCACCCGCATCTATTTTCATGACTTTCCCCACGGTGAGTTGATAAAGAAGAGTCGAAGTGATCTTCGACTTGGTATAGTACTATTTTTCCCATATCAAGTCAATCACCCTTGCTCCTTCCCCCTAAATACCCAATACTACATACTAGATACTATGAAAGTCATTGCTACCAACAAACGAGCGAGTTTCGATTATGCCCTCTCTGATCGATATGAGGCGGGTTTGGTATTGACCGGAGCCGAGGTAAAATCCGTCAAAACTGGACATGCAAGCCTCAAAGGAGCCTTTGTCACGGTCAAAGGAAGCGAACTCTACCTCACCAATGCCCTCATCCCTCGTTATCAACATGCCCACCGGGACACGAGGCACGAAGACACTCGTTCCAGAAAACTCCTCCTCCGTCGTCGGGAAATCCGCTCTCTGATAGGAAAATCACGCGTCGAAGGCTTGACTTTAGTGCCCATTCGACTGTATACTAAGAAACAACTCGTCAAGTTGGAGTTTGCCGTGGGCAAGGGGAAAAAAGCCTACGACAAGCGCTCGGACATCGGGAAGCGTGAAGCGAAACGAAAGATCGAGCGAGCTTTAAAGAATTTCTAATTTTGAATTCAGAATTTTGAATCAAGTCCGAATTTTTAATGTTTCAGACATTCAGTCATTCGGTTTTGTTTAGAAATTTGAAATTAGAAATTTAAAATTTGAGCAATCCAAAAAGAAAAACCGCATTCTACACTATCGCTCAGTCATCACAATGGCAACACGCCTATTGCAATGACCAAGGGGTTGTCTAGACTCGACAGGATGTACTTTCAAAATACGCAAGCCGATCTCGGGAACATGATCGTAAAACTCGTTCCCACGATGATAACTGCAAACTTCATCACCAAGGCCAAGACCGCGATCGCTTCGGCGTTTGCTCCGTCTTTCGCTTTTGCCCGCGCCTAATCGCGTGAGCCATCGGACCTCCTATTCTCGATACGAGTCATCCGGTGCCATATCATCGAGGCAGCCTGAGAATCTTCCTTCTCTTCATTTTCAGGACCTGTTGCAGAAGAAGAGACTGATGAGGGATTTCGTCCGCTTCTACCCTCCTCTTTCATGCCAAGCGACACTAAGCTTGTAGACTATTTTGGAAAAACATGCCTGGACATGGGTGCGATTCCCATCAACTCCACTTTTTAATACGCGGAACAATGAGACGAAGACGTCACAATAGACCGAAACCGAAACCACAGATCATCCAGCGACTGCGCGTCAACGAGCAGATTCTCGTTCCGCGTGTCATGGTCATCGATGGAAGCGGTGAAAACCTCGGTGAGATGGACACTGCCGCCGCGATCGCCCTCGCCCAGGAACAGGAAGCCGACCTCGTGGAAGTCTCCCCCTTGGCGACACCGCCGGTCTGCAAGATCACCGATTACGGCAAGCTCCAGTACCGGCAGGCCAAGCAGGAACAGCAGCAGAAGGCCAAACAGAAAAAAGTCGAGACCAAGGGCATCCGTATCGGCTTCCGCACCGACAAGCACGATCTCCTGTTCAAGAAGACTCAGGCGGAAAAATTCCTCGGCAAAGGAAACAAGGTACGCATCGAGATCCTCCTGCGCGGTCGTGAGAAAGCCATGACCGACAAGGCCCGAGAAAACCTCAGTCTCTTCCTCAAAAGCATCACGCTCCCCTACCGTACCGAAGAAGAGGTGAAGCGGGGACCGAAGGGGTTTACGGTTCTCATAGCCCCAGAATAATAACGAGATTAAATGATTCAAAGAATATGAAGCAGAAGACGAAGAAGTCCATCGCTAAAAAAGTGAAGGTGACCGGCAGCGGCAGGATCAAGACCCGCGCCACCGGACAGAACCACTACAACTCCCGAGCGACCGGCAACCAGAATCGTGCCAAGCGCCGTGACCAGGATGTCTACGCCGCCGTCGAAAAGAACATCAAAAAGGCCCTCCCGTACGCATAAATTCCAGTTCCCCGGTTAACAGGTTAAAAAGTTACAAGTAAGGATTCAAGAATTGACTTTTTATCGAAAAATCTGCTAACCTGTGAACTTGTTAACCCTTCAACCGATTAACTGAAGTAAAACTATGGCACGAGTCAAGCGTGGCGTCATGACCAAAAAGCGCCACAAGAATATTTTGAAACAAGCCAAGGGCTTCCGCTGGGGACGCAAGAAGCTTTTTACCAAAGCCAAAGAGGCCGTCATCAAGGCTGGCAAGTATGCCCGCCGCGATCGCCGCGCCAAGAAACGAAGCTTCCGCTCGCTCTGGATCACCCGGCTCAACACCGCTCTTCGCATGCACGGAATCACCTACCGCGCCTTCATCGCCCTTGAGAAGACCAAGAACATCGAGCTCGACCGCAAGGTACTCTCGCAGATGGCCATGGAGCACCCCGAGACATTCAAGGCCTTCGTAGAGAAAGTGCGATAGTCTTTCCCGAAACAAAAAACCTCGTTCCGAAAGGGCGAGGTTTTTTGCTGTTTCTTAGTACAAGATGCTACTCTGATAACCCTACTGCCGATCAAAAGCGATGATGACTTCACGAGCAACCTCAGACTGGCCGGCCGCCTGACCAAGAACGATCACGACGGTCTGCCCGGCACCGATATCACCTCTCACCGCCTCTATGCGCTCACAAGACTCGGTCGACACCACACCCCCAACCGTTCCCTGCTGGATAGCTTCCTGCTCCTCTGGTGAGAGCTTCCGGCACTGTTCCCGAGATACCTTGGTCCCGGCATCGATCATGAATGTTCGTGGCGTGACACCGTCCGCTTCCACGATGATATCGGTTTCAGACACCCGGACTGCCTTCCCTGAAAACGTCGCAGCCGCCACATCCTGTCCTGATCCTGGAACGGGACAGTTAACACACGCGATCCCCTGATCGGCCTGTTTTTCCTTTGCGCTATCACCCCCTCCTCGATTCATAAAGAAAACCGCTACGGCGAGAAATGCCAGAAGAGACAGTACACTAAAAACGACCACTGAAATCCGGAAAGAACCTATAAGACAAGAAGTATTCATATCTTCCGGGTTAGTATTTCGCATACCATTTGAGACTCGGAACACTTCCGGTGTTTTCCATGAGAGTCGTCTGGGCTCTCTGCATTCCGTCCATCTGAGGAACGATAGACGTTCCCTTTACCCTGCCATCAGAACGAGTGACATTCAGACCCATGTGACCCCACGTCGCATGCGGCCGGGGATCGGCGCTGTCAAATGTATAGTAGTCTGGGGTCCCGGACGGGATAGTATCCGTGACAGAGCCTCCGTACTGCATCGGTCCCTGGCAATAGGCATACGGCGTATAGATAAACGCATTCGCACACTGCCTTGTAGCCGTTCCAACCCCGCCACCGGCCACCTCATAGGTGATCCGTATTTCTGCTCCACTACCGATCGCCGCGATAAGATCGGCGTTTGCCCCACCAGAAGTCGACTGCACCAAATGCCACCGACCGTCTTTAAGACATTCATCTTTGCTTTCCCAGCCATTGACGGCAAATTGGTTGCAATCCGAAACATATTTCTTAAGCCCGATATTGCCATTGGGCGGGGCCAAAGTCGGAGCCACCCAGGCGTGGGCGAACTGGAGTCCGATACCCAAGACGGCACCGAAAATGACCACTTTCCCCCAATAGGCAAAATCTCTTGTAAAGAGGAGCTTCATATATTACATTGTTACTTAATTTAATTACTGTATGACTTTATAAACCTTATGGACTTTTTCAGATTCACTGCGGCGCCACTTCCTTCCAGTTGAAGTCGCAGGAACGGGTACCGAGGCAGCTGAGTTCATCGCCACCACAGCTGTTCTTAACCACCGGGTTAGGCAATTGACCTTGGCACGTACCAGCCTGGATAGCGGCGGTGCAGTTTGAGGAGCAGAACTCGATGACGGTAACGGGAACGGTGATGGTCTGACCGGAGTAGAAGACAGTGACGGTTTCTGAAGCGGACTGCTGGCCGGCCGCTGAGGATCCAGGAACATCATTCCCCATGAAGACGTTGGGGTTGGAGCCGTTGGGAGAGATAGTGACCACAGAGGAGGCAGCATTATCAGTGAAGGTGCTCCTCATGGTGACGTCGGTACCGAAGCAATCCGGAGTAGTGTCAAAAAAAGTAGTCATATTGGCCGTTGATCCGGCGGCGGGTTGAAGATTGAGAGCAAGGGATCGGGTTTCTCCGCCCTGAGCGAAAGGAGTGGAACCACCATCTCGGCAGAGCTGGAGCGTGGGGACGGTACGGATGCTCGCTCTGGAAACATCTATCCAACCCACCTCATCGGAATAGATATACCCGGAGAGCGTGTCATCAGCCTGGATCATCACGGACGGGAGATTCACGCCGCTGTATGAGACGCTCCCGCCGGACGACGCCTGATCGATAGCTACGAATCCCTTCCAATCGCCGGTACCGTTCAAAGAAAGAATCCTCGCCCAGCCTTTGAGGGCGCTTCCGACCCGTCTCGCGTTGCAAATACCCGACGGGCAGCCAGTGACATCCGCCGCGTTGAAACTGATCCAGCCGAAACGATCCGACCAGGCATAACCGGAAAGAACACCGTCGGCCAACGGAATATTGACACCGTAATCGATAGACGGCGTCGAGGTATTGTTACCTCCGCACGAAACATCGACGAAACCGTTGTTATCGGCATCGCAATCACTGCTGTTGAGGCTGATCCAACCGGGACCGGAGGCGACGTAGTTCCTCGGATCGACAGCGACATCTTTTACGGTTCCGGTATCACTTCCGCCCCAGAGCCAGCCGACACCGGACTGGCCGTTACCAGCCAGAACATACTGGACGGAAGTCGTCGCTATCAAGATAACAAGAAAAACTCCGAGCTTTACGAGGTAACGAGAGAGAGAGAGAGTTTTGAACATACCGTGTGTTTGTTTTCTTTTTTATAGTATACCAATACCACATGCAACAGACAAGCAATACGCCGTCCTGTTAACTTAACGCAGCGACCGAAGCCGCTCACGACATGCGCACCGTTTACCAAGACTCGGCTCGGAAGTCCGCCTCGGGCGTGAACGAGCGGGATCGCATGCAAGCTTCATGAGCATTCCCATAAGGATAATTCCCAGAAAATCAAATCCTACGTCGCTCATTTTCGCGCCACGAAAAGGAATGAAGAATTGGTGCAATTCATCAGTCACTGCGTAAGCAAGCGAAAATACGCCCGAAAGCATCAAAATCCTTGAAAATAGCTCTCCCGGGAAAAGGCTTATGGCACATCGGATAGCCAAGAGCATCAGTACCAGATATTCAATCACATGCGCTCCCTTGCGTTCAAGATAGTAGGCAAATGACGGTTCTTCCATGACGCCGCTCCCTGGCATCGACGAAAACAAAAAAATAACCCCCATCCACAAGAGAAGTGCCAGGCCACGGAAAAAAATTACGAAAAAACGTTTATCTTCCATACGCCACCCCTATTTGCGAAACCGATCACCGGCAGCACGAATTAATTCAAAAAACGCGTAAAATGGCAACCAGATCCAGAGTGTTTTCCGAACAAAAGTATCTATATCGCTATTGAGGTTCATAAAAAATATGATTACTTATTGACCTGCTTTGTTTTCCTTGGTTTCATCGCAATTAAAGCACCTCCTGATTTCTTTGATGGGTCAATCTCATACACGACATCCTTTTTCTCCACGATGATTCTCCAACCCTCCTTTTCCGCTGCCTCCTTGAGGTTCTGGTTAGGATTAAACGCGATCGGATACTCTACCAGCTTGAGAAAACTAATGTCGGATTCGGTATCCCCGATACCATACGATCCTTTGAGAGAAAATTCGTGCTCGTAGACATACTGTTTTACTAGGTCACCCTTATTCTTGGACGGCTCAAAAATCGCCTCACCCGTATAACGGTCCTCGCCATCCAACCCGTAAATACTCCCGAACACGTGATCGAATTTCAGATAATGACTGTTGTATTCCTCGACCACCTCTATGGGCGATCCGGAGACAGCAATCAGGTGATACCCCTCGTCACGGAGTTTCCCGATAAGTTTCTCGGCGAAGATGTAGGTACGCTTGGCATGGAACGGGATGAGGATCTTGCTCGCCCGGAGCACGTCTTCCTTGGAGCATCCCCTGATATGCTCCGCGTAGAGGTTGATGAGCGCCTTGCGGTAATCCTCGTAGGTCCCCTCGTGTTCGATCCAGTTCGTGTATACCTCCGTCAGGGTATTGCGCACCTCGTTCGGAAAGACCTTGAGCCAGGCAAGCTCGTTGATGAGCTCGAAGTGGAGGTTTTTGCGGAAGATCGTCCCATCGATATCGAAAATGGCGATTTTGTTGTTCTTTTTCGTTTTCATTTCTTTCCTGAAAAAACTTTACGGACTTTACAAACTTGATGGACTTTATGAACTTTTCTTGAGATGCAGGCTGAAATGTGACCCGACGCCCTCGATGCTCTCGACCGTGATGTCTCCTCCCATTTTACGCGCAATCTCCCGGGAAATCCAGAGTCCGAGACCTGTTCCGGAAATCTTTTCCGTATCCGCCGTCTTCACCCGATAGAACTTCGAGAACAGATGCTCCATATTCCGCGCAGAGATACCGAGTCCCGTGTCCGCCACCACGATCACTACTTCCTCGTCCGTTTCCTTGACGCTCATTTCCACCTTCCCCTTGATCGTATACTTGACGGCGTTCCCGAGGAGGTTCACGAGTATCTGCTTGACCCGTTCCGGATCGGCCGATACCGGAGAAACCGGCACCGGCTCATAGACGAAAGCGAGCGATTTCCCCGTTGCGACCAGGGAGAACTCATGCGAAAGCTTCCCGAGCATCGGAGAAAGGTCGAGCGTCTCCAGGACGATCGGGAGACGGTTCTGTTCCAGACGGGAGACATTGAGGATGTCTTCCACGAGGACGTTCAGGCGGCCGATGGATTCGTCCATGTTTTCCAGATAGCCTTTCACTTCCTTTTTCGCTTCAGGTGTCGGCGATTCCGGCTGGTTGCGGAGGAGGTCGATGTAGCCGCGAAGCACGGTGAGCGGGGTCTTCAGCTCATGGCTCGCCATGGAAATGAAGTCGTCTTTCATCCGGTCCACCTCTTCCAGTTTGGCCGCCCGCAGGGCATAGCGGAAAAAACGCAGGTGGTTTCCCAGAAGCAGGAGTACGAAGAGGAGAGAGAGGATCGCGACCAGATACACCTGATCGATCGCCTTCTCGACGAAGGCATCGTGCTCTTCCAGGGACAACTGAAACAGCACCAACCCCAAGGCCCGCCCTTCCAGATCCGTCACCTTTTTCACCACGTTCCAGTACCGCCGATCGTCATCGTTCGTCAAAAAAGCCGAGACGACGCGGGCGTCCTGCCAGGCGATGAGGTAAGGCAAAGCCGTCTCGTCGGCCATCTCCCCTACGCCCTCATGATCGGTGGAAGCCGCGACCCGAAACGACGCGCTCTCCGACTCCCGGACGAAGACGGTGATCTCCGTCACATCGCCGTTCTCCTCCTTCACCCGATCGAGCTTTTCCTGCAACCGGGAGACTTGAGCGAAGAGATCCTCTCCGACGACCCGGAAAACGTTCTCAGCCAGGATCGCCTTGCTCTTGAGAAGGGCGTCGGCGGTCAGCTGAAATTTCTGGAGCGAATAGTAGCTGTTGAAAAAGAGCGCCCCCGTGATGGCGACGATCAAAAAAAGCGAGTAAAGAATCGTCGGATTCTTCCTGGTGAATTCGATGCCTCTGTTGAACGCCTCCGTGACCATGGCCTAGCGCGTGAAAAGGGATGAACGGCGGCCGATGAACACGATCGCCAGCCCCAGGAACGTGAGCGTCACGACGACACCGACCAGGATGAACCGGGCCCGCGAACGCTCCAGCGGCGAGACATTCTGTTTCGCCTGCATGGCCGACGTCGGTTTCACCGTGACCGCCTGAGCCGTCTTGACGAAGGGAAGCGGTTCGCTCACGGCAGCCACTTTCCCGACATTGTCCGTCACCGCGACATAGACCTCGTGGTCCCCATCCGGTAGTTCTTTGTCGAGATCGTAGACCCAGTTGCCTTCGGCATCCGTCTTGACCGTCACGATGATCGGATCGCTGTAGATATAGAGCGTGATCAGGCGGTTCGGCGCGCCTTTCCCCGAGAGACGTATCACGCTCTTCGTCGGGTCCGTCGTCGAGACGGCATGCTCCACTGCCTGTACCGTATATTGCCTGTCGGTGCGGGGCGCCGCATCCTTTTTCTCCTTCACGGATTCGAAAACGACCTTGTCGCGCCCGTCGCCCGGAGAAAAAACCTTGGGGTCGTATCCACCGAAGACCTCCGCACCGTCGACATATCCGTCACGATCGGTGTCCGCTGAACGCGGGTCGGTCCCGAGACGCATCTCCTCGACGTCGGGAATCGCGTCATGATCCGTGTCCTCCTCGGAATTCTCGAAACGGGCCCGGTCTATGATTGAAAGCGGTTTCGATATCTGCTCCGCTTCCTTGGCATTCCGTATTTTCTCGATTTCCGAAAGAGGACTACCTTCCCATTCCTGCCGTCTCGGAAGCGGTTCGGTTCCGACGACCGGCTGGGTGAGCATATACTGACCGGACACGGTATTTGTCGGATACGTCGGCAGTGTCTGTGTCTGCTGATAGGTCGGGGAGGTCACTGTCGTCGGTTGGTAGGTCGGAGAAGTGGTTGTAGTTGGAGAAATCGTCGGAGTGGATGCGGAAGGTGTCGGAGTGGAAGAGAGCGAGGAGTCCGTTCCGCTAAGTCCCGATTCCTCCAGCTGCTTCAGCAACGTCTCCGAGGTGACCGTAGGAATGGAAAGCGTGGGAGAAGAAAGCGATGTCGACAACGGCACGGTGATATTCGTTCCCGAAACGGAAGAGGTCGTCGAAGACGTGGTTGTAGTCGCCGTTCCTCCGGAAGAAGTCGATGTCGAGGTGGCTGTAGACGTACTCGTCGAAGAGACCGTCTCGCCCGAGGACGAGGTGGAGGTAGTGGTCGAAGTGGTCGATTCCCCGAGGACCGCCCGAAGCCCGACAAAGGCGCTCAGCACGAACAAAAGAAACAAAAAGACCTCCTTCTCGGACCTCGAAAGACGGCTTCTTCGGACAGACATACGGTTATGTGTTGGTTTTAGCCCTTTTCTTCCATTGTACTCCGAATCCGGTAGAGAGCAACGCCGGCTGCCACCGCGACATTGAGGGAATTCTTGATACCGCGCATCGGGATTTCCACGATACTGTCGCACTGCCTGAGGATCCTGGTATCGATACCGTTCGGCTCGTTGCCGACAACGAGCGCCACCCGTTCGGGATACGGGAAAGTATCGTATCCGACACTCCCGGCTGTCTGTTCCAAAGCTATGATCCGGAACCCTTCCGCTCTCAACCTATCCACTATCGGCTTGAGCGTCGCTTGTTTCTTCCACGAAATCCCCTCTTCCGCACCCAGAGCCGTCTTTTTGAAAGACTTTTCAGCCGAGGTCAGGTAGGGTGCGTTCTTTTTCGGTGGTGTCGGCGTGTACCCGGTGAGGAATATCCTCCGCACCCCCGCTCCGTCCGCCGTCCGAAAGAGCGCCCCGACGTTGTGGGCGCTTCGGACATTGTGGACGATCAACACCAGCCGGTCCTGATCTCTCTTCTCCCTGTCATTCCTGATCCGTAATTCCTGACTCATGATCCTAAAACAGTTCTTTCGCGGTCTCCCACACGGCCGGATAGTCTTTTTTTGTCTTGAGAAAATACCACCACTCCCCGCCCCAGAGATAGATCTCCGGGAAGCCGACGCGCTTCGCGTACTCCACATTCTCCTGAAGTTTTTTCTCGTCCATCGTCCGGAATTGCTCCTCAAGCGGCAGGGTTCCTACCCATCCGTTGGCCCACGGTTCCGCCTGCAACTCGATGACGAGGAAATGTTCCTGATCGGTGAGGAGTCGCGTCAGCCATTCCTTGAACAGGAAAAAATTGGGTCCCACGGGATAGGTGAAATATCCGATGCCGTCCTTGTAGATATGCCGGTACATGGTCGTCCCGAAGACGTCGCCTCGCTTGGCCGCCCGGAACCACAGCGACAATTCCCCGCTGTCCGTGAGGAGCACCGGTCGCGTATCGAGATTTTTCACCAGCGCCACTTCCTGTTCGAGGAATTCCTTTTGGAGCGGAGGACACTCGCCGAAGAACGTCAGGAACGGTTCGTTCTCGACCTGCCACGTGACGATCTCGCCGCGGTCTCTGTAGCGCTCCACGGTTCTCTCCAGGTGCCGAAGCAGCGCCTGCTGCCGGATGGCCGTATCGGACATGGCCCACTGCGGAATATGGCATTCCGGCCAACGCGGCACCCGCTGACCGATAGAAAGGATCACATCGGCATGACGTTTCGCCGCCTCATCGAGCTGCCAATCGACATCGGCATAGTCATATTCGCCCGGATTCTTTTCCACCAGATCCCAATACACCGGGATGCGGAGCTTTTTCACGCCCATATCATCGAGAAGCGCGAGATAGGTCTCGTGCCAATCGAGACCGAGGTCGGTGGCGTAGCGCGATGAGAACGTGACGCCAAGTTTCGCATCCTCACGCGGTGCCGGTCCGGAAAGGTTGAAATACGCGAACACCACAAACACGACGAACAGCACGGACAATACCGAAAAGTAGAGAATCCTGAAGAGATATTTCCAATCTGGGTGCATGTTTTTATATAAGGAATGAACGAAAGGCAAAGATTCCTTTTCGGAGTCTTGAAGATCCGAAAGCGGGCATGGTTCCGACTGGCAAGGAGGAGAGCGAAGGAGCTTCAGGAGGGAGCCCGTACGCCGGACGGGCGAGCGACTCCGAAAAGGAAGACTTTGCCTGGAGAGAATTTATTAGGCTAGACATATCTTCTTAAATCAAGAGTTTTACCCCGTTCGTCGCGGCAAGCCAGAGACCGAACGCGATCAGGAGGATGGCGATGACTTTCTGAAACCAATCCCAGAAGAAGAGCTTCTCGTCGAACACGCGGGGAAACCGGAAGGAGAGCGGGAGCGCGAGCGCCAGGAGAAACACATACTGCATGCCGGAAAGAGCCTGGACGAACGTGACCGGACCCAGGAACGTCGCGTAACTTATGAGAAACGACGCGACACCGGCACAGGTCTTGTTGACGACGAACCAGAGGCCGGTACCGGCGCTCGCCCGGGGTTTCTCCGACGTCTTCCGACATGCGGAGAGAATCTCTCGCCGGAACACCGGGACCAGCAAGAGACTCATGCCTGCCACGAATATCCCGAGGCGGGACCAGACGAGACCGCTTATGAAATTCGCTTGCGCGTATCCGATCTTGAGAAGGATGAGGGAGACTGCCATGAGCACTCCGGCTACCAGTACATAGACCGGGATGCGTTCACCGGGACGGAACGGCAGATCAAAGGCGATGAGGAATCCGCCGGCGATGAGCAGAACGAGCGAGAGCATCTGGATCGAATCCGCCGACCCCGTCTCAGGAAGGGCCGGGACCGATGCCGAGAGAAGAGCCACCAAAGAGATGACTACCCCGACCAACGGGGCGATACGGGAGATCTCATGACGCTTCACGGCCGCATAAAACGCGACCAATCCGTACAGAAAGAGCGCCCCCGAGAGAAGAAACAGCATCGTCGATTCCCAATCGAAAAACTGGAAACCGAAAAAGACGAAAGGGAATGCGAACAGACTGAAGATCGAGACGAAAAAGGCGTACACCGAAGGCGTCGGGATCCGATCGGAGAGAAGGTATTTGTCAAACAAGGCGGATACCGCATTAAAAAAGTATCCGAGAAGCGCCACGGGTATCCAGAGCATACCGAAAGAAAAAAGTTACGATTCTATTATATTATACCGTAACTCCAAACAAAAAGCCGCTCCCTGAACAGGAGCGGCCTCGAAAATCCAAACTGGATCGATCACGATCAATTCCTGGCGATCTGACGATAGTATTGTTCCACGTCACTGATCCATTTCTTGACGCTCTCAGGACTGTGACCGGCACAGCTTGATCCGCACTTCCAGACGATCATGTTCTTCGGATCGCTATCAGCGTTTCGTTTCGCGACGAGTTCCGTCAGACGGTTCCCGACGGCCTGGACCGCTTCCTCGGGACTGCCGAAACAGCCGTGTCCCATGGCGATCCCGCGGCTCCCCGCACCCTTGTACCCCCAATAGTTGAAACAGTCGCTCCCGTCTGAAGCTCGCGGCACGCGCTTGCCCCAGTTGCTCTCCTTCTTGGCGATGCCGATGATGAGACCGGCGATATCACGGTCATACTTCGCGATCGAATCCGTCATGGCCTCGATAGGATAGCCGGCGACCAGACCGTCGATCAGACTTGCCGCATCCTTCTCTTCCGAAGAAAGAGCGTTTCCCCCTTCTTTTTCCTCCTGATCCGTATCCTGGCTGCAATCGACCGTTTCCGGCCGGTAAAGATCCTCTTCTCCCAGACGGGAAAAGAACGCCAGATCCCGTTTCCACAGACACAGTTCTTCTTCCGTACTGAGCGAAGACGCCGGTTGGTCCTGTTTTAAGGCGGTTTCCTGACCCTGATCAGCCTTGGAAAGGGCTATAGGTGGCAAATTTCCCAATGTTCCGGTCCCAACGAAAAAAGCCGCCACGCCGTAAAGGAAGACGTCTCTTCCCGATTGTGCGAGCAGCTTTGAAACCGATCTTTTCAGTTGTGACAGGTACCCTCCCAAGTTACCCTTATCGTCGTTTGCATCCATAGGGTGCATTTCCGAGGATACCAGATTTCCGCCTTCCCGTCAACAAAAAAGCCTCTTTTCTCACGAAAAATGGCTTATTAAAGCAATATTATTCTCTTACTTTTTTCAATTTTCCCTTTTCTTAGGGAATGTACCAAAAAACAAAAACTCTTATTCTTCCTTCAACTGTTCGTAATACATATCAACATCACTGATCCATTTCTTGACGCTCTCCCGGCTGTGGCCGGCACAGCTGAATCCGCATTTCCACACGATGAGCTTTTCGGGCGTATTGAGCTTCTCCGAATAGACCAACTTCTCGATACGCTTGGCGACCGTATCCACGGCATCCTTTCGGCTGTTGAAACAGGTGTGTCCGCCCGTTCCCATCATGCGACGCACTCCCCGGTACCCCCAGTAATTGAAGCAGTCCTGACCGTCGAGGACCGGCACGCGCTTGCCCCAGTTGCTCTCCTTCTTGGCGATACCGATGAGGAAAGCGGCGACGATCCGATCCTTCTCGAAGATATACGGGAGCATCGATTCGATCGGATAGCCCTTCACGATCCGGCGGATGTTGTCCTCGTACTCCTCCTTGGCCGCCTCATCGAAATACTCAAGGAAAATATCACTCTCGCCGTCGTACGGAACTTTCCCGACCTCCGCATCCGCGACGACAGAGGTCTCCGGAACGACCGCTGTCGTCTCCACTGCCTGAGACTGGACCGGTTCCCCCGAGCGGGCAAAGACGCCTGGTCCGAAAAAATGTTCGATGAACGCCATGGAGACGATACCGAACGCGACACCGCCCATGAGCGAGGCGTAGAGTGCCCTTTTAGGGGCGAGATCCGGGGTGATCCGCCGAAGCGCCCGCCGTGTCCGTCGGAAAAAAAGTTCCGCCTTGCGCCGCAGACGACGGACGGAATCCCACGGGGACTGACCCTTAAGATCAGCCAGAAAAGACCGGTTGGAGTGGGCGCCGTCCAGACCGCGACGTGTCGGTACGGTCAGTTGTACCGGTCGCTTCCCTGATGGAAGGATCACCATCCGCGAAGACACTCCGCTGCCGGACACCATGTCGAGCGACGGTTTTCTTCTTCTGTTCTCCCTCCGATGTAAAGAAGATTGCGATTGCATTGAAAGCGATGCGATTATTACCAAGTGTAGCGAGTGAAACGAAGGCTTGCTTTCGTTTCCGAGCGGAGCGCTGGTAAAATCGGGTTCAATACCCCGCGGCTTGCCCGCCTAGCCGGCGAGGCTGGCCGCGGAGGGATTGAGTCCAGGGCTTGCCTGCCCGAATCGCTACGCGAATCGTTGCGGGCGGGCCCTGGGACCGAATACCCGTTACTCTTTGTTTTCAGGCTGCGATGCTTCCGTTTCCATGCCGGCCTTTTTCATGAAGAATCCCTTCACGTCCGGTTCCCCGATATAGCATTTGTTCTCGCTCCTGTCGAAGACGAACGGGACACCGGTCTCACTGGAGGCCAGATTGCAGACCTTGGCACGCTTTTCCATCTCGCGCGCGTTGGCGCGGTTCGCCCAGACCTCCTTCTTGGTAAACTGCACCTTTTCGGCGATCTTGTTGGCTTCGAGGAACTCGGAAATGACCTTGCAGTGCGGACAGCCCTCGCCGTAGTAGTAGGTGATGCCGGATGAAGCCGTCTCGTCGCTCTTTTCTTCCTGCATCCCCCACACGACGAGTCCGCCGATGAGCGCCAGCGCAAGAACGATCACGATCCAGATGTTTTTTGGAAACATAAGAAATATTTCATAAAGCTTATCTCAAAAATAGCTTTCGGACGATTTTTCTGAATTTCGAGCGAAACGGTTGAAGCACGAGGAGGAATAATAGCTTTATTCCGACGAGTGGTGAAGACGTTGCAGCCGAAATTCAGGGAAATCCAGTCAAAGAATATTTTTGGGATAGGCTCTAGTTTACTTCGGGCAGTATAGCACGTTTTCTCCGTCTCAGCCATCCGAAAAGGACGATTCCAGAGAAAAACATACCTAAGGAGAGCCCTTGCCCCATCGTCAGACCGCAGAACACGACGCCGATCTGCAGATCCGGTTCACGGAAAAACTCGACCATGAAACGTATCGTCGCGTAGCCGATGAGAAAAATCACTGCAAGCAAACCAGGGGCCAGACTCGTTTTCTTTTTCAAGATGAAAAGAAGAACAAAAAGTGCCGCTCCTTCCAACAGAGCCTCGTAGAGCTGTGACGGGTGTCGGAGAAGAAAGGGTGTATCCGAGGAGGAAAAATACATCCCCCACGGTTTCTCCGTCACCCGACCGTAGAGTTCGCCGTTCATGAAATTTCCTAACCGACCGAAAAGGATCCCGAGCGGAGCGACCAGCGCCAACCGATCGGCTATCGCCCAAAAACCTTCTTTCGTTTTCCGGACAAAAAGAAATACAGCCAAAGCTGCACCGAGAAGACCACCATGAAAACTCATCCCGGCGATCCCTGTCCATATCTCTCGCTCGAAGTCGTACAGCGAAACGATGGCCAGAGGGTGATCCAGGAAATATGGGAGATCATAAAAAAGCACATACCCGATCCTCCCTCCGACGATCGCACCGAGAAAAACGAACAAGAGAAGGTCCCACAACGAATCTTCCGACAAAGCCTCCCTCTTTCTTTTTCTCTCTTCCCACCGCAGCGCCGCAAAGGCCAGAACTGTCCCGAACAGGAGAAAAAGAGCATACCACCGGACAGACAAAAACCCGACCGTGAACGCGATCGGGTCGATATGTTCGGGAATGTACTGCCAGCTATTCATTATATTCCTTCAGCTGCTTCCGGAACTCGATACCATAGATCTCGCCGAGCGCCATGAAGAGCGACACGATGATCGGACCGATGACGAAACCCGGGAGACCGAAATACGCGATACCGCCGAGCGTCGCGAAGAAGACCAGGAGCGGATGCATCTGCGTGTCGCGACCCACCAGCTTGGGACGGAGGATATTGTCGATGAGCGAGATCACGCCCGCCCCGACCGACAGGATGAAGATACCTTGCCAGATGTTCCCCAAGAACAGCATGATGAGTCCGGCGGGCAGCCACACCGCCGCGCTCCCCACGAGAGGAATGATCGAGAAGAGCACCATGATAAGCCCCCAGATGGCTGGCGAGGGGACCCCTGCTATCCAGAACGCCACTCCCCCGAGGAAACCCTGGACGACTCCGACCACGAGCGTTCCCTTGAGCGTCGCCCGGCTGATGGAGACGAACTTCTTGATGAGGAGCTTGTCATGCTCGTCGCGAAGCGGTGAAAGCCGCATGAGGAACGCTACTGCCCGCCGCCCGTCGATGAGGAAATAGAAAAGCGTGAAAAACATCACGAACACCCAGAAGACGAAATGCGTGATGCCCTGGTACGCCGCCTGCAGGAGTCCGAGCGCGTTCTGGGACAGGTTCTTGATATCGTCCAGGATACGGTCCTGATTGAGCGTGTCCGCACCGATCAGATTGAGATACGGGATGCCGCGAAAAAAATCCACACTCTGTCCGATGAATTTTTTGAGAGACGTTTCCTCTCCGAAAGAATGGAAGATCGTGCTCGCCTCGCCGATCGCGAGACTGAGGACGAAGAAAACCGGCGTCACGATGATCGCGATGACGAGGAGGCACGTGAGGAGCGCACTCGTTCCCCGACGGTCACGCGTCCACCGCATGAGAGTATCATAGGTCGGCTCGAAGAGCGCTGCGAGAATGGCGGCCGCCACCATGGCGGTCAGGAACGGCTGAAAGATGAAAAACACCACTGCCCCCACGCCAAGGAACAGAAGGAAAAAGAAATAGACATTGAGAGATTTGAGTTGCATAGGAAAGAAAGTCAAAATTCAAAAGGCAAAAGTCAAAATTACTGACAGAAAAATCCTTTACTTGAAGTATAGCACTACTCGTCACTCATCAAAATCTCTTTCGAGAACACAGTGAATTTCGGCTCGCCAAGGAGAATCTGAGCGTTCACGAAGAGCGTCGGTTTTCCCTTGATGACGGATTTTTTGTGCGGCGGACGAACAGAGAGATCGAGTCCATGTTTCTCCTTGAAATATTTCTTGATACCCGCGCGCGTATTGTACCCGCTCGGAAGGACGAACGGTTTGTATTCTTTTTTCACTGACGAGTAGTACTTCTTATGATTCTCGTGCAGGATAACTACTGCTCGCGCCTCTTTCCAATCTGTTCTTTTTTTTGGATTTTTTTCTTTTCCTAATTCTTGATTCATGATTCTAGATTCTTGATTCCCTTTCTCCTTGTAGTAAATACATTTCTCCTTAAGAGAACACGCTCCGCACTTGGGCCGGGCGACGCATATCGCGCTCCCGAAATCCATGAGCGCGGCGTTGAGAGTTTTCCTCTTTATCGTCAGACGGTTTTCCCATTCTGCCTCATCTATCGGCGCACCCTTGCTCCCAAAAAAGAACCTGCCCGTTACCCGCTTAAGATTGGTATCCCACGCCAGATGGTCGTCACCGTAGGCGAAGCTCATGATGGCCGCGGCCGTGTAGGGACCGATACCAGGAATGCTTTCGAGAAGTTTCTTGTCACGTGGAAATTTTCCATCGTACTCTTTTACGACCATCTGTGCCGCCTTGAGCATGTTTCGTCCGCGGGCATAGTAGCCGAGACCCTGGTAGTACGGGAGAAATTCTTCCCACGACGCCTGCGCAAGCTCCTCGACCGTTGGGAAACGCTTCAAAAAATTCTCGTAGTACGAGATGACGCGCGCAACTTGAGTCTGCTGGAGCATGATCTCCGACACCCACACCTCGTACGCCGTAATCTGTTTCTTCCTCCACGGCAAATGTTCCCGCCCGGCCTTCTTGAAAAAGTCGAGCAGGTGCTTCTCAAAAAATTCGATTTTTTCTTCTCTGATTGACATATGAATCGCTTGTTGTTTTCCAGTTAACAAGTTCACAGGTTAACAGGTTTTTAACTTTTTAACTCGTAACCCGTTAACCGTTTTAACCTTCCAATATGGTTCCCCCTCCAAGACAATACTCCCCGTCGTATAATACGGCGAACTGACCCGCGGCAACGCCCGGGTCTTTTTCTTTTAAAGTTATATTCAGCCTATCGTTTTCCAGAAACTCAACCGTCGCCGGATACATCTTGGCACCGTGGCGAACCTTGACCATGAGATCTTTGTTCTCCGGTACGGTTCCTGAAATCCAATTCACTCCTCCGACCACGAACGTATCACGCGCAGACAATGCGTAGTGCTCGCCGTGTGAGATGTAGACTTCGTTCATCTCGGCATTTTTCCCTACCACGTACCACGGCCCGCCTGACAATCTGATGCCGCGCCGCTGTCCGACCGTGTAATAGTAGAAACCGTCGTGCTCGCCCAAGACTTTCTTGGTCTCGTATTCAATGATCTTTCCCGGCCGCTTGCCCAGATGGTGTTCGAGGAACCTGTCGAAGGGAATCTTACCGAGGAAGCAGATACCCTGACTGTCTTTTCGTTTGGCGTTGGGGAGATGATACTTTTCGGCGAGTTTCCGCACCTCACCCTTCTCATATTTCCCGATCGGAAAGAGTGCCTTGCTCACCTGTTCCTGTGAAAGCTGCGAAAGAAAATACGTCTGGTCTTTGATGGGATCGGGAGACACGCGCAAAAGCGTTTTGCCGTCGTACTCCTCTGTCCAGGCATAATGCCCCGTCGCCACTTTATCGTAGTCCCTGCCGAACGCTTCGTAGAAAGCGCCGAACTTGATCCGGGCATTACAGAGCATGTCCGGGTTGGGCGTCCGGCCGGATCGCACCTCGTCGATCACGTAGGCCACTACTTCCTCCCAGTACTCCTTTTGGAACGGCACGACCTCGAGCGGCACACCGGCCTCCTCGCACACGGCCCGCACGTATGACAAATCCTCCTCCCATGGGCACTCGCCCAGGAAGGACAATTCGTCCTCCAGCCAGATTTTGAGGTAAAAGGCGGTGAGCTCGTGACCCTCGTCCTTCAAGAGTCGGAGAGCTACCGAACTGTCCACCCCGCCCGATACCAACACGGCTATTTTCATACGTTGACAATCGTCTGGAAAGTGCTATTCTACCGCCAATCCTCGCACTTGTCGAGGGTTTTCCTTGTCCGGCCAATTGGCCTTTCACAATCTATTGTAACAGGAGATCCAAATGGAAATGAAAGTCGATAGCCTCACCATCACCCGTCCTGACGACTGGCATCTGCATCTGCGCTACGGAGCCGCAATGGCTGCCGTGCTCCCGGACACCGCAAGGGTGTTCGGCCGAGCCATCATCATGCCCAACCTCAAGATACCCGTCACGGCCGTGCTACAAGCATGGGAGTATTACGAAGCGATCTGCGCCGAAGTGAAGAGACTCGACTTGGGTCATCACTTCCAACCGCTCATGACTCTCTACCTCACCGACAATACGTCGCCCGATGAGATCGTCCTCGCCAAGAAGAGCGGCATCGTGCATGCAGTCAAGCTCTATCCGGCCGGCGCCACGACCAACTCTGCCGGCGGCGTGACAGATATCCGCAAGGTCCGTGCCGTACTGGAAAAGATGCAGGAAGTCGGCATGCCGCTTCTCATCCACGGCGAGGTGACCAGTCCGAACGTGGACGTCTTCGACCGTGAGCGTGTCTTCATCGACCGTGTTCTCCGCCCCCTCATCAACGACTTCCCCAATCTGAAGATCGTCCTGGAACATGTGACGACACAAGAAGCAGTGGAATTCGTGATAGATGTCGACAGATTGGCCGCTACCATCACGGCGCATCATCTGATTGCCAATCGGAACAACCTGCTCGCTGACGGGATCAATCCGCATTTGTACTGCAAGCCGATCCTGAAACGTGATTCTCACCGTCAAGCTCTCATCGTGGCCGCCACTTCGGGCAATCCGAAGTTCTTCCTCGGCACCGATTCGGCACCCCATGCCAAAGGCGCCAAGGAATCTGCCTGCGGTTGCGCCGGCTGTTACACGGCTCACACGGCGATGGGACTCTACGCCGAAGCGTTCGATTCGGTCGGGAAGCTCGACAAATTAGAAGGGTTCGCAAGCCACTTCGGACCGGACTTCTACGGCCTGCCGCGCAATACCGACACCATCACGCTCGTCCACGAAGACCAGAAAGTCCCCGAAGAGCTCCCTTTCGGGAACGACGTCGTCATCCCCCTGCGGGCCGGCGGAGTGGTTCGCTGGAGAGTCCAGGCCTAATCCCCGAGGCAAAGTGCCTCATCCCCCGACCAAACGTGCAGAGACACGGGCCGGGGTTGTTTTTTATACAAAACTCCTTTTCAGACAGTTTCTGTATTGTTACACATAACACACGGCCGTTGTTTATGTGTAACATTGAGAAAAAGAAAAAAGCATGCCGATGTTTCGTGACATGCTTCAAGCTTTCCTGCGTGGACTGTTTGCGATGTACAACCCTTCCCCTTCGACGATGTGTTGCACACCGAGAAGGATCAGACTGAGATAGAGGTTCGTCTCTTCTCCTGGGTTCCTGTGATTCAAGTACACTCTCAAATACTTATGGAACCTTGGGAGGGCCCGTCCATGTGATCCTACCGCTTCCCATGTCGCCATGCTGATCAGGTAGTCGAAATCCTCATGGATATCGGCATACGCCTCAGGTATCCGCCTCGTGAGCGAAAGATCCATAAGAATCCCAAGTACCGCCCGTTCCCGTCGCTTCAGTCGCGGCCGCGTCCCGTGCCGCGAGCGCCGCAGGATGCGGAGCGCGATGGAGAGCACCCGCAAGAACTGTGTATCCGTCATACGAACCTCCGATGGTGAAATTGTGAAAGAAGAAAAGAAGTCTATCACTCCGGTTCCCGGGTGTCAACCTGCCATCTCTCTTGTTCAGTCAGAACATTTGACGCAGACGCAGCCGGCGGGTTTGATGTACCCCTCGAAGTGGTCCTTGCCGTAGTGGTAGGCGAGCTCCTCGCCTTCCTTGATGTTGCGCTTGGCCACGATGAAAATGCGGCCGCGACGATTGATCGCCTCGCAGTTGGGACGGCAGGAATGATTGATGTAGCGGGCCGTGTTGTAGCGCGGGCTGCCGTCGATGTCGAAGCGCGTGTTGATATTGAAGATGTAACGGTTATCACGCTCGTCTCCCTCGCTTGACCGGATCCGCTCGCCGATGTACTCGATGACGGTCTCGCCCTTCTTGATCGGTCGGCGTGCAAAGAGTCCGAGACCCGCCTTCGACCGTTTCACCCGCACATGCTGATGTTTTTCCTGTGACATATTCACAACGAGATATTTACAAACAAAAAAATTCCTAGAAGAATCAGAGGAATTCGATGAAGATACGATACCAAGATTTTTTCGAAGAAGCAAGTCTAGAGCTTATCTCATCACTCATACCGCAGAGCCTCGATCGGCTTGAGTTCGCTCGCCCGACGGGCGGGATAGAAGCCGAAGACGATACCGACCGCCGCCGAAACCCCGAAGGCCAGGAGTACCGACGAAAGTGAGATTTCCGTCGAGAGTCCGGCGAACTGCGCCACCAGAAGCGACGCTCCCCACCCGAGCACCACGCCGATGACACCCCCGAGGAGCGTGAGCACGATCGCCTCAGCGAGAAACTGCAGCTCGATGTAACGCTTGCGGATACCGACCGCCTTGCGGAGGCCGATTTCGCGGGTGCGTTCGGTGACGGTCGTGAGCATCATGTTCATGATGCCGATGCCGCCGACCAGAAGCGAGATGCTCGCGATGGAAGAGAGGAGGATCGTAAACGTACCCGTCACGCTCGAAGCGGTCGCGACGATGTCGGTCTGGTTCAAGAGGTTGAAATCCGCCTGTCCCGAGGGAGCGATACGGTGCCGTTCACGCAGAAGCGCCGTGATCCCGTCCTGTACGGCCGTCATGGAGTTCTGATCCGTCGCAGCCACGCCGATGGACGTGACATACTGGTCTCCGGAAAGGAAGTTCTGCGCCGAGGAGAGCGGCACATAGATGGCGTCATCGGGATTATTGAAACCCGATCCGCCCTTGCTCTGGGCCACGCCGATGACCTGGAAGTCGGTGTTGTTGATGCGGACCGTCTGCCCGATCGGATTGGCATTCACACCGAAGAGGTCGTCTCGCGCCGTCGGACCCAAGACCGCCACCTTGGCCGAACCCTTGATCTGTTGCATGGTGACGAATGTCCCGAAGTTCATTTTGACGTTTCGCACGGTCGGATAGTCGGTCGTTGTCCCGATCACCTGGGTGTTGGTGTTGTTGCCTCGGGCGGTGACCTGGTAGCGGCGCGTCACTTCCGGCGCGACCGCCTTGACCGACGGCGTTTCCTTGGCGATGGCCTCCGCGTCATCGAGCGTGAGCGTCTGGGCGCTCCCCCGGCCGCCGGAAAGTCCGCCGCCGCGCTGCGCCCCGGGAAAGACGATGATGAGATTGGAGCCGATGGACTGGATGTTCTGCTCGATGGAAGCCTGCGCCCCTTGGCCGATCGCGATCATCGTGATGACCGAGGCGATACCGATGACGATACCGAGGATCGTCAAACCGGACCGGACCTTGTTGCCGGCAAGCGACCAGAACGTTTCCTTGAGGATGTCAGCGTATATCATTGCGTTCGATTTTTTCTATTAACCCGTCGCGAACGAATATGGTTCGGTCGGCGTAGCGCGCTATCTCCGGTTCGTGTGTGATGAGCACGATGGTATGACCCTTCCCGTTGAGCTCGCGGAACGTCTCCATCACGACCTGGCTCGTCCGGGTGTCGAGGTTGCCGGTCGGTTCGTCGGCGAGGATGATCGACGGCTGATTGATGAGCGCCCGCGCGATCGCGACACGTTGCATCTGGCCGCCGGAGAGCTGGTTGGAGAGGTTCTGGAACTTGCTCTCTTCCATGCCGGCGTAGCGCAAAGCCTCGCGCGCTCGTTCCTCCCGCTCGCTCTCGGAGAGGTCGGAGTAGAGGAGCGGGAGCATGACGTTCCGGAGCACGGTCGCTCGCGGCAGCAAGTTGAACGCCTGAAAGACGAAACCTATCTTGTCTCGCCGCAGGTCGGAGAGCTCGTCCTCGTCCATCCGCGAGACCGGTACGCCGTCGAGGACATATTCCCCTGACGTCGGCGTATCGAGCGCCCCGAGGATGTGCATGAGGGTCGACTTGCCGGAGCCGGACGGTCCGACGATGGAGACGAATTCGCCTTTGTCGATCGAAAGGGAAACGCCTTTGAGTGCCGCTGTCTCCACATCGCCGTTCCTGTATACCTTCGTGAGATCTGTGCACTGGATCATACTGCTGTTCGCTTTCTATCAGAAAATATTTTTGACAGAGAAGAATTTTTTGACGAACTCGGCACTGTCTGAGAAGACCTCTTCGGTTCGAAAAAATCGGCTTCTCCGCCGTTGATCGGGGGCGGATTTTTTCGGTAACAAGAGGTCTTCGAGTTTGGCGAGTCGGAAAAAAATTACTTCACTGGAAAAAATTCTATTTTCAATCATTACCTTCCGCCACCGCCAAGACCAGGTATCCTCAGTCCGCTGCTGCTGCTACTCCGGTTCGAAGAGCTCGATGACGAAGACGCCGAAGCGTCGATAGTCTGCGTCACTACCTTGTCCCCGTCCTTCAGACCGCTCGTGATTTCCGTGTTCGTCGCGTCGTTCGCTCCGATTTCCACCGTACGCCGCTCCGGAGAACCGTTACGAAGCACCTGCACGGAGTATCCTTCTCCATCCGATTTCACGGCGCCGTTGGGAACGAGGAGGATATTTTCCTTCACATCGGTGACGATCGAAGCGGACACGCTCATGTCCGGACGGATGCGTCCGTCGAGCGTATCGAACCCGATAGTCACGTCATACGTCACCACGCCCTGTGACACCGTCCCGAGCGAAGCGATCTTCTCGACGACGCCCGTCGCCGTGAAGTCGCCGAGCGCGTTGAAAGTCATCGTCACTTTCTGCCCGACCTTTACCTGAGGAATGTCCACTTCGTTGACGTCGACTGACGCCTTGAGGGTTCCCAGATCGCCCACGATGACCGCCGCCTGGCTATTGTTGCCGGACGTGATGCGTCCCAGATCGTCGCCGTTCTTGACGTTCACCTCATTGACCGTCCCGTCGATGGGAGCCCGGACCTGGCGCTTGGCCGCGATGGAAAGCTGGTAGCGATAGTCCGCTCTCGCCGAAGCGAGACTCTCCCGGGCGCTCTCCACGGACTTCCTCGCATCATCGATCTTCCGTTCGAAAAGATTGGTGCTTCGAAGCGAGATATTCCCATCGTCCTCGGCATCATCGAGATCGGCTTTGGCCTGTTTGAGATCGGTCTCCGCGACCTGGACATTCCTCTCCGCGCTCCTGAGGGACGAAAGCGATTTCGCGACGTTCACGCCGAGCTGATCGTTGTCCACGGAAAAGAGAAGTTGTCCCTTCTTCACCGGGTCGCCGACTTTTACCGTGAGATTCTCCACCGTGCCGCTGATACCCGGATCGACCGTCGCTTCCTGGTCGACGGAAATGTTGCCGCTCGCCGTCACGGCCGCCGTGAGCGTCCCCGTCTTGGCCGCTTCGGTGACGTAGCGGACCGCGGTCTGCGACGATGATTGCTTGTACCAGTAGTATCCTCCTCCGACGACCAGAAGGATGGCTCCGATGACGATATATTTTCTTTTCATAACGCAGGGGTTCGAGAGGATTACCGGTCAGTACGATCGAAGACACGAATGATGTCAGCATTTACGGTACCGTCATCGCCGGGCCGGCCGATCACCACCACTCTGTCATTCGGTCGCAGATCTCCCGCCAGGAGCGTCTCACCGAGATACTTCACGAGCGTCTTGCCGGTGACCGCTACGGTGTTTTCCTTGTCATCCCGGTCCTTCACGACGAGCTTGTTGTCCGCGATGGAAACAATCGTTCCGGCAGTGCCATGAGCGTTACGGAAATCGCGCCCCTCGAATTTCCGCATGAGCCGCGGCGGACCGAAGTCCGGTCCCATGTTCGGCCCACCCATGAAGTGGCGCTCGTAGTTCTCCCCCCACGCGAACGAGAAGCGCGCCTTGCGGAAACCGACCGCCACGCCGGCCGCGAAACTCACCAGCGCGATAAGGACGATACCGAACACGGAAACTCCAGTCTTAAATCTCTTCGATGAGCCGAAGGCTGGTTTCGGCGAAGGGTTGGCTTGTTCCTTGGGCTGTTCCTGCGACTGCAAAGTTTCATTCATATCCATACTCGTTATTTAAGCGAAATTATACCGCTCCCTGTGGACGCGCGTGTACGCCGAGAGCGAGAGGAGAAGCGTAAAGACCGGGACAAGGAGGATGATGAGCGGTACCACCGGGAACGTCTCGGCGAGCGAGAGGAGGAAGTCCTGCCAGAAACCGAGCACCGCGCCAAGGTCGGAGAAGAGAAGCGAGAGGAGGTGCCAGAAATCCGACCGGACGAAATGAACACCGCTGGTCATCGCCGCGTACGCGAACACTCCCAGGGAGCCGATCAGTCCGGCGTAGGAAAGAAACAGCCTGCGACGGGCCTGTCTCGCCGCTTCAGCCGAGATCGCAAGCAATATGCGCCGCTCCAACCCTGACGAGGGCTCAAGCGAAGCTGTCTTGTGGAATGCCTGACGAAGCATGCTACTCATAAAATATCTGTCTAAACATATTACGACCCCTTCTCCTCATCGGACGCACGGTGTTCAAGAAGCGCTTTCTTGAGGGCTTTCAAGGCCCGAGTGTGCTTGCTCTTCACGGTGTTGTAGGGTTCATCAAGGATCTCCGCGATCTCCTTGAGAGAAAAATCCTGCCGGTAGCAGAGATGAAGAAGCGTCCGGTAGTGTTCCGGGATGCCCTGAAGCACCCGATCCAGTTCCGCCGCGACATCCTCCCGCATGAGGAGTTCGTCCGGCAGAATGGTATCTTCGCTCACGTTCTCCAATGGGTTGTTTCCCTCCGCATCTTCAAAGGATGAGAACGGCAAGGCTTTCTTTTTCTTGAAAAAATCATACGCGGTGTTCTTGCCGATGGCGAAGAGCCATGTCTTGAAGTTCTTGTCCCGGTCGAAACGTGAGAGGTGTTTCCATGCTTTCAGAAACGTTTCCTGAGCGAGGTCCTCCGCCGTCATGCGATCCTGGGTCATCTGGAAGAGAAAATTGTACAAAGGCGGAAGATACGCCGAAACAAGCCCGGCAAACGCGCTCTCATCGCCTTCCAATACCCGTTCGATCAGCTGTTCATCGTTTCGTTCCATACGCGCATTGTGACACCAAAACAAGAAGGATGACAAATGTAAAAAAACCCGCTCAAGAGAGCGGGTATATTTTCCTGTGAATCTTATGCCTCGTCGTACTCGGCAGCGCGGACGGCGGAGCGGTTGCGGTGGACGATTTCGTCGTTTCGGATCGAGACGAAGAGCTCGTACTCGCTCTTCACATGACGACCGTAGAACTCCAGATAATCGCTCAAGACCGGCTTGTGCCGGAGTTCCTCTTCGTTCTTCTCGATGAAGCGGCTGTACTGCTCGAAGGCGTGGCTCTCGAAGAGATAGTTGAGCTCGAGGGCCGAGCGGGGATTCACGAGGTAGAGGATGAACGACGCGGCGAAGTAGAAAAAAGAGAAGCCGAGCGGAACGAGCGTGTGGAGGAAAAAACTGTCCTCGCCGTACTTCTTGGCGAGCTGGCTCAAGACCACCACGTGCATGGTCTCGTTGTCCTGCGAGCCGCGGCCGAACTTGGACGTCTTGGAGAGTTCGATCGCTTTTTTCTCGTTAGAGTAACACATCGTGAGGAGCATATAGCTCACCACCTCCCAGGACTGGTACGGGATGCGCGCGATCACTTCGACCGCCTTGAACTTGCCATAGGACGGTTCTTCGCCGAAGAACGTGTTGCCACAGAAGACCAGGAAACTTCCCAGGATCTTGGGGACCCAGCCGACCTGGAACTCGTCCGAGGAACTCTTGTAAGACTCAAGCATCGCAGGGTCATTCAAGGTCAAGACCAGCTCTTCGTGTTCATGCCGCATAGTGGTTTTCGTTTTTCATTCAGAATAACTCTCTCATTCTACCAGAAAACCATTTTCTGAAGGAGTCTCACGGCGGAGTTATACGATAGATGACGCCACGCTTGTCATCGGAGATATAGAGCGATCCGTCCGGAGCGAACTTCAAATCGACCGGGCGACCGAGAACTTCGCCTTTCGACGTGAGCCATCCGGAAATGAAATCTTCCTGTCCGAGCACTTTCCCTTGGCTATCGAGGTGGTAACGGACCACCTTGTACCCAGTCGGAGCACTCCGGTTCCATGACCCGTGATACGCGACCAGGAGATCGTTCGCATATTCTTCCGACCAACCACTCCCTTGAGGAACGAAAGCAAGTCCGAGAGGTGCCGAATGTGCCTGGATATCGATATGGCTCGGTACTTTGTCCGGTTCCGCGCAAGCGACGGTTTTTCGAGGATCGAACGTATCGTCATGCACGTTCTTCCCATAGCAGTACGGCCAGCCATAATCACGACCATCCTCGAGAATGTTCACCTCGTCCGGCGGCAGGTTATCACCGAGGTAGTCCCGCCCCATTTCCGTCACCCATATCTCCCCCGTTGCGGGATGCGTCGCGAGAAAGACCGGGTTGCGCAGTCCGGTCACGAACGGTCGGAAATTCTTTCCATCAAGATCGGACACGAACACCTTGGCACGACGGTTGTCCGCTTCCCTGCAGACATTGCATGAGGAGCCGATGGAAACGAAGAGTTTGTCTTCTCCTCCGAGCGATGCTAGAGTCAGATTTCTTGAGGAGTGCCCCCGGCCGCTTGGCAGGTCGGCGATCATCTGCCGGTTCGTGGCACGGATGTTCACGGCATCGTATTCATACATCGCGACCGCGTTCTCCTCACCGACGTAGAGACGGCATGCCTCCCCCTCGCAGTGCGTCGCGAGACCGTGTGGGTTGTTCAGTCCGCGGAGTACTGCTGTGGGAGCATCCGCTTTGCCATCATTGTCTTCATCCTTGAGCGCCACCACCTGCCCCGCCGAAGGAAGACTGAGGAGCAAAGTGCCTACCGGATCGAAAAGCATCGTTCGGGGACCGGAAAGCTCGGAAACGAAAACTTCCAGACGAAATCCGCCTGGAAGCGCGAGTGGCAGATCGGTAGCATTCTCCGCCGCCTTCAGACTCTCGCTCCGGATGATCGGTTGAGCCTCCTGAGATTCCTCCGAAAACCGATTTTCTTCGCCGATGACGGACCCTGCCTCCCGCGGAACAGGAGTCTGCCACAACCACCATCCTCCCAGGATCACGAGAAATAAGAGACCGAAAAAAAGTATGTTTCTGGAATACATAGGCATATTTCCTATTACAATCCAGAAAAAAATTAGTTCTGCTGTTTTTCACCGTCCATCTTTTGAATCAGATCCCGCATGAAAAACATCCCGAAGAACAGGCAGAGTGCGGCCAGAAACTTGGTCGTCCACAGTACGACCGTCCAAAACGTGACCGCATGCACCGACGGTACGACATTGAGGATCTCCGCCGCAAGAAGGAAAAAGACCGCCGTGGCCAGAAACTTGTACGCGAGATCGAGTTCCATCTCGACACGCCACACGATGCCGACCGTATACACGAGCGACACGCCGTACGAAGCGATCGTAAACGCCGCCAGACTGAAGAGAAGAGTATCCATGTTCATGATTTCACCCCCTTTCCTGACCCGAAGAACCCCAGACCCATGAGATTCCGTTCCGTGATATGACGAAGGGAACGCAGATAGAGACCGTACTCCCGGACGAACAAAAGAAGAAGTATCAGGAACAGGAAGAGGAGGAGATAGAAGGCTGTCCCTACGAAACTCGCCACTTCCTGATAGGTGATCTCATTTCCCTCCCCGAGGCGGATGAGCGGCAAAGCGCGGACCATGAGCGCCACCTCCCGACTCACGACCGTCCCACCGAGAAAAGCATCTACCCGCACCGTGTACGCTCCGGGCTCGAGACTGAGCGGGAGTTCTTTGCTCATGTGCACCTCCGATCGGCCGCCAGCATCATCGACAGTCCCCAGACGAAGCACCTCTTCACCTTTCCTGTTCACGAGAAAAAACCGGATCTCCGTCCCTGTCGGGAATCTCCCCTCGAGACTGATCGCCGCCACATCGATGACATCCCCGGTGAAAGCCGCTCCGTCGACACTGTTGAGACGGACGAAGAAATTCGGTAGTGGCCCCCTGGGAGGAATCCCCGCGACTACCGCTCCCTTCCGGTCTTCCTCGTCTTCATCTTCATCGCCATCCTCTTCTTCCTCATCCTCGATATGGAACGTGAGACTGTCCGTCGCCGTACGGCTGCTGTCGCCGGGATCCGTCACCGTCACGGAAAGGGAGTGGTTACCGGTATCCAGTTTGACCGGCGGAGTCCAGAAAAAATATCCGTTGCTGTTCGCCGTGATACGTGCCTGGATGGTCGGGTTGGTCACGGAGATATCGATGATGGCGTCCGCGATATTCGCGACACCGGTGAGCTCTGGCCGGCGTTCGGCAAACCGGATATCGTCGCGATCCGTCGTCACATTCGTCCCAGCAAGCGTTTGGATGGTAACTGTGGCCGGTGGCAGTACCGGACAATCCGGAGCGGTTGCGCTCACCGGATCGGAGACGGCGCTTCCAGGTGCCATCGGCCCATAGGCCGTCACGACGTAGCCATAGGTATTGCCCGTTACGACGGCGGTATCCGAATATTGGGAGACCGCGAGACCGGTCGTGAGTGGCGAGCTGTCCCGGTCGATATCCCACGTATCGGTCGCATCATCATCCGCCCAGTCGAGACTGATGCGCGGCGACCCGGAGACACATACCGGAGTCGCGGTCACGATCGGTTTTTCCGGCGGACCCAGCACGACAGCCGTCACCGTGATGATATCGTCGGCCAGGACATGGATCTTCTTGAGCGTATCGGAAACGAGAAATTCCGGACCGAGCGAAAAGCCTAGGCCCAAATACGAAACGAACATAAAAAACATCACCCAGAAATGAAGTCGGGCGAGCCTGCGGAATCGTCTTCTTGCACGAGACATGGTCATAGATACCTTCGTCCATTGTATCATGCTTCTCACCGCCTACTGACCAAGCTGAACGAGTAGTCCGGCAATCTCTGGATGGTTCTTGAGAAACGAAGCGATGACCCGCTCCACGTCCGCCGCGCTATGGCATGCCATGAGTTCCACACGCAGTTCCTTGGCCAAGGGAAAATGATTCACGTAGGCCTGGTAGTGTTTTTTCATGAGCTCGAAGCTCTTCGTATTTCCCCAGACCTCCTCAAAAAGCTTCGTATGTTCGACGGCTGCTTCCAGTTTCTCCCGGACCGTCACGTTTCCCTTGTCTTTATCAAAGAGCCATGGATTGCCAAAGATCGCCCGTCCAAGCATCACGCCGTCCGCTCCGGTTTCCTCGATCTTTTTCCGGGCATCAGCGAGGTCCCGCGCGTCGCCGTTTCCGATGATGAGTGTCCCTGATCCATGTGCGATTTCCACCGCGCGCTTCACCCGCTCCCATCGTGCCGGCACTTTGGACATCTCTTTCTTTGTCCGGGCATGGAGCGTGATGACCGCCGGCTTCACCTCGAGGAGTTTCGGCAGCCACGTTTCCAATTCATCCTGATTGAAACCGAGACGGGTTTTGACAGACACAGGAATCATCCTGCCACTCGCCTCGACACCCTCGCGCGCGGAAACGATAAGTTTCTGTGCAAGGACAGGATCCTTCATGCACGATGCACCTGCTCCTTGTTTCATCACGTTCTTGTCCGGACAGCCCATGTTGATATCGACTCCGTCGAACCCGAGCTCTGCGACGAGCTTCGCTGCCTCGTACATCTTCTCCGGATGCGCGGTGAAGAGCTGCGCCACGACCGGCCGCTCGCCTTCGGTAAACAAAAGGTCCCGGAGCAGCGCCTGCCGCCCTTCCGGGTGACAGAGTCCGTCCGCCGAGACGAACTCCGTCCACGTCACATCCGGCTTACCGTATTTTGCAATGATACGGCGAAACACGACGTCCGTGACATTGGCCATCGGCGCCAAAACGAAAAACGGCTTCGGCAGCGTTTCCCAGAATCCCAAAAACGGTCTGTTGTTCTCCATAGATCCATCCAAGCCTAGCGAAAAAAACCAAACGAGGCAACTTTTTCAAAAAAAAGAACCCCTCGAGGATTCCGGACGCTGCCAGAACTTTTCGAGGGGAACCACTACCACCAAGGAGATGTTTCAAGGAGGAATAGAGAGAAGATTCTTCTCGCGAAGCTCCTGCGGACGCCAATAAGACCACCATCCATCCTTGTCCTGCAAGGCCACGAAAAAGCGTCTGTCCCGGAAATCGACCCGGATACTGTCGTAAGACTTGCCGGTTTCGCGATCGAGAAGGCAGAATCGACCGAAGTCGGGATTGTTATCTTCATCCTGTTTGGGCCGGAAGAGATAGGCGCTCCCGTGCTCGCGGATGTACTCGTCCACTTCATCAATCCGAAGAAAGTCGGGGCATTCCTTCATTAGAGGGAAGGCCGCCACTTGCAAAATACCCAAGTCCCGAAGCAAACACCCCGGACTGGAAACGATAACGTCAAAACCCGAGGTATCCATGAAATCCTCCGACTGATTGTTAAGGGGGCTGTCAGAACGACAATGCTTCCTTTCTATCAAATAGCCTGTCTGTTGACAATACAATCCTTTTATCGTAAAATCAGACTAAATTAGTCCGATTTATATTTATACTGAGCCTGTCAAAATATGAAGGTTTCAAAAAAAGCTTATTACGGCCTCAGGGCGGTACTCGCGCTCGCCCAGGAGGATGAGGCGCTCTCGATCCATACCCTCGCCGAACGAGAGGGTCTGCCGGAGGATTACCTCGAAAAGATTCTCCAGGACCTGCGCCGCGCCGGTATTGTCGAGGCCCGGAAAGGAACGGCGGGAGGCTATGTTCTCGCCCACCGGAAAGAAGAGATTTCCGCCTGGGATATCGTGCGCACCCTCGACGGTCCCATCAAGACCTTCGCCGCACCCAAGAAAGGTATGCTCCCCTGCTTCCAGGTAAGCCACTGCCAGACGAACGAAGTGCTGCGTGTCCTGGAACAGGAAATAGAAAAATCGCTTTCGAAAGTATCCATCGGACAGCTCGTACGATCCAGCAACAGATAACACTATGCTCTCCATCAAGAATCTCTCCGTCTCCATCCAAGGAGAAAAAGAAAAAAAGATCCTCGACGATATCTCGTTCGAGTTCAAGGCAGGGCACACCTATGCCCTGATGGGTCCCAACGGCTCCGGCAAATCGACCCTCGCGAGCGCTCTCATGGGACACCCGGCCCTTTCGCTTTCTCGTAACAGCAAGATCCTGGTCGATGAGAAGCCTGCCTGCCGAAGAGGTGGGAATATCAAGACTCTCTCTCCCGACAAGCGCGCCAGGCTCGGAATCTTTCTCTCATTCCAGACACCGATGACCCTCCCCGGCGTGACCGTCCTCGAGCTCCTGCGCCTCGCCCTGGAGAAACAGATGGATCCCCTCACGCTCCACAAACAGGTGAAGGAATACGCCAAAGAACTGCATATCAAGGACGAACTCCTCAAGAGATCGTTGAACGACGGTTTCTCCGGCGGTGAGAAAAAGAAACTCGAGGCCCTGCAGGCCGCCCTGCTCCAGCCACGTTTCGCGCTCTTTGACGAGATCGACACCGGTGTCGACGTAGACGCGCTCAAGACCATCTCGAAATTCCTGAGGAGTCATCTCCCGAAAACCTCGACGCTCGTCTTTATCACGCACTCCGCCCGTCTCATCAGATATATCGAACCGCAGGAAGTGCTTGTCATGAAAGACGGTCGCCTCGTCGCGACAGGCAAGAAGGCTCTCGCGAAGAAGATTGAGGAAAAGGGATTTGAAAACATCTGACCCATGTCGAAGAAGAATCAAAATCCGATAGATTCTGACTACCGCTACGGTTTCGCTATGCCCGAAACGTCCGTTCACAAGACCGGGACTGGTTTGAACGAGGCCGTCGTCGGGGAGATTTCCCGCGTCAAAGGCGAAGCGCAATGGATGCGCGACTTCCGTCTGCGCGCGCACGGGATCTTCCGGGAGAAACCGATGCCGGCCTGGGGCGCCGACCTCTCCGCGATCGACTTTGACGCTATCACCTACTACCTCAAGGCCACCGACAGGCAATCGCAATCCTGGGACGATCTGCCCCAAGAGATCAAGGAGACCTACGACCGCATCGGCGTCCCCGAGGCGGAAAAGAAATTCCTCGCCGGCGTCTCGGCCCAGTACGAGTCGGAGGTCGTCTACGAGAGCGTCAACCGCGAACTCGAAAGACAGGGCGTCATCTTCTGCGACATGGACACGGCCGTCAGAAAATATCCCGAGATCGTCAAGGAATATTTCGGCACACTCATCCCGCCCCACGACAACAAGTTCGCCGCGCTCAATTCCGCCGTCTGGTCGGGCGGCTCATTCGTCTATGTCCCGAAGGGCGTCCATGTCACGCTCCCGCTCCAGGCGTATTTCCGCATCAACGCCGAAGCCTTCGGCCAGTTCGAGCGCACCCTCATCATCGCCGAGGAAGGGTCTTTCGTGCACTACATCGAGGGCTGCACCGCGCCCATCTACCGCACGAGTTCGCTCCATTCCGCCGTGGTGGAGATCTTCGTCAAGAAAAATGCCCGTGTCCGCTACACCACCGTCCAGAACTGGAGCAAAAATATCTACAACCTCGTGACCAAGCGTGCCCGCGCCGAGGAAAACGCCGTCATGGAGTGGGTGGACTGCAACATCGGCTCCGGCGTCACCATGAAGTACCCGGCCGTCTACCTCGCCGGCCGCGGAGCACGAGGCGAGGTCCTCTCCATCGCCTATGCCGGCAAAGACCAGCACCAGGACACCGGTGCCAAGATGGTCCACCTCGCCCCCGACACGACGTCTCGCGTCGTTTCCAAATCCATCTCCAAGGACGGCGGCCGCTCCTCCTACCGCGGTCTCGTCCACATCGCCGAGAGCGCCACAGGCGCCAAGTCGTCAGTCGTCTGCGACGCGCTCCTCCTCGACGAACATTCCCGCTCCGACACGTACCCGACGATGAACGTGAAGACTGCCGACGCGGTGGTCGAACACGAAGCCACCGTGGAGCGCATCGGCGAGGAAACCCTCTTCTATCTCGCCTCGCGCGGCATCAAAAAAGAAGACGCCGAGGGACTCCTCGTCAACGGTTTCATCGACCCCATAGTCAAGGAAATCCCCCTTGAATACTCCATCGAATTGAACCGGTTGATCAACATGGAGATGGAAGGATCTGTAGGGTAAAAAGTTAAAAGTCAAATGTCAAAAGTACAAGTAAAAATTCAAAATGACGGAAAGCTTTTTACTTTTGCATTGAAATTTTGACTTTTGCATTTTGAATTTTGAATTATGAAATTCATTAATATCACAAATGATACGCAAAGCACTTACCGCTTAGAGAAAGGCGAGCGGTGCGTGTTCTTCATGCAAAACCGTTCCGGAGAGCTCACGTTCGAGCTCGCGGGAACCGGAGCCGAGGCGCATGTCTTCGCCTTCTTTGTCGGACAAAGGAACGACCAGGTGACGCTTCGTATCACACAGAAGCACTCCGCCCCTGATACTGTTTCCTCTGCCCTCGTCAAAAGCGCTCTCTCAGACAAGGCGGAATTCACCTACGAAGGATTGATCCGTATCGAAAAATCGGCTCATGGTGCCGACGCTTCCCAGGAAAGCCGCGCGCTTCTTCTCTCTCCGCAGGCAAGAGCCTTCGCTAAACCGGCCCTCGAGATTCTCGCCGACGACGTCTCATGCCGCCATGCCGCCACGACCAGTCCCCTCAATCCTGAAGCTCTCTTCTTCGCCGCCTCCCGCGGCCTTTCCCCCGAACAAGCCAGGGAGCTCCTCGTCCAAGGCTTCTTCAACGACGCTCTGGAGAAAATGGAAAACTTAGGAGTAGAAAAATTAAAACTCACCTTTTGAAGTATGCTCGATCCACAGACTCTCAAACAATTTTTTCCCATCTTCCGACACCATCCTGATTTGACGTACCTGGATTCGGCTGCGACAGCCTTGAAACCGCAGGCGGTCATCGATGCGGAGAGGGCGTATTACGAACAGTACTCGGCCAACATCACCCGGGGACTCTATCCCCTGGCCGAGACGGCGACGGAAAAATTTGAAGCAGTGCGTGAGAATGCTGCCTCATTCATCGGCGCGAGAGAATCCAAAGAAATCGTCTTCACGTCCGGCACGACCGCTTCGATCAACCTCGTCGCACAACTTCTCGCGGACCGCGTCAAACCGTCGGACAACATCGTCGTGACGGAGATGGAGCATCATTCCAATCTTCTCCCCTGGAAGGAACTTGCGTTGAAACAGCACGCGACGCTTCGCACTATTCCTCTCACGGACGAGGGCACTCTCGATCTCGATATGTTTCGGGAGTCCGTCGACGAACACACCAAAGCCGTCTCGATCTCTGCTGTTTCCAATGTCCTCGGGACAATCAACACAGTCAAAGAGATCGTTCAGATCGTCAAAGGTATCAATCCTGACACTCTCGTCCTCGTCGATGCCGCGCAGGCTATCGGTCATCAGTCCGTCGATGTCTCCGAGTGGGATGCGGACTTCGTCTCTTTTTCCGCCCACAAGTGTTTCGGACCGACCGGTATCGGCGTCCTGTACGGGAAGAAAGAAATCTTTGAAACCCTCTCTCCCGTCACATTTGGCGGCGGCATGGTACTCGACAGCTGTGCCGCGCACCCCACGTACAAGGACATCCCCCATCGTTTCGAGGCCGGCACTCCCAATATCGGCGGGATCATCGCACTCGGCGCCGCTCTCGATTTCGTACAAAGCATCGGGATCGAAAATATCCGCTCCCACGAGATCCGTCTCACGGAGTACGCTCTGCACCGTCTCGAAGAAACGTTCGGCGACGACATCCGCATCCTCGGACCCCGTGATCCGAAGCGACGCGGCGGCATCATCGCCTTTACCCTTGAAGGTCTGCACCCCCACGACATCGCGCACCTCCTCGGTGAAAACGGTATCTGTGTCCGCGCAGGAGAACACTGCGCCGCACCGCTGCACCGCGCACTCGATCTCAATGCCACGACACGAATTTCGTTCTCCGTTTATAATGACGAAAAGGATGTAGAGAAGTTTGTTGAAGAATTAAAAAAAATCAGGCAGCTGTTCAGTTAACGAGTTCACGAGTTAACGGGTTGGATTCTTAACTCGTTAGCCCGTTAACACGTTAACCGAGCAATAAATAACATACATGAGCCTTTACCACGACCTCATCCTCGATCACTACCGCAATCCCCGCAACCAGGGCGAACTTCCCTCTGCCACGCATCATGCCGAAGCCCTCAATCCCACCTGCGGCGACCGCCTCGCGATGGACGTAAACCTAAAAAATGATATCATAGAGGACGTGCGATTCAGAGGTTCCGGTTGCGCCATCTCGCAGGCTTCCGCCTCGCTCCTCACGGAACATGTGAAGGGAAAACCGGTCGCCGAAGCGCTATCACTGGAGCCAAAGGATGTCCTCGAGCTCCTCGGCGTCACGCTCTCGCCTGCCCGGCTCAAGTGCGGCCTCCTCTCGCTCGAGACGCTGAAGAAAGCTTTGCGGAAAGAATAATTCTGAGAGAAGATTTTTCATTTCCGTTCTCCGGCTGACGGCGGTCACATTTGCGATGAGCGTGTCGGTAACGGTCGAGCGTGACGGATGGTCTCGACAGGACAGCTCCCCGTTCGACGAAGCGAGTCGGAAATGTTCGACGGAAGGAAAGGGAATGGAAAGGAAAAATCTTCTGTAAGAATATACAGATAAGTATCATAAACAATTAATAAACGAAACTATGTCTCAGTGGAAGGATGAAAGCAAACCCGCCGGTCCGGTCAAACTCGCGAACGGTTGGACGATTGAAGTCGACCATAACGTCTGCATCGGCGCCGCCCCCTGTACCGCCATGGCCGCGAGCACCTTCGCCCTCGACGACACCGGCAAGGCCGCCGTCCTCGCCACGGCCGATCAGGACAGTCAGGACGATATCCTCAATGCCGCCCGCGCCTGCCCCGTCGCCGCCATCATCGTCAAGGACGAGACGGGGAAAGTGATCTTCCCGGAATAGTATCTGGTATTTCGTATCATGTATCATGTAAGAAAATCCCCGGCCGGGGATTTTCTTTAGCCCGCATGTATGGATCCCTATACATGATACGTAATACATGATACATAATACCTATCTGACACATCGGTTTTATGCCTCAAAAATCCTCGAAAAATCTGAAAATCGCCGTCCAAGAGCAGCTCAAAAAGGTCCTGGATCCCGAGCTCGGCGTGTCCATATGGGACCTCGGGCTCGTGTATGATATCACCGTCTCCCGTGAAGGTGTCTGCACGATCACGATGACCTTAACCACCATCGGCTGCCCCCTCTTCGGTACCATCCAAAAGGAGATCGAGGACCGGTTGATGGAGGTACCAGAAATCAATGAGGTCAAGGTCGACCTTACCTTCGATCCGCCCTGGACCGTCGAAAAAATGTCCGAAGAATCCAGGATCCAGCTCGGCCTCGATTAGAAAACCCCGATCAAAATCGGGGTTTTAGATTCCGAAACAAGTTCGGGATGACACTTCGATAGATTCAGGGTTACCTGAATGTTGAGATAAGTTTTTCGAGAGCCTTTTTGTTCGGTTTCATTTCGTACATCGGGTCAATGCCTTTCCTGACAAGGGTCTCGTATGTCGGCTTGCCGACGCGCTGGTAGATGACACCGAGGGCGAGTTTTTCGGAGTCCAGGGCGTTCCCGAGTGCACCCATCTTGTCTTCCTTGTCGTGATCCTCGCCGAGATAGTAGGTGTGTTCCTTGAACCACTGGTAGGTGTTCTGCTTGTTGAAAACGACGCACGGCTGAAAGACATCGACGAGGGCATAGCCTTTGTGTTGAATCGCTTGTTTTATGATTTCTTTCGTCTGCATGACATCGCCGGCGAAGGCGCGGGCCACGAATGTCGCGTCGAGCGAGAGGGCGACGGCAAGCGGATTGAACGGTTCGAGCACGACACCTTCCGTCTGGATCGGCGTCTTCATCCCCTTCTCGGTCGTGGGTGAGGCCTGCCCCTTGGTGAGACCGTAGATCATGTTGTCATGGACGATGTTGGTGATGTCCGGATTGCGCCGGATCGTATGCATGAAGTGATTGCCTCCCTCGCCGTAGGTGTCGCCGTCTCCCGATTCGGCGATCACGGTGAGTCCAGGACTCGCGATCTTGATGGCGGTCGCCGGCGGCAGCGCCCGGCCGTGCAGACCGTTGAAGTAGTTGACACGCAGGTAGTGCGGGGCCTTGGCGGCCTGACCGATACCGGAGCAGATCACCGCCTGTTGCGGATAGATGTCGAGCTCCGCGAGCGCCATCTTGACGATGTTCAAAATGGGGAAATTGCCGCAGCCCGGACACCACGCGATGTCCGTCTTGTGAGGCATGTCGTACAGTTTCTTGTCGATCATAGTTTTGTCTTCAACCTTTCCACTACTTCCTCCACACAAAACGGATTGCCGTCGTACTTCAGGATGTTTTCGGAAACCTTGATACCGTATTCCTGCTTCAGAAGGTTCGCGAACTGTCCCGAAGCGTTGTTTTCCATAACGATCGTTTTCTTCCCGCGGAAAAACTTCTTGGCGCCCTCCGGAAGCGGATAAACCTGCGCGAAGTGAAGGGCCGCGACACTCTTGTCGCCCACCTTCTCCAACGCCTCTTCGATGACACCGCGGTTGGATCCCCACGTGACGACCACCGTTTCGGCTTCCTTGATATCGCCGATCACTGTCGGCAGAAGCGCTTCCTCACGGATACCCCCGAGTTTCTTGAGACGCTTCTCGTGCTGGGCGACACGCACCGCCGCGCTCTCAGTGATGTGCGCTTCCTCGTCATGCTCGTCGCTGTCGACACCGACCAGTCCCTCGCCGTATCCCGGCACGCCACGCGGTGACACACCATTTTCCGTAAGCGCATACCGCCGGTAGTCCTCCTTGGTTTTCACGATGAACGATTCTTGCGGAACAGTCTGGAGCTTTTCCTGCGGGAGACTCGTGATGGAATCGAGGAAATACTGATCGGTCAGAAGAAACACCGGGACCTGATACTTGTCCGCGATACGGAAGGCGTGCTGCGCGACACTGTACGCCTCTTCGGGTGTCCCGGGGGCAAAGATGGCGCGCGGAAACTCGCCGTGTCCGGCATAGAGCGCGAGATTGAGATCGGCCTGTTCGGTGCGCGTCGGCAGCCCCGTCGCCGGCCCCGGCCGCTGCCCGATATGGACGACGATCGGCGTCTCGAGCATCCCGGAGAGACTCACTCCTTCCGTCATGAGGTCGAAGCCACCGCCCGAGGTCGTCACGATGGCCCGCGCTCCGGCGTACCACGCTCCCACTCCCTGATTGATCGCGGCGATCTCGTCCTCGGCCTGATCGACGACTACGCCAAAGTCCCTACCATGCCCCGCGAGAAAGGTCAGGATCGAGGTACCGGGCGACATGGGATACGAGGAGATATAGTTGCAGCCGGCCGCGAGAATACCGAGTCCCGTCGCTTCCGATCCGTCGAGGAGAAGTTCATCCTTTACCAGTTCGTTCTTGGCGAGCACCACCTCGATGCCTTCATCAAAAGCCAGGTGCTTGCCGAAGAGGTAGCCTTTTTCGGCAGCTTCGAGATTCTTTTTCACGATGTCTTCTCCCTTGCGGGCGAAGTGTTCTTTCAAATATTCCGAAAAGACTTCTTTGTCGGCTCCCAGGATACCGAGTGCTACGCCCACCGCCACCGTACTCGTGAAAATGGGATTGCCGAGCTCGTTCGCAAAGCGCGTAAAAGGAATATCGATGACGCGGCAGCTCGTCCCGCAGACCTTCTCCCGTTCGCCGAGGAGGATCGTCTCCGGCGTGATACGGTCCGCGAGGTGCTCCAGCACGTCCTTGTCCATGACAAACAGGAGATCGATACGCCGGACGAAGGCCGATCGCTTCTTGTTGGTCAAGCGGATCTCGGTCGAATTACTGCCGCCACGGATACGCGACATGTACTCCTTGCTCGCGAAGACGTTGTAGCCTTCACGATTGAGGACCTGCACCAGGAGCGCCTCGACGGTCTGCACACCCTGGCCGGCCGCGCCGCCCAGAACGATGGAAATATCTTCTGAAAAATGTCTCATCCCTCCTATTTTTGTTTTTACCTTCTCTCGATTATATCACGCTTCCTTCTCCAGTTCCTTTTTTACCGTCTCGAACTCGTTCTCGATCTCCTTGAGACGGGTGCGGCTTACTTTGATGAGCTCGGCACCCTCCTTGATCTTCGCGAGCCCCTGCTCGACATCGACTTCCTCCTGGTTGTCAAACCAGCGAATGATGTCCTGCACCTTTTTGAGCGATTCGCCGAGATTGATTTTTGACATAGTCTTTGCGGTTACTTACTTTGAAATCTTTTCCACTTTCGTTTCCAACCGTCCGTCACTGAGCTGTATGTCCAGTATATCACCGACCGCCGTCTGGGTAATGCTTCTCATCACCTTGCCGCCGCTTCGTACCAGACTGTACCCTAGCCGGAGCACCGCTCTCGGGTCGTACTGATGCAGGCGTTCTTCCGTATGGGAAAACCGCTCCGAAACCCGTGCCAGAAGTCCCGTGAAGCCCTGCACCAGATCGCTCCGGTTTCGGTCGAGATTGGAAAGTTGTTCCCGCACAAGGGAACGAAGCAACGTGAGCCGTTCGGTGATGTCCTGTTCCAGGGACCGTGCCCGTTCGATAAAGATTCCGAGTTTCGAGAGAAGGGTCTCGCTCTTCCACTCGAGATCGTGGCGCGTATCGGAGAGCCGTTCCCGAAAGAGCGTGGGAAGCTGGTAGCGAAAATGTTCCACGAGTCCCCGGGCTGCCTCCCACGGCTCGCGGAGCGTCCTCGCGGCGGCCGTCGGAGTGGACACCATCACATCGGCGACGAGCGCCGCAAGCGTGATGTCCTTCTCGTGTCCAACGCCAAGCAGCGTCGGGATCTCACACGCGGCGACTTCCCGCGTCAGCGCCTCGTTGTTGAAAGCCTGCAGACTCTCCAGACTGCCCCCGCCTCGGATGAGGACGAGCACGTCATAGTCGTTCGCTCTCTGGTTGAAATACTTGAGCGCCTCGATGATCTCAAAGACCGCCTTCTTTCCTTCGACGGAAACGGGATAGAAATCCACTTTCAGTCCCTGCTGACCAAGGTTCATGGTGAAGTCACCGATGGCCGCGCCCTGCTCGGACGTGATGAGGGCGATACGTTCAGGAAACTTCGGGAGCACCTTCTTCCGTTCCGGTGCGAATAATCCTTCGGTTTCCAGTTTTTTCCTAAGTTCCTCGTAGGCTTTCTTGAGCGCACCCTCGCCGAAGAGCTCGATGACACCCACCTTAAGACTGAGACGTCCGGAGGGTTTGTAGATCTCCGGCACGCCTTCGACGATGACCTCGTCACCGATGGCGAGCGCCACGCCGGAAATTTCGTACTGGTAGCGGAAAATGAGACAATTGAGCGTACTCTCGTCCTCCGTGTCCTTGAGCGTGAAATAGACGACTCGCTCGCGCACGTCGACGCTCGATACCTCACCCTGTACCCGGGCCGCCATACCGGAGAGCTCGATGTTCAGTCCATCGAGGAACCGGGAGACAGGCAGCGGTTGATCCGAAACAGCCTCGGATGAAACATCTGAAATCCCGTCCTTCACTCCCTCAAACGAAAAGGAATCCGCTTCCAAAGAAGCAGATTCCTCAACCATATCCGAAAGAGAGCTTTCAGCGTATTCCTTCACCATGCCGAGCAGAGCCTTCCCATACTTCCGGTACTTGGCTTCCTTGATGCCCTTGATGGCGCAGAGTTCGTCCTTGGTCCGAGGCAACGCCCCGACCAAAGCCTCGAGCGTCGCGTTGGGCAGGACGCGGTATTCTTCCACGCCCTCGATACGGGCCTGTTCCCGCCGCCACTGCCGCAATGCAGAAGACAGCCCGCTCACGCCTACTGGAGATACTTGTCGATGGTCGTCTTGAGCGTATCGAACGGAACCGCGCCGACGACACGTTCTCCGGTCACGACACCCTTGTCATCGATCTTGCCGATGATGAAACTCGGAGTCCCCTGGACGCCGGCCTTCTGTCCGTCGGCCAGATCCTTGGCGATCTCCTGCTTGGCCGCCTCGCTCTCCGCGCAGGCATTGACCGTCGCAGCATTGGCACCGACTTTCTTCAGGAGTTCGGCGAGCTTGCCTTCGGGCAGACCATTGCCGTTGGCCTGGGTGTTGAGATAGACGGACTGGGAGAAATCAAAGTAGGCCTTGTCGCCCTTCTCCTTGCCGACACATTCCGCGAGGGCCGCTTCCTTGGTCGCGTTCGGATCATGGAAGGACAATGGGAAATCGCGCGCCACGAGGACCGCCTTGCCGCTGGTCACGTATTCCTTGACGAGCTGGTCGTAGGTCTGCTCATGGAAGCGCTTGCAGTAGGGACATTCCAGGTCGCTGAATTCGACGATCGCCACCTTGGCCTTCTTCCTGTCGCCCATGACCGGATCGTCGTCGATCGTGGTCGTGGCATTGGTGTCTTCCACTGCCTGATTGTCCTGCGCCGCGACGGCTCCCTGGTCAGCTGCAGGCGCCGTGGCGACGCTCTTGCCGCCCGCCGCAAACATCGCGCCGGCGACGATGAGACTGCCGAGCACGATCGCTCCCGCCACCAAAAGCGCGTCCTTGCTCACTGCGAGGCCGGTCGATCCTGCTTCCGTCATCGGGGAAACTCCTTCGTTTTTTTCCATATTTTCCATACGGTTTTGATTTAACGAAATTACACTGAATTACACTTACATAAGTATACCAGCAAACGAAAAACGGCTCAAACAGGCAGGAATACTAGAAAAGACGAAGTACTTCGGGGTGGAAGACGAGGAGATAGCCGAGGATGAGCATGAGGATGCCACCTATCAGGTTGGACCACTTGGAATAGGTCTGGGTAAGGTGGAGTTTCTCGAAACCCCACAGGGCCAGACCGAAGACGAGGAAGTCGTCGATCATATAGAAGAAGATGTAGGACGCCATCAGTCCTTGGGTCTGAAGGAAGCCGAGGTCGTTCATTTCGATGATCTTGGTGAAGGCCTGCGGGATGCCGATGGAGCAGGCGAACTCGATGACGTTGACCGAGAAGGCGAGCGCGACGACGCCGGCGGCCGTGAGCCAGGTGAAGGGTTCGCTCGCGAGCTTTTTGATGCGGCCAGAGATCTTGGCCCGGCCCTCAAGGTCGACCACCTGACACGTCCCGTCCGAGTGGTACCACTCATAGAGAAAGAACAGTCCGCCGCCGACCGACACGAGCCCCACGATAGGCGTCACGAAGCGGTCCAGTCCCACGAAGTCCCACGTCGTGAACCAGACGTTGAGGATAAGGTAGTACATGATGGCCTCGGCCAGGATGAAGAGTCCCGCCACCGTCCACATCCGGTCCCGCGATCCCATCTGGACGAGGACGATGAGGAAGGTCACGAGGACCCACATGGCACAGGGATTGAACCCGTCGATGAGACCAAGGACACTTGCGAGCACCGGGAGCGAATACTCGGTGACATCGATCGTCTTGCCCGTGAAGGGAATGGTGACGAGGAGCGGTTCCTCCTGTGGCATCGAGCAGATACCGGTCTCACTGTCGCAGACCGCACCGGTCGTCCGCTCCACATCCCCCGCTTTTCCTTCGATGATACCCTGGATGCCGATCGGTTCCCTCCCTTTGTTCGCTTCGATAAGCGTCTCGATGCGCTTGCCGGTCGTCCGTTCCGAATCGAACCCCTGGAGCACCGACGCGCCGATCACCGTGATAGGCGTCGCCTTGGAGAGTTTCTGCGCGGCAGTGAACCGATCGAAGAGTTCTTTCCCTTCCTCGCTCTGGATGTCGATGAGCCGCACCTCGATATCGCTTCTCTCTTCCTGGAGCGCCTTCAGATACTCCCGCTCCGCCTGGCAGTGGGCGCAGTCCTGCCGTTCAAAGACCTCGATCAGGACTTTGGCCGAGACCTGCTCCGTCGCCTGTACCGGAACCGCCGATACGAATGAAAAAAGACTGAGAAAAACGACACCGAACGAGAAAAGATATTTTGTCATATGTTTTGCGGTTGAACGGCTGCTTTTTGTTGTTGGAGATACTCCCGGTACCTTCTGGCCACGTGCTCGATCCCCGTCACCAGAGGCGGAAGGAAATTCTTCCACGCGAGGAGCTTGGCGAGGACATAGGCCGACACCAGGATCACCGACTGGACGACCGCCGAGGTATCCGCTCCCTTGACCATCATCCGGTGGAGCACCGCGAAGATGAAGACAAGATAGACGAGGCGGTGCAGGAGCTTCCACTTCTTCCCACCCATGTACTTCTGCGCCAGATTGTTGGACGTCAGGAGAAGCGGCAACGTGAGGACATACGCGGAGAAACCGAAGACGAGAAAGAGCGGCTGGGAAGGCATCTCTGAGACCGCCGCCACGAACTGCGGATCGAGCATGAAACCGAGACCGTGCACCGTCGCGAGGTAGGCCATGAGGATGCCGAGCTCCCGGCGCAGACTCATCATCTGAAGGAGGAGCTTCGTCCGGAAAATCTTGGACAAGGGACTGAGAAACAGAATGACCAGGAGCACATGGGCTGATGTCTCGCCGAAATCCTTGCGCAGTTCCGGAAAGAAAAATCCGAAAAGCGAGAGATGTGCGACCACAAGAATTGTCCGCTTTACGCCGAAGAGATGTCTCGCCAAAAATCCGGAAAGGACGTCATGGAGACGAAACCCCCAGACCACTACCGGATCGATACGCCGAAGAAGGGCTGTTACCATACCTTTAAGAATATGAGCGAAAAAACCAAATGGCCACGAGCGTCAGGATGATGGCCTCGACGATCCCAAGTAAAAAGATGGTCCAGAGAAGTTTCGACGACATAGGCGAACACTGACGTTTGTCAGTTCTCATACTACCCCAAAAACCGCCAAGGAGCAACGAAAATATGCTATGATGGAAAAACAAAACCAACAGAGAAACATGGATCCGATCATCACCATCGACAAACTGCGCATCATCTACAACCAGGGGAAATCCAACGAGATGCGCGCCCTGGAGGAAACCAACCTCACCATCTACCCGCACGAGTACGTGATCATCTTCGGTCCGTCCGGCTGCGGCAAGTCCACCCTGCTCTATTCCATCTCCGGCCTGCAGAAGGCCACCTACGGCGACGTCTCCATCCGCGGCAAGGCCATGTCCCAGATGACGCGCGCCGAAGAACTGGAGCTTCATCAGACCGGGATCGGCATGATCTTCCAGGCCTTCTATCTCATCTCCTCGCTCGACATCCTCGACAACGTCTGCCTGCCCAAGGTCTTCCGTGGCGAGCCTCCGCGGGAACGCCGCAAGGACGGTGTCTCGCTCCTGCGGCGGTTCGGCATCGTCGAGCAGGCGGACAAGTTCCCCAACCAGCTCTCCGGCGGACAGAAGCAGCGCGTCGCCATCGCCCGCTCGCTCGTCAACAACCCCGACATCATCCTCGCCGACGAGCCGGTGGGAAACCTCGACTCCGAGAGCGCCGAGAACGTGCTCAAGATCTTGAAGGAACTGAACGAGGTCGACAAGAAGACCATCATCATGGTGACGCACAACCCCGAGCACCTCGTCTATGCCGACCGCGTCATCCACATGAAGGACGGCCGCATCATCAAGGAAGAGGTCCACAAGGAGAAGCGTCCCATCGCCCCGGCCAAGCAGCTCATCTCGGAGACGGAAGAGACACCGCAGTCCCTCGAACTCAAGATGCTCATGGCTTCCTTCAAGAGCCTCCTCCCGCAGCAGGTCGACGTGCTGCTCGTTCCTTTCAAGGCCAAGCAGCTCCTCTCCCACCTCCTCTCACAACTGAACGACGAACAGGTCAGCATGGCCGAAGCCTTCCTCAAGGAGGTCCTCTTCCGGAACATCGACACGGAGACCCTGGGGGAACGTCTCGACCTCGATCTCGACGACGGCGGTGCCGGCTGGAACAGGCTGCGCGCGCACTCGTTCGCGACGCGCGTGAGCCAGATTCTCGGCATCTCCCAAAGCATCAAGACCTCTCCAGAGACCGCGCCGCTCGATTTCTCCACCTACCTCGCCGAGACATTCCATCTCACGCTCTCCCAAGAACAACAGCTCCGTTTCCAGGCCGTCCTCAAACGCCGTCTGGAGAACCAGATCGGCCAGATCGAACTCCAGAAGCGCCTCGACCAGAGCCTCGCCCAGGGCGGCGTCGGCCTCCACAAGACCACCACGGAAAAAGTCGTCCGAGAAATAGAAATCGTCATGCTTTTGAAATATAGCTAAACCCTAACCCCTGTCCATGCGCTTCTTAGATATTCTCAAATTATCTCTCCGAATGTTCAAGGCCCGCACCATGCGGACCCTGCTTACCATTCTCGGCATGAGTGTCGGTATCGCCGCCATCGTCTTTCTCGTCTCCTTCGGCTACGGTCTGCAGCGCACCCTCCTCCAGAAGATCACCACCTCCGACGCCCTGGTGAGTCTCGATGTCACTCTCGGCAAGACGGACAGTGACCAGCGACTAAACGACGAGACCATCGCCGCCATCAAGGCTTCCCCTGACGTGGCCGACGTCATGCCGGTCCTCGAGCTTCCCGGCCAAGGCAGGTTCGACGACATCACTCTTGATATCAATACCGTGAGCTCGACCGCTTCCCTTCTCAAAAGCGAAGGCCTCAAGACCGTCGAGGGACATCTCTTCAACAAGGATGAGACGCAAAGCGTCGTCATCACGTCCGCCGTCGCCCAGGTCTTCAATACGACCCCCGAGGAGATGATCGGCAAGCGCGTGACCCTCACGCTCTTCCAGGAAGACGCCAAGAAAGAAAACAAGCGCCGCACCGCCATCGCGCCGAAAGCAAGCTACTCCATCGTCGGCGTCGCCGAAGGCGAGGAGAACATCGTCTACCTCCCCATCGATTCGCTCTCGGAATTCTCCTTCCCGAGCTACACCAAGCTCAAGGTGAAGTGCCGTTCCACCGACGTCATCGGGAACGTGCGCGCTCAGGTCGAGAACATGGGCCTCCTCGCCTCGTCCATCTCCGAGACCGTCGACCAGGCCAACAAGGTCTTCCAGGCCATCCAGATCGTCCTCATGGTCTTCGGTATGATCGCCCTCATCGTCTCGGCCATCGGCATGTTCAACACCATGACCATCGCTCTCCTCGAGCGCACCGAGGAGATCGGCATCATGAAAGCCATCGGCGCCTCGCGCGGGAGCATCTCCATGATGTTCGTGATGGAATCGACCCTCATGGGCTTCCTCGGGTCTCTCGGCGGCATCGTCCTCGGCATCATCGGCGGACAGATCATCAACGTCCTCCTTAATGCCATCGCCAGCCGCTTCGGCGGCGAAGCGGTCAGCCTCTTCTATACGCCGCTATGGTTCATGGGTACCGTCGTCGCCTTCGGCGCCTTCGTCGGCTTCATGACCGGCGTCTTCCCTGCCCGCAAGGCCTCCCACGTCGACGCTCTGGATGCATTGAGATACAAGTAGAAAAAATCTGGAATCTTGAATCTCGAATATAGAAAAGGGCTTTATGAAGGCTCTTTTTTGTAACAAAACTTCTCCAAAAAACCGTAGCTTCACTTTTTCTTTGGTAACAAAAAACCGCGCAGGATGTCCCGGCGGTTAAAGCCTCTCGATGGAGGCGGTAGAGATCACAGTCCCTTGGGCGGTTTCGGCCGGGAGATAACGGTGATGAGTCGGGATCCTTTCCGTCCGTCCCGTACGTAGTAATCGTCCGGCACCGTGGTCTGATGGCAACGCCATTCGAGCGGACATCGGCCGCAGCTTTGCCGATAGCGTCGGACTACCGTAGGGTTATCCCAATCGGCATGAGGATCGGCCACCGCCCATCGACAACCCTCGCGGGACAGGACGAAGAGGAGTTCCGAAAACACGACCGGATCCACCCCGGAAAAACGATCGAGATACGCCCGGCCGATACCGTCCCCGACTGCCATGATGGAATCAGGCAAGTAGGAACCGTTCTGAAGCTCGATCATACCCGTACCGATCAGGACCCGCATGTGATGGAAATCCACCGGAAACGACATGCTGATCCGCGGAATGAGCTCGGCCTGCATGAGGTTGATCGTAAGGAGAGCACACATCTTCTCCTTGAACCCGTAGAAACCCCTCTCTTGTATCGGAAGTTTGTAGTTCTCCTTGTTCACTATCCGAGCCCGCACTTCTGCCTCGGTGGTCACCCCCTTATAGACCGTGAGGATATCGCCGCCCCAGGCAGCGATGAGACTCTCGGAATTGCGCCGCCACGCTTCGCCGTAACGTTGCGTTGGCGGAACCGTCCCGAAGATCTCCTTGAGCCACTCGTCGATCTCCAGAGCAGAAAGCTTTGCAGCCTGCCATGGGTCGAAGAGCTCGGGATGCGCCCGACGGAAATCGACGACTCTCCCGATGGGCATATCGCTTCGCACCATGCCCCGCAAGAGATGGGTCGCATAGAACCAATCGTTGGCCGACCAGTCAGGAACCGACCGGGTATCGATCATGTGATGCGGCACCCTGGCCAGATACTCAGGCAGATACGGAAACGACTGCTCCTCACGAGCCGAGAGAAGAAGGGAGAAATTTCCGTACGCTCTCTTCCTCTTCCACTTGATAACGTGCATCGCTCTCTCCTCCGAAAAGTTGGACTGGAGCCAGTATACAAGAAAACGAGGCGGTGACAAGAGGCTCGATTAGTACGTCGAGCGCAGGGCGTTCACGATGACGACGGCGTCGATGACTTCCTGAAGGACGGCCCCGGTGATGGGCGATATGAATCCGAAAAAGGCAAAAAGCATGCCGGCCGTGGAGAGCCCGATCCCGATGAGGATACTCTGGAGCGCCACATGGTACGAACGCCGTCCGATGTGCACCGCATCGCGGATGAGCCAGGCATCACGCTCAAGGATAGCCACGTCCGCCGCCTCGGTCGACGCGCTGTTCTCCGTCCCGGAAAACACGATCCCCACGTCCGCCAAGGCCAGAGCCGGCGCGTCGTTCATCCCGTCACCGATCATGCCGACCAGCTCCCCTTTCTGCTGCGCACGGGTCACGAGCGTCATTTTCTTTTCCGGACTGCAAGACGCGTAGATCGGCAACCGGAAATGCCCGAAGAGCCGCTCGGCGTTCGCCTTCTTGTCGCCGGTCAGTATCCCGAGACGATACCCGCGCTCCCGGAGATATCCGAACACCCGTCCCACGTCCTCTTTCAGTTCGTCATCGAAGAAAAAACGGGCGATCGGCACTCCTTCACGGACGAGCTCCACGACGATACCGTTATCCGATATGCCCGCTGCCTTGACGACGCCATACCGCCTCCCACCTATCTCTCCGAACATCCCTTCACCGATCTTCTCTTCGACATTCTCGGCCTCAGAGACCGCTCCCCCACGCTTCCCCTGTTCCGCCACGAATGACTTGGCGATCGGATGAAACGAATGACGTTCCAGCGCAGCCGCGAGCGAAAGCGCCTCGGTTTCCCCTACGGAAGGATCGAACGCCTCGATCTTTCCGAGACGCGGGATCCCGAGCGTGAGCGTCCCTGTCTTGTCGAAAAAAAGCGTCTTCGTCTTGGCCAGCAGTTCCAGGACGAAGGGACTCTTCACGATGATGTTCTTGCGCGCAGCCTTGTTCAGTCCGCCGATGAAGCTCAAAGGTGCCGCGATAAGGAGCGGGCAGGGCGTCGCGATGACCAAGACCGCAAGGAACCGGTTCCACTCGCCGGACACCGCAAACGCTCCGACCGCGAAGAGAAGCGTCAGGACCGTAAACCAGACGTTGCCTCGCTCCGCAAGACGCACCAGGGGCGATGGATGAACCTTCCCTTCTTCTACAAGACGCAGGATCCTCCGATAACTCGAGTGCTCGAAGTCCCCTCGTACGACCAGCTCGAACGGTTCCCCGACATTGAGACTGCCGCTCTTCAAAAGCGCCTTCTCCTGATAGTCCACCGGTTCCATCTCGCCGGTAAGAGCGGCTTCATCCAGAACGGCCCGCGGAGAAGCCAGGTATCCGTCGAATGCGAGCATCTCATGAGGACGGATGAGAAGCACCTCTCCGGAGCGCACTGACTGGATCGCGGTCTCCTTCGTCCCGGTGTCCCGCTTCACGAGCACGCTCTTGGGAAGCTTTTCAAAGAGACCGCGAAGCGTCTTTTTGGCCTGCACCGTCCCATACGTCTCGAGCGCCGCACTCACCGCGACCATGAGAGCAAGGACCGACCCGGCAAGCCACTCATTGAGAAAAACCGCGGTAAGAAGCGCCAGAAAAGCCACATAGTCGAGATTCCACCTGCGTTCCCGGATCCGTTCAAGAGACTCCTTGAGAAGCTCGTACGCACCGATCGCTATCGCTATACCATAGAGAGGAGCATACGCCGTCGCCAGTCCCGCGAGAAGCAGCAAGGACAAAAGGGCCGGCACATGGAATTCCCGACTTTTCAGGATGTCAAGAAGCGTGATCATCGTTTTTTCTTACACCGTTCTTCTTGTCTCTCCGTTTTGTGCCAAAGGTCTGGACGTAGGCGTTTCATGACGGTTGCCCTGCTGGAAACGTTTGAGGCGGATCTCGTCGCGCAGCAGCCGTTCTTCGAGTTCGTGGATGTCGTGTTCTTCCCGCCGCACCTGCCGCAAGAGCCAAAAGATCGCCGCCCCGAAGAGCGAGAAGAGAATGAGACTCCCGCCCAGGAGATAGAAGAACGGGTTACCAAGCGCACGAGTCCCCTGTCGGAAGCGCTCCCAGCGCGTATCGAGCGTCTCTCCCTGCGCTTTCAGTTCCTCACAGCGCCTGTAGTACGGATCGGTATAGTGGTTCGGGACGAAGAGGTCGTTGCTTTGTGCCTTGGCCCGATCGAAAGAGCGGACCGCGACCTCACAGCGCCGATCACTGAGGGCATCAAAGCCCTCCCGGAAGGCCGTCTCATACGCTCCCGCCACCGGTACGATCTCGTGTTCGCTCGCGACCTCCCGGAGCATCTCGATAGGGAGCGCGAAGGCGAAGTTGTCCCCCGTCACGCGGTTGAGCTCGTCGGTTTGGAAGGTGACCATGCCGACCACCTCCCCGTTCTCATCGAAGAGCGGGCCCCCGCTCGACCCTTCCGACACCTTGGCATCGGTCTGGAAAATATCGAAATCCTTCTTGGTCGAACGCTTGATGGCGCTCACCACCCCCTGGGTAAAGGTGGCTTCGGAAGCGTTCCCTTGGTTGAGCTCGGCCGTCGCCGGAAAACCGAAGATGAACATTTTCTTCCCGACGGAGAGCTCGCCGGAGTTTCCCAGAGAGACCGCCGGCAGATTGCTCTCGCCGATCCTGATGATCGCCACGTCGCGTTCGTCATCGACGAAATCCGGATTGACCGAAATAATCTCCGCCGGGAACCCCTCGGTGATCAGGTCGTCGATATTCTGTTTCTCCGAATCCGGCCGCAGTACCGCCACCTGCTGCGTGAGATCGAACTCGCTCTCGTCGATCACGAACTGAAGCACGCGTTTGGTAAAATCCTCGCTGTCCTCGCTCGCCTGGAACTCCTGCATCTCCTCTTCGGAAAGGAGGAGCGCGTTCTCAAAGAGCGCCGCGAGCGCGTTCTCGGAAGCGAGCATAAGCTTCACCGTCTCCATCGACACGACATGTGAGTTGGTCGCGATGTACCCGTCCGGATGGATGATGAAGCCGCTCCCCGTGAGGTACTCGTCGACATCCACCTCGATCGGTGCCGCCGCCGGATTGACCGCGACGAGACGGTTCTTGATATCCACCTTGATCGGCACCACGCTGGCCTTGCCGGAGACATGCTCCGCGATACGCACGACCGAAGGTTTCATCAGGTCGGCGAGCGTTTCCTGCGGCAGGGTCTGCGCGGAAACGGCAAACGGCACGAACCAGACCGTGAGCAGAAAAACAGCCCGGAAAAGAAACGTATGATATCGGAAAAATCTTTTTTCAATCATAGGACTTTCTTGAATTGTACCATGTTTGCACCGTTGACAGAATGGTTGTTTTCGGCTAGAATACGATACTTTCTTCAACTCGATTCCTTTCAATTGTTTTCATCATTTATTACCCCCGTATGTTCAAAAAAATCGCCGATTTTTTCCGTGCCTTGTTCGGGAAAGCATCCGCTTTCCTCGGAAGACGGCCGATCGTGAGTTTCTTCGCGCTCATCGCCATCCTCTTCGGACTCATCGCGTTCGGCACATATCTTCGCACCCCGAAATCCCAGGAACAGGCTCCGGAAGCGGAAAAGAAGGCTACCCGTATCTTTGACACGGCGGCTGACACGGCTCTCCTCACCGTTCCCGCCGAAGTGAAGAAGGAAGGCGTCGTTCAGATCACGGCCCTCACCCCGGGCGTCGTCTCCCGTATCTTCACCACCCCGGGACGGACCGTCGTTTCCGGCCAGGTACTCTTTGAGATCACCGACGACTACCGGAGCGGTACGGCCCGCCTCCGACAGGAGATCGCCATCAACGACGACGTGCTCGCCAAAAAGATCGTGGAGATCGACGAAAAGATCTACGACCTCTCGAGGAAACAGGTCCGGAAACAGAACGATCAGGGACTCATCGATCACCGGGAGGAAAGCATCGAGCTCAACCGTCTCAAGAAAGACCGCGAAACTCTCAAGAACACGGTCGAGAACACGCGCCTCAACCGCGAAGTGGCGGAGCGCAACGAATCCGTTCTCCGGCCCAAGACCTTCGTCACCGGAACGATCGAGCATATCCGCGTCCAGCCGGGCGATCTCGTGACGACCGGCGACGTGCTCGCCACCGTCCGGACCGTCCGTGGCGCCACCACGCTCGAAGCGATGGTCAGCCACGACACGGCCGCCCTCTTCGACCCGACCGAACCGGCCCGCCTCACGCTTGCGACCGGGCAGGTCGATCTCGTGCCGACCTTCTTTTCCAGCGAAGAGACGGCGGACGGGCTTTACTCGATCCTCTTCGCCCTCTCCGAAACTCTTCGCCAAAAGGTCACCGACGGGGAATTTCTCCGGATCGGACTCCCCCTCCGGTCTCCCGACCAGAGCGCGCTCCTTCCCATCGATGCCATCTTTCAGGATGACAAGAACGCCTGGGTGCTCGTCGAGGAGAACGGCCAGGCCGTCACCAAGGAAGTACGCCTCGGTGCTCTCTACGGGAGCTATGCCGAAGTCACGTCCGGCCTCGAACCGGGAGCGCGGGTCATTCTCAACAGGTCTGTGATTGCCGGCGATGGGATCACGATAGTCCGGTAAGTGATTCGTTTTCAGAAAAAATCCTCCTTTCTCGACACGTTCGCTCGCTCCAACGACAAAAAAACCGTGATAACAAACATTCTTTCTTAGTCGCTCCGCTCACTCAGTGTAATTTTCGTTGCTGTTTCCGAAGAGCACATCCGAAGTCACAAAAATTACAATGGTCTCGAAAGGAGATTTTTTCGAAAACGAGTAAAAAATTCTTTTATCTAAAATCTCATGGAAAAGGAATCTTCTTTCTTTGATCGGCTCACCTTCGATCCGAAACTGAACCGGACCGCCATCGCCGGCTATTTTAGCCGTATCCGGGCTATCGTCCTCATCATCCTCACCCTCTCCGGCGCGGGTCTCGCCGTCTTTTTCTCATTGCCGCGCGAACTCAATCCTGACCTGCAGATCCCGATCGTCAACGTGACCACACCGTTCCCCGGGGCCGGTCCGGAAGACGTGGAGACCCTCGTCACCATCCCGATCGAGGACTCCGTCAAGGGACTCTCCGGCGTGACCAAAGTCACCTCCACCTCGCAGGAAAACGTCTCCTCCCTCACCATCGAATTCAGCTCCGGCACCGATCCACAGCAAGCCAAGGACGATGTCCAGGGTGCCGTCGACGAAGTGACAGACCTCCCGGAAGACGCCGAAACCCCCAAGGTACAGGTCCTTGATTTCCAGGAACAACCGGTCATCACCTTTCTTCTCGCCACCGCTTCCGATCCCGGGACACTCGGCCGCTTCGCCGACACGCTCGAAGACCGGATCGAAGATCTCCCCGGCGTCGAAAAGGTCAATCTCTCCTACCGCAAGGATCCGGAAGTAGGCATCGTGCTCCGCCCCGAAGTCATCCGCGAGAAGGACCTGGATATGAACGAGGTCACCCGGAGCATCCGGACCGCGCTCGACAACTATCCGACCGGATCGCTCGGCACCGACACGACGACGTTCGCCCTCACCCAGGATACGTTCGTCCGCTCCGTCGACGAGCTGCGTGCCCTCCCCCTCACCCTCGGCGGTCACGTGATGCCCTTAGGCGAGATCGCCTTCGTCCGGGAACAGCCAGCGGACAACGCCCCTACCGCCTCCTATGCCGATCATGACACGCCCGAAATGCGCGCCATCCTCTTCTCCGTCTTCAAGACGGACGACGCCGACGCCACCGATACCGTCGCAGGTATCCTCGCTGCCGCCGACACGCTCAAGAAAGAATACGGCGACCAGTTCGTCATCGAGCCGGTCTTCGACGGCGCCAAGGAGATCCGCAAGAGCTTCGACCAGCTCTTCCGCGACTTCTCGCTCACGGTCTTCCTGGTCTTCCTCGTGCTCTTCACGTTCTTCGGTCTGCGCCAATCCGTCATCGCGGCGCTTGCCATTCCGCTCACCTTCCTCGGCACCTTCATCGTGATGGGCGCCGTAGGCATTTCCATCAACTTCATCGCGCTCTTTTCGCTCCTCCTCGCCCTCGGCATCCTCGTGGACAACGCTATCGTGATCATCTCGGCCATGGCAAGCTATGAGCGCACAGGCAAGTTCGCGCCCCGGGAAGTCGCTCTCCTCGTCTGGCGCGATTTCCGCACGGTCATCTTCACCACCACCATCACCACCGTCTGGGCCTTCCTGCCGCTCCTCCTCGCCACCGGCATCATCGGCGAATTCATCAAGCCGATTCCCATCGTCGTCTCCTCGGCCCTCGCCATCTCCGCCCTCATCGCCCTCCTCATCGTCATCCCTCTGATGGCGACCCTGATGGCCGGGAATTTCCCGAGGCGGGTCATCGCCGGCGCTTATGTCGTCATGTTCTTCCTCGCCGTCGCCCTTCTCTTCTTCATCATCCCGACCGGACCGCTGAAGCCCCTCATCCTCGCCGGTTCCACCATCGTCGTCATCCTCATCGCGGGAGTCCTGCGCGCCTTCCGCAAGGAATTCCACCGCTACGAGGAGCACCACTTCACGAACTTCTTCAAGAGGCTCCATCGGCTCGCCGGTCGCGGCCTCTTCGACTTCGATCCGCTCGCGCACCGCTACGAGCGCTTCATCGCGGGCATTCTTTCCTCCCGGTCCGCCCGTCGCCGGACACTCGCCGCCCTCGTCATCTTCATGCTCTTCGCCTACGCCCTCGTGCCGACCGGCTACGTCGTCAACGAATTCTTCCCGCAGGACGACCAGGACACGGTCTTCATAAGCGTCGAACTGCCCAAGGGCACCACGCTCGCCGAGAGCGCCACCGAGACCAAGGATCTCCTCGAGAAGTTCCGATCCTTCCCGGAGGCCCGTTTCGTCCTCGCGGAAATCGGAGCTCAGCCGCCGACGGACCAGTTCGCCCCGTCCAAGGAATTCAACACGCTGCTCTTCACCTTCATCCTTCCTCCCAAGGAAGAGCGTGACAAGACATCCGGCGAGATCGTGACCGAACTCAACCGGACCTTCGGCAACTACAACAAGGGCCGCCTGTCGGCCGTCCAGATCTCCGGCGGACCGCCGGCCGGAAGCGACCTCCAGCTCAAGCTCCTCGGCGATGACCTGCCCACCCTCTCCCGATACGGAAAAGACGTGAGCGACTATCTCAAGAAGCAGCCCGGCGTGACCAACGTCGCCCTCTCCATCACGAGCGGCGCGAGCAAGATCGTCTTCGTCCCGGACAAGGAGCGGTTCGCCAAGGAGAGCATCAACGAAGACGAGACTGCCTTCCTCCTGCGCACGCTGGGACAAGGCTTCACCATCAAGAGCGACGCTCGGTTCCGCATCGGATCCTCGGACGGATCCGAAGAAGACAAACGTGACGTAGTGCTCCGCATGGACGATTCCCTCTTCCTCGAGAAACCGGAAATGCTCGGCCTCCTTTCCTTCAACGCCGACGGCCGGCACATCCCCCTCCTCGATCTCGGAACCTTCGTTCTCGAACCCAATCCCACCCTCATCACCCGTGAGGACGGCAAACGCACTCTCTCCGTCACCGCCGGCGTCGAGAAAGGCTACTCGGTAAGCACTCTCAACGCCGGACTGGAGCAGTTCGCCGACACCGTCGACCTGCCGGAGGGATACTCCTGGAAGACCGGCGGCGTGAACGAGGAAAATGAGAAATCGGTCCAGTCCATCCTCCTCGCCATGCTCCTCTCCGCGGCCCTCATCTTCGGCACCATGTCCGTGCAGTTTGATTCTTTCCGCAAGGCCCTCATCGTCCTCCTCACCGTGCCGCTCGCCGTCTCGGGCGTCTTCATCCTCTTCGCCCTGACCGGCACGCCGCTCTCCTTCCCGGCGCTCATCGGCGTCCTCGCCCTCTTCGGTATCGTAGTCAACAACTCCATCATCATGGTCGACAAGATCAACCGCAACATGGATGCCGGCCTCCCGCTCGACCAGGCCATCTCCGAAGGCGCGGCGAGTCGCCTCGAACCGATCCTCCTCACGGCGCTCACCACCATCGTCGGCCTCATCCCCATCACCCTCTCCGATCCCATCTGGCAGGGCCTCGGCGGGGCCATCATCGCCGGCCTCACCTTCTCCGGCATCGCCAAGCTCTTCTTCATCCCCGTCATCTACCGGACATGGTTCAAGGAAAAGGAACTAGCACAACCGAGCGTTGACAAGATAGTCACGGCAGAGTAGACTTTCGTTTCATCGTCCTTTCCTAATTCAACCCGCAGTCAAACCCCTCACCGAAGGAGAACTCTCATGGGTCTCAACCGAGAAGACATCGTTCATTGCTTAGATATGGTGAGGGATGCTCTCGATGCCTACACCTGGTGTCTGAACCATTTCGCACAATCAAGTGAGCCGCACGGCGTCACCGGAGTCGTCGTCAGGGATGAACCCGACTGCATCACCTGCTTCATCGGATTGGTAGAGCCCGTCAAGGGAGAGATCTATTTTCTCCCCCGCCGCCTCTCTACCGCCGAGGCCTTCGAGTACTTTCAGACTCAGGAATCCGAGCGAGACGCCATCATCGCAGACAAGAATTATGGTTTCCTCATTCCCGAAGGAATCCCTGAAGAGGTTTTCCTCGAAGGGATGCAGGCGCTCGCGTCCATACTCATCGCCGAAGTCCAGAGCCTCGCGCTCCACGAGCATCAAGACATGCTGAGGGAATTCTCCAAGATCAGGCTCTCCATGAAGAAGTGAGAGGGCTTTCCGATCAACCAAAAACCGCGACCGGCATCGTTCGGCTCCGCGGTTTTTTCATTATACGAACAAATGGTCTCAACCTGTCATCCCCGCGGAGGCGGGGATCCAGGCATCACGAATGTTCATTTTTCTCTTTACCAAGTCAGTGGAGACTGGATTCCCGTTTTCACGGGAATGACAAGAATAGGATTTTTTCAGAAAGAACTTGGGCGTAAGGCCAGATCTCCTTTTTCGGAGTCTTGAAGATCCGAAAGTGGGCATGGATCCGCCGAGGAGGCGGAGAGCGAAGGAGCTTCAGGAGTGAGCCCGTACGCCGGACGGGCGAGCGACTCCGAAAAGGGAGGCTGGCCGGCGACGAATCCTAGAAAACTATTTCTCCTCGATCGTCACTGTCTGTACCGTGACGGGTGTGACCGGGGTGGAGTTCTCACCGAAGGCGTTGGGCTTGACCGGGGCCTCGGCGATCTTGTCGACGGTTTCCAATCCCGAGACCACCTTGCCGAAAATCACGTAGTTCGGCGGGAGCGGATTGCTCTGATGCATGATGAAGAACTGACTGCCGTTGGTATCGGGGCCGGCGTTGGCCATGGCCACCGTACCGCGCGAGTACTCCCCCTCAAACTTCTCATCGGCGAACTTGTACCCGGGCCCACCCGTCCCGTCGCCCTGCGGATCACCACCCTGGATCATGAAGTTCTTGATCGTGCGATGGAAGACCGTGCCGTCATAGAATTTCTCACGCGAGAGAAAGACGAAGTTATTGACGGTGACCGGTGTCGCCTTGGCATTGAGCTCGATCACGATATCGCCCGCGGACGTCTTGAGCGTCGCGACATACTGCTTGTTCGCATCGATGGTTATCGACGGTGCTTGCGTGTACATTTTCTTGTTGGTTACGTTGTTAGAGGCGGAGGGGGCAGGAGTCGGAGTCTTTTTCTGATCATCGCTTTTGGGGACTTCCGACTTTTTTGAGGAATCGGAATAGAAATCCAGATCGCCTTTCGGAGCGGTTTCCTTTCTCACCTCAGGCGTCTGGGTACACCCGGAAAGGAGAATGGCGGACGAGAGAAGAACGAAGGAAAAGAGGAGCGGTTTGCGCATACATGGTCTCATTACGATTCACTCCGAAAGTATACCGTATCTTGTCACACACCTCAACCGGAACACATGAAAATCGGTGCAGGATTGACCCTGTGTAACACTGGTTCCGCCAGTCCGTCACCGGCGGAGTTACACAGGGTTGACTTTCCCCCTTTTTTGCGCTATAATGAATGTGTTGTGAGATGAAAAACGGGTGGAACGCATCAGGTGTTCTCCCGTTTTTTCTTTTCCAACCGTCTCCTTTCCCGCCCTTTTTCAAGACTTCTTTAAAAGGCATCTAAGCCTTCTGGAAGAAATTAACAATTAAAACAAAAAATATGGAGGAAGTCCCCATGCTGACTCAAAAGGAGTCAGAAGACTGCACCGAAGGGTCCTGCCCGACGTGTGCCAAAGCGGCCGAGACGGCCGCCGAGAACGAGGAAACGAGTATGGCGTTCCTGCTCGCACTCCTGCCGGTTCTCACTCTCACCTTCTTCGGCCAGGTCGGACTCTTGTGATAGAGACTCCCCTCGCCAAAGAAAAACCCCGCTCCCTCGAGCGGGCTTTTTCTTTTTTAGCGTCCTTGCCAGTCCTTCAATTTTTCCAAAAGACGGAATCGCCAGTCCTTGCCTTCCTTTATGAGCGTGACATTCAGTTCCGTCATGCCGTCAGAGATTCTCTCTTCGTACCCGAGGAATCCTTCCCGATGGATACGTACCGTCTCCGCTTCCTCGGCAGAAAGTTTGAGGATATAGTGTCCGTTCTTGTCGGTCAGGATTTCTTCGGTTCCTGCCGATACGATCGCGCCGGCCACTGCCCGACCGAGCTCGTCCCGGACAAAACCGTAGACGATCCTCGGATGAAAGTATCTTGTCAGGACATCCACCGCCTTCCGAGGCTTGCCGGAGTCCGTCCAGATCTCCGTCGAACCGCCGACCGAGAGCCAATAGCTCACTCCTTCGACGACATCCGACCGCTTGAGAAGTCTCAAGACTTCCCCTATCCAATCAGCCTGAGCCTGTTCCGACAAGGCGCCGTGGATATCCGGGATCGGCGCGCCGAACTCACCCAAGACGATTTTTCCCCCGCTTTTCAAAGCGATTTCCTCCATGTCTTTCACGAGCTGTTCCGGCGTTTTCACATAGTGATCGATCGTCACAAGCCCGCCGAGCGCTTTCGTCGTCTCCCGGTCCATGACGAGCCGCGCCACGTCGCCGTTCATGGAAAAGAAGCTGGCGCGGACATCCTTGCGGATCTTTTGGAACGCCCTGGTCATCGCCTGATATTCGGCGATGAGGAATTTCCGATACTCGACGACATCCCCCGTATGTCTCGGATCACCAGCACCGCCGTTCTCGCATTCCGGACAGGAAGAAAACGCGTCGCCGTCCTCAAAAAGGTCCGGGTGGCCGAGAATGAACGCTTCCGTTTTCCTCAGATGTTCCTCGCGGCTGATACGCGGGTAACCGAACCATCCCTCCCATCCCGACCAGTTGCCCCGGAACCACACCGAGAGCCCATGCCGTCGTGCCGCTTCTGCCCAGCGTGAAAGTTCCGGCACGAACTCGTCGTCATACGGGGTCGCGATGGCCACGTGTGTCGCACCGGTTTTGGCGATCGCGCCCACCTGGGCTTCGATCACGGTATCGGAAAGCCCTTCGCGTGCCCGGTCCCGGGAATACTTCATGGTGTCGATGGACTGGAATGTCCATTCCGCCCCGGTAGGAACGGGATAATAGATGACATGCTCCGGTTGGATCTGAGGAGACGCCCAAAACAAAAGGCCGATCAGGCTTAAGCCCACGATAACGATGGTCCAAAAGAGCAAACGCATGGAGTAGTGAGTAGTTGATAGTGAGTACTGGGCAGTAAGTAGCAGGGAGCAAAGAGGAAAAGGAGCAAGAGATCCTCTTCGTTACTATAGACTACCCACTATAAACCACCAACTGTTACAGGCCCCACTTCTGGCGAAGGACAGGCTCAGTAATAAGCGACGGCAGGTGTTCCGGTTTCAACTCATAGATATCCGCGAACGGATAATGATCGACGAGCCGGTAATAATCGGTGAAGCCGGGGTTGTTCTTGAGGAGTCTCCAGGTGGAATCGTCGTCGGAGTTGGTCCGCATCACGATGAAGCGCGCCCACCGGTCAGGATTGATGATGGCCGTATCGTAGTAGACACCGGCTCCCTCATGAATGAAGCGCTTCATCGGCAGTCCCGAGGAAAAGATGATCGAGTCGTGCGATGCGGCGGAGATGAGGATGAATCCCGGCTTCGGTCCGGCATTGTCATGGAGCCACGAGGAAACCTCTTTGACGTTTTTCTGGCTCGATCCGACCCGGGCGTCGTCTATCGTCACCGCATCGGCGCTCGAGAACTGGAAAAACGTCACGAACGCCAAGAGCCCGATGATCACGAACCGAAGCGGGAAGAACCGATGTACCAGGTACCCGATGAAAATGGCGAAGGACGGCAGCATCATGATGCCGTAACGCACGTTGAACCAGGTGTCGCCGGAAAGTCCCTGGATATAGAGCACGGAGTGGCCCAGGTACAACGCGAGGATATTGAAGAGGAGCGGTGCCGTGAGGAGCACTGAGGCGATCCGTATCGCCGGGGACACCGTACGATTGATCCAGAGCGCGAACGCGCCGACGAAACCGAGCACCATGGTGAAGGCCCCGGAATTATACGCGAGCGCATAGAAGTAGACCTTGGCGGACGGGAGCCAGTGATATTTGGTCGGAAGTACACCCGCATGATCGAGCTGGGTCTGCTGGGCATGTGCCGAATAGGGACCGAATGCGAAATACAGCGGATCTTTGAAGATGAGCGCGTTCCAGAGAAGCCAGAGAAACACCCCAAGACCCGCGAGCGTACAGAAGAGAATAAACGTGCCTTCCGCCGTCCGGTAACCCTTGTTCCGCCAGACGTGCGCCACGATGAGCATCCCCGCCATGAAGAACAGGAACCATCCGTCATAGCGCACCAGGGTCGAGAGCATGATCCAGAAAGCCGACTGCACCAGATAGAGGATACTTTCCCGCTTGTACCAGAGGAGAAAATAATAGGCTCCGGCCGTCATCGTCCCCAAAAGCACGAGCTCCGTCATGGCCGTCGACTGGAGATAGAGGATGTTGATGTTCGCGACGAAGAGCGTCACACCGACGAAGCGTCCCAGGAGTCCCACGCCGAGCTCCTTGAGAAAGAGCATGATGAGCACGCCGGTCCCGACGAAGGCGATCATCGACCAGAGCGCACCGGCGAGCCCCGAATGCCACATGAAATCGCTCCAGATGGTCACGCCCATGAGGATATGGGTGAGCGGGAGCCAGACCGACCCGAGCTGAGCCGCACCGGGATTGAGCCCTTCCACTACGCGCCGGCCGATATCGAGGTGGGAACGCGCGTCGTTGTACGCGAGACCCAGACCGTTCTGATAGTAATGAATGAACCAAAAGATGGAAATCAGCGCGAGTACCGCCCCGACGATCCAGGATTCATGCCGTTCGATTTTTTCACGAATATGTCTCATACGGTGTGTTTCCTTGCGTCTTCCGTTCGCTCACTCCGAGATCTCCAAGATGGATTTTCATACCAGAAACCGACTCCCACGAGAACCCCGAGCAACAATATCAAGCCGAAGACGAACGACTGATACTCTACGGCGGAAAGGTATTTTTTCAATCCGGCCTGATAGAGAAAGGACTTCGATCCGACTTTCTCGTATTTCTCATGCAGGTATTCCCAGTTGCGAAGAAACGTGTACTTTTGCTCATGGCGGGTCTGTTTTTCAAGAGCGAGCACCTCTACCTTGGGCGGATTGACACTCGATGTCACGGCTCCCAGACTGTTGACCCAGGCAGAATAGACGAAGAGCGGTATGAAAAGAATCACAAAATACTTCCTGAAACGCCCTGGGTCAAATCCGAACGCCACAGCGACAGCCAACAGTGCGTAGGTAGGAATAAGGTAACGCGATCCGAACGCCCATCCGCCCTGAGGATCTCCCCACATGGAATACGTCAGTACGTTCATCCCGATGACAGCGATAAGCAGTGCGGCCACGGTGACATGTGTCCGGTAGAGGCGGAACAGACCGAAAACCCCGAGGAGGATGACTGGTGTAAAGTAAATGATTCCTCGATCGGGACTGAGAAAATGGATCCAGAAACCTTCATAGAGGTTGCGAGTTTCAAAGAAGCCGAGAGCGGTTTTTTCTTTGCTCTCCCCGGATTTTTTGGCTTCTTTCTGAGCGTCGGTCAGTACCTCCTTTTCATAGGTGTTTTCCCTGACCGGTTTTCCGTCCGCTCCGATCTCATCCACGCCGATGAGGGTTCCAGGAAGCTGCAACGGACTTCCGTAGGCCTGGTCGTTGTACCAAAAAAAGAAAGCGAGTGGCAACAACACCGTAAGGAAGCCTGCTATATAGCGCGATGAACGGAACGCGTCGCGCAGACTTGCGCCTTTGTGAAAAGATTCTTCACGAAGAATACCCCACAGCTTCACGAGAGCGAAGAGTCCTATCGGAAGCATGAGGAACAGATTCGGATTATCGATCATGACGACCGAGGCGGCGCAAAAGAACCAGACCAGGGCGAAACTCAAAGGGTGACGGAATCTGATCAGAAGATACAGGGAAGCGAGCAGGATAAAAACCGATACATGATGCTGATAAAGATTGACACCGTAGGCGAACGCCGGGGTGGCGAATCCGAATACGAGAGCGGAAAGCAACGAGGCGAAATAACCCGCCCCTAACCGAAGTGCCAGACTGCGGATAAGGAGCATATTTACAAGGGCGAACAGCGAGATGACAAGATAGGCTCCCACCTGGGAAGCGCCCAGCATTTTTCCAAGAAGGTATCCGGGAATAGCGATAAAGGAGACTCCTGGCGCGAAGAGCGAGACATACTGACCGGCGCCGTTCATCCCGAGATCCGGCGTAGCCAGACGCGCCACAGGGAGAGAGAAGATAAGGGACCGATCCTCGACCACGGAATACAACAGTGCGAAACGCCCACGCTCCGGGGAAAGCTCAAGCGGCCCGTCCGTGATCCAGGCACGGGAATTCAACGTCGCGATATCGGGATTCCCGGAAAAACCCCGCACCGAAAAAGCAAAAACGGTCCCGCACAAGAATATGAAAGCAGTGATGATCGCGACTCGAAAACCAAGATTCATAAGGAGTTTTCAGCCCAAGGAAGGCTCAAAGATTTCATGTTACGGTAACACGCATTCCTCTTCCTGTAAAGACCGTCTTTCGGAAAGAGGCACGGGTGTTCGGGAGATGATTTTCCCCTACACCAGAAGTCGAGGGACGATTTCAGAAAGGAATACTTCCAGATACTCTCTTGTCTCCGTGAAATAACTTTTCTCTTTCGGACAGGTCGCCAGCAATTGAACCATATAATACGCCGAGAGAGCGGAAAATTTCTGGCGATCCTTCCGGGTAGAAAGCCTTTCTTTGAGAAACACGCATATCCGCTCCAGGGGAACCGATGACTGATACGACCGCATAGCCTTCCCTATGTCGGTATGTCTGTCGGACAAGAGCAGCGCCTCATTATCGATGATCACGATCTCGTCGTCATTCACGATGATGTTGTCAGGATGCAGATCGCGATGAGAAAGGACGTACCGGGTACGAAGAAACGAGCCTGAAAACACCGCGATGAGAAACAACCGGGCGAGCGACGTTGCTTCCCGGACAGAGAGCAATCCCCGGAGAATAGCCATGAAAAGATAAATCGGAAAAACACAGCAAAGAAGGGTGTTGGAGCGTCGTGGCAACCGATCGAAAGAAGACGCCGGAAACCTTTCAGTCACGCACTCCAAAAATCGGAGACACTCCTGAAAGACCTGGAGCTGGATGTCCTCAGGAAAACGGGAGAGCGTCTTTCCATCGACGAATTCCTTGATGAAGACCACTTCTTTCGGTTTCTTCTCGAGCGCTATGGCACGAGGAAGCCGGATGAGACGATTCGTACCGCTTTTACAGGAAAACCCCTGGAGATGGGAAAGGATGCTCGCCTCATGCAGCATACTCTGATAGGTGGTGTTTTTCCTGGTATAGTCCAGATGGCGGATGACTACCGTCTCTCCTGCGGGTCCGACATACCTTCCCGTCGCCAAAGAGGAAAACGCGGTCTCATGAAAAGATTCCTCCAAAACATATTTCCCTATCTTTGCGGGACAGCGTTTTTCTGCCGCAACCGAACGGGAGACCGATCCTACCAGATCGTAGAAAGAGCCTCTGAGCAACCGTGGCAATGTCAGGAAAGAATGTTCGTACATAGGATTCAGATTACCAGGAACGGGAAAGGATCCGCAAACCTCCCTTTATGAATCGACGGAAAAGGATAGCCGGGACAAGGAACAAATGTGGAAATTCACTGAGCGTATGGGTGCGATCTACTCCGACTCGCGGAACCGCGAAGCGATCCGTGCTTCTCGAAAGGAAACCGTCGTCCATAGAAAGCGCAAGCCTGTAGCCCGCCGTTTCTACCGCCTGTTTCGTCCGGGACGAATACCACCCCTTGGGGTACGCGAAAAATCGGATCGGGATACCGAGATCCCGTTCCAGATCCCTCTTGGCGACCTTGATCTCCCTTTCTTCCCCTATCGCGTCCAGCGTAGAAAAATCCGCGTGAGTGGCGCTGTGACAACCGATATCCCATCCGTCCTCCTTGAGGGCGATGATCTCTTCCGGTTCCAGGAATTCCAGCTGCGCCGCCGCCTCATACCGATCCGCGTTCTTCGGATCAGAAAGGACGAACAGGGCTGGCCGGATCCCCTGTTCCTTCAGGAATTCCCTCACGAGAAGGATATCCTTATACCCATCATCGAACGTGATGACAAAAGACCGCTCCTGCGGCAATCGATTCGATTCCAGCAAAGCCTCCAACTCCGTCAATGAGAGAAAAGAAGCCCCGCTTGCCTGAAGCGATAGTATCTGTTCCTGGAACATCTTCCGGCTGATACCGAATTTCCAGGCATCCGGTCCGTCCTCAGATATGGAATGATAACAGAGGATGGTGACCGGATTCCGATCCTGTGGGAAAACGTCAAAAACCGCCAGCACCCGATAGAGAAAGCGGCGAAAGGAAACCAAAGAAGGGAAACGTGTCAGAAAATTCAGGAAAGACATTGGCAGAAATACTATGAAGAACGTACGGTTTTCGAGCTCCCGGCTATTTCCCAGGCATTGGTCGTCTGTACCAGACGAAACATACTCCTTAAGAAAAGCCACCCCATCAACAGCGCATAAAAAATGAGAGGAAAGGGTTTCAGCAGAAACGTATCCGCTGCGGCCCGCAACAGGATGGTTTTAGGCAAGACATATTCGGACCTGACATATTCCGCACCGAACTCCGCTTCGAAACGTCCCTGGGAATCCATATAGCGGAAACTCTGTTTCATGTGATCGCGGAGATTGTTTGGCAAACGTATGCCGAGTACGGCTCGTGATGCAAAGGCATATTTGAAACCGTGGGAAGCGGCGTACAGGTAACAGTAGGCGTCTTCACCTACGCTTTCGGAAAAACGGGTCGCGGAGTACAACCTGCGGCTGAAAGCCCGTCCGGCCCCGGCACATGTGAAGATATTCCTACCGTCGCGCAGTTTTCCGAAGGCGATGTTTTTCATGAACACGCTCGCGCAGAGACTGCGCTCGACCAGCGTTCTCGGCTGCAACGGTTCGATCTTGGCCGCCACCAGATCCACGCCATCGGAAAGAATGGGGGCCACCAATTCTTCCAGAAAATCATATCTGTACAGGAGCACATCGGCATCCAGCATCACCAAAATATCCGATCCGACCGTCTCGAAAATCTCATTCTGCCTTTCGGCCTTACCCTTGCGTTCCCGACTGTCCACCACCTCGATGCGATCGTCCCGATAAGACCGGGCTACGGCGACCGTCGCATCGGAAGACCCGTCAGAAACGATCACGATCCGCTCCAGACGGAAACCCGACGTTTTCTGCATCAGGATATCCTCGATCAGAAACCCGATGTTTCCAGCCTCGTTGTAAGCGGGAATACCGACTGTCACGGTAGGGAGAGAGTTTTGCATACGGATAAGGATAAGGAAAAACAAGACGAGCGGATACGTTTCGGCCTTTTGGAATGTTTGTTTTTATTTTCTTGGGAAGCCAGCTGTCCCGGATCGCAACGGTGGAATATGTCCTGAGAAGCTGTCCTCGCGGGGAGGATCAGATTTCCTTGGTCGTCTCGTCCGTATCCCAGAAACGTGTCGCTCTCAAGAAAGGATTCTTTTTGATCCGCGTATAGAGGAGCACGCCGAAATACAGCGGTGTCCAAAACGGATTCGACAATAAACCGGTCAGCGCGGCACGGATACGGGGCATCAGCGGGATGGCGGATTCCTTGTCAAAGTCTATTTTCCGATATATCGACAACTCTTCCGGCAGCGCGAGGTGTTTCTGGCTCTGCTTCAGGTGATCGTGAAGGCTCTTGGGACTGCGGAAACGATAGACCGCCCGATCGGCGCGACGAAACACGCCTCCATGCTGCCGGTTGATGAAGAAGAAATGGGCATCGCAGCTGATCACTTCTTCCTGGATCTCTTCACGGATGGTCGCGGCCATATCACGCCGGAAAGCGAGACACCTCCCGCAGGCCCGCAGATAGTTGTCACCGCCGTTCCACAGCTCCTCAATCCGTTGAGCGATGGCAAATCCGGCATGGATGACCCGTTCAAACCAGACCGTAGCCGGTAGCGGGACAGCCGCGGTCGACACCATGGTCGTCTCCGGATATGCTTCGAAGGTTTTCAGGATTTCCCGGACCGTGTCTTTTTCAAACAGGATGTCGTCCTGCGTAAGGATGATGATTTCGGACTGGGAGAGCCCTATCATCTGCCGTATACGGGCCACCTGTCCGCCGCGCTCCTCGCTCAACACCACCTCTGCGCCAAGCTCCGTGAGGGCCGCTTCGATCGTTGGATCAAGCGGGTTGCCGTCGACACAGACAATGAGTCGGAACGGCTCCACTCCCTCGGAAGCGACGATGCTCCGCACTGTTTTTACCAGTCCCGGACCGCCATAGTACGTGGGGATTCCGATGGTTACTGAAAGCTGATCGCTCATAAACATGTATTTCTTATTTTTTAAAACCTTGATAGACGGATGTCATGCGATATGCCGGGATAGCCTGTTCGATCGCGCGTTTCGTGGAAGAGACCATCTTCCACGTATACCGTTTCGCCATATCGTCACGAAGCGGAAATGTACGCACATAGAGCCCGAGCAGGACGGAGAGCACCGTCATGACAGGATTGAGAAGGAGCATCTTGGCGACAGCACGGACCTTGTATGGGACAGGGATCCGGTATTTCTCAAACACCCAATCACCGAAATATTTCGAGACGTGCTCTTTCTGCTGGATGATGGCCCTTGTCCCCTGTAACCGGCACTCCATCAGCGTATCCGGTGCCCGGAACAGGACGTGCGATCGGTACGCATACCGGAACCCATGAGGGTCATGCTCGTTCGCTTTCAGGTACAAAAACGATGCATCCGTCGTAAGCTTGACCGGGTAGACGATCGTATCAGCGAACGATTTCCGCAAAGCGGACGCCGATCCGCGCAGATTATGGATATGGTTGCCGCCGTTCACGAAAAGCCGGGTCTCGTCCCACAGTCTGGAACCCGCCACATTGACCCGCCCCACGAACGTCTCGGCCTGCACAGGAATCTCATGTGCCGCCACGACATTGATCGCAGGATCGTCACCGAAAGTCCGGATCATCTCCGCCAGATCCGTATCGGATTCGAAAACGATATCGGCATCCAGAAAAACGAGGAAGTCGCTCCTGTTCATCCGGCACAGTTCGTTCAGGCGCATGATTTTCCCCTTACGCTCACCGTCAGCCAGGCATTCCACGATGGGAAAGCGCAAGGCGAACTCGCGCGCCACCGCCTCGGTTCCGTCCGTCGAACCGTCCGAGAGAACGACGATTTTTTCTATCCTGATGTTCTCTCCCTGCTGACGGAGCACGGACTCAAGCATGAAGGGAAGGTTCTCCGCTTCATTATGCGCCGGGATTCCGATGGTGACAGTCTGCTTCTTTTCTTGTTCCATAGACCTTCAGTCGCAGTGCAGTACGACTGTTTCGGATATTACGATTTGAGAGCCGCCTCCAGTGTCTGCTTCCAGAATTCAAGCGCCCGGCTTTTCGGTAGTTCCACGTCAGCGAACGTGACGATCTGCCCCTCGCCCACAGACCGGACGAAGACGGCATCCTGGAGGAGACCGATCGGCACGCCTTCCGGACAATTCTTGATCTTCACCGCTTCGCCGCGCACTTCAAAACTTCCCAGACCTCGACGGACCCTCTCCCCTTTCTCGATGGCATGCTTGGCAACAGCCACGACCTGAACGGTCGGGGCGGGACCGTTATTGAACATCACCCGTTCATTCCCCTTCAGGACCTCGACGATAGTGCGAGGAATCTCGAGATGGCACAGGTGATGGGGACGCAGGATGACATAATACGGGCCGGAACCCAACTTGAGGTATTCAAGGTACGGCTTCTGTTCCGCGGTATGTTTGCCGACGATAAAGACCCCCGCCGGAGCCATCGAGGAAAGCACATAATCGCTTATGGGTGTACCGATACCGTCAGCGATTTCCGCCAGACGGGTCGCGCCGTCCTCAAGCGCCTTGCAAGGAATACCGGAAAGGTTGCGGCAGGCGATCGTCGCGCCCAAGGCATTGGCCACCAGGGTCTGTTCGATCTGAACCTTGGTCCCGTCGGTAAAAGCCGTCACCTGATCAAGGGAAATCCCCTGACGCTTGGACCAGTATTCCATCTCGTCCCGCGTCGGATTGAGATTCAAAAAACGCTTGATATTCCCGTAGACGATCGGCTCGAACCCCATGTCGCGCACCTCGCGATCGAGTGCGGCGAGCGAGCCGGGCTGATCGCCTTCCGCCTCGACCAGCGTGCCGAGTTTCGAAAGCTCCGTACCGGAGACTGTCTGCAGTTCGGAATTCATCGTCACCAACGGCAATCCGGCCTTCAGGACCTTCTCCGACATCTCCGTTCCATGGATCACATCCCCGCTGCATTCGACGACGAGCTCGCTCGCTTCGATCACGTCCTCGACCGAATGAGTGAGAGACTCCTTCTCCACGGGAAATTCTCCTATCGTTTCCGGGTCGCGCCGCGTAAGCACCCGACTCACCTGGAGTTCCGGATGATACTTGAGCGCGTACATGAGTCCTCGTGCAATGAACCCCGTCCCGATGATGCCGATTTTTCGCCGTTCCATATTTTTTCCTTAATCGTTACTTATGACTGCCAAAAATTTGGCACTGCTCTGTTGCCAGTCAAAACGCTCCGCCCACACGCGAGCCTCCGACCCGAGTGCCTCACGAAGTTTGGCGTCCCGAATGATGGTAAGGATATGTTCGGAAAATGCTTTGGAATCGCCGTATTCTACGAGATATCCGGTCCCCGTATCGCAGACCGAGTCCCGAAGCCCCGGAATATCGGAAGCGATGACCGGTGTTCCGCACGCATTCGCCTCGATGACGACGATTCCCCACCCCTCCATGAAGGACGGGTTGACTACCACCCATGAGCCCTGCAAAAGCTTCACCTTCTCTTCTTCGGACACCCGGCCCAAAAACTGTATCTGACGGTCATTGAGCCGGAGATCGCGGGCCAGCCGCTTGAGATATCCTTCCTCTTCTCCACATCCGGCTATGAGAAGCTTCGCCTCGGGACGCTCTTTGACGACCATTTGGAAGGCGCGAATGAGAACGTCGACTGACTTATACGCCTTGAGACGTCCCAGATAAAGAATGGTCGGCTGCGGTGTCTTTGTTCCGATAGCCAGACGTTTCAAATGGACGCCTGGATGGACGATCTCGATACCGGCCTGCCCCAGACCGATTTCCTCCATCTCCTGGCGGCTCGATTCGGAAACGGTGATAAAACGCACCTTCTTGTAGACGATCGGCATCAGGTCCTTTTCAAGAAAGCGGGCGAACGTCGAAAGCGGCCAGGGAAGCGAACGACGGAAGACTTCCTGGTGCACATGATGCATGAGACAGTATGTCGTTTCCTTGGCATACAGCGGTGTGAAGAACGGGATGCCGTTCTGCGAATCGACAATCACGTCATACCGTCCCCGGAAACGGAGCATGTAATAGACGAAGGCCCAGAAATATACCAGGTAGAAACCTCCTCGACGGATGATCCGAACACCTTCTACCGTCTCGATGCGCGGGGAATTCCCATCATTGCCGCAGAAAAGCGTCACCTGGTTCCCTTGACGCACGAAATCACGGGCTATCTCCTCGACGTAGAGTTCCGCCCCACCGGCGAACTTGTGCCGCATGTCACGCCAATTGAAGATGAGGATCCTCTGTCCCAAGGCATTGTCCTTGGTTGCGGACGGCAACAGACGACGACTGAAGATCTCAAAGAGGTCCTGGAAGGCACGCGCGACGAACCGTGTCTTCCTGCCGAAGAGATGGAAGAACTCCACGAGACCCCATGTCGCCGCGCTTGAGAAAAAGATGACCCAAACGACGCTTTCGAGCGACTCATGAAAGAAGACGATGCCTGCAGCCATGGAGAGCGATCCGGCAAGCGAAATGAACGTATGAAAATATTCCCGACGGGCGAGATGGTAGGTCACCACGACACCTGCAAGCGTGAACAAGGAAAGGGACAGAGTGTAGAGGAAAAGATAATCGGTGATGACAAGCGCCTTCTCGCCGAAGAGAAGCGGCGCGAACGTGTCACCGAAAAGACCCAAAACAAGCACGCCGACGGAAACCAGGAAGAACGTCGCACCGTACGTATAGCTGAAAATCTTCTTGGAACTCACCTGACGGCCTTCGTTCCGGCTCACGTACGTGAGGAGGAACGTGCTCGCGAGCGAACCGAAGAAAAATATCATTTTCCCGGCAAGCGACACCAGCGCGTACTCTCCGGCCGCATACGGATCCATGTAGTGCTTCACCAGGAGAACATCGAAGCTCAGGAATACCATCACCGAAACATTGGAGAGAAGCGTCGCCCCGAAGAAGCGTTTCGGAAAATGGAAACGTTCCGTCGACGATATTTCCTTGGTTTTCTCACGTACAGCCAGACCGGAAAGGAAGAGTGCCAGGAGTGCCGAAAGGAAAATCGATGCCGGAATGGAAAGGTAGACGAGCTCAGGCGCTTCGAACGACACGAACGCTATCGCGATAAGAAGCTTTATAAGCGCCTCGAAGACCAGAAGAAAGGCAGTATACGTGAAACGGAACGTTCCCTGAAAAAAACCTCGGCTTGCCGCCGTGATAAGACCGAAAATGAAGACCGGTGTGAAGAGAAGGAGAGTGAAGATGCTCTCGATCTGAAAGAAGCGCGCCAAAAGCGGAGAGAAAACGAACCAAACGACCGAGAAACCGACCATGATACGCAATCCCTTTTTCAGGCTGTAAGAGAAAATCCGTTCCTGTATGTTCCCCTTTTTCTTGCCCGTAAGATACGCGGTGTGGTGATTAAGCGTCGTGGAAAACGCGCTGAAGAATATCATCGTGATGTACCACAGCGTGTTGACGAAGGTCACCAGACCGAGTTCCTCGAACGAGAGCTGTCTGCCGAGATATGCATTGAAGACGAAGTTCAGGAGACTGGAGGCAAGCAACGCCCCGATCAAGACACTCTCCTTGGACAGGAGCCATTTAGCCATCGGAAATGAGAGGGGACTCTTGGGAAACCATGGTCGGCCAAGCGTAAGGCTCTCGGCGATTTCCGTGAGACGCTTCTTCTTTTCCTCCTTCTTCAGGTGCAGGCCGTGGTGGGTCTTCTCCCAGTAGTGCGGCTTGGTGACGAGCTGATAGAGCCCGATGAAGGCCGCATAACTCACCAGGATCCAGTAGAACGGCACGAAGAAGACGTACTTGACGGTATCGAAGTGCTCACGCTTGGCCGTCCCGATCATGTAGTAGTAGAGGTAGAGGTAGTTGCCGAAGACGAGCGTGATGGCCGCGAAGTAGAAGATGTGCGGCGGATACAGGGCCTCGAGCGTCGGTCCGACGAAGGCGTAGAGTGTGAAATACGCGAGCGTCGCGAGCCACAGGAAGGGATTGATGAACATGACCGCGATCTTGCCACCGATGACGATCTGGAAGATGAAGGCGTGCCAGCCGTTCTCCCGAAGAAAGGTCACCGGGTGGCGCATGTGCACGAGGTAGGTCTGCATGTAGCCCTTGATCCAGCGGGAGCGCTGACGGATCCAGTTCCTGACATTGCTGTTCGCTTCCTCGAGCGTCACCGAGTCGATGATGGCGGTCTGGTAGCCGCGCTTGAAGATGCGCACGCCGAGATCGCAGTCCTCCGTCACGTTGAAGGGATCCCAGCCCTCGAGCTCGAGGAGGTCGCGCGTCCGGAAGTGGTTGCTCGTCCCGCCGAGAGGAATGCTCGTGTTGATGGACTGGAGTCCCGGCAGGATGACATCGAACCACAGCGAGTACTCGGCGGTGAAGAGACGCGTCAGGAAGTTCTGGTGCGGGTTGAAATAGTTGAGCTTGGCCTGGAGGCAGCGCACTTCCGGCTTGGCCTTTTGAAAACCGAGGTAGGCCTTCTTGAGCTGCAGCGGATCGGGGATGTCCTCGGCGTCGTAGATGACGACGTACTCCCCGCTCGCGAAGGAGAGACCGTAGTTGCAGGCCTTCGGCTTGGTCTTGGGCATGGAGTGCGGGACCACGACGATCTTCACGAAGGCTGGGAGATCCATCGCCCGTGCTGCGGCGATCGTTTCCTCATCGTTCTCTTCCAAAAGGAGAAGCACGTCGAGCTTGTTCTTCGGCCAGTCGAGACCACCCATCGCCTGCACGAAAGTCGGAAGCATGTGGGCTTCTTTGTAGAGCGGACAGAGGACGGAATAGACCGGGAGCTGTTCTTGATCAAGGGCCGCAAGTTCCTCGTCCGTGCTCCCAATTTCCGGCGGGGTCTTGAGGCTCTTCATGACGAGGAAGAGATTGAAGACGGCGTCGATGAAGTAGAAAGCCGTAAGGGAAGCTACGACCAGGATGCCGGTGAAGAGAGCGTTCCAGATCAGTCCGATCCCTATGATCAGCAGGACACCGAGGATGAGGTTTCTCTGCCACGGGACGAAGGTATTGAGCGCCGACACATGGTGTTCCAGGGTGGTGTGCGTCACGAAGCGCTGCGTGTTGTGTGCGACGCCTGCGCCCACCATCGAGCCGTCCTTTTCAGGATGGATGAGGAGCGGCGAGCGGCGTTTCGTTTTCAGCTTGAGCGCGTTCCAGCCGATTTCAAAGATCGCTTTCCATACGACGATCTTGGAACTGCCGGAAAAACGATCGGCGAACGTGATCGGAAAGCTTCCGATGACGTACCCGTAATTGCGGGCGCTGAGGAGGAATTCCAGATCGAACGTCCAGGGCGAAGGGCTGACGTTCACTTCCTTGGCGATGCGCGCCTTGAAGACCTTCAGTCCTGCCTGGGTATCGATATCGAGGTCGTGGAGCAGTTTCGAAAAGAAAAAATGGAACGCCCGGCTGGTGAGGTTTCTCCCCCATCCTCCCGCGGTATCGGCTCGGCGGTCCGCCACCACGATATCCAAGCCCTGATGGAGTTTCTCGAGCATTCCCGGCAGCGCTTCCGGCGGATACTGGAGGTCCGCGTCGATGAAAGCGATATGCTCGTACTGGACATACCGGAATCCCTCAAGCAGGGATTGTGCTTTGCCGCGCGCCCCTTCTTTCAGAAAGACAGCGAGGGGGTATTCTTTCTTGAGCGACTCTATCTTTTCCCTGGTCTGATCGACCGAGTGGTCATCAACAAAGACGACCTCATACTCAATCTGAGCCCCTGAAAGAGCTCGATCCAAACGTTTTACCAATGCCTCGATATTGCCCTCCTCGTTCAAGGTGGGGACGATCACCGACAACGTATCCTGTCGCATTCCTGTGCCTTTTTAGTGCCCGACTGAGAAGCTTCCCTCCTGTTATTTTCCGGTATGAAGAGCGGTGCTGCCGTTTGGTTTTTATCTTTTTGTATGAAACGTCATATTAGAACGATATTCGTCCGTTTGTCAAATGAAAAACCCTCCGGGAAGGTTTCCTGAAGGGTATGGATAAATTTCCAAGAAAACACCTACTGTTTGACCTTTCGGGCGTAGTAGCCGACGTCGGCGATCCACTTCTTGACGCTCTGGGAACTGTGCCCGTCGCAGCTCCAGCCGCACTTCCACACGATGAGTTCCTGCGGCGTCCTGAAATTATACTCATGGACAAAGGTCCCGATCCGGCCTCCCACAACCGCAACCGCTTCCTCGGGACTGCCGAAACAGCCGTGTCCCATGGCGATGCCGCGGCTCCCCGCACCGCGATAGCCCCAGTAGTTGTAACAGTCGCTCCCGTCCTCGGCTCGCGGGACACGCTTGCCCCAGTTGCTCTCCTTCTTGGCGATACCGACGAGAAAGGCCGCGGTCGTCTTGTCCTGCTTGGCGATATCCGAAACCATGCTCTCGATCGGGTAGCCGTCGACGAGCGTGCCGATATTGTTCCGGAACGCTGCCCGCATATCGGGTACCACCACTTCGGGTACCGGGAGCGAAGCGGTCGTCCCCCACGCCGCACCGTACAACAGGCCGGTCATAGCAAGACCGAAAACCGCGAAAAAACTATAAAAAGCGTTTCCGCTGAAATTGACCTTGGTCAGGTCCCGGGACAAAAGCTCCTGCCATTTCCGGCGGAGCCATTCTCGGCTATTTTTCAGTTTTTTGGCCATAAATGATGGAAAAATCCCCTAAGATAAAGAAAAAACGGGCACCCGTCTGGCACCCGTTTTTTCAGTTGTATATCCAGTATAGCACGTTTTTCCGATAAAATCAAGGTTTTTCTGGTTTTTTCGCGAAAAACCACGCTCGGCGGCGGATGACGAAATACCAGAAATACAGAGCGAGAAGCAAGATCACATTGGGAATGAAGATAATCGGCTGTCCCCACGAGATGCCGTTGATATGGAAATCAGAGAACGGCCAGAGAAACGGAGTGGGGAAAAATCGCTCCGAATGGGTCGGGATATCGACAAGGATGTGCAGTCCCCAGGCGGACATCTCCCACCAGGGTTTTCGACGGATGAGCATCACGAGGACGAAAACGATCGCAAAGACGACAAGACTATGCGTCACGTTGTACAGCTGATGGACGTACGACGGGATACGGCTCGGGTCAGGCGGCCCGCCCGACCAGTCAGTCCCGTGTTCGAGGCCCAGCCACACGCCTATCGTGAACAATCCGAACGAGAAAAGGTCCGGCGCGATCCCGAAGAAAAAGGCTGTCCAAAAACTCTTTCGGTTTTTGCGACCGAACGCGAGCGACCCCCACAAGCCGTGCGAAACGATGTCCATAAAATAAGTCCGTCAAGTTACAAGTCCGTAAAGTCATAAAGTATTCTAAACCCTGGGCCCCTGCCAGAGCAACCCTTCATGTCTTTAATCTTACGGACTTTATAGACTTTATAGACTTCACGAACTACATCTGAAACACCGCGCGGACCTGGTCGACCTCGGCCGGTTCGGCGGAGTAGGCGATATGAAGCTTCACCTTCTTGAAGACGTCGCGGATCTTCTTGCCGAGCCTCACCGCCAGCTGATTCTCGGTCGTGATGACCCGCAAACCCTTCTTGGTCCGATCCGTCCGGATGATCCGATGCTGCGGGTCGATACCCACAGCCCGCCTCCCGTAGGCCGCGATGAGCCGCAGGAGCTCGCTTTCGTATTTCTCCGGGATGTTCTCGATGAGCACCTCGCCCTCGAAGAGGTTGTCGGTCACCATCCTGCAGGCCGGACAGAGCGTGAACGAGACGCCTTTTTCGGCGATCCGGAGCTGCTCCAGGAGCTTGTCTCCCGAGTGGTGCCACTCTTTCTTGAAAAGGACGTTGTTGCAGCGCTCGCAGACCGTGATGCCGCGATGGGCATCCCCGTACTCGCCGTGCTGCGCCTCCTTGTGACGCTGCGGCAGTTTGACGCCGCCGCCCTTCTGAAAGACTTTCGCCATATTTTTAAGGAATTAAGGATTACTTTTGTAGTACGCCTCTTCCGAAAGATAGTTTTCATGTGCAATTTCATGTACAAAACGGCAGCTCCCCCTTAGCTGCCGTTTCATCTATTTGTCACCCATGTACTTTTAGTACACGAGGAGGGAGAAAAAGTTTCAGGACCGTTCCTTGAAATACACTATTCCCAACGCTTTCTTTCCCATATCGTAGAGCCTGTTCCGTGAAGTAAGCGACTTCATCCTGAGACGGAGGGAATTGGTCACGACCGAGACACTGGAAAGCGCCATCGCAAGCCCCGCAAAGACCGGATTGAGAAGTACTCCGAAGAACGGATAGAAGAGCCCGGCCGCGAGCGGAATCCCGAGAACGTTGTAAATGAAGGCGAAAAAGAGGTTTTCCCTGACCGTCTGCATGGTGGCCCGGGAAAGCCCGATGGCCCGTACCAGCTTGCCCATGTCGCCGCGAAGGAGCGCGATACCGGCCGATTCGATGGCGACATCGGTACCGGTCGCCATGGCGATACCGACGGTGGCCTGCGCCAGGGCCGGTGCGTCGTTGACACCGTCACCGACCATCGCCACCTTCTTTCCTTCCTTCTGGAGCGCGATGATCTTTTCCTGTTTCTCGTCGGGCAGCACTTCGGCGATCACGTGACGGATACCGACTTGTCCTGCGATATGACGGGCCGCCCGCTCGTCGTCACCGGTGAGCATCACGACATGGATACCCATATCCTGGATCGTTCTCACGGCTTCCTTGGCTTCCAGCTTGACCGTATCCGAAACGATGAACAGTCCAAGGGGTTCCTTGCGATCGGCGAGCACGATAGGCGTACCTCCTTTATCGGTATATTCGCGGATCAGGTTTTTCTTGAACGGGATACCGAGCTCATCAAGGAGCTTCATGTTTCCGGCGAAATATTCCTTGCCGCCGATGAGACCCTTGATACCCTTGCCCTCGATGATCGAAAAGCGTTCCACGTCGGAAAAATCGACATGCCGTCCCTCCACGCCCTCGACGATGGCCCGGGAGAGCGGATGTTCGGAATGCCTCTCGAGCGATCCGAGAATCGAGAACAGCTCCTCGTCCCGATGCTCCCGCGTGAGATTCTGGAAAGCGGTGAGTGTCGGGCGTCCGGTCGTGATCGTTCCCGTCTTGTCGAGTACGAGCGTATCGACGGAGCTCAGGTGTTCCAACGTCGCGGCGTCCTTGATGAGGATACCCTCGCGCGCCCCGCGACCGACCCCCACGATGATAGCGGTCGGCGTCGCGAGCCCCAAAGCACACGGACAAGCGATCACCAGGACACCGACGAACGACAAAAGTCCGAAAGACAACGCCTGCGAGAACGGCATGAACGAGCTGCCGATGAGAAGCCAGGCACCGAGAGAGACGACCGCGATACCGATCGTCACCGGCACGAAGACGGCCGAGATCCGATCTGCCAGTTTCTGAATCGGCGCCTTGGACCCCTGGGCCCGCTCCACCAGCCGGATGATATGGGAGAGCATCGTCTCTTCCCCGACGCGTGTCGCCCGGAAGACGAAAGAGCCGTTGATATTGATCGTCCCGCCCGTCACGCTGTCCCCCTCAGCCTTGTCGACCGGAAGCGGCTCACCGGTGAGCATCGATTCGTCAACGGCCGATTGCCCGTCGACCACGACGCCGTCGACCGGTACCTTGGTACCCGGTTTGACACGGATATGGTCTCCCGTTTTCACCTCGGCCAGCGACACTTCCCTCTCTTCGCCGCCCTCTACCAGAAGCGCGGTCTTGGCCTGGAGATGGAGGAGTTTCTCGATAGCGTCACCGGTCTTGAGTCTGGCCCGCGCCTCGAGATACTTGCCCAAAGTGATGAAGACGATGACGACGATCGTGATGTCATAGTAGGTGTTCTCCGTGTCGATGTAAGACGCGAGCGACGACTCGAAGAGTGTCACGGCGACACTGTAAAGATAAGCGACCAGCGTCCCGATACCGATGAGGGTATCCATGTTGGCACTCCCGTAGCGGAAGAAGCGCCACACGCCGGCGAGGTATGGCCGCCCGATCGCGAAGAGCACATACGTCGCGAAGAGCGGCAAGAGCTGCCGGATGATCGTCGCCACGCTTTCCTCCATCATCGGCAACCACCGGAAAGACTGCCCAGAAAAGACATCCCAGGCCATGACGACGAGACTGAAGAAGGCGAGCGGCAGACCGCTCATGACTTCGCGCCGGAGCGTATCGAGCTCGACCTGTTTCTCCTGCTTCGTCCCGCCGGTATGATCATGTTCGCCGTGGTGCATCGTGGCAGCTTCCGCTTCCGGATCATTCAGGGCATATCCCAAGGGTTTGAGTACCCCGCCCCAGGTCTCCAGGTCGGTCTTCTGCTCGTCGTAGTCGACCAGGAGCGTTTCCGTGGCGAAGTTTACGTCCGCCTGCTCGACACCGTCGATCTTCTTGAGAGTGCGTTCGATGATGCCCGCGCACGACGCGCAGTGCATTCCTTCGATACGCAGTTGTTTTTCAGTAGACATAGTTTTTTCTTATTAGAAAGACTTTTTTCGTTCGAGTGCAGTTCGAGGCGCAAGCGAGGAGCGGAGTAAGCCGTACTGATGCAAGTACGGCGTCGAGCACCGGAGCTTGCAACAAAGAAATGTGCCGAACGAAAAAGTCTCAGTTTACCTGGAAGGCGCCGCGGAACATCCCCATACTGCAGCTGAAAGCGACCGATCCCCGTTTCTTGGGCGTGAATTCGATGACGTTTTCTCCCGGCTGGAGACGCTTCTGGATCCCGAATTGCGGGATGACGAAGCTCGAAGCGCAGGAATAACTGTCCTTGGAATCGACGATGAGACGGACCGGCACGCCGGCTTCCAGGGCAGGCAACGCGCTCGGGTGATACCCGCGCGAGTCCTGCGTCATACGGATGACTTGCACGCCGTTCTCAAGCGGCACTGACGGCTCCGCTGTCTGCTTGGAGCTACTCCCCCATGTCGTATCGACTCCGAGAAGGTGCAAGCCATTCACTATGCTCCACCCTCCCAAGAAGAGAAGCACCACGGCGATAAAGGCGAAAAACGGTTTCCGATAACTTCCCTTGATTGCCGTTCCCGCTCCGCCGATGAGGAGCAGTCCCGGCATCGTCCCGAGCGCGAAGATTCCGAGCGAGAGCGCGCCAAAGAGCGGCGAGCCGAGCGCCACGACCGCGAGCTGCACCGCTTGCGTGAAGCCGCACGGAAGAAAGAACGTGAGCGCGCCGAGCGTGAAGGCACCACGGTGCGAATATTCCTTTTCTTTCTTCCGCTGGATGCCGAGCGCGCGACTGAGAGCCTTGGGCAGGGTGAAACTCATGTGCTGCAAACGAGGAGAAAGTTCCGAGAGCTGCAGCCCCAAGAAGAGCATCGCGATACCCGCAAGGAGAGTCAACGTCCCTGTGAAACCGATGGAGACGGAAAGAAAGTTTCCTAAACCTCCCAACAGAAACCCGAAGACCGCGAATCCTCCTATCCGGCCGGCATTGAACCAGAGATTGGGAACGAATTTCTCCTTCCAGGAAAGTTCGCCATGCAGCTCGTTGTAGCGTGCCGAGACCCCGAGGACGAGACCGCCGACCAGGGCCGCGCATGTCGAGACACCGGCCGTGAGACCGACCAACAGGACCAGACCCAGACTCTTGGCGTCGACTTGTCCTCCGAAAGAAAGACTGAGCCATCCGAAGCGATCGAGTACCAGCGAGAGAATGAATACGAAACCGACTGCAAAAAGAAAGAGAACATACGGTTCGATGTCTCTGGAGAAGATCGGGAGTCTCTCTGTTCCGTCCGATACCCGGTAGCCTGCCTTCTCGACGACCTGCGCGATCGCCTGGTCGCTCGGTGCGGCCTGCCCGTACACCAGGACGGCGCTTCCCTTCTTGTGATTGACATCGACCCGGGACACGCCCGAGACTTTCCCGAGTTCTTCTTCCAAGAGGATCTCGCAGGAGCGGCAGTGCATCCCGGCGATGGAAACTTTTTTCTGCGGCATAGGTTTTTATGATTATGATTCCTATCGGCGCTTACTTCTGAGAGAGATGCGCGACCCGAAGCATCTCGTCGATCATGGCCTGTTTCTTCTTCTCGCTCCCGCCCTCCATGGCCGTGCGGAAACAGGAGTTGAGATGCGACTCCATGAGCATCTGATGCGCCGAACGCAGGAGTCCCATGACCGCCAGGTTCTGGTGCATGACGTCGACGCAGTAGGCGTCTTCCGCGAGCATCTGATCGATCTTCGCGAGAAGACTCTTGGCCTTCTTGTAGTTGAGCCTCACCCGCTCGTTGTCGTGATGGTGTTTCATATGTTTGGAAAATTAGCTTACTATCAGTGTACCACTCATGCCGTCATGTCCTTCGCCGCAGTACGTCGGACACGAGAACGGGAAGGTTCCTTTCTTGTCCGCCGTGAACTCTATCGTCTCTTCCGTTCCTTCCCTGACGGTCTTCTCGATCCCGTATGCCGGGAGAGCGATGCCGTGATCCCTTCCCGAGGCCCGGACACGCAGACGTATCCGCTCGCCCTGCTTCACGACGACCGTCTCCGGATCGAAATACCAGTTCGTCGCAGTGAGATCGATCGTCCTTATGGGAACGTTATCCGAAACGGCACCAGATTTCTCGACCGTAAAGGGCAGCATCATGCCGCTCTCGGCATGCTCGAGGATATGACAGTGCGCCATCCACTCCCCAGGATTGGAAGCGTCGAGGAGAATATCGACCGTATCCCCCTTGGCGATGAGCGCGGTATCCTGCCAGACCGGATTGTCGTTTTGTACATCATTGGTTGAGAGAACAATGAAACGCTGCCCATGAAAATGGATCGGATGCTGCATCGGGTGCATGGAACGCGGTTCATTGAACAGACGTATCTTCACTTTCTCGCCTTCCCGGAACTTCCAGTCGTCGATCTTCATATTGGCTTTGCCTGTATCCGTATCGACAAGTTTCCATGTCATCATCCGGGAAGTGGACATGGCGTTCATCCGCGCCATCGTGTCTTCCCATTCAAACGCATCCCCGTCGTCACCCATGCCCATCCCTTCATCCGACATCGCCGTGCCGTCTCCCATCGAGTGCATGCCGTGGGGCATCCCCTGGCGCATCTCCTCTGCCATATCGAGCGTGAATTTGACGCTCTTATCGGGCGTCTTGTTGAGATACTCTTTCATCAGGCCTCCCAATTCCTCGGTCACCGCCTTGTTGGTACGAAGCGCCGCGAACTCCTTGGCGTAGGACGAATTCACGTTGTCCGTGGAAACCGTGACGGTACCGAGCGCGTACTCTTTGTCCGGGGTCTCATGCTTCATCGCGTACTGTCCGGCCTTCTCAAAGAAGACATCTACCACTCGCCGCTCACCCGGGGCGACCAGCACTTCGTCGGCGAACGATTCCTTCACGTACCGTCCCCCGTCCGCACCGACGAGCTTCATCTTCACACCAGGAAGAGCGAAGTCAAAGAGCCGTGTGTTGGCGGCGTTGGTGAGATAGAGACGGACAATCTCTCCCTGCTTCGCCGAAAGCGAATAGTCCGCCTCGCCGTTCACGAGCATCACGTCCCCGAAGCGGCCCATGAGGGTATGGTCGGCCGTCTCACGGTCGAACGGCAGAAGTCCGTTCTTGTCGAGCGCGATGTCGTCGAGCACGAGAGACAGATCACGGTTCACCGAGGGCCAGTAGGCATCGTCTTTCGGTGTCACGATGAGAGCGCCATACAGCCCTGATTCCAGGGTATAGTCCGTCCGTACGTGAGGGTGATACCAGAAGGCTCCCGCATCAGGAAAGGTAAGCGTATAGGCAAACGATCCTCCCGGAGCGATCTCTTTCTGAGTCATACCAGGAACGCCGTCGAACGCGTTGTCCATCCTCACCCCATGCGCGTGGAGCGTCGTCGCGATATCGCCTTCGTTCTTGATATTGACGGTCACTGTCGCTCCCTGCGGCACGCGAAGCGTCGGTCCCGGGACCGAGCCGTTGTACGCGAACATCTTCACCGTCCGTCCGGCGATGGTCTTCTGTACCGGCGTGATGGCAAGGTCATACCTGTCCCCGTCCTTAAGTTCGACCGTCGTCACGCCGGCCGCCTCCGGAACGGACGTTTCCGAGGCGCCTCCCCTGGTCATGCCGAGCGGATTCTTCGAAGGATTTTGTATCAAAGCGTCGAACCCGTACCAAAGCACTCCTCCGATGATGATAAGGGCGATCGGTATCCCGATGACGATTTTCCTCATAGCGTTTCTCTTTTTGATTATACCCATACCCTGGGTATGGGTATACGTAGTATACGGTACGATCCGGAAACGCGCAAGAACATCTTCTATTCTCCGCAGATCAGCGCGAGCGCCCGTTTGTCTTCTTCTGACAAGACGAGCTTCTGGTCGCCGAGCATGGGATACATGACGGAGTCCGGATCGCTGCCATGCTCGATCCCCAGCGCGTGGCCGAGTTCGTGCGTGAGCACGAGGACCAGGTCATCGTGGTCATAGAACTGATAGATATCGATACTCGCCGAGAGACCGTCGGAACGATAGAGACCGCTCTCGAACTCGTCGCGGGAACGGGAAAGAGTGTTGTAGTCCACCACCTGCCGGTTCACCTGTTTGGCGAGACGGTTGATGAGCGCCGCGAGCTCGTTCACTTCTTTCACGAGTTTGTTGATGGCACGCCGATCATCCTCGAGGTCATCGTACAAACCATCCAGACGCTTTTCCTCTTTCTCGATGCTTGCCGACAGTTTTTCGAGTGCTGATTTCTCAGCACGGAGCCGCTCGTATTCGTCTTCCGGCGCCCCGCCCCGCTCGTTCCAATACTCGACGTCCTGCTGATACTTCGCCACCCGCTCATTGTAGGCGTTCACTCGCCGATCAAGTTCCTTCCTCGACTTCTCATAATTCGCGAGTTCCCTCTCATAGGTCGATTTTTTCTTCTCAAGCGTCGCGCTCTTCCCATCATACTCCTTCTTCACGGCCGCGTACTTGTCCTCATCGGACTGGATCCCTTCAAGGATGTTTTTCAGGTTTTCCGTCGTCGCCTGGCGTTCATCGAAGAGGAGATTGACGGGAAGCGTCCCGTCCTCACGGTATGCGAACAATTCCCGGGCCGCCGCCTGCTCCCACAGCGTCTCGGCATCGGAGAGCGCTCTCAAAAATTCCTCGCGCGTGATGCCGAAACCCTCGTCGAAAGAACCGATCCGGTACGCGAGCGGCTCCGAACACGCCTCGTCGGCTTTCAGGGTCGTTTCAAGAAAAGAAACCGGCCGGGCGACATACTCCGCGACCCTTGGCGGAATATCGCCGTTCTTCTGTGCGACACCATACACGAGCACGCCCGCCCCCAGAAGCCCTATGATTCCGATGATGCTTTTGAGAAGTTTGAGCATATGTCTCTACTGTAGCATATTCTTCTTTCAATGCTTCACTGTTCCTCTCTCCAAACAAAATCCTTTTCGGAAAACAAGACTCGTAGCCTCCCTTTCCCTTTTGGAGCCTTACGAGGCATCGGTCACACGTCCGGGAGAGCGTCGCTAGAAACGGAGCGTGACGCGTGGCCGAGTTAGCAGGACAGCGACGTTTCTCGACGCTCGAGCCGAGACGTGTTCGAGGAGGAGTACAGCGAGAAAAGGGAAAGGGAGCGGAGGAAAAAAGAAAAAATCCCTTACGAAAGGGATTTTTTGAGAGAGCAACTTGTGGGAAAATTACTTCTTCCTGGCCGCTTTGACGCGGTCGGTCTCGGTAAGGAGCTGTTTGCGCAGGCGCGTCGACTGCGGCGTGACTTCCAGATACTCGTCCTCGGCCATGATTTCCAGTCCGCGCTCGATACTGAGTTCCCACGGCGGCGTGAGTTTGATCGCCTCGTCCGAACCGGAGGCACGCATGTTGGTGAGGTTCTTGCCTTTGATGGGATTGACCGCCATGTCGGAGCCCTTGGTGACGTTCCCTACCACCATACCTTCGTAGACTTCCGTACCGGCACCGACGTAGAGGATACCGCGTTCCTGGAGATTGTTGAGGGAGAAGGCCAGGGCCTTGCCGGTCGCCATGGAGACCATCGATCCTTCGTCGCGCTTCTTGATCTCGCCGGCATGCGGACGGAAACCGATGACCCGGGTGTAGAGTGTACCCTCGCCGCGCGTATCGATCATGAACTCGCCGCGATAGCCGAGGAGACCGCGCGTCGGCACTTCGAAGATGAGCCTCGTGTAGCCGCCCGATCCTTCCTTCATTTCCATCATGACGCCCTTGCGCTTGCCGAGTTTTTCGATGACCGTGCCGGACACTTCCATGGGGCACTCTACCGTCACTTCCTCGAACGGTTCGGACTTCACGCCGTCCACGTCCTTGATGATGACCTGCGGCTGCGAGACCTGTACCTCATATCCTTCACGGCGCATGTTCTCGAGAAGAATGGCGACATGGAGTTCGCCGCGGCCGAACACCTTGTAGTGATCGTCGGAGAAATCGATCTTGAGACCGACGTTGATCTCGAGTTCCTTTTCGAGGCGCTCGCGGAGCTGCTTGTTGGTCACGAACTTGCCCTCGCGGCCGGCGAAAGGCGAGTCGTTCACCATGAAATTGAGCGAGATAGTCGGCTCGTCGATGGCGATGGCCGGAAGCAGTTCCTGGTCAGGCGAGACGCTGATGGTATCACCGATCTCGATATTGGGAAGCCCGGCGATCATGACGATGTCTCCGGCTTCCACTTCATTCGCTTCCACGCGCTCCAAGCCGCGGAAGGTGAAGAGTTTCACGATGCGTCCGGTCTCCTGTTTGCCCGAAGCGTTTCTCACGATGACGGGATCGTTCACCTTCACTTTGCCCTCATAGACGCGCGCCACGGCGAGGCGGCCGACGAAGTTGTCATACCCGAGGTTGAACGGCTGGGCGAGAAGAGGTTTGTCGGTCTCGTGCGCGGCGGCCGGCACTTTCTCCAAGATGGTATCGAGAAGCGGCGAGAGGTCCTTGCCCTCATCGTTCAAAGAAAGTTTGGCCATGCCTTCGCGGGCGATGGCGTAGACCACCTTGAATTCCAGCTGCTCGTCGGTCGCACCGAGGTCGAGGAAGAGTTCGAAGACCATCTCCTCCACTTCCTTGGGGCGGGCAGCCGGCTTGTCGATCTTGTTGAGGACCACGATGGGTTTCAGTCCGAGCTCCAGGGATTTCTTGAGGACGAAACGCGTCTGCGGCATCGGTCCTTCCTGGGCGTCCACCACGAGGATCACGTCGTCGATCGAACGAAGCACGCGCTCCACTTCCGAACCGAAGTCGGCATGTCCCGGCGTATCGACGATGTTCACCTTGGTGTCCTTCCAAAAGAGCGAGGCGTTCTTGGCATAGATGGTGATGCCGCGCTCGCGCTCGAGGGCATTGGAGTCCATCGACACGCCTTCGGCCGTGACCATTCCCGTCTGACGCATCAAGGCATCAGTCAGGGTCGTCTTTCCGTGGTCGACGTGCGCGATGATGGCGATGTTTCTTGTCTGCATACTATATAGTATTGAAATATAATCGGCCCTTCGAATGACTCAGGGTGGTTCTTCGTCGAGAACCAGAGAACCAAAAAAGGCGTGGAAACGCCTTCAATCGGTTAACTCAGTATACCCCGAGACTCATCAGAAGTCAAATGCGCCGGAGCGCCGCTCCAGATTGATGCGGTTATTGGCCGCGTTCAGGGCATCATAGATGCTCTTTTCCCCTTTGTTCACGGTATCAATGAGTTCCGCGAGGATGGTCTCCACCGCTTCCGGACTCCCCTGGTACCAGTCCTTGGCGATGAGATTGCCGAAAGCGAACGGTGAGAGCACGACATCGGTTTTCTGGGCCTCGATGAGGTCGCGACGAGCGGCCGGCTTCATGGTCCGTTCCAGGTACTTCTGGGTCGGATCGATAGCGATGGGGAAATCCTTGGTATTGCCGGTAATGCCGTTCATGAGCGTCACCTTCTTGTCCGGATGCGGCATACCCATGAACTTGAGGAGCTGCCAGGCCTCATGGACACGCAGATAGTTCTGTTTCTCCTGATCGATCTTCACGTTCTCCTGTCCGACGGGCGCCACGGCGACCTTGTTCTTGGAGACGGCATAGCCCCAGTAGTTGGCGAAATTCTGCGACGCGGTGCCGGCGAACTGCGGGAGTGGTGCCGTACCGAAATTGAGCTTGGCGTTCTTCTGTTTGATGGTCTGGTAGTGCCAGGAATAATTGACCATCATGCCGAGCGTCCCCTCGTAGAAAGCGTCGATAGAGTAGTGGAGGCGCGGATTCCAAGAGTAGAACGAGGAACTGCCGTTCGCGAACTGCGTGTAAAATTCGAGTGCCTGGCGTCCCTTCTCATCACTCAGTACCGCCGGCGCATCAGGGGTACTACCGAGATTCGCACCCAGCTGGAATAGGAGCGCCGTCAACACGTCCGTCGAGCGGTTGATATTGTAGGCCGTTCCCATGGCGATGCCGGACTGGGTGACGTTGCCGAACTGATCCACCCGCGAGAGCCGCTTCGCGTCCTCCAGGACTTCTTCCCAAGTCGAGGGCGGCGTCGCGATACCGGCCGCATTGAAGAGATCCTTGTTGTAATAGAGAGCGAGGGAATCGACCGAGAGCGGCAGACCGTAGATCTTCTTGTCCTGACTGAGGAAGTCGTTCGCCGCCACGTCGACCAGCTTCTCCCGGTACTGCTGTTCGTTGAGGAGGATATCGGGAGCCGGAGCGATCTTGTCCTCGAAGGAGGGTCGCCAGGCGTTCCGGATCATGAAGAGGTCCGGTCCCTTGCCGGCCGCCAAGGCGTTGAGGAGATCCTCCCGGTAGGTCTCCGGGGACATCTTGCGATACTCGATGCTCCGTACGTATGGGTTGATCTTGCGGTACTCGTTGAAGACATCCGTGTACGCGTCCGTGTCGTCGAACACACCCCAGATCTCCAGGTCTACCGCGTAGGCTTCGGGCGACTTTTTCTTGAGGCCCCAGCCCGTCGTCCAAATGACGGTGACTATCAGGACGATGATCGTCACGGGAATGCCGACCATCAGCACTTTTTTTGTCGTCTCATTCATATCTCAGCCTTTGCTTACCACGAACGCGTAATGGAACCCGCCGACGTTCAGTTCCTGATTGATGGAAAGCCCCACCTTCTCCGCCATCTGCTTGAGCGTTTCCGGAGCGATACGGAGCTTGGCATCCGGTCCGACCATCGTGTCCTTGGGATTCCACTCCATGACGATGGCCTGTCCGCCCTGCTTGAGGACCCGGGCCACCTCGCGGATGATCACTTCCTTGCGCTCGTTCTGAAAGAGCATGTCCTTGAGCACCACCCAATCGACACTCCCGGGCGAAAGCATCGAACCGTTGTCCCGCTCCAGATTGACGCGTTTGGTCACGATGTTGCCGAGACCGAGTGTCTTGGCCCGGCTCGCCACCGCCTCCAAAGCCGACGGCAACACGTCGAGCGCGTAAACGAGACCGTCGCTCCCGATCCGTTTGGCGAATTCGAAGGAAAAGAAACCCGACCCGCAGCCGAAATCGGCCACTTTGCTCCCCTCCTCGATGGAGAGCTGTCTCGTCACGGTCGCCGGATCGACAAAGGTCAGTCCGAGGGGCGTTTGCATACACGAAAGGTTAATTTTTTGTTTGTTCCGAAAGATTCCAAGGTGTTTCTATTGTACAATAAAGCGTTTTCGTATACAATCATCTCGTCATATGGAGAAGTGGCCGAGTGGGCACGGTGTGAGCAAGCGAACACCGTGCGGGTTTCGATGGAAACCCCGGAAGCACGAGGCCGACAGTTTTTTCGATCAGCCTTGGCTGATCAGTACGGAAAGGTGGCCGAGTGGTTGAAGGCACCGCTCTCGAAAAGCGGCATACCGGAAACGGTATCGAGAGTTCGAATCTCTCCCTTTCCGCCATAACAAAACCCCGCCAGGAGCGGGGTCTTTGTTTTTCTTCCAAAAAAGAGGAGTCTACTCCACCTTAAGCGTGCCCTTCATACCCATGGCGCGATGCTCGCCGACGGAACAGTAGTATTCGAACGTCCCGGTCTTGTCCGCGACGAACTCCACTTTCTCCTCGCCGACACCGTTGAGACGGCTGGTCGCGACGCCGAGCTCGTCGATCTTGAGATCATGAAGACCCTCCTTGTTCTTGAGCGTGATCTTGACCAAGTCGCCCTTCTTGACCGTCATAGTGTTCGGCGCAAAGGAAAAGTTGGCGCTCTCGATGACGAATTCCTTCGTCGCTCCCACTTTTCCTGCAGTGCCGCCGATCGTCGGTTCCGACGTATTTTCTTTGGTCATCTTGGCGCCATCCCCGGTCGGTGCCGAGGACTGCTTGGAACCGAAGAAGAACCAGCCGACTGCCACAAGGACGATGACGATGATGATACCGAGTATCTTGCCCATAGGTTGTGATTGAAAAACGAATTACGTGCGGAATCCCGCGGGAATTTCAGTACGGTTGCGGCATCGTGCCGGGGAACTTCGTCCCTTCTGGCATCTGCTTCTGTACGTTCTTCATCATTTCGAGGCTCTGCCGCATCATCTCGCACTGATCGGCAAACATGACATCCGTCGGGACGGAAAGATCCGCTGAAGCCGAGGGAGCCGCCTCGCATGTCACGTTCTTGGCCATGTCGAATCCTTCCGAGAGATCCTTCACGCCAGCTCCCGTATTCGTATCGCTTCCGGCAGGCAGGTTGGCCTTGAGCTCGTCGAGGCAACCCTTGCTCATCTTGAAACCCTTGCTCTCGCCTTCCGTCCACACGTACTGCGCCTCCCCGTCGAAGAGGCCGTACATCTTCTTGCCGGCGACCTCGGTCACGGACTTGAACTTGTCGCCGTTCACGATGACGGAAGACTTGAAAGAAGCCTGTCCATCGGCCATGTAGGTACACTGCATAGCCTTGCCCAGACCCATGGCGTCCTTGATGGAATCGATGACCGTGCTCTCCGCCTGCTTGGGCATCCCTTGGGTCTCCTGCTTCATGACGGACTCTTTCCCGGGCTTGGGCGAACCGCTCTGCTTCCAGACAAAGAGCGCGACGACCGCGATGAGGACCAGCACGAAGGCGACGATGAGAAGCCTTTTCATAGGAATGTGATTAAAAAATAATGGGATGTTTTCAGTATAGCACTTCATCCCAGATGATAACGAAAGGGAGTCAAGACGGACTCAAAATTTTCCCTTTACAAAGAGAAAAAATCGTGGTAGCGTAACAGAAAGGCCCGTTTGCGGATTCCTATGCTCGAAACCCTCCCCACCTTCGCCATGATCGCCTTCGCCGTACTCGTGTTCGGGGAGCTCGTCCTCCTGGGAATGGTCGTCTACCTCCTCATTCAGAACCGCAGGCAGAAACAGAAGCTCGAGACGTTCTTTTCCGGAAAGGAAGCCAAGGATCTGGAAACCGTTCTTTTGAAACAACTCGAAGAGACCAAGGAACTCGACGGGGAAATCCAGGAGCTTTTCGAGATTTCCAACCGTCTGCGCGAACTCGTCATCAAGAGCGTCCACAAAACAAGCGTGCTGCGCTTCAATCCCTTCAAGGAAGTGGGCGGCAACCAGAGCTTCTCGGTGGCCCTGCTTGATGGCAAGAATTCCGGCGTCGTCCTCTCCTCGCTCCACACCCGCGAAGGCACCCGTGTCTACGCCAAGCCCGTGACAGCCGGAGCAGCCGAGCACTTCCCCTTCACCGAAGAGGAGAAAGCCGCCATCGCCCAGGCCATCCAAGGAAAACCGACCGCGGTGTAGGCAATTTCATTCTCTTCCTCTCTCATCACCTTTCCATTTCCCTTTACTCCCATTACTCCCTTTTAATTTTTCTCCCTTTTAATCACGCACCCTCATGACCGAATCCACCACAAACAACGTCGTTCTCCCCTCCTCGGTGACCGTCAAGAAACTCTCCGAGCTTCTGCATCTGCCGGTCGCGACCGTCATCACCGAGCTCATGAAGAACGGCATCCTCGCGACCATCAACGAGGAGATCGATTTCGAGACGGCGAGCATCATCGCTGCCGACCTCGGCTTCGAGGCGACCCTGGCCGAAGAAGAGGCAGCTGAAGGAAACATGACGCTCGAAGGCCTCAACAAGACCCTTACTGAAGAGAAGAATTCCGGCAAAAACCTCTCCCCTCGCGCACCGGTCGTCACCATCCTCGGCCATGTCGACCACGGCAAGACCACCCTCCTCGACACCATCCGCAAGGCGAACGTCGCAGCCGGCGAGGCGGGCGGCATTACCCAGCACATCAGCGCCTACCAGGTCAAAAAGCACAAGGAACTCATCACCTTCGTCGACACGCCGGGACACGAGGCTTTTGCCGCCATGCGCAAGCGCGGTCTCTCCATCGCCGACATCGCCATCCTCGTGGTCGCGGCCGACGACGGTGTCCGCCCCCAGACCAGGGAAGTCATCGAATACCTCAAGGAACGCAAGCTCCCCGTCATCGTCGCCATCAACAAGATCGACAAGCCCGAGGCCAACCCCGAGCGTGTCAAACAGGAACTCGCCGAGCACGGCATCCTCTTCGAAGGGTGGGGCGGTGACACCCTGTGCGCCGAGATCAGCGCCAAGAGCAATATCAATATCGACAAGCTCCTGGAAAACATCCTCCTCATCGCGGAAGTCGAGGATTTCCGCGCTGACTCGAAACGCGACGGCCTGGCGGTCGTCCTCGAATCCCACCTCGACCCGCAGAAGGGTCCCGTCGCCACCGCCCTCGTCCGTACCGGCACCCTCAAGGTCGGCCAGGACCTCGTGGCCGGCGGCGCCTTCGGTCGCATCCGCCGCATCGAGGACTTTTCCGGCAAGAGTCTTGAGACCGCCGGTCCTTCCGTCCCTGCGACCATCTACGGCTTCAACACCGCCCCCCAGGTCAATGACGTCGTCCAGGTGGTGAGCGACAAGAGTCTCGCCCGCCTGCGCTCCAAGGAGGCCGCCGGTGCCAAGACCAAGCTTGCCAAGATCCAGACCGAGGACGAAGGAGGTATCAAAAAACTCTCGATCATCCTCAAGGCAGACGTGCAGGGTTCCCTCGAAGCCATCGAGCAGATCCTCTCCACCATCGAGTCAGAAGAGGTCGCCGTGGAGATCCTCCAGTCCGGCGTAGGAAGTATCACCGAATCCGACGTCCGTATCGCTGAGAGCGCCGGCGCCCTCATCGTCGGTTTCAACGAGGAACCGACCTCCGTCGCCAAACGCATGGCTGAAAACTCCAAGATCGAGATCGAAACGTACAACATCATCTACAAACTCGTCGAGGCCATCAAGGAACGACTCGCTGCCATGCTCCCGCCCGAGATCATCCGCACCGATTCCGGCCGTCTCTCCGTCCTCGCCATCTTCAAGACGGGCAAGCGCGACATGATCGTCGGCGGCCGCGTCTCCGAAGGCAAGCTGCTTCGCGGTTCGCTCCTCGAGGTGAAGCGAGGCGACGAGATCGTCGGTCAGGGCAAGATGCTCAATCTCCAGCAGAACAAACAGAACGCGGACGAAGTCGGTCAGGGCAACGAATGCGGCGTCGTCTTCGAAGGCTCCGTCAAGATCCAAGTCGGTGACACCCTCATCTGCTACAAGGAAGAAGAGAAGCGCCGCAGCCTGTAAGGAAGAATCAAGAATTGAGAATCACGAATCAAGAGTAAAGAGCTTTTCCTGATTCCCGATTCTTGATTCCTGATTCTTTTTTTATGATCCGTGAGATTCCACAACCGGTTATCGACGTCGTCAAGGCCATGAATGAGGCCGGGTTTGAGGCGTTCGTGGTGGGCGGGTGCGTACGAGACCTCCTCCTCGGACGCCCTCCTAAGGACTGGGACGTGACGACCGACGCCACCCCGGAAAAGATCATGGAACTCTTCCCGGAGAGCTTCTATGAGAATGATTTCGGCACAGTCGGTGTCAAAGTACCGCGCTTTCATATGGACACACCGGAAGACAAGGAACATGATGTCATCGAAGTGACCACCTACCGCATCGAGTCCGAATACACCGACAAGCGCCGCCCCAAAGAAGTAAAGTTCACGACTTCACTCGAGGCTGACCTGGCCCGTCGCGACTTCACCGTGAACGCCCTCGCCTACGGTGTCAGGCAAGATACAAATATTGAATGGGAACTCGTCGATCTCTTCGGAGGATCAGAGGACCTGAAAAACAAAATCATCCGCACCGTCGGCAATCCCGAAGAGCGTTTCAATGAGGACGCCCTGCGACTCATGCGCGCCGTCCGCTTCTATGCCGAACTCCGCGATCCGAAGGAAACGAAGGAGAGTCACAACTGGCACATCGAGGAAGCGACTTTCGCCGCCATCCAAAAGCTCGCCCCCTCGCTCGAAGCCATTTCCAAGGAACGCGTGCGTGACGAACTCTCAAAGATCATCCTCTCGGAAAGCCCGAGCGAAGGCATCGACATGCTCGAGGAAGCGGGACTTCTCCGCTTCATCCTGCCGGAACTGTGCGAAGGGATCGGTGTCACCCAGAACCTCCACCACATCTATACGGTGTGGGAGCACAACCTGCGCGCGCTCGCGACCTGTCCCTCCAAAAAACTCTCCGTGCGTCTCGCGGCACTACTCCACGACGTAGGCAAACCCCGTACCAAGCGCGGCGAGGGCTACCGCTCCACCTTCTACAACCACGATCATGTCGGCGCCCGCATGACAGACAAGATCCTCACCCGTCTGCGCTTCCCGCAGGCTGTCGTCAAAAAGGCGACCCTCCTCGTCGACAACCACCTCTTCTACTACAACGTCGGGGAAGTCACCGAGGCCTCGGTGCGCCGCCTCATCAAGCGGGTCGGCCTGGAAAACATGGACGACTTGATGGCGGTGCGAATCGGTGATAGACTGGGTTCCGGTGTCCCCAAGGCGAAACCCTACAAGCTCCGCCATCTCGAATACATGATCGAGAAGGTCTCGCGGGACCCCGTCTCCGTCAAGATGCTCGCCATCAAAGGCACGGATCTGATCGAGGACCTCAAGATTCCTGCCGGGCCCATCATCGGTGCCATCCTCGATGTCCTCCTCTCGGAAGTCATCGAAGACCCGAAAAAGAACGTAAGGGAAACTCTCCTGAAGCGGGCCGTGGAACTCCAGGACAAGGAACTCGAACACCTCCGTGATCTCGCCAAGGAACGCATCGAGGAGAAACGCGAGGCCGACGACGAAAAGATCAAGAAGAGACACTGGGTGGAATGATTGCAGATTGGAGATTGATGATTGCAGAATCGGGATACGGATACAAAATCCAGACCAGATTTTCAATCTGAAATCTGCAATCCAAAAATCAGCAATCAAATATCGGAGTGTGGTATAATGGTATTACGCACGCTTCGGGTGCGTGTAATCCGAGTTCGATTCTCGGCACTCCGACAAGACAAGCCCTGAAAGGGGCTTTTTTGGAATCTTATGAAACTCCTCATCGAATCAATCCCTGAAAATCCGGTCTCGCTCCTCCGACGGGCCGGGTACGCTTTCCAGCGTGAGGAAAATAAGGAAATGAGTTTCGTCCGGGTCTTAGGTAGTTCAGGGTATCCGCGTTTCCACTGCTACACCCGGTTGGAAGGCACAAAACTCTTCCTCAGTCTCCATCTGGACCAGAAGAAACACACGTACGGTGAGACCACGCGTCATCACGGAGAGTATGACAACGAGGGTCCGGTGAAGGAAGAAACCGAACGACTCCTCTCAGTGTTCGGAGAAAAGGCGAAAATCATTTAGGAAAAGATGCTGGGTAGGTGGCGGAATTGGTATACGCACTAGCCTTAGGAGCTAGCGGAGCAATCCATGAGAGTTCGAGTCTCTCCCTACCCACATATGAGAAAACCCGACACCTTATGAGATGTCGGGTTTTTGTGTACTCACATCAAAAGAGAAGTCTCATCCGATATCCTCTCCCCTGCGGGAAGACGAGGCTCTGGCGGCCCGCTGCTCGGGGATGAGCGCCATGATGAATCCGGTCGTGAAGAGGATGAGGAACCCGGAGAGGAGCATCCGGAACGCGAAGAGGAGGCTCGAGGGGACATACCCGGCTATCGCCGCCAGGAATTTCCCGGTTCCGGTACTCGGTCCCTTGACGAACTCGGGGTCCTGGAGCTCCACCTGATTCGTGCTCGAAAAATGGATTTCCGGGGAATCAAGCGGCGAGATATTCCATATGTCCAGGAGCGCCCGACGGGTTTCCGGGGACTGCACGACCAAGGCGTTAAGACTCACATTGTACACGCTCGGTGCCTCCTTGGTGGCCTGAAAGGCGATCTCGCCGGGAGCGTTCTCCGGGACATCGAAACCGTCGATATTCCACTGACGCTCGGCCGTCGCCCCCAGGAATCCCGGGAGAAAATCCGCCTTGAAGCGCACACCGCTTCCGGAAAAGGCCTGGAAGATCGTCGTACTGTAGTCATCGCAGAGCCCTCCGCTGCAATTGGAGGCGTCCGTGATATCCCGATACTGTCCGAGGAACTTCGGCCAGGCGGCCTCCTGATCGAGCGTCACGATCGATACCTCCGGCTGGACGACGTGAAAGGTCCGTGCCAGGGTCACCACCTTGTCCGTCGCGATCTCGTTGGCGGTCACGGATACCGTATAGGTGTCACCGACATTGCCTGCGACCGGGAAGAAGTTCATCTCGTTCTGCCGGTCATCCGGACAATCCGGAGAAACCTTGGTACTGCAACTGAGCGTATCGCCATTGATGGTCCACTGGAAATTACTGAGTCCGGTCGGGTCGATCCGCAGGCCGATGATCTCATTCTTGATCACGCGACAGGCATTGCGGTCCAGGGCATTGCCGTTGCAGATGATGCCTGCCGGGGCGGCCGCCAGTCTGGCCCGCATCGCTCCCCCGACCAGGGTCGGTTCTACCCGGTACGCCGTGATCTTGCGGTTGGTCGAAGTGAACTTCACGATGACGTCGCTTCGGCCGCGCCGGGTGATGCCTCCTTCGAAACTCTCCGATACCTCGACCGCGAAGCGCAGGTACCCGGCACCGTTGTTGAGATAGGAGGTGAGCGGACGACCGCCGAGGATCGTTCCGGTAGAAATATCGAGTTTGAGCTGGACCGTATCGAGCGCGTTCCCTTTGGTATTCCCCAGAAGGCCTAAGGCACGGAGCTCTTCCTGGATACCGGTCGCCACATCCCCCGACGTCCGGCTGAACTGGACGTTGTCGCTTATATCCACCCGCCAATCGAAAAGTATCTTGGTCAGGTTCCGATCGGCGTTGGCAACGCTCGCGGTGGCCGTCACGACATCCCCGCCCTTGTCGGGAGTCTCGTCATTGATCGGGTAATCGGGAGTCGCGTTCACGGAAACATCCAGGTTGGTCGCCTGGCCGCCTTCCGTCGGATCGACCAGGTTTCTCTCGAGGCAGTCATTGAGGTCCATGCTCGCCGTAGGGATGACGACTTTGTAACCCTTGATCGTCTTGGTATAGGAGCCAGTGTTGCGCACCGGACAATCCTTCTTGGGCATGGCCCACATGATCATCATCGAGGCATCGTCATGCTTGGTCGCGATCGTGGACACCCCCTCGACCGCCACACCGACCTTGTCGCCGGGAGCGTAGTTCCAGGTGAAAGTATCTCTCCCTAGTCCTGCGATATTCGCCTCGTCCTTGTTGCCGTTGTCGGCCGTATCGGAATCGCTCGGGTCCGTCCCCCAGAAACGCTCCTCGCTCGCCCCGAACGACCCGTCGCCCGTCCGATCGCCGGGAGCATCCGGAAACAGGTGCTCGCAGACCGGATTGGTACTCCGCTCGGAGGTCGAACTGCAGGAAGAAAGCGCCGTCCCGCAATCGTTCGTCAGGGCGTTCGGATCAGCGACACAGCGCGGCGTCCCGTTATTGCATGTCGCCACCCCGCCGCTCGCGCAATACGGATACCCGGAGACCGTACAGGTATTTGAATCGGTGATATCGAAGTATGAATTTCCTCCCAGTGTGTCGTTCGTACCGCTCGTCACATCACCCTCTCCGACCAGACAGACCGGTGACGTCCCGCTCGGACAGCTGAAGTCGATACCGTTGTCGTTCTCGGTCAACTCATAGTTGATCCCGGACGAGTTATCATGGACATAGCAGCGGTCCGGAGTATTGGTACGGCTATCCCCGCCGAACTTGGCCCGATACCCGTCGTTATCCGTATTGCTCGAGTAGTTCGCTCTCGTCGTATCGAATCCGTTCTGAGCCAGAATCTGCGCGGCCGCGATCTTCCAGTCCTCGACCGTCACGCTGCCGTTGCCGTCCAAGTCACAGCCTGCCGGGGCGGAGCCGCCGATATTGCAACCCTTCCGTTTCAGATACCAGGTGAAGTAGAGGTTCTCCTTGGTATTCGAATAATAGACAGGGAGAGCCCTCGCCGTCAGCTTCTCTCCGGACTTCGGATCACTCGGGCTGAAAAACAGGGTCACTTCCGGAGTCGGCACCTTGTTGCCGGTAGTATTGAAAGACTCGCCGTTGTCCTGGATCGATTCAAGGTTCAGATGGTAGCGCTTTTCCAGCTCTCCGGCGACCTTGGACACCGAAGGGAGCTTGGCCCCGCCACCACCGAACAGACCCGCCATCGCAGGGGAAGCGGTAGTCACGAAAAGTTCCGCGACCAGAAACAGCGCAAGGATGTATTTTTGTTTTTTGAAAAACCGCATAGGGATTATCGAAGGATGAGCAGAAGCACGTCGGTCAGGAAAAGGAACACCCAGCTGGCAGCGAAAGAATACCACACGGAACGGGAGAAGTGCGCCACGAGACCAGCGATGGGACTGAAGAGGAGGAGCGGCGCCTGCTGCCAGGAGATATCCCCGCTCAAAAACAGGAGACTCGTGAAGAGCAGCGCCTGGGCCACGACACCCCACACCCCGAGAGACTTGAGCCAGGAAAGCTGTATCAGTCCGCGGAAGAAAACCTCATAAAGGAACGCGATGAAACTCACCAGAACCAGCTCATACAGCATGAACCACCAGAAGTTTTCCTCCACGAGGGCGGGAAAACCATAGTGGTCCTCGAATGATGAAAAGGTGATGAGTGCGAATATCGCTGCGATCGCCGAAGCCACTCCCAGGATACCGGAAACCGTCCCGGCCTTCGCGTTACCGTCCTGCCAACCTATGTTTTTCAAGGGCTCTTTGAGTACCATTTTACAATACAAAACCGGAATCACCAAGAAGAGCACCGTGCTCACGATGAGACTCTGGATCACCGGACTGACCGTTTCGCTCTCCTCGAAAAACCCGAAAAAACCGAGAGAAAACAGGACGAGCAGTCCCGTCACGATGAAACGCTTCTGATCGAAAGGGAGAGAAACCATAGATACATTCTGGACTATACTTCGAGAAAATCCTCATCGACATACCCTGTCCCCTGCCCCCTCTGCGCACTCGCTTCCTTTGCCTGTTTCCGCCAGGCCTTCTTGGCCATCACATAGAGGATGACGACTGTCGCCGTCTGCCAGGGAAGATAGTTGAGGCCGATGCCCAGCGACTCTATGATGGCCACGACCAGCTGCAGGACGCTTCGGGCCAGCTTCATGTTGTGCCTTCCGCCGGAGCGGTCGAAGACCAGGAGGAGGATCCAGATGAGAAACGAGGTACACAGTCCGATGACCGTCACGATCCCCAAAAGCGGACCGATGGCCAGGTCCAGGGTATCCTTGAAAAGAGCGATCATCGCCACTCCCATATACAGGAGCTTGGATGGTTTTTCCCCTGTGAAGTTCCCTTCTCCGGATTCCTGGCGCACGACCGTCTGTATACGTCGCGATTGCGATGAGACACGCTTCATCGTCCTCAGGTCTTCCCGCATCTCACGGACACCCATAAGCGAACGTTAATTTCCCGAATCGAAATCCTTCTTAGCCTCCTCGATTTCCAGGAGCTGGCGCGGGTCGGACGTGATGATCTGGTCCTCGCTGTAGGAGGCGATCACCTTGATGGCGGCATGCTTCTGTCCCGCGAAGAAGATACCCTCGCCGACGTTGCTCTCCAGGAGGAGGAACTTCTCGTGGTCGGTGAGATAAAAGGTCTCCGACACGAAATCGATGGAGGCCGGCGACTGGCGCAGGAGGAGCTGCATCGAGGAGTTGGTGATGATTGGCTTGCCGTAGCGCGACGAGGCGAAGTCCGCGATGTCCTGCGTGATGGTGGTGAGACCCGTGTAGTACTTGCGGCAGCGCTTGGCGATACCGAAGAGGAACGACGCGGCATCGTCATGCTGCATCATGACCCAGGCTTCGTCGACGACGACGAGGCGTTTCTTCATCTTCGTGCGGATTTCGTTCCAGATGAACTGCAGGATGATGTACATGGCGATGGGACGGAGCTCCTCCTCCAGGTCGCGGATATTGAAGGTCACCAGCTGATTGTCCGTCTCGACGTTGGTCTGCCGGTTGAGGAAGCCGCCGAAGATGCCCTCGGTATAGCGCTCGAGACGCGCCGCGAGCGATTCAGCCCCGTCCATGTTCTGGAGGACGGTATAGAGGTCCGACATGGTCGGAAACGACTGCGGGGTAAGCTGTGAGAAGTCGCTCATCTCCGTGATATCCCGGATGGCATAAGTCTCGCGGATGGCCCGGTCGAGGATCGAATCCTCCTCCGGCGTCACCGATCCCAGCATGAGATGGAGGAGGCCGACCAGGTTGGCGATGGTGTTGCGGAAGACACCCTGACTATCCTCGTCGTCGATCTTCTTCGGCAGATCGAAGGGATTGAGGTGCACGTCGGAATTGAGCGCGACCTGGAGGAACGTCCCGCCCACCGTCTCGGTGAGATGCTTGTATTCGTTTTCCGGATCGATGATGATGACGCTCGCCCCGAACATCATGGAGCGGAGCACCTCGAGCTTGACGGTATAGCTCTTACCGGCACCGGACTTGGCAAAGACCACCATGTTGGCGTTCTCCATCTTGAAACGGTCGAAGAGCACGAGCGAGTTGTTGTGCCGGTTGATACCGTAGAGGATGCCCTCGTTGGAAGAAAGGTCGGACGAGACAAACGGAAAGGTCGTCGAGAGCGGTTCGGTGTTGAGGTTGTTGGCTACATCCAAGACATCGTTCGCGAGCGGCCGGGTCGCCGCGAATCCCTGATCCATGCGGAGCACGGCCGGCTTGGTATAGACGAGCTGGGCCTCGAGGATGGATTCCACCGCCTGACACTTGTCATTGAGATCCTTTTCATCTTGCGCGTAGATGGTCATGTAGAGACCGAAGCGGAAGAATTTCTCCGTCCCCTGCTGAAGTTTGTCACGGAGACTCTCGATGTCTTCCAGGGCGGTCTCCAGGACGGGATTGCGGATCTTTCCCTCCTCGGCCTCGATATGGATCTGCGACTGCACCTGGGTGGCTGACTTGCGCAGGTTCTTGAGGATCTCCGCCGTGTCGATCGGGTGGACGAAGAGCGAGATATCCATCGCGAAGTCGATGTTGATGATCGGCGAGAACCAGTTGGTCGAGAGGAAACGCGGATAGGCGATGACGAAGTAGGTGCGAGCGATCACGTCACCGATGTGCATGCTGTTGGGCGAGAGCTTGATGGCGGGCGGAGCGATCAGATCCTTGATAGTCGCGATACCCTGCTGGTAGAGGCGTTCGCTCTCGCTCGTGCTGCGGGACGGGGAAAACAATCCGGGAGCCGGTTCCTTTTTCTCAGGACGCCTCTCGGTGACTTTCTCCTGGACTCTCCTTGGAGAAACAGCCGCAGGAGCGGGAGCGGGAACAGAGGGAGGAGTAGCGACCGGCGAAGACTTCACCCCGGCAGACGGCTCAGCCGAAGCGGCTCCGGCCGTCACCGGAGAGATGTCGGGAACGGAAAGTTCCTCCGATCCATATCTGTCTTTGAAAAAAATACCGCTCATGTCGATGTGTTTTAGGGGGCGAGTTCCACCGCTTCGATGTTCTTGACGATGGCAGTCGTGAAGAGCGAAGGGTTGTAGGTGTTGTACAGGAGTTCGATGATCTCTTCGGTATTGAGCTGCGTGACGCGCAGTCCCGTTCCGGAGAGGGCCGCCGCGACATGGTCCACGCGCTGGAAAAGCTGGCTCTTGTACGTATCGAAGAGATCGCCGCGGAGCCCGATGCTCTGCTTGGGTTGGAAGATGCCGGAGAGCTGCGAGAAGAACCCACTCTTCTTGTCCTCCACCGGAGAAAAGGGTATGACCACGTAGAAGTACTTGGCCATGATGTTCGAGACTTCCGTCAGGTTCTTGATGAAGCCCTTGTATTCGGAAATCTGGAAGCGCAGGAGCTCGTTTTCCTGCTGCTTCTCCTGATCCTTGAGGAGCTCGAGGTACGGCTCGATGTTGAAACGTCGCGAAGAAATGACGATCTGCACGGGGAAATCGAGCGAGTTGAGGAAATTCTGGTACTGCCCGATGATGGCATCCTGCTCCTCGCTCGACTTGAGATCGAAGTTAAGCGATGACACGAGCAATACCGAACGAAGCGCACCGCTCTTGAGCACGATGACGCTGTCGCGGATCTCCTCGACGTCCACGTATTTCTGTGTGCTGCCGCCGCTTGCCGGCTTGTTTTTTGGTTTGAGTAATTCCATTTTTCGAGAGTTGTTTGTATTGTGGGAGAGAAAACTCGCTTACACTCCCCGTCCTCGGCTATCCAGAATACGCGCCAATTCACGAAGCTTGTCCTGGCTCAGATCCTTTTTCGCCTTCATCTCGGCCTCCGCCGCCAGGGCCGCCTGACGCTTCTTCTCAGCCTCCTCGGCGGTCCGCTGCGACGCTCCGAGAGACCGTACCGGCCGCTCCCACACTGCTACCTTGGGACGGAAGAAGAAGAGGATGCCATGAAAGATGAATGTGGTGAGCGAGACGCCGTTCGGCCGATAGAAGGCCAGCCCGATGAAGAGGAGCGTCGTCGGCACCGCGATGACGATGAAGAGCGCCGTATCGAAGATACTGTAAAAGAAAAGGAGTATCGCTCCCATCCCGATCATCCACAGGAGCTGCCTCCAGGTGAGCGGACCGGCGATCTTGTCCTCGACATCGATGAATTGTGGGACACTGAACATCATAAAAACAGGAGATAGGAAGTAGGAGATAGGAGATAGGAAATGAGGAAAAATACCAGAGCTTGTCAATTATATCACGTTCCGGCTCTTCTCTCACGCGTGCTATCACTTGCCATTCTTCTTCGACAGACTGACTGGGCGGATACGGAAGGGATTGGGTTTCGATACGGGAGCCTGGGGAGTTTGCGGAGCAGATTTCGGTGCTTGCCCTGAGCTTGTCGAAGGGTTCGAGGCCTTCTCTTTCTCAGCCGGGAAGACATGTGAGGAAGAAAAGCTGAGCGACCCCTTCTCTGAAGCTTTCTGTTCCGAAGTCCCGAAATGCGTCCCCTGCACCATACCCAGATTACCGCTCACGAACGCGCTGTTGGCCGGAGTCTCATGCGCCGGAGTACCAGGGAGAGCCGGTCCCTTCTCCACTTTGGCCGTGGCCATCACGTCCGCCCTGTCCGTTCTTGGTTTCGACTGAGTGGGAGCGTTGCTTCGCGGAAACACGATCTCACTGCGTTCCGTATCGATCTGGACTGGCAGGTTCTCCTCGATGGAACGCAGGACGAGATTGATGCGCTCGCGCTCCTCGGTGGAGAGGTGCTTGCCGTTCTCCGAACGGAAGAGGAACTGTCCGCGCTGCACGTTATCGTGATAGCCCACGCCGAGCTCGTCGCGATAATACTTGATCCAGTTGAGAAGCGACGGCCGCACGGCCTCCCCTTGACCCTTGATCCTGATCCGCTCTCCGGTGATCAACTGATTGGCCAGCTGCTCGTACTTGGACAGCGCCTGCAAGAGCGGCATACTGACCGTTCCCGCAGCCGGCTTCTCTTCCTCCTTCATCTCATCGTTCTCCTCCACTTCCGGTTTCGGCTTGATCGTCATGATGTCCTTTCGGATGAACTCCACGATTGCCTTGGCCTGGTTGGGATCGCCTCCCCCGGTCGTCATGAGTATGCTCCCGATCTTCGCCTCCGCCTGTTCCAGCGTCAACTCGCCGAAAAAGATCTTTCGGATGAAGAGACTTATGCTGCCAATGACCACATCGCTCAAATGATACGTGTCTTGTAAGCTCATCAGAGCCAAAGGAAGTTCCGTAGAAACAAGAAGATCGCGCTTTTCTTTGGATAAAGCACGAAGCGTTTTCCAACGCGCATCCTCAATCTTCTGATCCGCTGCATCAGCAGTGCCTTGATCAGAAACAAGCATTGGATAATAGATCGGGTTGTTTTTTCTCTCCGGACTCACACGAACTGCTTAGGAGGTAATTTATGGAAGGTCTGCCTTGATTTTCTGATAACGCTCCGGGTTCTGAGTACGGACATAACTGAGCCAAGCATCCGCTTCTGCCTTATTCGGACTACCTGCCTTAAAGAGATCTTGCTTCGCGACATCCTCCGTCTTCATCCCCTTAAGCATATCTCCGACAATTTGTGCACGATTCGCGCCCGGAGTTCTCATCTCGACTTCAACGAGCACATTTGTTTTTCCTTCTTTCTTCAGCTTCTTATCAAGCTCCTTCTTCATTTCCGGACCAAGGTTCGCGATATTGTCATACTGCGCCACACTCATACCATCGAGACCATCACCCTTTACCTTCTTAAGGAGTTCGGTGATCTTTTCCTTCTGGGCGCTTTCGTTCTTGTTGGCAGCCTTGATCGCCTCGACGGCGTTATGCAGTTCGCCGGCATTGCCGAACTTCTCTTTCTTATTCAAGAGATTCACTGCGGCCTCCTTTTCCGCCGCACTATATTTACCACTATTGGCCGGGTCGATCATTTGCTTCATCTGGGACTCGCTTATGCGAAGTTCATCCATCCCCTTCTCTTTCTCCGCCACCTTCTTGTTGTGTTGATTCTCGATAACCCTTGCCTTTCCGGTAGCTCCGCCGGATGCATATCCCTTATATTGTTCCTCTTTCTTCTTGCTCAAATCGGAATACGTCTTCGGCATGACCCACTTGACATACTTATTGCTCTCAGCACGCTCTTTCAGACCGGAGGCAGTTCCCCTTGTCCAAGCATTATTCGTCAATGGATTATTGTATGTCTTTTTCGCAAGCCACTTTCCGTACTGCTTCCCCCTACCAGTGACCATGCTCGCGCCGGCGATGGAGAACTGCTGCGCGAGACCGATAGAGAACCAAATGAGGATGATCGGAATACTGAAAAGCGCCATGGAGGCGATATAATCGGCCGAACTGGCATTATTGAGCGCCACACTTTTGATATTGCTGTATGTGGCATCCTCCCGCATCGCCCCGAGGAACCGTACCGCGATGAGCATCATGAGCATGGCGGCCGGACCGAAGAAGGCGTACTTGAGCAGGTTGTCCCACCACATCTTGGCGTACTTGTCGAAGCCGGGCATGATCGTCGCCGCGAACCCGACCGAGGAGAAGATCACCAGGATGACGAGCGCAATGAGACGAACGACGAGCATTACTGCCAGGACCAGAAGCGATATGGAAAAAAGGAACATGAAGATGATCGCTATGATGAGGTAGCTGAAATACACGCTGTCCTGTTTGACATAATCCCACCCATTGCCGGAACTATACCCGGGGATGAGGATATCCTGAATCTTCGATGCGCTGAGAATCGTCCCGAAAGCCTCCTCTCCCTTGTTACTTGGCATGGCCTGATTGATGAAAAAATACATCGGGACATTGGCGGTGTCGATGATGAAGCGCGAAATAGGGAAACTGAAGTTCACCAGAAGCGCCATGATGACGAGATTGAGGAGCGCTTTCTTGTAATCCTTGGCCACTTGGAAGACGATAGTGAAGGCCGTGTAAAGAAGTACGATGATGAAGAACAGGTTGAAGAAGTCACGGATGAATTTCCAAAGATCGTAAATCGCCGCCCGGTTGAGAAACCCCGTGTTTCCGGAGATGAATTCCGGTTTGACAGCCCAACCAAAGATGGTTACTGCGAGAGAGGTCAGATATCCGAACGCTACGAAAACCCCGTAAAATATCGCCTTGAAAAGAATGGTTACCTTGTCTCCTATCCAAGAGGAGTCCCCCTCTGGTGCTCCACTAGCTTCCTGAGCTAAAGCCGCATCGTTCCCTATGAAAAACAAAACACCTCCCACGATAAAGAGGAGCAAGAAAAACACGAAAAGATTTTTCTTTTTGTTTTTTTTGAAAAAAGTCATAGCTTGCCCGAGAGAAGCCAGTCGTTTCGAAAGAAAGATTTTTCACTTAGAAGTATACCACAGTCTTCGTGAGGATGATAGGAAATAGCTGGTAGCTGGTAGAAAAAATCCGGGCTCTCACCCGGATTCTCTCCTTGCATATTATCCTACAAGCTATTTCCTACCAGCTACAAGCTAGTAAATGAATCCCTTGATCGCGCGGCTGGAGGCCGAGAGGGTACGGCGGTTCACCTTGCCCCAACCGACATAGTTCATCTCGCTCACGGTGATGGTATCGCCGCTCACCTTCTCGACGAGGGCCACGTGGCCGTAGTAGCGATTTTCCGTCGTCACCATGATCGATCCGACGGTCGGCTTGCGTCCGGTGCGATAGCCGAGCGCCTTGGCTTTATAGAGCCACGTACCGGCATTCCCACCCCACGGGACGAAGCGCTTCTGCGCCACGTACCAGGTACACCACCCGTACGGGAACCGGTGTCCGGTCCCGGCTTTACCCTCGAGCTTGCGGAAACCGGAGGAGATGTCCGTCGCCACGCCACCGGCCGAGCTCGCGTACTGACGACGCTCCAGTTCGCCCGTACTCGGAGCCGGCTTGGGAGCGGTTTCTTCCTTACGACCGTCCGGAATGATGATCACGTCTCCCGCGCGCACCTCGCCGTTGGCCGGCAGTTCGTTGTAGGCGATGATCTTTTCCTTTTCGGCCTTGTATTTTTCGGCGATCTTCTCGATCGTGTCCCCGTCCTTGACGGCATAGGAGAACCCGGCGACCGGCAGGATGAAGAGCTGGTCCCCCGGCTTGATCTCATCGACGTTGGCCAGGTCGTTGGCCCAGAGGATCGTATTGACCGTGATCGCATGGGCTGCCGCGATGGAGCTCACCGTATCGCCGGATTCGACGGTATAGATCTTGACGCCACCGTCCTCCTCCGGATCCTTGGCAATATCGGCGGTCTGGGTCGAAAGGAGCACCTGCCCGGAAAGCGCCGTTCCCTGGACATCCAGGAGCGATATCTCGTCCTTTTGGCTCGGATCGACGGTATTGGAAGCGCTTGCCAAAGGCACGAGCGAAAGGTTCTCTTTTTTGCTCACCTGAGCTGCGATACGATGTTTGGAAGAAAGGCTTTCCTCCGCCGTATCGCCTCCGGCATAGCCGAACAGCACGCTCCCGGCCTCTTTGCCCTGGGTGAGGTTGCTCGCGGACACCAGGAGGGCGCTCGACGCCACGATGGAAAAGGCCGAATAGTTACGAAAAACCCGCACGACACGGTAGCCGGAAATTTCCTTGATAAACTGCAGCACCTTGGTCTGGATATGGTGGGTCTTGGTGTGCAGGTCCTCCAACCGCTCCTTCATCCCTCTTTTTTCCGTCTGGACAGCCCTGTCGGCCGTCCTTCTCGAAAGCTTCCGGAAACCGTTCCGGAAAAAAGAAAGGACATGAGTCGTAAGAGTACGAATAGGATGGATCTTTCGATAGCAAAGGCCTTAAAAAGCGCGTTCCACCAAAGGCAGAAATATCGCCCTATCGGGCCTTTACCCTAATTTTTACAAAAGTCAGTTTAGCGCGTTTTCCCCTTTCGGTCAATGAATATTACACCATATTCCTATATTTATGGCTTATTTGAAGCATCTTAGTTGTGGATAAGTGATTCCGACGTATACATCGGAATCATCCCCGCGCAGGCAGGGATCCCGGCACCACAGAATTCCGTCTTGTTCTCATGTATCAGCCTTGAGACTCCTTGATTTCCGCTTCCGCGAGAATGACAACTAAAAAAATGCTACAATTCCAATGTCGTCTAATATTTTCTCCCATGAGAGCCTTTGAAAAACCGAAAAACGAGATCGAAACTCTGGCCAAGGAGTTCCTGGAACATCTGGAAATCGAGATGAACCGCTCCCCTCGCACCCTCGAAAGCTACGAAAACGTCCTTTCCGCCTTTTTCGGATGGGGTCCGATCCACAAACCGGCCGATATCACCGCCGAAAAAGTCCGGGAGTACCGGATTCACCTCAATCGCAAGCCGACCCGTCGCGAAACCACCCTCAAGAAAAACACACAGGCCTATCACGCCATCGTGCTCCGCTCCTTCCTCAAATACCTAGCCAAACAAGACATCGAGACCCTCCCGGCAGAAAAGATCGAGGTCGGAAAAATCCCCGATCGACAGGTGGACTTCCTCGAATTCGAGGAAGTGGAGCGACTTATTCAGGCCACGGACCCAGCCTCGACTCGCAAAACCGGTCTCGGCGAGGCGGGAGGAAAAGATGTCCGTCACCTGCGCGACAGAGCCATCCTCGAGCTCCTTTTTTCCTCCGGCCTGCGTGTCTCCGAGCTCGTCTCGCTCGACCGGCACTCTTTCAACCTCGACAAGGAGGAGTTCAGCGTGCGCGGGAAGGGTGGGAAACTCCGGGTCGTCTTCATTTCTCCTTCGGCCAAGACCACGCTCAAAGCCTACCTCGACAAGCGGGCTGACATCGATCCGGCCCTCTTCGTCTCTTTCCCCAAGAAGGGCCTCTTCAACAAGAAAAACGGGAAACGTGAGAGTTTGCGCCTCACGCCACGCAGTATCCAGCGCCTCGTCAAACACTATGCCAAAAAGGCCGGCATCGTGAAGGATGTCCACCCGCATACCCTCCGTCATTCCTTTGCCACCGACCTCTTGGTGAACGGCGCCGATATCCGCTCCGTCCAAGCCATGCTCGGCCACTCCTCCATCACCACCACCCAGATCTACACCCACATCACCAACGAGCGTCTTAAGGAGATCCACCAAACCTTCCACGCCAAAAGGAAGAAGAGATAAACAAATAACAGTTAACAATTAACAAGGAATAGAAAAAACGGATCCCTATGGAACCCGTTTTTTGTTAACTGTTGACTGTTTATTGCTTTCTCAACGGTGCGACGCCGAGCATCATCTTTTTGACGCCGGCGCGCTTGAAGGCAATGGTAGCAAGCGTTCCCGCGATGGAGACGATCAGTCCTCCGCCGAACTGCGGATGCTCCACCATATCGCCCGGCCGGACATCTTCCGGCGCCACCGGTTTCACGAAAGCCCCCGACCCTTCAACGCTTTTCGGTTTTTCCTCAAACGAGATGCTGGTCTTCATCGTTCGCGGGAAAGAGTGGAAATTTTTCCTGAAATACTTCTTTGCCATCATGCCGGAACTGACGCACTCTTTTTCTTCCACCAGGTGTTCGGGAATCTCGGAGAGGAAGCGTGACGGCGGATTGACCTGGGTCGAACCGAAAATCGTCCGCTGTTCAGTATACAAAAGATGGACTTTTTCCTTGGCCCGGGTGAGACCGACGTACATGAGCCGGCGCTCTTCTTCCATCTCCTGCTGCGAAAGGTTGCTCCGCGAATGCGGAAAAACCCCCTCCTCCAGACCGATGATGAAGACGATCGGGAATTCCAGCCCCTTGGCGCTATGGACGGTCATAAGGTGCACGGCATCCTGCTCGCGGTTGATCTCATCCGTATCCGAGGCGAGCGCCACTTCTTCGAGGAACAAAGAGAGCGCCTCGCTCAAGACAACCCCATCATATTTCTTGGCGACGGAAAGAAGTTCCTGGACGTTCTCCTGGCGCGTTTCGCCTTCACTCGTCCCGTCCGCGAGACTCTTGAGGTAGCCGCTGTCCGTGATGAGATGTTTCAGGAGTTCCGCGAGCTTCATCTCTTGTTTCGCCTTCATCTCCTCGCGCAGTCTCAAAAACATGTCCGCGAACTGCCTGATGGCCGCGATTTTCCCCTGATTGATGCCGTTCTCCGTCGTGAGCGCGTACGCCGCGTCGAAAAAATCCTGCGAATGCTCCCGCGCCGCGCCCACCCATTTTTCCAACGTCACCTTGCCGATGCCGCGCGGCGGCTCATTGACGATACGCTCCAGGGCCAGCTGATCGCGCGGATTCTCGAAAAGCCGCACGTAAGCGATCACATCCTTGATCTCCTTGCGCTGGTAGAATTTCAGTCCGCCGACGATGCGGTAGGAGATGGAGTGCTTAAGGAACATCTCTTCCACCATACGCGACTGGGCGTTGGTCCGATAGAGCACCGCAAAGTCACCGAAACGCCGGCCCTCCCCGCGGATCCGCCCGACAGTCTCCGCCACGAAGCGCGCTTCCGCCTCCTCGTCTTCCGCCGGTACGAGTGTGATCTGCTCGCCTGCCTTCACGTCGGTCCAGAGTTTCTTGTGACGCTGATGGACATTGCGTGAGATGACGCCGTCCGCCGCGTCGAGGATGATCTGCGTCGAACGGTAATTACGGTCGAGCGTGATGACGACCGCTTCCGGGTAGTCCTTCTCGAAATTAAGGATGTTCTTGATATCCGCCTGACGCCAACCGTAGATCGACTGGTAGTCATCGCCGATGACGAAGATATTTTTTCGTTTCTTGGCGAGGAGGTGGATGAGCGTGTATTGGAGCGCGTTGGTATCCTGGTATTCGTCCACCATGATGTAGCGGAAGAGATCCTGGTAGCGCCCGAGCACGTCCGGATGTTCCTGAAAGAGCCGGACGGTGAGGAGAATGAGGTCGTCGAAATCGAGACTGTTCGTCTGCCGGAGTTCCTTCTGGTACCGCTCATAGACCTTGGCCGCGAGCTCCTCGAAGTAGCTTCCGGCCTGCATGAGGAACTGCTCTTCGCTTATCTGCGAGTTCTTGGCCCGCGAGATGGCCTCGAGCATGGAGCGTGGCTTGACCTGATCGGTGCTCATTTCGAGCTCCTTCATGGCCTTCTTGACGATCGACTGCTGATCATCGGCATCAAGGATGTTGAAACGCGTATCGTAACCCAAGACCGCGATCTCTCGCCGGAGGATCCGCGAGCAGATGTTGTGAAACGTTCCGATATGCTGCGGCAGCACCTGTGCGCCGAACTCCGCTGCTTCGCTTTGCGAAAGGAGCTTTTCGATACGCTCCCGCATCTCGCCGGCCGCCTTGTTGGTGAAGGTGACCGCCAGGATATTCGAGGGCGACACCCGCTTCTCGGCGATGAGGTAGGCGATCCGGTGGGTGAGCGTTTTGGTCTTGCCCGAGCCGGCCCCGGCCAGGATCAAGACTGGTCCCTCCGTCTGGAGCACCGCCTTCATCTGTTCCTCGTTGAGTCCCGCTTCCCAGAATTTCATAGCAATTTATCCATTCTATCATATTTTCACACTCCCTTCTGCACTGCCTCTTCTATGCTAAAATATAGGGTATCGACTAAAGCTTTCAGTCATCCTCATGCCTCTTATTCCCCCGTCACTCGCCTACCTGTTCGGCAGCCTCGCGTTCGTACCCGTGTGGCTGTGGCTTTTTTTCCGGTTGAAAGAGGCCCGAACCTTCATGCTCTGGGGCGGTCTCGCATACATGTGGCTCGGCCTCTTCGTCGAATACGCCTTCTGGACCTCCGACTGGTGGCACCCCATTACCATCACAGGGACACGCGTCGGGATCGAAGACCTCATTATGTGCTTTACGCATGTCGGCATCCCGATTTTCCTCTATCCTTACTGCTTCGGCAGAACCGCCGAGGTCATTCAATCCGAACTCTTCTCAAAGAAAGTCTGGCATCTGGCTCTCTTTCTCGCCGTTTTCTTTTCACTCCTCCTCAGTCTTTTCTATTCATTTCACCTCCACTCATTCTATGCGACCTCCTGGGCGCTTTTCATCACCACGTTGCTTGTCATCCTTCTTCGCAGAGACCTCCTGGTTCCCGCTCTCCTCTCCGGATCAGTGATGCTCACCGTGACACTCCCGATCTATATGATAGGCAACCTCCTGTCTCCGAATATCATAGAAGCCCTCTGGAACATCCGTCCTCTTGGAGCGGTCTATGCCGGGGTACCGGTCGAGGATGCCATCTGGTACTTCCTCGTCGGCGCCTTTTTTCTCGCGGGATACGCCTTTGTCAGCCACCGGAAATTCATCCCTGTCGAAAGAGGGCTGTTCTCCGATATCCGATTGGTCTTTTCTGCACTCACCACCAGGAAAATATGAAAAAAAACATCCTCCGCATCCTCGAGACCGTCGAAAAAACTCCGCTCACGTTCGCAACAGCGCTCACCGCGTTCTTTTCGCTCATCATCCTCCGTCTGACCGTCGAAAACGGGTTGTTTTTCTTCCAAGCGCACTCTTTCGGTTTCATCTTCTACGAATTCACCCATACCTTCCTGTTCTTTCTCACGACCTTTCTCATCTTCATTCCGCTCCTCCGGTACGCGGGAAAGACGGGATTTCCGGAAACCATCAACCTCCTGCTCGCCTTTTTCCTGATCATCCTTTTCCCTCCCGTCGTCGACCGCCTCATCTTCGGAAACAGCACCTACCTGAGCTTCTATGACTTCGGCGGCATGCATGATCTCATCCGGTATTACTTCGGCTATTTCGACGATACCCCGAACATGGGCATCACCTACGGTGTCCGCTTCCTCATCGCCCCGGCCGTCATCGCGATCGGCCTCTACTCCTATCTCAAGCTGAAAAGTATCGGGAGAGCCGTCCTATCATCCGTCCTGGCATATACCGCCCTCTTCGTCCTCGGCACCCTCCCGTCATGGATCACCCTCCTCGTCCTGGGATTCCAAAAAGGATTCCTGGCCGTCTCGATCGCCCATATCGCCGGATTGTTCCTGGCGCCGCAGGATATCCTCGCGCACACTCTTGATGATTTCCAAAACGTACTCAACATAAAGATGAGCCTGATACTGGCCGCTCTTTCGTTCGTCTTCGGTATGCTCACCCTCTACCGATCCTCTCCGGTTTTCTTCCATGCCCTCCGGAAGAATTCCCGATTACCCCAGCTCGTCTACCACGCCGGCCTCCTCTTACTCGGCATGATGCTCGCCCTTATCTTCACCGATGCATCGACTTCTCCCACGTTCTTCGATATCCTGGCCGCCCTGCTCCTCCTGATAGCCGTCGAAGCCGCCTGGCTCGCCTCGGTCGTCGTCAACGACTGCTACGATATCCGCATCGACCGAGAGACCAATCCTCACCGTCCTCTCGTCGAACATACCATCCCGCCGGATACGTACAAGACGTTCGGAGTGATGTTTTTCCTCATCTCCCTCATCTTCTCGGGCCTCGCGAGCTTTTCCGCCATGCTGCTTCTCCTCGGGTACCAGGCCATCGCCTGGATCTACTCCGCCTCGCCGCTCCGCCTCAAACGCCTTCCAGGGATCGCGACGCTCCTCGCCGGGTTGGCCGGCATCTTCGTCCTGCTCGCGGGATTCATCGCCGTCTCACCGGCACAGGATTTCTCCGCTCTTCCGTCCTCCATCCTCTTTTTCCTCTTCGCCGCCTACACGCTCTCGCTGCCGCTCAAGGACTTCAAGGACATCAAGGGCGATGCCGCCGACCATGTGTATACCGTTCCCGTTCTCCTCGGTGAAGCCAAAGCCAAACTCCTGCTGGGGAGTCTCACGTTCCTCCTCTTCACGGCCAGTCCGTTTCTTCTCAACATCCGCTCCGCGTTTTTCCCCGCGCTTCTCATCGGAAGCACGCTCTTCTGGATGATCCAGAAAGCCTCTCCGCGATCAAAGCTCGACTACTATCGGCTCCCCGGTGCCGCCCTCTTCCTTGTCACGCTCTACGGAGCCATTCTTGCCTTTCTTCTTTTTTAGAGAGACAATGGCGGCACAAACCCAAGCGGCACCTTACCATCACATTCGAGGAGACCGAGATGCCTGAGATTCGAGCTCGTATATTCCGTCATTACGTGGACAATTCCGGTACCGTCACGGACACCAAGTATCTCTGCTGCAACGGTGTTCATCTCATGCAAACCACTTGCATACATCCCGGCGACGAGAGGCCCCAGGTGGTTCGCGAAATCATAGGAGATTGCGATGGGAGTTGCGACCAAACGGTTACCCTTCCTTCAGAAGCAGTCGAACTTCTCCTCTTGTACCTTCATAACAAAGCTTCGATCCCGTGACCGAAGCATCGGTACGAAAATGCAAGCGCCCAGACTAAGGTCCGAGCGCTTCTTCTTTTTAGAAATTTTCCTGCAGTCGCTCCCAATCCTCTATCGAGAGCGCCTGGGCCCGGATGTCCTTACGCAGTGCATTCGTTTCCAATATTTTTTCCACATCCGCTCGCGGAACCTGGAGACTGGTCGAGAGATTGTTCGCCAAAGTTTTCCTTCGTGCCGCGAATCCGGCCCGCACGAGACGGAAGATCTTACGATCATTCTCCTTGTCATAGACACGCTTCGGGACGATATGGATGACCGCGCTGTCGACCTGCGGTACGGGATCGAATGATTCCTTGGGAACAAACAGCTTTTTTTCCACGTCAGAATAGTACTGCGCCATGACGGAGAGGAGCGACATGTCTCCCGGTTCTGCCGCGAGACGCTCGGCTACCTCGTCCTGTACCATGAGCGTGAGTGACTGTGGTGGCACAGAGAGTGAGAGAAGCGTGCGGATGATGGGCGCCGTGATGTAGTAGGGAATGTTGGCGATGACCTTGTAGTCAGTAGTTGGTAGTGAGTAGTGAGTAGACAAGGAAGCGCTCTCGTCGGTCTTGTTGCCTGAAAAAGCGTTTCGTACCAGATCGGGAATACTCACCTTCAGGATGTCACCTTCGATCACGGAAACGTTTTCGTATTGTGAGAATTTTTTCGTCAGATCATCGATCAACCGATGATCGAGTTCGATCGCGACGACGTGCGCCCCGGCTTGGGCGAGCGCCTCGGTGAGCACTCCCGTCCCCGGTCCGATCTCGAGTACATTGTCCTCCGCCGCTACTTCGGCGATTCCCAAAATCTCCTGCACGACATTTTCGTCCCGCAAAAAATTCTGCCCCAAACTCTTCTTTGCTTTCACTTTTCCTTGTTCCATGTTCATTGTTGACTGTTAGTTGACTATCTCCTCCATCTTCACGTTGACGACGCCGGCGCCGAGAGAGGCGATCTTGGCGAAAGCGACCTTGTCGAGGTCGATGATGCGGCCCGGCGCGAATGGTCCACGGTCGTTTATTTTGACGATGACACTCTTCCCATTGTCGACGTTCGTCACCTTCACATAACTCCCCATGGGAAGCCACGGATTAGCGGCGGCCATCGTTCCCGTCCAGGCGTACCACGAGGCCGCGCCCCGATGACTTTTTCCTGTCTTCACGAGAGTCCCTTGGGTCGTCACTTCCGTGACCGGTTCCTTGATGGTTTCGGTCTTGAGGGCGGTGCGTTTCACTTCCTTGCCGTCATGATACGCGACGCGATACGTCGTACGTTTCGTCCCTTCTTCACCTTTCTGCGTCACTTTCGTGATACGGAAAGAAAGTTTCGGATCTTCGTTCGATTTTTTCTCAAAGGGAATTTTTTTGTCTGCGAACTCTTCCTTGATCTCCACACGCGTCACAGTGACCGCGAGCTTGTCGACTACGAATGTCTCGCGTCCAGGTTTCACGATATCATCCTCCCCGAGTGCGACATGATTCTCCGCGAGCGCTTCCTCGACACTTGCCGCCTGCGTCCGAAAGTGTTTTTCGTTCCCGTCGACTTTCACCATCACCGCACGCGCCCGCCGTACGATGACCTGCGTCCCGGAAAAAATCTTGGTATCCGGTACCGGAAAGACGCTGTCACCTTCTTGGAGGTTGATGTGCGCCTTATCGAGAAATGTTCGTACTGTTTCCTCCTTCGTCTCAAAAAAAGAAATGAGCCCATCGTCTACGAGCCGTACGCTCTTCGTACCCGCGTTTGAAACGAAACGATTCTCGTCATCGGCCGCGTACCCGTGCATGACGAACGTGAGCACGATCACCGCCGCCGAAAAAAAGACAAAAGGTATTTTTTTTCTACTCTTTTTTCTTGGTATCATAGTCCCCCTCCTATTTTACACTATTCTTTGAAACGATATTGAAGTGCTTCGGCGAGGTGCAGCGGCTGGATAGTGGCGCTCCCGGCAAGGTCGGCGATGGTACGCGCCACCTTGAGCACGCGCATGTAGCCGCGCGCGGAGAGCTTGAGCCGGGACACCGCGTCGCGCAGGAGGTCTTGGCAATCCTGGTCGAGTTTGCAGAACTTCTTTACCATCTGACTCGTCATCTCGGCATTGGTCTGGAAAGCGGAATCGACGAAGCGCTCCTTTTGGACGGTCCGCGCCCGTTCTACGCGCTTCCGTACGTCTTCACTTGTCTCGTTATCGTTCGTCTCCGCCTCGAGCTTCTCGAATTTCACCCGGGGCACCTCGACGTGAAGGTCGATACGGTCCAAAATCGGTCCGGAAATCTTCTGCTTGTACTTGGCCACCTGGTAGGGAGCGCAGGCACAGACCCGTTCCGGATCACCGACATACCCACAGGGACACGGGTTCATGGCCGCCACCAGGATGAAGCGTGCCGGAAACTTGAGCGACCCACGGACGCGCGACACCGTCACCTCGCCGTCTTCGAGCGGCTGCCGGAGATTTTCCAGGACCGGCCGGGAGAACTCGGCGAACTCGTCGAGAAAAAGGACTCCTCGGTGCGAGAGACTGATCTCTCCGGGCCTAGGCATCGATCCGCCGCCGACCAGCGAGATGGCGCTCGCAGAATGGTGCGGTGCCCGGAACGGTCGCTCCGTAATGAGTGCTTCTTCCCGCATCAATCGTCCCGCGACGGAAAAGATCTTGGTCACTTCGAGACTCTCCTCGAAATCAAGCTTGGGGAGAATCGTCGGGAGCGTCTTGGCGAGGAGCGTCTTACCGGATCCGGGAGGCCCGACAAAGAGGATATTGTGTCCGCCGGCCGCTACGATCTCGAGAGAGCGTTTGGCGTGTTCCTGTCCCTTGATATGGGCGATATCAGTCAGCATCTCCGCTCTCGTATCGTCTTTTTCCTCCCTGACAAAGGGAGCAGTCAACGCTTCACCCTGCAGATGCTTGGCCAGATCGAAGAGGCTCTTCACCGGGATGACCGTGAGTCCCTGCACCAGAGCCGCTTCCGCCGCATTCTCCGCCGGGACATAGATCTCGGAAAAGCCCTTCGCCTTGGCGAAGAGCGCGATCGGAAGCACCCCGTACACCCGGCGCACGCTGCCATCGAGCGCGAGTTCTCCCACGAAGAGCTTGTCCTTGTGTTCAAATCGGAGCTGTTCTGTCGCCAGGAGAAACCCCAGGGCGAGCGGGACGTCATAGATCGGGGTGTTCTTGGGCAGATCGGCCGGAGCGAGGTTCGCCGTGATGCGACCGCTCTGATGTGGCGGCCGGAAACCGCTATTCTTGAGTGCGGCGCTCACCCGATCACGTGATTCCTTGATAGCCGTATCGGGCAACCCGACGAGCGTAAAATGATGCAGCCCCGCCGGAAGCACATCCACTTCCACTTCCACCAAAACGCTGTCCAAGCCGATCGTCGCCGCCGAAAACACCTTTGCAGACATAACGGAAGAAAGTCAAAAGTTAAAATTCAAAAATCAAAATTTTCTTGAAACCAGTGATAAAAAATGAGCACTACTCCTACAGTCAGGAATATATCCGCCAGGTTGAACACCGGAAACCACCCGATACGGATGTAGTCCATGACACAGCCGTAAATGACTCGGTCAAAGAGATTCCCGAGACCACCCCCGATGATGAGGAGCAAACCCCAGGAAACAAACGACGAGGTTTCTTTCCACCAGAGTACAGTAATGCCTGAAATAAGCAAGAAAGAGACCACGGCAAACACCGGCCCCGGCAGACCGATACTCCAGCCTCCCGCCTGGTTACAGACGGATCCAAGACTCTCTTCCGAAAAAAAGAAAATCTTCGCTCCCCGGTCCAAAAGAAAAAGCGCGGCGAGAGCAAGCCCTCCATACCACGCTTTCATGTATCGCATAACCCCTGAAAAGCAGACTAGACGATCGTCCGGGCCGCCGGATACACCCGCAGGCGATCCAGGCCGATTTCCTGTCCGGTCTTCTCACAGACACCGTAGGTACCTCGCTCCATCTTGGCGAGCGCATCATTGACATCCCGGAGCTGTCCTTCCAGATTGTTCTCCAGTCCGAGGTTGTCGACGTATTCCTCCACTTCGCTGGCGTTCTCATCCGGATCGGTACCGATGTCCTCGAAGTTCGTCTCATAATCACCTTCCGCACCGGTCGGCTTGGCAAAACGCCCGAGTTCCGTCTCCAGACGGGTCTTTTCGGCGAGAAGCTTCTCTTTCAGTTCGGCGAGAACCGCTGTATCAAGTGCCATAAGTCTTCAGAGCAAAAAGATTATCTTACACCCAGTATACCAAAATTTCCCTTCACTGTCTAGAAAAAGATGCTCTCCAAATGGCGTATTTTCGCCGTTTTTCTGTCCGTATCGATGACGAGAGCCAAGGCATCGAAACGGTACGGGAGAGAAAGCTGTCTGGTCTTCCTCAGATAATACTCGGCGATCCGGGAAAGCTTTCGCATCTTGTCCGGCGTGATGGCCGCCTCCGGCAGGATGATCCCGTCACCGTCCCGGATCTGCCGATGCCTCGTCTTCACCTCGACAAAAACGATCGTTTCACCTTGTTTGGCGATGATATCGATTTCTCCCAGCCGATACCCCTTCGGATTGGCAAAGTTCCGTTCCAGAATCCGGTATCCCTTGTCTCTCAGGTAGCGCTCAGCCAGATCCTCTCCCTGACTCCCGACGGTCTTCGGTTGTTTTCGAGAAAAAAGCATATTTCCCTTTATTGAAGCAAAAATGAACAAAAAAAGCAACAAAAAACAGCCTTTCGGCCTTCTCTTCCTCACTCATTTCCCACTTCCTATCTCCTATCTTCTGCTCAAGATGTTGGTGTCCGGGCGCTCCTTGCGCCCAATAAAATAAATATTTGGCTGGAGCGCCCGAACTTGCATGTGCCAACAGGTATGCTGGTCATTTAGCCCGGGTGAGTGGCATCATGATCCATAAGTCACGCCTGTAGTTTGTGCACTTGCGTTGTTGCGCTTGTCCTAACGTTTCAAGCACTTCTCCCTTCACCGTTCTCTGGCGTTTCGCCTTTGGTTGTTTTTTTGAAAGAACGATTTTTTGTTTCTTTTTGTTTTTCTCCCGACATTTATTATTTTTTCGAGAGCTGGTAGTTAGCTACGCAGGAGGCATAAGCCGTTCGGCTTTCCATCCCCTGTGTAGCTAACCCCTCTTTTTGTTTTTGTTTTGGTCCTCGTGTTAGGACGAGGCGGTCCCGGTACATTGCCGAGACACTTGAACAGTGAAAGAGTCCCCATCACTATTAGGGGGAAATAGTGACTGGGAACTCTTTCACCGTTCGTGACGGTTTGGGGGAGCGAGTTGTCAAAGAATTCACTGCTAACAAATCCATTATAGCAGGAAAAAACGTCCGGGTCAATTCATGTGCATCAACTTTCTCTCATTCGCGGCATTTTTTCTTTCTTGTGAGAAAATATTTTTTCTTTTCGAGAAAACTCCCTTCTGAAAAAATATTTTACTTTTTTTCTTCCAAGAAATATCCTTTTCCCAAGCCATCCTATCGGGTCTGATCGAGCATGGCACGAAGCGTATCCTTGCTCGTTCCGACGAACCATCGGTTCCCGCGCAGCGTATAGTCGAGAGAAAGATTCTGATTGGCATCGATATTGGTGAAGCGGACCGCCTCGCTGTTGTACGATCCCGATCGGAAGACCGATGTCCGGTTGATGCCCACCATGCTTCCGTTGAGCAGCACCAGCGGACGGAACGCGGAAGGGAGAGAACTCTCTTCCTTGACGATCTGCGCTCCTGCCGCAGTCGCATCCTTCATCGTGAGAGCGAGACCGAGACGGAGCTTCCCGCCGTCGATAAAGGCGAATACCGAAAACCCTTCATCCAAAAAGGCGAGCAGTTCCGGAGACAACTCGAAATGCATCAGGTACGCGAACCGACTGAAAGCCACGGGGTTGTTGTTGGAATCCGTAATGAGAAATTCCACCGGTTGAACGATACCGGCCGCCTGCATCTTGACCGCCACTTCCCCGAATACCGTTTTCCCTTCATCCAGAGAGATGCTTTCCGTATCAAGAGAGAGGTAGTTCGGCTTGTCCAAGGCGAAAGGCGGTTCCACAACGGGAGTCTCGACAAGATCGGAAGGGGTTTCGGCGGACGATTGACCGTCCGGGACAACCGACTCCATCACCTTTTCCAAAGGAGCATTCCTGAAATACAGATAGGCTCCGAGACCGAACAAGGCCACGATGACGACGATAATCCCTACCACAAGCCATTTCTTACTGCCCGATTTCGAAAAAACGACTTCCGGAGACGGAGAAACTACTTTTGGAGCAGCCTGGGGATCCGGAATGGCAAGAGTGGGAGGGTTGGTGAATACCAGGTTTTCCTGGGAAACAGTCTCCTTCTTCGGTGCATCGAAACCCGCGGGCGCGGATGTCACCGGCGGAGTATGGACTTCTCCCGTCAGAAAAGGACTCCCTGAAGCGGCGCTCCCGGCATCTTTCTTTTCCGGAACGGATCTTGATACCGAGGGAGAACCGTCTTGTCCCATACTTTGTTTCCCGTGTTCTTCCTCCATGGTCCGAACGGACGAGAGGATATCGTCCGGAATCGATCCGTCAGTGCCTGATGATTTCTCCGAAAAAAGCGCCATAGTGTTTGTTTCAATCTTGAAAACTTGAAAAAACGAAAGGGAGAGGTTCTCCTCTCCCTTCAGTATACACCAACTTTTTCTCCCGTATCAATTCTCCTGACTCATCTTGCGAAGCGCCTGCTTGTGCGAGAGGTTGATACGACCCTGGGAATCGATTTCCTTGACGATGACCGGGACGATGTCGCCGACTTTCACGACATCCTCGACTTTCTCGACGCGGTGATCGGCCAGTTCCGAAATATGGATGAGTCCTTCCTGGTTGGGAAGTACCTCCGCGAATGCGCCGAAGTTCATGATGCGGGTGATCCGCCCCTGAAAGAGCTCTCCAGCCACCACCTCGCGGGTGATGTTTCGGATCCATTCCACGGCTTCCTTGGCGCTCGTCTCGTCCGTGGACGTGATGAAGACCGAGCCGTCATCCTCGATATCGATGGACACGCCGGTCTCGTCGATGATCTGGTTGATCATCTTACCTCCGGGGCCGATGACGTCGCGGATCTTGTCGGGATTGATATGGAGCGTGATGATGCGCGGCGCATAGGGAGACATGGTCTCACGCGGCGCGGGGATGACCGAGAGCATCTTTTCGAGGATTTCCAGTCTCGCGTCCTTGGCCTGAGCTACCGCGACGGCGAGCATGTCCGGCGTCAATCCGTCGATTTTCACGTCCATCTGCATGGCGGTGATACCGTCCCTGGTCCCGGCCACCTTGAAGTCCATGTCGCCGTAGTGGTCTTCGAGCCCCTGGATATCGGTCAGGATCTTGTATTCACCGCTCTTTCCCGTGATGACACCCATGGCGATACCGGACACCGGCTTCTTGATGGGGACACCGGCATCCATGAGGGAAAGTGTCGAGCCGCATGTCGAAGCCATCGATGAGGAACCGTTGGAAGAAAGCACCTCGGAAACGAGGAGGATCGTGTACGGAAACTCTTCCTTGCTCGGGAGGACCGGTACCAGCGCCTTTTCCGCAAGCGCTCCGTGACCGACTTCACGCCGGCCCGGACCGCGCATCGGCCGCACTTCGCCGACCGAATACGGCGGGAAGTTGTAGAAGTGCATGTAGCGCTTCTTTTCGTCAGTTTCCATCGTGTCGATGACCATCTCGTCGCCGGGCGCACCGAGTGTCGTCACTGTAAGGGCCTGTGTCTCTCCACGGGTAAAGAGTCCGGTTCCATGGGTGCGCGGAAGCACGCCCACTTTGCACCAGATCGGGCGGATTTCCGTCAGTTTCCGGCCATCGGGGCGCTTTTCCGCCTTGAGGATGTTCTCATGGACGATCTCGTCGGACACCTCATCCATGATGAGGCTCAACAGCTCATCCATGGATGTCTGATCCGGGAACGTTTCCTTGGCGAAAGTGGATACTTTTTCCCTGATCGCTTCCATTTTGTCCTCCATAGCCTGCTTGGGACGCAGATACAGCGAATCGCCGAGTCCTTCGCTCACGAACGCCTCGCGGACTCCCGTTTCGAACTCGTCGGATCCCCGCAGGATCGCCGCTTTCCCTTTTTCCTTGCCGACTTCTTTGCGGATGTCTTCGATAAAGGAGGAGATTTTCTGGATGGCCTCGAAACCGAAGCGGAACGCCTCTACCATTTTTTCTTCCGGGATTTCCTTGGCACCGGCCTCGATCATGTTGATTTTGTCCTTGGTACCGGACAACAGAAGGTCGAGACTGCTCGAAACGCGCTCTTCTGACGAAGGATTGAGCACGAGGTCGCCGCCGTTCTGGATACCGACCCGCACGGCACCGATAGGACCGTTCCACGGGATATCGGAGAGCGTAAGCGCCGCCGAAGCCGCGATCATCGCCACCAGATCCGGATCGTTCTCGCCGTCGTAGGAGAGCGTCGTCACGATCACCTGCACTTCGTTACGCATCCGGCTGTCAAAAAGCGGCCGGATCGTCCGGTCGACCGCGCGGCCCGAAAGCACGGCGTCGTCCGACGGACGGCCTTCGCGCTTGATGAAACGCGATCCCTTGATCTTGCCCGCGGCGTAGTAGCGCTCCTCGTAGTCCACCATGAGAGGGAAATACCCCGTGATCTTGGAGGCACCCTTGCTCATGACGGCGGTCGCAAGGACCACCGTATCGCCGTACCGTGCCGTCACGGCACCGTTGGCCTGCCCCGCGAGCATACCCGTCGCGATGGTCAGTTCGCGGCCTCCCAGCTGGAGAGACCACTTTTTCTCGTCTGACATAGATTATCAGCCCTCTCGCAAGCTCATAAACACGCGGGTATCAGCCAACAGTCAACAATCAGCAGTCAACAGGATGTGCGTTTTCAGCATTTCTGTTCACTGTTGACTGTTCTTTGTTCACTGACTCCCGTGTACCTATAAACCCGCAAGCAGGCAACAAATGATTACTTGGGGCAAGTGCCCTATTTCACACTCTACCCCCTTTTTTCTCATCCTGTCAAAGGGACAAGACCCTCTTGACATCGGCCGATCACCTCCCTAGGATACATTCATCGTTCCTTAACAAGGAGGAATTCCCTATGAACAAGCCTCTGTCTAGGCGGACTGTGTTTGCCTTCTCCTCTTCGTTACTACCTAAGAGTCTCTCCGAGGCCTTCCGAGGGCAACCGATTTCTTTCACAGCTTTCACTCCCCTCGATCGGATGCGTGTCTGGCGGATGGTTGTTGTCCTTCAAGAAGGTGATGGCGTCGTTCTCTTTCTCTCCCGGGAACAAAACGAGCTTCGCGAGCAGATAGCCCTCTTACAGTCACTCCACGTACAAAGGCCTGATCTCAAAATCATCGCGATCATCTGCCGTGACAAGGACCGCTTCACAAGGGACTTTCCGACCGGCGCTGGCCTTCTCAATGCGGGAGCTACCACCGCTCTCGGCTACTTCGTTTTTGACGCATCAAGGATAGCCAAAGCCATCCGAGATACCCTCAGTGGAGACCTCAAGGGAAGCTATCATCTCTCGAAAGAAAGAACGAGGCGGGCTACAGATGGCGTTCTCCCGGCAAGTAGCCACTTTTCGGGGCGCACTATCGATACCGGTATCACGATGCATGAACGGCAATGGCCTCCGACAACCTGGGATACACGGAGAAAAAACGAGGAGCAAAGGCGACATTGCAGCCCTCGCATACCCAGACACGACCCGGACGAAACGGTGCCGCAGAAAACCAAAAAGCCGCCAAGGCCGCTTCCTCCCTGGACTTCATCCTACTTCTCTGAGGTGCGATGGGCCAAATACGGCAAACTCGAGCTTCTTTTTCATGGCATACGTATCGTTCTGACGCAGAAGGCCTTCGTTCTCCTCGATCTTCTCAGCTCGAAGGAAGGAACGGTATTTTCCATGAATGAGATCTGCGATGTCCTCGACTACGAAAATCCGGCTAATTCCGCACGAATCATCGCAGAGACAAGGGCAGCATTCTCCAGAAGCTCTCTTCGTGGCTGCATCAGGAACAAGCCCGGCGAAGGCTACTCCTTCACTTCACCGGAAGACCCAAAGAACCCTGATCCTCCCTAAGGATCAGCCCGCCAAAAAAAACGGCCTGCTCGATACGAGTCAGGCCGCTCTTTTTTTATCGAAAGCACAAGTTCTTATATCAGAAATCGGCGTTTGTTCGCGGACAGATTGATAAAATCATCCGAGACCTCGACCAGCTTGGCACTGGCCGACTCTGCGAAGGCGATCACTTCCACGCGGCAGGCGCTCGTACTCTGGAGATACTCGACGAGCGAGACATAGTCCCCGTCACCGGAGACGATGACGATGGCGTCGAGCTTGGGCGCCATCTTGATGGCATCCACCGCGATACCGACGTCCCAGTCGCCCTTTTTCGATCCATCCGGAAAAATCTGGAGATCCTTGGTCTTGACCTCGTATCCGCTCTTCTCGAGAGCCTCGAAAAACTTCTCCTCCGTCGCTTCCGCGGTCTTGATGCCGTAGGCCAGGGCTCGGATGAGCTTGCGCCCGCTCGTCGCCTCTTCGAGGACGTTCTTGAAATTGACTTTCTTTCCGTAGAGGACGCGCGCGCTGTAATAGAGGTTGGAAATATCCACCACCACGCCGACTCTCTGTTCTGCAAACTTCGCCATATCTTTAGCAATCACCAATCACCAAGCTCCAATCACCAAAAAACTCCGGTCGGATTTTTGTATCTTGGATTTTGGTTATTGGTTATTTAAAAACAAAAGGGGCTTAGAGCCCCAGGGTTTTCACAAGCGTCTTGTGCGCCTTCTCGTTGGTCTTCTCGAGGTAGGCCATGAGCTTCTTCCGCTTGGCGACCATCTTGAGAAGTCCGCGGCGCGAATGGAAGTCCTTCTTGTTCTTCTTGAGGTGGCTCGTGAGCCGCTTGATCTGCTCCGTAAAGACGGCGATCTGGTACTCCGGCGAACCGGTATCCTTCTCGTGGCGCTTGACTTCGGAGGCCACTTTCTCCTTCTGCTTGTGCGTGAGAGCCATAAGCATTGTCAGCCAGACGTTCGCCCCGGTATCCCAGGACCAGCATCCGCTCGTGATGAAAAATTATACGAAAGAACTGTACCACGGGTTTACAGACTTGGCAAATATTTTATTGACGAAACCATGAGAGCATGCTTTAATGAGCCGAAACGCCTCAACCGAGACGTCATTCATGGGAGATTGACAACGTGGCACAGAGAACCGAAGCGAAACCTCTAACCCTGGAACTCCGGGCGGCATATTCTCCTTGGAGCAAATCCCTGGAAGTCAAGCCGAGAAGGCCCGAGAGAACCATCCGGTTGACCGACATGCAGGGAGCCGCCTCCCTGGGAGTCCTCCACACCATCTTCCCGAACGGGAACAAGATTCACATCAAGATGGAGGGAAATGGCATCCGTCTGACACCGCATGAGATATCCCTCACGGTCAACCGGCACGCCGTATCCGCAGAAGGGTACCTCATCTCCGCCAAGAGCGGCGAGCACACCCTCGCGATCAGCAACCTTCTCTTCATGGCCAAAGTGTCCTGACACCTCCGGTCATCTTTCCTCAAGCCAGGACGCATCGCGCCCTGGTCTTTTTCTTTTCAGTACTTTTTTGTTCTTGACAGTCAGATTGAGACTTGATTAAATGAAGCGTCTCCACAAACCTGTGGAAAAGACCTGTTCCTTTCATTCTCTTTTCAACCTGATGAGGAGGACGTTATGATCGACTCTGACGTTGCTTTCGGTTCGGTGGCTCTTGGGGATTTTCCCCTCAAAACCCCGTGGACCGATATCCTAGCCGCCTACGAAGATGCGGATGCGGTCAAGATAACGTATCACGATGGCCACGGTATCTCATGGACTCTCCAGGCTGTCTTCCGTTTCTGGAACAAGGAACAGAACGGCTATGACGGTCACACCATCGAACCGGACAGCATCAAGCTCCTCGCTTATGAAGAAGAGGATGGCACACATCGAATTCTGGTGAGCTCCGCCCATTAGCTCGACAGCCCAACCCGGCTCATCGAAAAAGGCTCCGACGCCAACGCGCTCGGAGCCTGCTCTTTTTTAAGTCAATACTACAGCCCTACAGCAGCGTGAACGCTGCGACACTGTCGCCAGCCTGGGGCTTCATGACGCGCACCCCCTGCGTCACGCGGCCGAGGAGCGGCACGCTCTTGAAGGGCACCCGGATGATCGTCCCCTTCTCCGAGGTGATGATGATGTCGTTCTCCACATCCGCCATGCTCGTGATCCTCGCGCCGACGAGCCTACCGGTCTTCGGCGTGAGATGCATGGTCTTGATACCGGAGCCGCCACGCTTCTGAATCTTGTAGGACTTGAGTTCGCTCCGTTTGCCGAGGCCGTTCTGCGAGAGGATGAAGAGCTCCATGCCTTTTTCATCCTTACCGACCACGTCCATCGCGACGATCTTGTCAGAACCCTTGAGCTTCATCCCGCGCACGCCAGCAGCCGTGCGTCCCATCGGACGGACATCGGATTCCTTGAAACGGATGGCCTGCGCCTCGGACGTCGTGAGCACCACTTCGTCCCCGCCGGTCGTCGCGCGCACCCATCCGAGGAAGTCTCCCTTCTCCAGATTGATGGCGATGAGACCGCTCCGGCGGACGTTTTCGAAGTCTTCGAGCTTTGATTTCTTGATGGTACCGTTCGCAGTCGCCATGAAGAGGTACTTCTGCGCCCCGTCCTTCTTGAGGGCGATCATGGCCGTGATCTTCTCCTCCGGAGAGATCTGGAGGAAGTTGACGATGGCCTGACCCTTGGCCGTGCGGGACGATTCCGGGATCTCATAGGCCTTCGTCTGGAAGACCTTACCCGTGTCAGTGAAGAACATGAGGTTGTCGTGCGTCTCGATGGTGAGCACCTTGGCGATACGGTCTTCTTCCTTGGTCGTCGCGCCGATGACACCCTTGCCGCCGCGCTTCTGCACGCGATAGACGCTCGGGTTCATGCGCTTGATGTACCCATCCTCGGTGAGCGTGACGATGGCCTCCTCGTTGGGGATGAGATCTTCCTGCTTGAACTCCGAGACACCGGTCTTGACCACCCGGGTGCGGCGCTCATCGCCGAATTTGTCGCGCACTTCGACGAGTTCGCTCTTCACGAGGGCGAGGATCTTCTTACGGTGTTTGAGGAGGTCTTCGAGGTAGGCGATGAGTTTGAGTTTCTCGTCGAGCTCGTCCTCGATCTTCTTGCGCTCCAGTCCGGAGAGCGTCTGGAGGCGCATCTCGAGGATAGCAGTCGCCTGCCGCTCGGAGAGCTTGAACTTCTTCATGAGGTTCGCGTGCGCCTCTTCCTTGGTCGGGGACTTCTTGATGGTATCGATGATGGCGTCGATGTGGTCGAGCGCCTTCTTGAGACCCTCGAGGATGTGGGCACGATCCTTGGCCTTCTGGAGCTCATACTGCGCGCGCCGCGTCACCACCTTCTCGCGGTGGACGATATAGTGTTCGAGGATGGACTTGAGCGTGAGGATCTGCGGATCGACGCCGTCGACGAGGGCCAGCATGTTGACGTTGAAATTCTTCTGCAGGTCCGTCATCTGGTAGAGCGAGTTGAGGACCTTCTGCGGGAAGGCTTCCTTCTTGAGGTCGACCACGATACGCACGCCGTCCTTGTCGGACTCGTCGCGCAGATCCTTGATCCCCTGGAGCTTGTCTTCCTTCACGAGGTCGGCGATCTTCATGATGAGCGAGGCCTTGTTGGTCGCGTAGGTCATCTCGGTCACGATGATCTGGAATTGTCCGGCCTTGTTCTCGACGATCTCCGCCTTGGCGCGCGTCATGATCGGTCCCTTGCCGGTGGCATAGGCTTCGCGGATGTCCTTCTGGTTGTAGATGATGCCGCCCGTCGGAAAGTCCGGCCCCTTCACGAACTGCATGAGGTCCTCGACACTCGCCTCCGGATGATCGATGAGGTGACAGATACCGTCGACGAGTTCGTTGAGATTGTGCGGCGGGATATTGGTCGCCATACCGACCGCGATACCGACCGTACCGTTGAGGAGGAGCTGCGGGAGCTTGGCCGGGAGGACCAGCGGCTCGTCGTGCATCCCGTCGAAGTTGGGGACGAAGTCCACTGTGTCCTTTTCGATATCGAGAAGCATCTCCTCGGCAATGGGCGTGAGCTTGGCTTCGGTGTAACGGTAGGCCGCGGCGCTGTCGCCGTCCATCGAGCCGAAGTTTCCCTGTCCCCACACCAACGGGTAGCGGAGCGAGAAATCCTGCGCCATGCGGACCATCGTGTCATACACCGCCGTATCGCCATGCGGGTGGTATTTACCGAGCACCTCACCGACCACGGTGGCTGATTTGCGGAACTTGGCCGTGGAGCGGAGCCCCGTCGACCACATGGAGTAGAGGATGCGGCGGTGCACCGGCTTGAGACCGTCACGGACGTCCGGCAGGGCGCGCGCCACGATGACGCTCATCGCATAGTCGAGGTAGGATTGCTTCACTTCGTCCGCGATGGAACGGGCTTCGATTTTTCCTTCATGAAATGCCGTTTTTTCTGACATAGCGCTCATCTTGTTACTGATATTCGTTCGTATCTTCAGCTTCTTCTTTCATCGGTTGATCTTCCGGAGATGAAACCTTTTCTTTTCTTTCGGGGAAGGTTCCTTGGGAAGGCAGTTCCAGTGTCGACGTGCGGTCGTTGACCGATCCGGAATCAACACCTTCTTCCGTCATCCCGGGAGACTGGCTTTCGGCACGTTGCTTCAGCTGTTCCTGAAAATATTCCTGCCCCGAGAGCTCTTCGCCGGATGTCGAGAGTGATCTCTCCTGCTCCAGAAGATCGGAAAGGGAAGCCTGGTTGTTCTGCGGAATGAGTTCCTTACCCTTCTCGACCGCCTGCGGCACGTCCTTGGCCACACTCCGGAAACTTTCCTTGAGAGAAAGCGACCAGATACCGAGAACGAACGCCATGGAAACGACGAGACAGCCATACACATAGCGACGACGGATATGCTCCGGTTCCTGTCGGATCTTCTCGATTTTTTCCCAGAGCGTCTCTCTCATAACCATTATCTTATAAGGAATCTTGTATTTGAGTACAGTTCGAGGCGCGAGCGAGGAGCGGAGTAAGCCGTACTGATAACGTACGGCGTCGAGCACCAGAGCTCGGAACAAAGAAATGTGCCAAATACAAGGTTCCTCCTACGAACCTCGTTCGAGCAATACAATCTCCAACTGTTTCCCTTCAAAATCCTTCTTCTTGATATTGAACTTCGACTGGGCACCCTGCGGACAGCTCCCGATGGCGTCACAGAAAGATTTCTCGCTCTCCAAGGGAAGCGTCAGTCCCGGTATCTTGTAGTGCATCGGGATGATGATGCTCGGCTCGATCTTGCGCGCCAATTCCGAAGCAAGCTTGGGAGAAAGAGTGTCCGAGCCGCCGACCGGAATAAAGAGCACGTCCACGCCGTTCAGTTTGTCCAAAAGCTCAGGCGACAGGTCGTGCCCTAACGCGCCGAGAAAAGCCACATGGATATCCTCGCTTTCGAAGACAAATATCGTATTCTGACCGCGCTCAGCTCCTTCCTTTCCGTCCCGAAAACTCGCAAAGCCCAAAGCCGAGATACCCTTTACGGCGTATTCGCCCGGCGCATCGAAAACGATCGGTTCACCCTTGAGGCTGTTCCTCGCCTCCTCGCTGTCGCCGTGCGTCAAAAACACGACATCGGCCTGTCCCTGCGGCGATCGCAGTCCGGCCCCCTTTTCCAACGGATCGGTCCAGATGACCACATCTTCCGTCGCTCGTCCGGCCGGTTTGGTGCTTATCTTGAAGCAATAATCCCCGTAGTATTGGATATTCATAGCATGCTGTTTTCCCGCTTAACAAAACTATTGTAGCAAAAACCTACGTCCCTGTCACGCGCAAAGAAGTCTTCAGGCTTGCCAAAAATCGCATTTTCCCTTATACTCTCTTAAAGGTAATTGGTTAACACAACTGAATACGAGGATGCTTAATCCTCGCGATTTCGTCGGTTATCCAAACACCCCTCATTTGTCGGTGTTTTTTCGTTTTTTAGCGCTTGTAATCCTTTATTTACAGCAAGATTGGCGCTCTTGCCCCTCATCAATCATATGACTACGGAAACAACCCAGGAGACGCCTTCCGTCATGGAAGAGCTCCTCACTCAGCATGTCGTGGACATCCCTGAGCTCGGCGACGTCATCTCGGGCACCGTCATCCACGTCACGTCCAACCAGGCTCTCATCGACCTCGGACCCCTCGGTACCGGTATCGTTCTCGGCAAGGAAATGCGCGACGGTCTCGGCGAAGGCGGCAAACTCAAGGTCGGAAGCACCGTGAACGCCACCCTCATGAGCTTTGAGAACGAGGACGGCTACATCGAGCTTTCCGTCCGTGAAGCCTCCTATGAGAAGTCCTGGGAAGACATCGAGCACAAGCTCACCAACCGCGAAGTCGTCACCACCAAGGTCACCGAAGCCAACAAGGGCGGTCTCATGATCGAAGTGAACGGCATCGCCGGCTTCCTCCCGGTCTCCCAGCTCGCGAGCGAGCACTACCCACGCGTCGAGGACGGTGACAAGAACAAGATCCTCGATCTTCTCAAGAAACTCATCGGCCTCGAGATCCAGGTCCGTATCCTGGACGCCGATCGCGACAATGAGAAGCTGATCGTCTCGGAAAAGGCCGCGCAGAGCGAAAAAGAACGCGCTCTCATCAATCTCCTCCAGGTGGGTGACACCGTCGAAGGCGAGGTGAGCGGCGTCGTGGACTTCGGCGCCTTCGTGAAATTCTCCCCGCCCGTCAAGGAAGGTGAAAAGAAACCTTCCGAGAAACTCGAGGGCCTGGTCCACATCTCCGAGCTCGCCTGGCAGCTCATCGACGATCCTCGCGAGATCGTGAAGACCGGCGACTCCGTCAAGGCTAAGATCATCGGCATCGAAGACACCCGCATCTCCCTCTCCATGAAGGCCCTCAAGGAAGACCCATGGAACAGCGTCCTCGACAAGTACAAGGTCGGCGACACCGTCCCGGGCAAAGTCGACAAGATCAACCACTTCGGCGCCTTCGTCTATCTCGACAAGGACATCCATGGTCTCGCCCATGTCTCCGAGTTCCAGGACATCTATCCCGGCCGCAAGATCGAAGAAGTCTTCAAGGAAGGCGACACCTATACCTGGAAGATCCTCTCTATCGAGCCGCGCAGCCACCGTCTCGGACTCCTCCCCGTCCGGGAAGGCGCTGCCAAGAAAGAAGAAAAGGAAGCCTAAATCTCTCGGAAAACACCCTCTCGCCTGCCGAAGGGTGTTTTCGTAATCAGAGTCTATCTCAAAAATACTCTTTGACTGGATTTTCCTGAATTTCGGCTGCACCGCTTTCACGGCTCGTCGGAATAAAGTCCCGTTATTCCTCCTCACCCTTCAAACGTTTCGCTCGAAATTACAGAAAAATCGTCTGAAAGCTATTTTTGAGATAGACTCTAACCACACCCCCTATGCAGAACGTGTTCATCATTTCCGGACCCTCCGGCGCCGGCGAAGACTCCATCATCAACAGCCTCCAGAAGCTTCTTCCCATCGAGCGCGTCATCACAACCCGCAGCCGCGCGATGCGTCAAGGTGAGAGCCAGGGCAACCCGTACTGGTTCATTTCCGAAACCGAATTCAAAGAAAAGATAGCTGCCGGCGACTTCATCGAATACGCGCAGCAATACAATGACCAATGGGCCGGCGTCACCCACCAAGAGATAGACCGGGTGGCCCGCTCCAAAAAAATCGGCATATGGAAGATCGAATACCAGGGCGTGATGACCGCCAAACGGCTCTTTCCCGACATCATCGCCATCCTGATCACCGCTCCGCTCGACATCCTTGAAGAACGCATCCGCAGACGGGACAACCCCTCTGAAGAAAGCTTGCGTGAGCGCATGGAGTACACCCGGGAATGGCTCAAACACACCGATATCTATGACTACACCATCGAAAACGAACAAGGGAAACTCGACGAAGCCGTCCAAAAAGCGTACGAGATCATCCGAAAGCACGCCCAGATCGGCTGAGATCACGCTTTCTCCCTTCGCCCGCCGCTTCGTCAAGCGGATCCAGGACTTCGCTTTCCGAAACGAGCTCTGGAAAAAGGGTTCTCGCATCATCGTCGGCGTTTCCGGCGGACCGGACAGCCTCTCCCTTCTCGACGTCCTTGCCTTTCTCGCACCCAAATACGGCTTTCGTCTCCACGTCGCCCATGTGAACTATTCGCTCCGCGGCCGCGCCTCGGATCTCGATGAAAAACTCGTCCGGGAACGCGCCAATTCGTACGGCTTTCCGTACACTGTTCTCCACCCGAAGAAAAAAATCACCGGAAACCTCGAATCCGCCCTGCGCGATCTCCGATATGACTTCTTTGAAACAGTGCGCAAACGGAAAGATTTCGACATGATCGCTGTAGCTCACAGTGAAGATGATCAGGCGGAAACCTTTCTTTTCCGGCTTTTGCGCGGATCAGGATTCCAGGGACTTTCCGCTATGCGCCCGAAAACCGGCCGTATCATCCGTCCTTTCCTTGAGACGAGCCGGAAAGACATCCTCCGCTACCTCGAGGAACGACAACTTCCGTACCGGGTAGATGAGAGCAACCAGGATCCGCGCTTCACGAGGAACCGCATCCGTCACGAACTCCTCCCTCTTTTGGAGGAAAAATTCCAGCCGAAGACCAAGAAGATCCTCGCGACGACCGCCTCGCTTTTGGCAGAAGATTACTCTCTCTTGGAAAGTCTTTTCCCTGCTCCCGTGGCAAAAAAGACAGGACATTCTCTCCGTTTTTCACGCTCTGCCTTTCTCGATCTCCCGCTCCCGGCAAAGCGTCTCCATCTGCGCACCCTTCTCAAGCCGTATTTCCAGGAAAAACCGCCGGAAAAAAAGCTGATCGATGAAATCATCAAGGCTCTCAAAAGCACCAAAAACAAACACCGAATCCTTGTTTTCCGCAAGTTGAAACTCACCATCAAAGGTGATACAGTGACATTGGTTCAGACCGTCTAATTTCCTTTTCTCTCCGCAACATTATGGACAAACTCCTTCGCAATCTCTCCACGTTCATCCTCATCTTTCTCCTGCTCTCAGGTATCTTCATCCTCTACCAGTCGCCGGAGAAGAAGCCTACGGACATCTCCCTCTCCCAGCTGGTGACGGAAATCAACGCCGGTCAGGTGAAGGAGATCGCCGTCCAGGGCAACAGCCTGGAAATCTCCCTGAAAGACGACTCCCTGCAGAAAAGCAGCAAGGAATCCGAAAGTTCGCTCACCGATACCCTGAGCAACTACGGTGTCGACAAGGACAAACTCAAGGAAGTGACCGTGAATATCAAGGAAGAATCCGGGGCCGGCTTCTGGCTCGCCACTCTTCTTCCGTTTCTCCTGCCGTTCATCCTCATTTCCGCCTTCATCTGGTTCATGATGCGTCAGGCGCAGCGCGGCAACGCCCAGGCGCTTTCCTTCGGCATGAGCCGCGCCCGCATGCTCGACCCCAAGGACAAGAAGAAGCGCCTCACCTTCGCTGACGTGGCCGGCGCCACCGAAGCCAAGACCGAGCTCCAGGAAGTCGTGGAATTCCTCAAGCACCCCAAGAAATTCCTCAACATGGGCGCCAAGATCCCCAAGGGTGTCCTCCTCCTCGGCCCTCCCGGCACCGGAAAGACCCTCATGGCCAAAGCCGTGGCTGGAGAGGCCGGCGTACCGTTCTTCAATATCAGCGGTTCCGAATTCGTCGAGATGTTCGTCGGCGTGGGCGCGAGCCGTGTCCGCGACCTTTTCAAGCAGGCCAAGAAAAACGCCCCTTCCATCGTCTTCATCGATGAGATCGACGCTGTCGGTCGCCATCGCGGCGCGGGCTTAGGCGGCGGACACGACGAGCGCGAACAGACCCTCAACCAGATCCTCGTCGAGATGGACGGCTTCGAGACCGATACGAGCGTCATCGTCATCGCCTCGACCAACCGTCCCGACGTGCTCGACCCCGCCCTCCTGCGACCCGGCCGCTTCGATCGCCGCGTCACCATGGATCTCCCGGACATCAACGAACGCGAGCAGATCCTCACCATCCACACCAAGAACAAGCCTCTGGAAGAAAACGTGAAACTTCGGGTGCTCGCGGAACGCACGCCGGGCTTCTCCGGTGCCGATCTCGCCAACCTCGTCAACGAAGGCGCTATCCTCGCGACCCGTCGCAACAAGAAGACTATCGGCATGCCGGAACTCACCGAATCCATCGAGAAGGTCATTCTCGGTCCGGAACGCCGAAGCCGCGCCATCAACAAGAAAGAAAAGGAGATCATCGCCTATCACGAGGGCGGACACGCGCTCGTGGGCGCCAGCCTCCCCAACGCCGATCCCGTCCAAAAAGTCTCTATCATCTCCCGCGGTCATGCCGGCGGCTACACGCTTGCCGTTCCCCAGGAAGACAAGAGTCTCCATTCCAACAACTATTTCCTCGACGAACTCTCCGTACTCCTCGGCGGATACGCGAGTGAGAAACTTGTCTTCGGTGATACCACGACCGGTCCTTCCAACGACCTTGAACGCGCCACCAGTATGGCCAGGAACATGGTCACCCGCTACGGCATGAGTCGCCTTGGCGCCCGCACCTTCGGCAAGAAAGAAGAGCTTGTCTTCCTCGGGCGCGAGATGCACGAGGAGCGCAATTACTCCGAAAAGACCGCCCAAGACATCGATGCGGAAGTCGCCCACCTGATCGACGAAGCCTTTCGCAAAGCGACCGAGATCCTGACCGAAAAGCGCGCGCTTCTCGATACGATCGCCAAAACCCTCCTGGAAAAAGAGACGATCGAAAAGGACGAGTTCGACGCCCTGGTGGGAAAGATTCCCGCGACCGCGGAGGCGACCGTCTAACACGAGACCAATATGCCCTTCAGCCAACTGCTGCGCACAGCCTGGCGTATCTCTTTGAGCCACCCCTCTTTCTACCTCTGGGGTGGCCTGATGGCCTGCGCCTTTCTCGGGAGTAATCTTCTCATCAAGACCGTCCCGATCTCTCTCAGTGACTCCCCTTCTCCCCCGATGGAAGAACTTCCTCTCCTCGCGCTCCTCTCTCTTTTCTTTCTCTACGTTTTTTTTCTCCTTCTCCATCTTTTCGGAAAGACCGGTCTGATTCTCTCTCTCGATACCCGTCGCAAAAAAACAGGCTCTTCTCCCTCTCGGAAGCTCTCTTTCGTTTTTCTCTGGAAAAACTTTTTTCGCGTTCTCCTTCTGGAGATGATCGCTTTCGCCTTCGTCATCGGCGTCACGCTTATTCTCTTCATCCCTCTCCTTGTCTCCTCACGGTACAACCCCGACATCGTGAGCCCCCTCTCCATCTTCAGCATCACCGCTCTTGTTCCGATATACATTGTCATCTTCTTCGTACGGGAATATTCCCTCTTCTACCTCCTCCTCTCCCGACTTCCTCTACGCCAATCTTTTGAAACCGGTTCCTCTCTCTTTTCCCGCTTCACCCCTCGGAGCCTCTTCTTCGGAAGCTATGCGCTCCTCGTGCTGGTCGTCTTTACTTTTTTCCTAAATCTCGCTATGCTCAATACTGTTGTCCTTTTGGAAAAGACGGGGTTCGCCGCTTTCGCACAGCCCGCCTCGTTCGCCGTCGGTTTCATCCTCCTCGCCTGGTTCGCCGTCCTCTATCAGGCTCTCTGGTATCTCTTCTTCATCGATCTGGCCGCCCCCAAGGAGCCGGAACCGGAAAAAGAGAGCGTCCTGATGAAGGAGAATCTCCCGGAACTCCCCCCGGCATAGACAATGATATATATTCGGGCGTATAGCTCAGTTGGTTAGAGCGTCACATTGACATTGTGAAGGTCTCTGGTTCGAATCCAGATACGCCCACACGAAAAATCCGAGCGCATGCTCGGATTTTTTCTTTCGGTCCCACGAAACCTACTGGCGGTTCGGCGACGTATTGACTTGTACGTTCGTCCGCTGATTGACATCGCGGATGAACTGCGCTCCCGGCCCCAACGCCTGATTCGCTTCCAAGAGAGCCTTGTTCGTCTGATAGTTCACGTTGTTGACTGCCTTCTGAATGTTGGACTGGACTTTCCCGATACCCTTCTGGACCAGGTTATTGATGACACGGTTCGTCGCGCCCATGATGACTGCTCCCATGAGCTCACCCGGGTTCTCGGCCGCCGCGATGACCTTGTTCCCGAGCGTACTCACGTCCGCCACCACCGCCTCGATGGTCGCGGCCGGCGTCACGATCTGTCCGTTCTTCATGACCGGGAGATATCCGGAAGACTGCGCCATCACCCTGGCCTTCTCCGTTTCCAGGGCAAGCTTCCGCTGATAAGCTTCTTCCGCCATGAGCGTATATCCGAACGGATTGTTCGCGGGCCTCAAGAACGCGTCGAACCCCCGGAAGTCTCCGGTCTCAAAAAGCGTCTCCGGATTGGGCGTGAACTCCTCGAGGTTCATCGACGCATAGCCGCCTTTTTCAACCGTCGCGAGACGGGCCTGTCTGACGAGATAGCTGGCATAGCCGCCCGATACGTTGGAGGCGATATCCCCCACTCCGATATAGTTCGCCGAGGAAGACTTTCCCCGGGTCGTCATCGTGAAGAAGTCGTTCATGTAGAGGTTGGCGCTCTCGAGCGGCCCCTGTCGAAGGAACTCGTCATAGTTGGTGATGAACAACGCCTGCCCGGCTGACGATCCGCCGATCAACTGTCCCACCTGGCTGTTGAGCGTCTGGATCGCCGCCATCTTGAGACTCTGATTGAGCGCACCCTCCATCCCTCGTTGAGCGAGCTCCATCATCTGCTTCACGAAATCACCGAAAAGGTTGAGGGTCCCCCACAAGAATGCGGCGTGCGCCGATGGAGCCGAGCTCAACAAGGTGATCGAAAAAACGACCATGAACAGGGCCCGCAGGTGAATCCTCCTGAATCTTTTCCGATGCGTCGATGAAAGCATATGTCACAACTCTAAAGGAATTTCTTCGATCCCATATTCCTCGACTTTCTGATATATCTCACCGGAAAGCACCAGGACCGTGTTGAGAAAACCCTGGATCTTGGAGATGGTGGCGATCTGTCCGATCGGATCGGTACTCGGCTTGATCTCAGTTTTCAGCTGTATGGCATACTTGGCCATCTTGATCGCCTTCAGATGTATCTCCACCATGTCTTCCGGAACCTCTATGGTATTGATTTCTTTCAGGATTTTCTCCCCTCTCTCGGAAAGCTGATCGAGATACTGCATGTTTCCCGAGAGCAACGCCGACAGGGACTCCTCAGAAATACCGCCGAGCATCTCCCCCAGTTCATCCTGGTTCGAGAACGATTGGGGTGAATTGTTCGCCATGAGATAGGCGAGCGTCGTGAGATATTCGAGCGCATCTTCCTTCTGACGCTTCTCTCTTTCGCTTTCCTTGAGGTTCTTCGGAAGTTTCTTGATCTTGATCTCATCCATGTTCACTTCCGGCAACACGATCTCCTCTTCCAGGCTTCCGTTCAACACCTTCTGAATAGATTCATTGAGCTGATCTGCGGAGACCGACTCCGCCCCATCACTATTCTTGAGAACCGAGGCAATCTCTTGTGAAACTTGTTCGGTCAGGTTGTCCCCGCCGACACCGAGGGAGATATCCACATCCTCGATCCCATCCGCGTCATCCGAATCAGAAACGATCTTGTCACCAGGCGCCGGCTTGAGCGGATCGTATCCGCCCTCTACTTCCACGCCGTCGGAATAACTGTCACCGTCGGTATCCCTTTCAAGAGGATCGGTACCGTACAGTTTTTCCTCATCATTGCTCAACCCATCCTGATCGGAATCCTGAAAAATATTTTTCCCATTCGTCTCGTCATCGGCAAAAACGAAAAAAGCCACACTCAAAAGAAGCAGGCTCGAAAAAAGAAACGAGGACACCTTGAAATGTTTCTCCGAAAGACCCTGAAAGAGTCGGTGCGTCATAACGGAAATTTTTCTTTTTCTGTGTGTTTTGATTATACCCTATTCCCCTCCCGTACACAAAAACATTATAGCAAGAATGCCCCTGTACGAAAAGATATTTTAGAAGAAACAACTCGTCACAAAACAAAAAGATACTTACACAATATCTTCACCCTCCTTCCTCCCTTCACTTCTTCACTCTCCTCTTCATCCCTTCCGAAAAATACTATTCTTCGAGAAATGCACTGGTACTTCCGAATTCCCGCGCATTAATCTTTAAAGAGTTTTAATTAAACATTATACAATAGTATTATTATTTGTCAAGTGCTTAGATATTATATAGAGTAGTACTTTACTGTATAATTGTTCCACGTGGAACAATTGATCAAGATTAAGAAATAATCTTTTATTACCGAACGTAGCGAGTGAAACGAAAATGTATTTTCGTTTCCGAGCGGAGTGATGGTAAAATCGGGTCAATACCCCGCGGCGTGCCGCGGAGGGATTGGGAGTCCAGGGCTTGCCCTGGGGTCCCATACCCGTTATTTATACATTAAAAATACTTCTCTGAGTATTATCTTTCTTTTGAAAAGTTGTATTTTCATATTTATTCACATACAATCCACATATTTTTGTTCCACGTGGAACCTTTTTACGAAATAATCAATAACAGGATTAGTCTAATTTGAATTTTCATCCAACCGCTGATCAATCCGCCATCATTCTTGTCATTACAAGATTCTATATTATGTTCCACGTGGAACAATTTTGTGAAATCATAGTTAAAAAGAATTAGATCTAATTCTATTCGTACCATTTAACTAAAGCAGTCTACTACTTCCTTACCCCAAAACATTCTACATTTTGTTCCCCGTGGAACATTTTCTGGAGAATACATATGTATAGAAACTTAAATATCACTTTTCTTCAAAAAAGAATATGGGAAATTACCTCCATGATACAAAAAAGATCTAATTTTGTTCCACATGGAACAAAATATAAGTTTTTACCCTCGCAAATTGTTCCACATGGAACATAGCGCGTTAAAAATATCAAGAAATGTTCCACGTGGAACAAAAGCTGTATATCTAATGTTTTTTCTAAATTATCAATACGAATTAGTCATATTACTAAAGAATACGTTCCACGTGGAACATATTCATCGTATATTTCACTTTTCTCGGCATATTTGTTCCACGTGGAACAAATTTTAAAGAATTCAATTCTATCAGACTAGACACTGTTATCTATTCTTGAATGTCACTTTTCTTGCAAAAAGTGATTTTAAAATACCAGTCAACTGATTGGATCTTAGACAAACATCTGTTACGGCTATGAAGAATGTTCCACGTGGAACATTTCCATACAAGATACTCGCTCTGATTGTTCCACGTGGAACAAATTATGAGAGAAGAGCTGACATGTGTTCCACGTGGAACATCATGTACTAATATTGACAATATTTATATTATGTGTTGTATTGTAAATCTTAATAAGGAGACTGAGGGGTTGACTCAACCAGAAAAGCCAGTATGATAAGAAAGTATACTTTCTTTAATGATGGGCCTGTAGCTTAGCTGGTAGAGCGCCTCCATGGCATGGAGGAGGTCAGGAGTTCGAGTCTCCTCAGGTCCAC
>CAYLJX010000001.1:0-369808 GCA_964384235.1 uncultured Bdellovibrionales bacterium | reverse complement strand
GACGGGATCGAGCTGTACCAGCGGGTTCAATTGTTCGGATGGAGTGAGCGGGGAGACATACGGAGGTGGTGGAAGCGGCGCTGTCGCAAACGTACGACTTCCTGGAATCAATAATTGTCGGATTGGGAGTCGCTTGAATTCCACTAACGTGTTCGATTACCCCACTAGTCCGGGTCAATACCATGACGTCGGGGCAAAGGTATACGTTTATGGAGTCCCAGGAGGCATCGTCTCTGTCCCCTATACTTCTATCGGTACCGGCAATGTGCAAACCAGGTGGTTTGAAGGGAGCGGGAGTGCAGGAAGAACAAGAATATCGCTCTCCTCGGTACCGGGAGGAGGGGCAACTGCCGTATGCACGAGTGGAACGAGCGGACTCGTCATCCTCGATAGTACGCATTGCGTTCCTCCTTCATCAGGGTATGTTAATTTCTATTTAAGTAGTTGTGGTCCTGGAAGCAACGGATGTATATTTGCGATTCTGCCTGTCGGTATAGATGTGACGAGTGATTCGAGAGAGGGGGGAATATGTCCTCGTTAAACGGTGTCAGTGTCGTGAAAGGTTTCGACCTGCGATATGAAACAGGTTGGATCGATAGGCTTCGGAGGTTTACTTCGGTCGATACTATGACCAAAACGGATTTCCAATGGATACAGCTTTCAAACTTCTCTCGTCAACCGATAATTTTTCGAGTGCTTATTATATCGATGATATTGTCGTCTCTGATACTACGTCGGTGAGTGATGCTGCTCCTCCCGTTGCACCGACGGGACTCGTGGTGCAGTGAGATGCTGCCGAACGTGGTATAATGGTAAAAAAGAATGGGGAGATAGACCTCTTTCTTTTCTTGCTGAATACAAAACGAAATTATGTCCGAAACCAAAGCGCGGGTCATCCAATACGTCTTCATCATCACGACCCTCATCATCCTGGCGGTAGGGGGCTGGTGGTACTATCAAAAGTCTCAGGCTTCGACCAAATTTCAGAGTCCGCAGACGGGGAGTCTTACCAACGGTCTGCAGGGGTACTGGACTTTGGACGGTGGAGCTATCGTTTGGGCGGATACGACGAGCGAAGTAAAGGACGTGTCCGGGAACGCTCGTCACATCAATCTTCAGATCGGCGGCGATGCGCCGACGGAAGTTCCGGGTCGATTAGGTCAGGGGTTTCGTTTTCCGACAACGGCAGGTACGGTAGGTATCGCCCCGAGCGTTTTCGACAGTTACACGACCGGGACGATTGCCATGTGGATCAAGTACAGCGGGACGGTTGGGGAGACGCCGACCTCAGGGACGCTCTGGGGGTACGATAATTGCACCAGTAATCGCGGCCAGTTCCAGCTCGCTATGGACATGCAGAACAGCACGATCTATCTCTGGATGACAGCGTCCGGATCCAGTTGTACGGCGACGGTTGATGCCAGCGTGACGCTCCCGAACCCGACCGATTGGCATCACGTCGTGTTCACCGACGATACCTCCGGTCACAAGCTCTACATCGACGGCGTCCTGCAGACGCTTACGTATACGACCGGGAGCGCGTCGACGGACTTTTTCTTCGACAATATCACTGGGACAGCGGGCGAGCAGCAGATCGGTACCATGAACAACGAGAACTTCAGCGGCACCCTGGACGAAATTCGTCTCTATAATCGTGCTCTTTCGGCGACAGAAGTGGCGAGTCTCTACGATCTCGGCAAGGTGACGGCCAATCTCCGTCCGGGGGATGACGTCCTCGAAGAAGGCCTCTCCGGCTACTGGAAGCTCGACGACGGTTCGGGAAGCAGCGCGACGGACGCGAGCGGGAACGGCAATACCCTTTCCCTGACAGCCAGTCCTACGTGGACGACCGGTCAGATAGGCGGAGGGATCGATTTCGACGGATCGACCCAGTATGCCGGTGTCGCCGATCCGGCGAGCGGTGTCCTGGATGTTCCTGACGGCGCTGATGTGACGGTGACGGGCTGGTTCAACCGCGATACCGCCACGACCGAGGATACCATCGTCGCCAAACGTAACAGTTCCGCTACCAATACGGATGCCGGATATATCGTGTGGATCGACGCGACCAATGACAAGCTCAACTTTACCGTCGGTGACGGCGGCGGGACGGCGAGCGATCAGTACACGCTTGCTTCGGCGAGTACGTTTACTGCCACCGGCTGGCACCATTTCGTGGCAGTCTGGCATGACGCCAAGGGAATAGATCTCTACATCGACGGCCGTCTCGACAACAGTACCGCGAGCTCCACGGCGAGTATCGGGAATCTGGGCAACGCGGTGGATTTCCGTATCGCGGCCGAATCGGATGCGGGCAATCCTTTCGACGGCAAGATCGACGAGGTGCGGACGTATCATCGCGCCCTCTCTCCCGACGAGGCTCGGCGACTGTATCAAGAGACTCATCCTGACGACCCTAATACCAATCTCGTCGGGTATTGGACGTTTGACGGAACGGATGTGCGGGGGGCGGCCGCTCTCGATCGTAGTCGTGCAACGAACAATGGGACGCTCACCAACGGCCCGACGGTCGCCCCTGGACGCCTCGGACAATCCCTCAATTTCGACGACGCCGACGATTACGTCGCCGTGGCCGATCCGACAAGCGGCGCGTTGGATTTCGGTTCCGGCCAAGCCTTCAGCCTCGCGGGCTGGTTCTATCGGGATACGAACGGCACCATGGATGCGCTTCTCTTCAAAGCCTCAAACGACCTTTCCCAAGGGTATGGACTGTTGTTCGATGGCAATCTGCTAACCGCGTTCTTGAACGACGCGTCGGACGACTGCGGCTGGTACGTCAATGTCGGCGATATCACCGGCGTATGGCATCACTATGTGCTATCGGTCGATAGCAGCCACGTCGCGACGCTGTACCTCGACGGGACGAACATCGGGAGTAACGATTGTTCGATAGCGGGAGACCTATCCAACGGCGATGCATTGGCCATCGGCATCGGGTATGCCGGCACTACCATTCCTTTCGACGGCAAGCTCGACGATGTTCGCATCTACGACACGGCGCTCACTCAGGCGCAGGTGACCGATATCTACCAAGCGTCTGGCGGCAAGACGACGCTCCAGTCTTCCCAGAACGGCGTCCTGACGAACGGTCTCGTCGGGCAGTGGAGCTTCGACGGGCCGAGCGTCGCTTGGAACGACACCACGACCGAGGTGAAAGACACTTCCGGCAACGCCAATCACGGCGATGCGATCGGCATGTCCGCCGCCTCCGCCACTCCCGGTCGCATCGGCCAAGCCCTTAGTTTCGACGGGAGTAGTGCCAGAGTGGATCTCTTCACTGATCCGGTATTCGATAATCTCGATGCAAAAACCATTTCCGCCTGGATCAAGCCGTCGGGGTTGACGCAGTATCGCGCCGTCATGGGCCGTACTACCTGGGCTTTTCAAATATGCTCGAACGATGCGACGGATTGCAACGGAACGGCCGGGCATCTCGTGTACTACCACGCCTTTTCCGGAACCGATGGAAAATGGCGATTGGGAGCCGACTCCGTACTGGCGGATCAGTGGGCGCACGTCGTCGTGACCTACGATCGGACTTCGACCACGAACGACCCGGTGGTGTACGTGAACGGAATCTCTCAAACGGTGACGGAACTTTCCGCGCCCACCGGGACGGCGGACAGCGAAACCAACGATCTTTCCATCGGATACGACGGCTACGTGAATGCTGCGGGCCAGATCGACGACGTCCGCCTCTACAACCGCGGCCTGTCTCCGTCCGAAGTGACCCAGCTGTATAATATGGGGAGGTAGTATATAATATATATATCGATATGAAACATCTTTTTCCATCCTCTCTCGGTTCGTTGGTCACGCTGGTCGTCGTTTTGTTCTTTTTCATGGGAACGGATGTGCAGGCCGGGGTGCGCGTTCAGCAGGCCAACATCACCTATCTCGGATCGAGTACACTCCCAGCTCCTACGGGTAATTGCGGGGGTGCGCCTTCTGAAAATGACTACACGCCTGGTCTATCATATAATCCAGCTGGCAATGGTGGCGCGGGATCATTCTATCTCACTGGTTCTCGCAACACAGCTTGCATGGCGGAAATTGCTGTCCCAACCGTGGGCTCTACCCCAACGCTCCTCCAGGGATGGAACTATGACACCCTCGGTGGTGACCACTATAACCTGTTGCCAAGTGGTGTATGTGGCAATGGATGTTTTATTGATGGACACATCGTGTACAATAGCAAGCTGTATGTCAATGTCATGTCGTATTACTCGTCTGGTGTCACTCATCCCCAGTTCACACATTCGCCGACACTGTCAAATGCATCTGGCCAGACTGGTCCCAATACAATTGGTAATTCGGCATCATTCCAGGATTATCTAAACGGCTGGATTACCAGGATCCCGAGCGAACATCAGGCTCTTCTTGGAGGGACACATGTCATGGGCAATGGTTTCTCTTCGGTTATCAGTCGTACCTCGTTTGGCCCGGCGCTGGCGGTTATGACTCCAGGGAGCAGTGCAGCGCCCACGTGGCTCATGCGCTATGATGGCGATAATGAGGCGCGTCACATGCCATGGGCGGGCAACGCAGAATTTCCAGCCTGCACGGGCTCTGGTAGTCGCTGTACATGGAATTCACAGAACGGGGCTGGTGGGCAGGCGCTTGCTAACGGCACAACAAAAGTCGGTGGGGTGACATTTATCGATGGATCGGACACCGTACTGTTCGCTATGTCATCGGGAACGGGGCAGGTTTGTTACAAGGAGGGGTGTTCATCTGGCAATATGGATGCAGGTTGTTCACTTCCTTCAGCCGGGCATTCTGCTGCTCCTACCAAATACATCTTTATGCTGTTTGATGTGGATGATCTCGCAGCGGCAAAAAACGGAACGGTGAATCCCTGGGATGTCACGCCATATACAGCGTTCAGTGTCGCCACATGGGGCAATTGGCCGTCTTCGTGTTCCGGTGATTGGCATGTTCATGGCGTCCAGTTTCTCCGGGATACCCCGACTTCGAGCACCGGCAAACTGTATGTTTATCGTGGACGGAACAATTCCGGACAGGCGCATACTCCGACGATGCATATTTACAGTGTGTCTGGTCTCTCAAGCGGAGGCGGCGACACCACCCCGCCTGCCGCGCCGACCGGTCTGACGGTACAATGACAAGCCTTTGTGTGGATGTACGAGTCTCATGATATGGGGATAAGGTCTTTCACTGGAATATTCCTGCTCGGTGTGTCGCTGGTCGTTCTCCTGCCGGGTATCTTTTCGCTGCTTCCCCGTTCCGCCTCGGCGGCGGTGACGGTGAGCAACGTGACGGAACTCGTGAACGCTATCAACAGCGCCAACGCGTCCGGCGGCAATGTCACGATCGCGCTTGCGAACGGGACGTACACGCTCTCTGATCTGCTCCCGATCTCGGCGCCGCACATCACGGTCGAGAGCCAGTCCGGCAACCGTGACGCGGTTATTATCCAGGGCGATGCGATGAGCGCCTCGGCCTCGGTCAAGGAGATCTTCCGGGTGGATGCGGACTACTTCACCGTCCGCAACGTCACGCTCCAGCGCGTCGGCTGGCACGTGATCCAGGTGGTGGGGGAGGACGATGCGGATTTCACGGTGGTGAGTAACTGTGTCCTGCGGAACGCCTACGAGCAGATCCTCAAGGTCAGCCAGAGTACGGGGAGTCCCAATGTCACCGGTGACGGCGGATTGATCGAGAACAGTCTCTTCGAGTATACGGCCGGCATCGGTCCGCAGTACTACATCGGCGGCATCGATATCCACGGCGGGAGTGACTGGATCGTCCGAGGGAACACCTTCCGTAATATCATCAGCCCCGATACGGCGATTGCCGAGCACGCGGTGCATATCTGGGACTCGCCGGCGAGCAACAACCTGGTGGAGAGGAATGTCATCATCAACTGCGACCGCGGCATCGGGTTCGGTCTCGGCACTCGCGGGGCGAGCGGCGGCATCATCCGCAACAACATGATCTACCACGCCTCCGGGAACGGCTCCTTCGCCGATGTCCCGATCGGCCTGGAAACCAGTCCTAACACTCAGGTGTACAATAACACCGTCTATCTCGAGAACGGCTACCCTAATGCCATCGAGTACCGCTTCTCGGCGACTTCCGGCGTCACGATCAGAAACAACCTCACTAACCGATCCATCGCGGCCCGCGACGGCGCGACCGGGACTCTCTCGAATAATCTCACCTCGGCCGCGGCCAACTGGTTTACCGATGTTTCTTCAGGAAATCTTCATTTGGTGTCCGGATCGACGTCGGCCAATAATGCCGGAACAAGTATCAGCGGACTGACGGATGACTTCGATGGGCAGGTACGTCCCCAAGGCGGCGGTATCGATGCCGGTGCGGATGAGTACATGGTCGGCGACACCACTCCTCCCGCCGCGCCGACGGGGCTTGTGGCACAATGAAATATTTTTAGACATGGTATAATGAGAAGAAAGGATGGGGGTGCCTCTTTCTTTTTTTTCGAATGTAAGAAACTATGTCCGAAAAAACGGCGCGTATTTTCCGGGATGTCTTTGTCGGATTCGTGGTCCTCATTTCTCTCTTTCCTGAAAACGCCCAAGCGGCGATTCAACCGATTGAGATCATCGCACCACGTGCTGGGTTGGATATCGGCAACCGTTATTACAAGGCCTATCCGGGTTTACGGTACGAAGTGCCGATCGCGGTAATCGGCGGCACTTTTCCCAATACCTACAGTCTGATTAGTGGGCCGTCCGGCATGTCCATCGATGCGTCAACCGGCGTATTGTCTTGGCCGAATCCGACCACGACTGGCAGTCCGCATACCGTGACGGTTCGGGCGACGGATGCGGCGGGTGGTACGGCCAGCGTGACATGGGCGATCACTGTCACGACGAGCGGCTTCATCTTCGTCGATGCTTCGGCGCCGGGCGGCGGTACCGGTTCTGCCGCATCGCCGTTCAATTCGATTGACGACTGGTATATCGCGAAGGCGGACACGACATACAACGGCCAGTTCGTCTACTATCGCAACGGGACATACAATACCAACGCCGCGCCGGTCGAGGACGGGTGGCGGCTGGCAATGCCGTCGCACAAGCCGACGGTGTGGCTCGCGTATCCAGGCGAGTCACCCGTCATCAACGTCACCGGATCGCATATCTCGGCGTACCCGGCGATTTCGAATTGGTACATGGAAGGACTGACGATCCGCAATATGAATACCGACTTCGGCGTCCATATCGACAGCGGCGGAAACGACATGATGTTCTATCGCAACACCTTCGATGACATGCCGGTCGGCGCGGGAGGGGTCGGCACGAACGCGTCCGGAGTAATGATCGCCAATGGCGGGAGCAAGTCGAATCATATCGCGTTCGTGGGCAATACGTTCTCCGATTTCATCGGCGGCACGGCCTACGGCATCCTCGGGTATTGGGCCGACAAGGTTCTGGTCGAACGGAACACGTTTACGAATATCACGGCGAGCGATTCCAAGGGTGTGGGACCGAAGATGAACTTCTCTTACTGGTACATACGGGACAACCGTTTCAATATCCCGAACGGTCAGGCGATCTGGATCGATACCTACCCGACGGTCAACAATGTCGAAGTATCATACAATCTGGCACGTGGCAGCATGGCGCTCTGGATCGGTCAGGAGACCGGGGGATGGGGGGCATTCGAGTCTTACCGCAACACCTATGTTGGCACCGTCGAATTGTCAAACTTCGATACCGGTCCGGCGAGCTTCAACGCGGATATCGTCGTGAACTCCTCCGGATCACCCAATCGTATCAATTACAGCGGCGGTCAGGTGCCGACCGTCGCCAACGTGTTGAGCGGTGCGCCCGCGACCGGGATCCTGGATAGCAATGGCAATCTGCAGGGATCGTATCGGACGACCTATCTCGGAACGCGCGGCTACGAGCGCGGAGCAGCCGACACCACTCCTCCTGCCGTGCCGACGGGGTTGGGGGCGCAGTGATCGGAGGCTGTTAGGATTCAGGATATTGTTGGAGTTGCATTTTTCATGATTTTATGAAATACTACATTTGTAGTTACACTTTTTAATATTTTAATAAATTATGAAACTCATTCAGCGTAGCATAGAAAAATCTCTGAAAGAAAGGCTTTTTAAAGGGAAAATCATCGTTTTATACGGTGCTAGACAAGTAGGGAAAACCACGCTGGTGAAGAAAATCCTTGCGGATTTTGATTCGTCGTCCGGATATTTCAACTGTGAGGAAGTCTCGGCTCAGGACGGGTTAGCAGTGGCTGACTCTCGGAAGTTGCACGCGTTTTTGGGGAATCACAAGGTCGTCGTGTTGGATGAAGCGCAGTATATTCCGGATATCGGATTGAAGCTGAAGCTCCTTATCGATACGTTTCCTGATTTGCAGATTATCGCGACCGGGTCATCGAGTTTCGAGCTGGCCGACAAGACGGCCGAACCGCTCACGGGACGTGCCTTTCATTTCACGCTCTATCCGCTGTCGTTCGAAGAAATCACCGCGTCCGGACACCTCCTGACATCGGATGAGGACATCGAGGCGATACTGCGTTTCGGAAGTTATCCGGAAGTGTTCGGATTGCCTGAAGGACAGGCGGAGGAACGGTTGAACGCGTTGGCATCGGCATACCTGTACAAGGATACGCTTCGCTTCGATGACCTGAAAAAATCCGGATTAGTCCGTGACCTTTTGAAGTTGATTGCCTTGCAGTTGGGGCAGGAGGTCTCATACAATGAACTGGCGAAAGAGCTCCAGGTGAGCCGTCAGACGGTCCGGAAATACCTCGACGTGCTTGAGCAGAGTTTCGTCATCTTTACCGTACGCGCCTTCGCGCGAAACCTGCGGAACGAGGTGAAGAAATCGGTGAAGATCTACTTTTATGACACGGGCATCAGGAACGGTCTGGTGCAGAACTATCGGAGGTTGGCGCTGCGCGATGATGTCGGCGCGCTGTGGGAGAACTACTGTATCGCCGAACGGCAGAAGTTTAATGCACATCGTTCGTACGGAGTCAATGCTTATTTTTGGAGGACGTATGGACAGAAGGAGATAGATTATGTGGAAGAAGAAGGCGGTCGTATACGGGGGTTTGAGTTCAAATGGAATCCGAAGAAGAACGCCCGCGTCCCCTCGGAGTTTGTCAATACGTACGGAGCGGAATACAGGGTGGTCAACAATTCGAACTACCGGCAGTTCCTGGCGTGAGGAGGAAAAATGCCTTTCTCTGATGTGGAGGTAGAGGCGACGCTACCCCTCCTGCCGCACCGACGGGACTCGGGGTGCACCACGGGGCAGTCCCCGCTCCCGATCCCCACGCGGCCCTCCGGAGGCGGGCAAGCAAGCCGCGGGTATCGACCCGATTTTACCTGCGCTCCGCTCGCTACGCTTGGTAATGATGGTATACTAAGAATAGAATTTCAAAACACAAACAAAACTTCTCCCTATGTCCCGCCTCTCCCGCTCCCTTTTCCTTTCTTTCTTCTTGCTTTCCTTCTTTTTCTCTTTTCTTCCTCTTCACTCTGTGGAGGCCGCCCTCGTCCCCTGCGGGAGACAAGTCGATGACCAGTCCACTCCCACTATCAACGAAACCGCTCCCTGTACCCTCTGCCACCTCGTCCTCGGAGGCAAGGGTGTCATCGACTACGGCCTCCGTCTCATGACCATCCTCGCCATCGCCGTCATCGTGGCCATGGCTATCTACTACATTGTCTCCTCCGGCAACGACTCCATGATGTCTACCGCCAAAGGCGGTATCAAGGCCGCCCTCATCGGCTTCGCTCTCATGCTTGGTGCCTGGCTCCTGGTGAACACCGCCATCCGAATCCTCGGAGCCAACATCCCTGGTCTGACTCTCACAGGCAATGGCTTCAGCTTCAGCTGCAGCATCGTCTCCCAGGCCGGTACTGGCACTGCCGGCACCGTCGATCCTGGCTTCATCGCAGCCGCTCCCGGAGCAGATGGCACCGAACCTCTCTCCGTGACCGATGACCGCAGCGGCCAACCAGTGGTCCGTCCTGATCTTCCCGCTCCCACCGCTCTCTCTTCCACCAATGCCTCTCCCTCCCAGACCTCCCTCTCCTGGACCCCGGTTGCAGGCGCCTCAGGCTATGAGATCGAGCGTTGTGCCGGTACGAGCTGTACGGCCTTTTCCTCCCTTGGGACCACCACCCAGGCGAGTTACACCGACACCGACCTCTCCGCCGGCCAGAACTATACCTATCGGGTGCGGACCGTCACTTCGGAGGGTGTCTCCGCCTGGTCCGGTACGACTACTCTCGCAACCGCTTCTTCCTCCTCGGCTCCGCAGAAGCCTACCCTTGCGACCACGGGCGGTGACGTCTCCCTCTCCTGGACACCCGTCTCGGGAGCCTCTTCCTATGAGATCCAACGTTGCGAGGGGATAGCGTGTTCTTTCTTTACCGCTTTAGGGACCACTACCGGGACGAGCTATATCGACTCTTCCGTCCAGGGCAGCACCACATACTCTTATCGGTTGAGGGCGGTCACGACCTCGGGCACCACGTCGTGGTCCAGTATCGGGAGCGTCACCGCTTCGGGGGATACCGGTGGCAGCGGTTCCGGTACGGCTAACTGCACCAGCGGCTTCAATTGTTCTGACGGCGTGAGCGGCGGGGGAAGCACAGGCGGGGGAGTGTGCGCCACTCCGGGTTCTTCGCAGTTCCTTTATGGGAAGAGTTGGGCGAACGATCGGACGAGCAATGACGGCGTACCGCTCCACACCACGGTCGCCTTCGACGGGAACGGGAACATGACGCTTGCGATCACCTGTCGGTTCAGTTCCGTGGGCCGTGGTAGCGACGTCACTCCACAGGTGACGGCACCGATCGGAAATATGACCGCTTCGTCGTTCAGTGTCCTGGCGAACCGTTCTCAGACCCTCGCTAATAATCAGGGGTATACCTGCAACGTCCAGGCGGCCACCGGCACGGCGAACTATACTCCGCAAGGAACGAACAGCGTACAGCTCTTCGGACTGAACTTCGCTGGGAGCTGCACCGGATCGGGAGGGAGTACGAGCGGGAGCAGTGGGGGGCCATCTTCCGTTCCGAGTAACACGACTATCACGCTCACGTCTCCCACCCAGAACGGTTCATACAATATCGGTTCTCCGATCCCGATCAGTTGGAACGTGACGGGAGCCCCTTCCGTTACCCAGGTGATTCTACAGGTCTCGCTGGTCACTGCTTCCGGTGGCGCGAGCGGTCTTGCCGGAGGCAGCTCTCAGACAAATCCGATTTCATCAGGCAACAGCAGCGGGTCCTACCAGTGGCCGACCGGTTCAGGAAACTTAACTACCCCTGGTCTTTACGAAGTTGTTGCCATCGTCAGGAAATGCAATTCCGGCGGTTGCAGTCTCGCCAACGATGGTGGTGTCGCAGGACAAGGAACCGACTACGCTCAATCTTCCCCGGTGCGGTTCAATATGGTGACTTCGGGAGGAACCTCCTCCGGATCTTCTTCCGGTTCCGGTAGTTCCTCATCGTCTTCCACGCCGTCTTTCCCGTGGACCATCCAAGGCAATGTCTATTACTCTCTCTCAGCGGTCGAGGCTGCCTTTGCTCCTAGCTGTGTCAATGTCAACGGTGTCCGGGTCTTGTCCGGATTCGGTCCGTGCGCGAACGGGACGGCTCCGTGAAGCATGGAATAGTAGCGGACGGTAGCCGATAAGAATTAGCAGTCTTTCGTAGAGATTGCTAATTTTTGTTTTCCTTGGTAGGATGGGGAATATGCTATCCTTTTGAAACTATGGCAGTGAATTACTATGACATTTTAGGCGTGGCGCGGGATGCGTCGGAAGACGATATCAAGAAGGCGTTCCGCAAGCTTGCCCACAAATATCATCCGGACAAGGGCGGCGGCGATGAGAAGAAGTTCAAGGAGATCAACGAAGCCTACCAGGTTCTCTCGAACAAGGAGAAGCGTCGCCAGTACGACCAGTTCGGACAGACGTTCAATGGAGCGGGGGCCGGACCGGGCGCGGGCCAGGGGTTCGGTGGTTTTGACTTTTCCGGTTTCGATTTCGGTAATTTCTCCGCCCAAGGCGGGTCATCCGGCGGTTTTAATTTCGGTGGAGCAGGATTCGAGGATATTTTCTCGGATATTTTCGGTGGCGCACGCCGGGGCAGGGGTCGGCAGGCCGGTATGGATATCCAGGTGGATACGGAAATCACCTTCGAGGAGATGGTGCGCGGTACGAAGAAAGAAATCCGCCTGCGCAAACTGAAACGCTGCGGTACCTGTTCCGGAACAGGCGGACAGCCGGGATCCAAGGAGGAGACGTGTCCGCAGTGCCAGGGGAAGGGCGAGGTCAGAAAAACCGTACAGAGCGTCTTTGGGACGTTCGCGCAGATCGCCGTGTGTGACCGCTGCCGTGGCAAGGGTAAGATCTATACCGAGCGCTGCCGTACCTGCAACGGGGACGGACGTGTCCAAGAGGAAGAAACGATTACTGTGGATATCCCAGCCGGGGTGCACGACGAACAGATCGTGTCCGTACCAGGCGGTGGAGCGGCCGGTGAGGCGGGTGCTCCGGCAGGAGATCTTTTTATCACGATCCATGTCCGTCCGCACGCGTTGCTCACGCGTCGTGGTGACGATATCATATCGATATTCGAGACTACCTATGCCCAGGCGGTACTCGGTGACAAGGTGGAGATAGGGACCATCGAAGGGGACGTGACTATGAAGATTCCCGCCGGGACACAACCGGGAGAAGTCTTTCGGATCAAAGGCAAGGGCGTGCCGCACCTCGGTCGCTACGGTCGGGGCGATCACCTTGTCCAAATCCGCCTGTCCGTTCCCAAGAAACTCTCTTCCGAAGAAAAGCGGCTGATCGAGGCACTCCGGGAACAGGAGAAAAAACAGTGAGATTGCTGGTTTTGCCAGAAAGAGGCTTTTTTCCTACAATGGGAGAGAAGTCTTTTTTAACGGATCGAGTATGAACAAACATCTCTCCATTCTCCTCATCGACGACGACCTCGATACGCGCACGCTCTATGCTGAGTTCCTCCGGGGAGCCGGGTTCGAGATCCGCGAGGCGGGTGACGGTCTGGAGGGTCTGGAAATGGTCAGTCAGATCATGCCGGATGTCATCATCACGGGTATCATCATGCCGCGGCTCGACGGCTTCGGTCTGGTCGAGGCGCTCAAGAAGAACGTGGCGACCGCACATGTCCCGGTCATGTTCCTCTCGCACCTCGGACGCGAAGAGGATCAGGTCCGGGCCAAGGAGCTCGGGGTCAAGGACTTCATCGTGCGTGACATGACGATGCCCAACGAAGTGATCGATCGGATCAAGTCGCTTTTCACGACGACGGAGTATGTGGTGAACGTCGATCCGTATACGCTTGACGCACAGCGCCTGGCGCGCGATCTCGGACTCAATCGTGATTTTCTCTGCACCGAAGGCAAAGGGGAAAAGGTCGTGCTCAAGCTTACCCTGCGCGACCGTGACAAGAAACGCTTCGATGCCGAGCTGACGTGTGTGTAGAGGTGTCGGGCACAGAAAGAAAAAAACATGCCAAAATGGAAATACAAGATCGACTCCATTCAGGAAGCCGCCGAGAAGGCGGCTTTTCATCCTGTGACGGAAGCGTTGCTCCGGGAGCGCGGATATGCCGACGAGGAGGCACGAGAGAGGTTTCTCTCCCCCAATTTCGATCGGGATCTCCATGACCCGTTTCTCTTTCGGCAGATGGATCTCGTGGTACGGCGTATCGGCGAGGCCAAGGAGAAGAGCGAGATCGTCGGTGTCTTCGGCGACTATGACGCGGACGGAGTGACGTCGTCGGTCATCATGCGCGAGGCGCTCACGGCGCTCGGTGTCGCGACGCGTGTCTATATCCCCGAGAAGCTTTCCGAGGGACACGGGCTCAATATGAACGCACTGGATTTCTTCGAGAAGGAAGGGGTGAAACTGGTCCTGACACTCGATTGTGGCATGACCAACCATGCCGAAATAGCGGCGGCGAACGGTCGAGGCATGCAGGTCATCGTCATCGATCATCACCATGTGCCGGAGGTATTGCCGGATGCGTTTGCCATCATCAATCCCAAGCTTCCCGGCGAAACCTATCCGTTTCATGAACTCTGCGGCGCCGGGACGAGCTTCAAGGTGGCGCAGGCCCTTTATGAGCGGTTTCTTCCGAAAGAAAAGGAACAACTCAAGTGGCTCCTTGATGTGGTGGCGACCGGGACGGTGGCGGATGTCATGCCGCTTGTCGGGGAGAATCGCACCATCGTGAAGTACGGCCTCATCGTTTTGTCCAAGACGCGTCGGGTAGGCTTCCAAGAGATGTTCGCGGTCGGTGGGATGAAGATAAGTGAGGAGGCGAGACCGGATGCGCGTATGATTGGTTTCCAGATCGCACCGCGTATCAATGCTGCATCCCGGATGGCGCACGCCCTGCTTGCCCACAACCTCCTCATGGAGCGCGATCCGGCCGATGCCCGGATGCTTGCTCTCGATCTGGAAGCGCAGAACGTCGCCCGGCAGAAGGTGAGTACCGAGACGACGGACATGGTACGTTCGGTGGCCAAGGAGAAATATGCCGACAAGAAGTTCATTTTCGCGGTGAGCGAACACTATCCTTTCGGGATCGTCGGGCTGGTCGCAGGACGGATCGCCAACGAGTTTCGTAAGCCGACCTGCGTCCTGACCAAGGGAGAGACGACGAGTCAAGGATCGTTTCGGAGCATTCCGGAACTGAGTATCATCGAGACGCTCGAGGAGTGCGGCGACATGCTCGAGAAGTTCGGCGGACATTCCCAGGCGGCCGGCATGACGATCAGAAACGATCGTTTGGATATGTTTTATGAGAGATTCAACGCGCTCGTGGAGGAGAAGCTCCAGGGCGTCGTGACGGAACCGGAACTCCTGATCGACTGCCGTCTGCGACCGGAACATATCGTTCCGAAGCTTTTCTCCGACACCATGCTCTTTGCTCCTTTCGGCGAGGGGAATACGGAGCCGGTGTTCGCGCTTGAGGATATGATCATCGAGTCGGTGCGCTTCGTGGGGAACGGGGAAAAGCATCTCAAGTTCGTCCTCGCGTCACCGGACGGATCGCGACGCTTCGATGCCATCGGATTTTCCCTTGGTGAGGCCTTTCCTGATCTCAAGGAAGGAGAGCGGCTTGACGTCGCCTTTACCTTGAACGAGAATACCTGGAACGGTCACACGAGCCTGCAGCTCAAGCTCGTGGACATCCGGCGGAAAACGTAGTTCTTTTCAACTTTGAGTGGGGGAAAACATGGTGAAAATGAAGCTGTCCTGGTACAAGGTGGGGCAGGTAGTGTGCTGTTTCTTCCGAAATCAGAAAGATCATCGTGATACGAGCTGGCGGCTCGGGAAAATCATTAACATGGATGATCAAAAGAAGACGGCGAAAGTCGTGCTTTTTCTCGATCAGGACTGGCGACCGAAGATTGCTCCAGGAGGGATTCCCGAATGGGAATGTGAGGATCTGGCCATGATCGTGAGGCAGAAAATTTCGGACGAAGTCGTTCTTTTGAATCGCTTGGCCGCAAAACGGTTTCCGGAGATGGACAGGAGAGCTGCTCCTGTGACAGAGGTCGCTCTCAAGGATCTCTGTCCGGCGGAATACCTGGCGTTTCTCAGTCGGCTCACGACCAAGGACGTATAGGGTTGTTTGGATGAATGTCTGAGCAACCCTTGTTTTTTGTGGTATCATGGAAGGGAAATCTTTCGGATTTTTTGATATTCAGTATGGAAAAAATCGTGATGTACAGTGACGGCGGATCGCGCGGCAATCCCGGTCCGGCCGCTTTGGGAGTATATATCGAGACGCTCGACAAGCGGTTCGGGGAATTTTTGGGCGAGAAGACGAATAACGAGGCCGAATACATGGCCATCGCGGCGGGTCTCAAGAAGATCAAATCCCTCATCGGCAAGGAGCGTGCCAAACAGACGGCGGTGGAATGTCGGATGGATTCGGAACTCGCCATGAAGCAGCTCACCCATCAGTACAAGGTGGAAAAGGAACATATCCAGAAGCTTTTCTTCGCTGTCTGGAATCTGATGCTCGATTTCGGCGAGGTGCGGTTCGTCCATGTGCCGCGCGAACAGAATACCGTGGCGGATGCGGAGGCGAACAAGGCCATGGACGAGGCGGAAAAACAAACGAAATTCTTTTAGCAAATATGTCTCGAAAAACAAAAATCATTCTGACGGTTGTTGTCCTTGCTCTCGTAGCAATAGGTCTCTATCGGTGGCAGCAGACTCCCGCACAGCCGACCTATCAGACGGAAACGGTCCGGCGCGGGACGGTGGCGGAAACGGTTTCGGTGACGGGCGAACTCGTACCGACCGAGTATGCCGATCTTTCCTTTCAGAAGATCGGGGTGGTGGATCACGTATACGTGACGGAGGGGGAACGGGTTGGGGCGGGACAAAAGATCGCCTCTCTTGACCGCGTAGTGCTGCAGACCGAACTCAATCAGGCCCGGGTCGCCGCGGCCATCGCTGTCGAAGAAGAGCGGCTTGCCCGGAAGAAGAGCAAGACAAATGAGGAAGAAGAACGCGCGGCCAAGAAACTGGCATCGGAGCAGGCAAGAGAACGGGTCCGTTCGATCGTCGCGCAGATGGACGAAAGCATCATCGTCTCGCCGATGGCTGGGGTAGTTTCCCAAGCGGACATCCGTGTCGGGGAAACGTCCGCTCTCGGCAAGGTCGTGGCTCGGGTGAGCGAGGGCGATCTTATTATCGAGGCACGCGTCCCTGAATCCGATATCGCCAAGGTCGTATCCGGCATGACGGCCTCCGTGACGTTCGATGCGCTCTCGACCGCCGATGTCTTCGAAGCGGAGGTGGCGGAAATCGATCGGGGAGCGACCGTGGTGCAGGATGTCGTTTCGTATGTCGTGAAGTTCCGTCTGAAAGATACCGACAGCCGTCTCAAGGAGGGAATGACAGCCAATGTCGATATCGCGACGAAGAAGCGTGAGAACGTGTCGGTTCTCCCGTTCCGGGCGGTCGTGAAAGAAGGCGGAAAATCGTTCGCGGACGTGAAGCAGACTGACGGCACGCTCAAGCGCGTCGAAGTGAAGACCGGACTGGAAGGCGATGATGGCTTGGTTGAGATCGTTTCAGGTCTTAGTGAAGGCGATCAAGTCGGTATTATCGCTCCACAGAAGTGATATGGCGCTTATTTCTGTCAGACATCTTTCCAAGACATATGCCAATGAAGGCGTAGAAACGAAAGCCCTCTCCGATGCGAGTTTCGATATCGCCAAAGGCGAGTTCGTCTCCATCATGGGACCCTCCGGATCGGGAAAATCGACCTTGATGCAGATCTTGGGTCTCTTGGACCGATCGACCGGGGGCACCTACCTTCTCGATGGCAGGGAAGTTTCCGGATTTTCCGATGACGAGTTGGCGAGACTTCGCAACAAAAAGATCGGTTTCGTCTTTCAGGCGTTCAATCTGCTGCCGAAGACGAGCGTCTTTGAGAACGTCGAACTCCCACTCCTCTATGACGAGCATCACGTCGAGAACAACGACGCGAAGGTCCGGGCTGCGCTCGAGGCGGTCGATCTCTCACACCGGACCGGATACCTCTCCGGGCAGCTTTCCGGCGGCGAGAAACAGCGCGTCGCCATCGCGCGTGCCTTGGTAAACGACCCGGAAATCATCTTCGCGGACGAGCCGACCGGCAACCTTGATTCCAAGGCCGGACTCCAGGTGATGCGTATCCTCCAGCGACTCAACGATAGGGGGCATACGATCATCCTGGTCACACATGAGACCTATACCGCCGAGCATGCCAAACGGATCCTCCGCATGAAGGACGGACAGATCGTCGCGGACGAACCGGTCCGAAATCGGCGTATCGCGGACGGCGAAAACGAACTTTTGAAATAGCATGAAGCTTTCCGATCCTTTCAAGATTTCTTACCGGGCGCTTGCCGCGTCGAAATTGCGGTTCTTTCTGACCGTGCTTGGCGTCGTCATCGGGGTGGCGGCCGTCATCATGGTGATGGGGATCGGGGCGTCGGCGCAACAATTGGTGCTCTCACAGGTGGAAAAAGTGGGATCGAACCTGGTCGGGATCCTTCCTGGCGCATCCGAGGAAAAAGGGGCGCCGGCATCGGCTCTCGGTATCGTCACCACGACCTTCAAGAACGACGATCTGAAAGCGCTCCGGGAGCGGCGCAATGTCCCGCACCTCAAGGCAGTCTCGGGATACGTGACGGGGAGCGCGACCGCGGAGTCACCTACGGATTCGTTCGAAGTGAGTTTTCAGGGCGTGTCGCCGGAGATGATCGAAGTGGAAGAGATCCGTGTCGCGGAGGGGAGATTCTTCTTTCCGGAAGAGGAGAGCGATCTCTCCCGGGTGATCGTCCTGGGATCGTCGCGGTCCAAAGACCTCTTTCCGGACCGTAGTCCTCTCGGTGAGACCGTGACGCTCAAAGATATCCCTTTCAAGGTGGTGGGCGTGCTCGAAGAGCGCGGTTCCGCGGCGTTCTCCAATCCTGATGTGCTCGTGTATGTCCCGTTGGAAACGGCTCAGAAGCTCCTTCTCGGGATCGACTATCTCAACTTCGCGCGCGGCAAGGTGGATGCGGTAGAGAATATAGAACATACTCTCGCGGATGTCGCGACGCTCCTTCGCAAGCGCCATAACCTCGAGGAGGGCGAAGAGTCTGACTTCTCTGTCCGGAGTACCAAGGCGGCGCTGGGGACACTGACGGCCGTGACAGACGTGCTCAAGTACTTTCTCTCGGCCATCGCGTCCATCTCGCTTTTGGTCGGCGGCATCGGGATCATGAACTCGATGCTCATCTCCGTGTCGCAGCGGATCCGTGAGATCGGTCTGCGCAAAGCGGTCGGTGCCCGGTCGCGGCACATCATCACGCAGTTTCTCCTCGAGTCGGCGGTCATCACGCTCATCGGTGGTCTTATCGGCATCGTCCTCGGTATCGGGGTCATCTATCTCGCGTCGCTCATCATTCCGACCCTCGGCTACGAATGGCGGTTCATCGTTCCACCTTCCTCGCTTGCTCTCGGGTTTTTCGTCTCGCTCTGTATCGGGTTCGTTTTCGGTCTCTATCCGGCGCTCAAGGCGTCGAAAGTCAGTCCGATGGAGGCACTCCGGTATGAATGATAAAGAGGTCTCGCCATGATTGCTGATTTCAGGTATACTGGAAGCCTATGGATAAGACAAAAATACGTGTCATCATAATACTGTTTGTGATTCTCGGGATGGGCGGATCGCTGTTCCTGGTGCTCTATACCGATGAACAGGATCGTTTTGCGAAAGCAGACCGGCAGAAATCGGAGTATCTGCAGGCCCTCAAGGAAAGCGATCAGGCGAGGAAAGAATATTTCGACCAGGTAGCCTCGAAAAGAGCCGAGTATCAGGCGGAGATGGAGCGATCAAAGGCGGAGTATGACGCTCTCTTGAAAAAACAGCCGGATGCGATAAAGGCGAACCAAAAGACCGTGACCAAGATCGTGGAACGGCCGGTCACGAAGACGGAAACCGTACAGGTCACGAAACCGACCAGTACGCGCAAGACGAAAACTTCTTAGGATATGGTACGCAGGATGCTTTTTCTCACTCTGTTTGTCGGAAGCGCATCCTTTGGATCGCTGGCCCTGTTTTCCTGGGACGTGACGAACGGCTTCCTGTTTGCTTCGGCTGAAGAAGATGAAGAATCTGAAGAGGAATCCGAGGATGATCGACAATCATCGGATGACGATGAAGAGGAGGCATCTGTCACGGAAGAAACCAGGACCATAACGGTCATGGAGCGGGTCCCGGTGCAGGTCATCGTCACGGCAGCGGGCTATGATACCGATACTGACAGCGATCAGTTGGTCGATGCTCTTGATCCGGATCCGAAGGTGCCTCAGTGGGAATACTTTACCGATACCGACGGGGACAGCATTCCCGATGTTTCCGATAAATATCCCGGCGAAGACGACTTCGCCTATCTTGATTTTTTTGACGGCGATCTTGACGGACTGGTGGATACCGGACAGTGATATCGTCCCGATCGTATGCAGCCACTGAAGTCCGCTACCAGGGAGGTCAAGGGGGAAATCATGAAGACGGATGTTTTCGTGCGGGTCTTTTCCTCTTCTCATGAAGCGGACGAGATGGAATCCGATCTCGATACGTGTTTTCGGATGTTTCGTGATTTTTCGGAACGGTTCAGTCGATTCCGAGAGGAAAGCGAGCTCTGCCGGTTGAATGCTTCCGAAGACATGCAGGTGTCCCCGGAATGTTTCGAGCTTTTGGAGACGTGTCGGTTCTACCATGAGAAGACAGGCGGAATCTTTGATCCGGCCGTGTTGCCAATCCTGGAACGGGAGGGGTATAGTGAGAGCTTTGACCCGAGACATACGCATGTCTCATCGGCAGGTAGGGCGGCGGCGTTTTCGGCACCGCGGCATACGTTCAGGGATGTCGTACTGGCTCCGGACTTCCATGTACGGAAACCGCTCGCGCTTCGTATCGATTTCGGCGGCATCGGCAAGGGATATATCGTTGATCAGATTACAGATTTTCTCAAGCGGAAATACCGGCATTTTATCGTCGATGCCGGCGGAGACATGTATGTGTCCGGAGAGGATCTCGGGCATGGGTACCGGTGGTGGGCGATCGATATCGAGGATGCGCACAATAAGGCGCGTTCCGTTGACACGCTTCTTCTGTCGGATCGAAGCGTCGCGACGTCCGGGACCAACCGCCGTATCTGGCATATTGCCGGTGAGGAGAAGTCGCACCTGATCGATCCGATTACCATGAAAAGCACGCGCAGCGGCGTACTCTCCGTCACGGTGGTGGGAGCGCATGCTACGGAAGCCGATGTGTATGCCAAGACGCTCCTCCTTCTGGATAGGGAACGAGGACTGAAGTTTGCCCAAGCAAACGGCCTGGCCGCTTATTTCATAGGGAAAGATGGTACAATAACGGTAAGCGACGCTTTTGCCCGATACCTCTGGAAGGGGAAATAGTGTGCATATCTCCTAAAAATGATCCGTCATGAGAAACCGTATCCTTGTATCGATAATACTTGCCTGGGGAACCGTTCTGTTGGCGGTTTTTTCGCCGTCTGTCCATGCGGCTGTCAAGGATAACGACGTGGATGGCTTGACTGACGAGAGCGAGGTTCGGATTTATGGGACCGACCCGACGCTTTTTGATACGGATGGCGATGGTATCGGCGATGGAGAGGAGATCCGTGAGAGCACCAACCCTTTGGATCCTGAAAGCTCCCGTCTCTTGGAATTACAGCGGCCGGATCCCGGGATCCTCGGTGAACCGCAAAAAACAGTCTGGTATTTCGGTCGGGCGACCGGGATTCTCTCCTTTGTTCTCCTGACGTTCATTGTCGTGCACGGCCTTATCATCAGTTCCCGCGCTTTCCTTCGTTATGTTTCCGGAGCGCTTGCCTTGGAAGTCCATCGCTTTCTTTCGTTTTTGGCGCTCGGTACCATTCTGCTTCACCTGGGAAGTTTTTTCTTTGATGGTTTCTTCCGGTTGCGCCTTGTGGAAGCGCTTGTCCCCTTCGTATTGGAGCGGCCGTTTCGGGCGGCAATGGGATACGATCTGACCGGATCCGTCGGTCTCGGTATCATCGCGTTCTATCTTGTCCTCATTCTCATCTTCACGTCAGAAATCCGCTCCAAGATGCCTATCAGGGTGTGGCGTGCGATCCACTACGGAAGCTTTGTCGCCTACCCGCTTTTCGTCCTGCACGGTTTCTTTTCAGGAACGGATTCCGGCGAATGGTGGATGCGGGCTTTGTATATCGGTTCGGTCGCGATCGTTTCCCTGCTTATCGTCGTCCGCATCGTCGTTCGGAATATCATACCCCAGTGGAAGAAGATGAGGGCCAGGCACGTCGCTGAGAACCGTCCTTCTTCCGCGCCTGGATCTTAAGCTGTCTTTTTCCCTATGCACCATGCGTTCGTCTCGCTTTTCTTTGCTTTAAAGACCATCCGTACGCATAAGGCACGGACGGCTTTGGCTTTGCTCGGCGTGGTCATCGGGGTGTTCGCGGTCGTCATGGTGACGGTGCTCGGCGAGGGGGTCAAGGGATTTGTGCGCGGGCAGGTGGAGAGCTTCGGCACCGATCTCATCCAGATCGAAGTCAAGATCCCCGGATCGGGCAAGATGTCTTCGGAAAACGCGACATCAAGGGCGATGGGGACGCAGATCACGACGCTCACCGACGATGATCGGGACGCCATCAGGAAGCTTCCGAATGTCGAGGCGGCTTATGCCGGGACCATCGGGCAGGAGCGGGCCACATACGGTTCGACGGGCAAGCGCATCATGCTTTTCGGATCGGGAGCGGAGGCGCCGCTCGCCGATGACAAACTGAAACTTTCTGCGGGACGGTTTTTCACGGAAGAGGAAAACGAGAATCTCGCGCGGGTGGCAGTGCTCGGATCGGATACCAAGGAGACGTTTTTCGGAAGTGGCGGAGCAGTCGGGGAATCCGTCACAATCAAGGGTGAGAAGTACCGGGTCATCGGCGTGCTCGAATCGCGCGGAGCGGCCGGGTTCATCGACCTCGACACCTTCACCTATGTGCCGGTGAAGACGCTCGAAAAGAAGATCCTCGGCGTCGACTATGTCCAGATGATCTCCGCCAAGATGAAAGATCCTTCCTTGGAAGCGCAGACGGTCGCGGATATCATCGCGCTCCTTCGCAAGCGGCATGACATCGACGATCCGGACAAGGACGACTTCTCGGTGACGTCGATCAAGGAGGCTCAGGCGACGCTCGATGACGTGCTCGGGGCTATGACGATCCTTCTCCTCGCGCTCACGTCGATATCACTGGTCGTCGGCGGGGTCGGTATCATGAACGTCATGTACGTCTCGGTGTCGGAGCGCACGTCGGAAATCGGCCTGCGCAAGGCGGTAGGCGCGACGTCCGCGAGCGTGCTTCGGCAATTCCTCTTTGAGGCGTTGATCATCACGCTTTTGGGCGGTCTCATCGGCATTCTCCTGGGGATACTGTTAGCGTTCGGGGCGAGCGTTGTTTTTGACGCGATGGGTTTTGTTTTGACGCTTCGGGTGACGCCGGACTCGCTTCTTTTGGGAGCGGGTTTCGCGATGGCGGTCGGGCTGATCTTCGGTATCGCTCCGGCCTACCGCGCCTCCAAGCTTTCTCCGATGGAAGCCTTGCGGAAGGAATAAGCGCTGTTACAGCGCTTGAAATTCCGTCGCTCGTCCCAAGCGAAAGCCTACTTTCTCTTGTAGGCTCGCTAGGAATTATAGCGAGTTTTAGGAAGCGGGGGTGTAGAGTTTGCGCATGTCCTCGAAACGCACCGTTCCAGGTTTGTCCTCATCGTCGTCGAGGTCGAGGACGGAACGTTTCTCCACCTTGTCACTTCCGAGTTTCTTGGCTTTTTTCTTGGAGACTTCCCGACCGGTCTTCTTGTCGATATAGACGGTGTCCACATCGATATCGCCGAGTCGTTCCCCGAGGTCTTTGGCAGCGAACTTGGTCGCCGAGGGGGTATACGGAGTGAAGCCGGTTTCCGGGAAGCGCGTGAGCGCATAGTCCATGTATTCCCGGAAGATCGGGGCGGCGACAAAGATACCGTCCGATCCCGGCGCCATGGCGCGGTTGTCGTTGTTACCGACCCAGACGGCCGCGGCGATGGATCCCGTGTATCCGACCGTCCAGGCGTCACGGAAGTTCTGTGTCGTACCGGTCTTGGCGGCGACGGTCACGCCCTTGGGGAACGCGAGCGGACTGCGCGGGCCGAAGATGGGGGTGCGGGCCTGGTTGTCGGAGAGGATGGAATTGATCTTTCTCGCGATCTCGGTGTCGAGGACACGCGTACTGCTCGCCGCGTCGCTTTTCTGGAGGATTCTCCCATAGCGGTCATAGAGACGGGAGATCGGCTGGATATCATGCCGGACACCCTCCTGACTGAAGACGGAGAAGGCACTTGCCATATCAAGGGGGCGGACCTCGGCACCGCCGAGGACGAGCGCGAGGCCGTACCGTTTGGGATCGGTGAGGGTCGTGATACCGAGGCGGGTGGCGAGTTCGATGGTGTCCGGGACACCGGCCAGGGCGAGTGTCTGGACGGCCGGGATATTGAGAGACATGGCGAGAGCGCCGCGCATCGTCGTTTTGCCGTGATACCTGCCGTCGTAGTTGTGGGGGATGTAGTCCTTGCCGCTGCCGTCCGGGCCGAAGTTGATCGGAACGTCATAGAGCGGTGTCTCCGGCTGGAAGCCCTTTTCGAAGGCCTTGGCGTAGGCGAAGGGTTTGAAGGAAGAGCCTGGCTGGCGGGCGCGCGTGGTGACGTTCACCTGCCCGTCGATTTTGGGATCGAAGTAATCCTTGGAGCCGACCATGGCGAGGACTTCTCCGGTCCTGGGGTTGATCGAGACGAGAGCGGCGTTTTCGGCACGGCGGGAGAGGTTTTTGGCGGCACCGGTCTTCACCGCTTTTTCGGCGGCCTGCTGCAGGTCGTGGTCGAGCGTGGTGTAGATGGCGTACCCGCCGGTCTCGAGCGCTTCCTGACCGTATTTTTCCCGGAGCGTATCGAGCGTATAGAAGACGAAGTGCGGGGCGCGGATCGGACGTTCGATCGGTTTCACCTTGGCGAGCGTGTCCGTCCCGATCGCCCCGTCGAACTTCTCCCGATCGATGAGGCCGAGATCGTACATCTTGCGGAGGATGTCGTGTTGTCGTCTTCGCAGTTCTTCCTTGTGGGTGCCATAGGGGGAGTAGTAGGTCGGGGCGTTGGGAAGGGCGGCGAGGAAGGCGCTCTCGTCGATCGAGAGATTCCGGGCGTCTTTTTTGAAATAGGTTTCGGCGGCTGCCTGGATGCCGTAGGCGTTGGAGCCGTAGGGGACGGCGTTCAGGTACATGTCGAGGATAGTGTCCTTGTCGAGGTAGCGGTCGATCTTGACCGCGAGGAAGATCTCGCGGACTTTGCGTCCCAGGGTACGTTCCCGGGTGAGGAAGAGGTTTCGCGTGAGCTGCTGGGTGATGGTCGAGGCACCCTGTTCGATCTCCTGGTTCATGAGGTTGACCTTGAGCGCGCGGAGGATGGCCAGGGGATCGATACCCTGGTGCGAATAGAAGTGCGCGTCTTCCGAGGCGATGGTGGCGAGACGGACGGCGGCAGGGATGGCGTCATGGCCGACCACGGTGCGGTTTTCTTCGCCGTAGAGGCGGTAGAGTTCGATGGAACCGGTCCGGTCGTAGAGGACGGAGGACTGTTTGAAGGGGAACGAAGCGACGCCCTCGACGCTCGGAGTGCCCCAGAGATAGATGCTCGCGATGCCAAAGGCTACTCCGAGAACGAACAGGCCCGAGAACCAGAGGATTTCCCGGAAGAGGGAGCGACCGATGAATTGCGGGAAGACGGAGAGACGTTTCATGACGGGAAAGTGAGGAAATTCAATTGGAACACCGAAAAGTCACTTTGTCAAGGATGATTCTTTCGTGTACTCTGGAAATATGGACGTACTCTGAAGAGTACTGCAAACGGCTTCTTTTTTCAAAAAATCTCTTTCTTTATGAAACTTCCCGTTTTCAAACCATTGTATCTTTTTCTCAAGACGATCGGTTGCTCGGTAGCTTGGGAGATTTCCGTCGGAGCGGTGGTGTTCCGTGAGACGGAAGCCGGACGCGAGTACCTGCTCCTTCATTATCCGAGCGGACACTTCGATTTCGCCAAGGGACATATCGAGGCGGGCGAGACGGAGGAGGAGACGCTTCGTCGCGAGACGGCTGAGGAGACGGGGATTACGACTCTCGAGGTGCTGTCATCGCGTTCCAGCATCCGTTACTTCTATGTCGCCAAGGGAACGGAGCGCGAGCGTCGGAAGCGGGAAGGGCGGGGTGTCTGGATCTTCAAACAGGTGCATTTTTTCCCGGCTCGGACGACCGAAGAGAACGTCACGATCTCGCATGAGCACATCGGGTATGTCTGGCTGCCGTTCGCCGAGGCGCTCCAGAAAGTGACCTTCGAGAACGCGCGGCGCATACTCCGTGAGACGGAACAATACCTCCAGAGCGACCGTTAGGGAGAATATTTTTCCATGGACGCTTGTATTATAGTACAGCGAAACAAGAACCTATGATGCAGACCGTCAATCCACAAGATGTCTCCTTGCAAAGCCTCTACTTTCAGTTGCGGGCCAGGGTGCGGGCGCAGGGCGTGGAATCGTATGACGAGTATATCGACATGGTGGACGAGCTGCTCCAGGAAAAGCTCGGGTACGGATTCTTCGACAAACATGACGATATGGCCCAGGTCCAGAAGGATCTCGAGATGATGTGGCCGGAAATAGAAAAGAGGAGGACCCGATAGGGATAGCAAGTATGCCGCGAGAGACGCTTCGCTTCCGAGGAGTGTTGCTTTTTTATATGAAGCGTGGCATAATCGTTTTTTAGGAAAAATATGCTCACGCTCAAGAATATCCGCAAAACATTCGGTACGCGCCGTGTCCTGGACAAGGTGTCTTTCAGTCTGGGTGCCGGGCAGAAGGTCGCGCTCGTGGGGCAGAACGGCGTCGGCAAATCGACTTTGCTTCGGATCGTGGCAGGGGAAGAATCCTTCGAGAAGGGCGAACGTCAGGTGGGTAAACGCGCCCTCATCGGATATCTGTCACAAGAATCAATAGCGCAGTCTGAAGAAACGCTCCTCGCATACCTTCGTCGTATGGCAGGACTCGAAGAAATCGAGAGAGGAATGAAAATCCTGGAGCCGCGCCTGGAGAAACCGGAAGCGCTCGAAAAGTACGAGGCATTGGAAACTGAGTACCGTCGTCTCGGCGGGTACGACTTCGAGCGAAAAGTACGAGGGATGCTCGAGGGACTATTCCTCTCACATGTCGGTCTCGACGTCTTAGTGGCGACACTCTCCGGCGGGGAAAAGCGCAAGGCGGCGCTCGCGGCGGTACTCCTTCGCGGCGTCGATCTGTTGTTGCTTGACGAGCCGACGAACAATCTCGACCTGCCGGCACTCTTGTGGTTGGAGCGGTACCTCTCGCGTTCCGAGGCGACGTGTCTCATTGCTTCGCATGACCGACGCTTCCTCGACAACGTCGTGGACAAGGTCATCGAGATCGACTGGTACAGACGGGATGTCACGATGTACACCGGCGGGTGGAGCGACTTCGCCGAGATGAAGGCACATGTCGTCCGCCAGCACAAGGAAGCTTATCGTATGCAGGAAGAGGAACGCTCGCGTCTTCTGTCCTCTATGGAGCAGAAGAGGAAGTGGGTGGAACGGACCAAGGAAAGCATCGCGCCGGACCGTGACAAGCTTACCTCGAACTACAAGAAAGAACGTGCCGCCAAGAAATTCAGCACATCCGCCAAGGTACTAGAGGAACGGGAGAAACGATTGCGCGGAGTGGAGCGGCCGCTTGAGCGTACGCCGATTTCCATCGTTCTGGATCCGAAGAAAAGCGAAGAGGAAAACAGTATTGCCTTCAAGGATGTCGTGTTCGGATACGAGGAGGGTTTCCGATCCGAGCCGGCGACGCTGGAAGTGCCGTTCGGGACACGTCTCGGCATCCTCGGGACGAACGGTGCTGGCAAATCGACGCTTCTGAAGACGCTCTCCGGAGAGATCGCACCGCTCGGAGGAGAAGTGATCCGTGGGAGTGCGCTGGTGTTCGGCAATCTCTTGCAGGAGCACGAGGACATCCCACAGAAGGAAACGCTCTCCGGACTCTTCAAAAAGCGTCTCGACATGTACGACAAGGACGAGGTGCTCATACATCTCACACGGTTCCAGTTTTCCCCGGACGTGATCGATGACAAGATAGAGACCTTGAGTCCAGGGGAGCGGGTGCGGTTCATCCTCGCGCTGCTCTCGGCCAAGGGTGCGAACGTGCTTGTCCTGGACGAGCCGACCAATCATCTCGACCTTGAGGCGATCGAAGCTCTCGAAGAGGCGCTCGAAAATTATCCCGGTACACTTCTCTTGGTGACGCACGACCGCCGCTTCCTCGAACGCGTCCGTCTCGACCGATTGCTTCTCTTGGAAAACGGTGGACTTACATCAGTCGAGAGCTACGAAGCCTACGCCGCGAAACTTCTCCCTCAGACCGAACGCGTCCTCAAACGTCTGGAAGAAAGATACCCGGGATAGGGTTTTTGGCTTGGATTTGCAATTCCTCCGCGTCCCCGATATACTGAGGAAGTATGAAATATCAATCGAAAATCCGCTACCAGTTTGCCGGAGTGCTCCTGCTTGGTCTGTTGACCGGACTTGTCGCCTATCCGCAGGCGGTGAAATTCGTGCCGGGCATCTTCGATTTCTTCGACCAGTTCAAGTTCAACAAAGGACTCGACTTGCAGGGTGGTATCCACCTCGAGTACAAGGCCGACGTGTCCCAGGTGGAGGACGCCAAAGTGAGCGACGCTCTCTCTGCCGCGGAGGCGGTCATCGAACGCCGTGTCAACGCCTTCGGTGTCGGTGAACCCTTGGTCCAGCTCTCGCGTTCCGGTACGGAACACCATATCATCGTGGAACTTCCCGGTATCAAGGATATCGAGCAGGCGAAATCGATGATCAAGGAGACGCCGTTTCTGGAGTTCCGTGAGCCGGCCGGTGAGGAAGCTGAGAGGCAGTTCGATGAGTTCAATGCAGAGACGAAGCGACAGGCGGAGGGCGTCTTGGAACGTGCCAAGAAAGGCGAAGACTTTGCCAAGCTGGCGACGGAATTCAGTCAGGACCCCGGATCCAAGGACAAGGGCGGTGACTTGGATTTCGCCAAAAAGGGGACGTTCGTTCCGCAGTTCGATGATGTCGTCTTCGGCGATGCTTTGAAGAACGGCGAGGTGTATCCGTCTCTCGTGGAGAGTCCGTTCGGCTGGCACATCATCAAGAAGACCGACGAGCGTGGCGAGGGCGACGACAAGGAAGTGCGCGCCTCGCACATCCTCTTCATCAAGCGCTCCATCGAACAGTACCCGGATCTGATGTTCCAGGCAACGGGACTTTCCGGAAAAAATCTGAAAGATGCCTACGTGGACTATCAGAGCCAGGGTATCGGGTCGCCTCAGATTGCTTTGCGGTTCGATGACGAAGGGACCCGGCTCTTCGCCGAAATCACCAAGCGAAACATCGGAAAACCGGTCGCGATCATGCTCGACGGCGAGATCATCAGTCAGCCGACCGTCCAGAGCGAGATCGTCGCAGGACAGGCGGTCATCACCGGCAACTTCACCATGCAGGAGGCGAATGCTCTCGTGAAGCGTCTCAACGAAGGTGCACTCCCGGTACCGATCACCCTGGTCGGACAGCAGAGCGTGGATGCGTCGCTCGGGGAGAGCGCGCTCCAGCAGAGCCTCTTTGCCGGTGTGATGGGGCTGTTGGCGGTGGCGGTGTTCATGGTCTTGTACTATCGCTTCCTCGGCGTGATCGCGGTCGTCGCGCTTCTCCTGTATACGGCGATGCTCGCGACTATTTTCAAGCTCTCTGTCTTTACGCCGTTTGCCATCACACTGACGCTCTCGGGTATCGCTGGTTTCATCCTCTCCATCGGTATCGCGGTCGATGCTAACGTGCTCATTTTCGAGCGCACCCGCGAAGAACTCTCCTATGGCAAGAACGTGCTCAAGTCGCTGAAGGAAGGCTTCCGTCGTGCCTGGCCGAGCATCCGGGACGGCCACGTCTCGACTCTTATCACGACGTTCATCCTCATGGGACTCGGAACCGGATTCGTGAAGGGTTTTGCGATCATCCTGGCGCTCGGTGTGGCTCTCTCGCTCTTTACGGCAGTGGTCCTGGTGCGCATCATCATCGATTTTCTGTCAGGAGAGTGGATGGAGAAACATTCTAATCTCCTTGTTTCACCGAAAAAACCATTGGAGTGAATCCGGTTAACAGTTAACAGTCAACAATAAACCGGATACGATTAAGAAAATGAAGTGCGGTGTAAGATGTTGACTGTTGATTGCTGATTGTTTACTGAAATATATGTTGCAGATCATTCAGAAAAGAAAGTATGCCTACCTGTTCTCCGGTATCCTTACGGTCGGGAGTGTGATTCTTTTGGCACTGTGGGGGCTCAAGCTCGGTATCGACTTCAAGGGTGGTACGCTCATGGAGGTGCAGTTCACAAAGGATCCGGTGCCGCAGGTCGCGGAAGTGTCCGAGGCACTCGGGAGCCTCTCGCTCCAGAGCCTCACGGTCCAGCCGACGGGTGACAAGGCGATGCTTCTCCGATATCTCGCGTCCGATGAGGCGGGGAATGAACAGGTTCTCGGGAAACTCAAGGGGTTGGATCCGGGACTGACGCTCCTTCGCACCGACTTCATCGGGGGATCGGTTTCCGATCAGATCAAGAAGAACGCCTACAGCGGGGTGATACTCTCCGTCATCGGTATCGCGCTCTATATCGCCTGGGCTTTCCGTCGGGTGTCGGGGATAGTCACGTCGTGGGAGTATGGTCTCGGTGCCATCATCGCGCTCGCCCATGATATCGTCGTGACGATCGGAGCGTTCGTGATCCTGGGAAAGTTCTACGGTATCGAAATCGGTGTCCCGTTTATCGCAGCCCTCCTTACTATCCTCGGCTATTCGGTCAATGACACGATCGTCGTTTATGACCGCGTGCGTGAGAATCTGCTCCGTTCCCGCAAAGGCGAAGACTTCGAAGTGACGGTCAACCGCTCGCTCAACGAAACGCTCGGCCGTTCCGTCAACACCTCGCTCACGGTCATCATCACGCTCCTCGCCATCGTGCTCTTCGGCGGGGAAAGCATCCGGTATTTCGCGCTCGCCATCCTCATCGGTGTCACCTTCGGTACCTATTCGTCCATCTACGTCGCGTCGGCGCTGTTGGTCACGAGGTATAAGATGAAAACGAAATGAAGATGTATCAGGTATCTCGTATCATGTAGTATGTATGGAATACTCATGATCAGGATCCTCATACATAATACGTAATACATCCTACATAATACTTTTCGTATGAAATGGAACCCGTTCAAAAAAAGAGAGAAATCCGAAAAGGAGAAACGGCAGGACGAGGACTTCCTGAACGCGTCCGGTGCTCCGAAGATGGAAGACATGAACATGCTCCAGCGCTTCGCCATGAAGCGTATCATGGCCATGAGTCCGCAGGAGCGTGAGAAGCTCATGCGCAAGGCCATGACGCCCAAGAACGTCGCCAAGCACAAGGACGAGATCCTCGCCTCGCTGGACGCCATGAAAAAGGCAGGGCAGATTTCCGACGATCAATATCGTCTCGCCAAGCGTAAATTGGGTATCTAATGTCCCTTCTCGTATGGACAGAGAACAAAAGATCGAAGAGCTCCTCACCCGCGGTGTTGCCGAAACGATCGACCGGGAACATCTGAAGGCGCGCCTTCTGAAAGGCGAGAAGCTCCGGGTGAAGCTTGGCATCGATCCGACGAGTCCGAATATCCACCTCGGTCGGGCAGTGTCACTTCTCAAGCTTCGTGATTTTCAGGAGCTTGGTTGCCAGATTGTGCTGATTGTCGGTGATTTTACTGGTCAGATCGGTGATACGAGCGACAAAGAAAGCGAACGGCCCATGCTTTCGTCTGAAACGATAGAGCAGAACATGAAGACATATACCGGGCAGATGGGCAAACTTATCGATCTTGAGAAAGCCGAAGTGCATTACAATTCCACCTGGCTCGACAAGCTTGGTTACGAAGAAATCGGACAGCAGGCGAGTATCTTCTCATTGGCTGAGTTCATTGCTCGGGACAATATCAAACGGCGTCTGGATGCCGGAAAACGCGTATCCATGCGGGAGGCATTTTATCCTCTCATGCAGGGTTTCGACAGTATTGCGGTCAATGCCGATGTGGAGATCGGCGGTACGGATCAGCGCTTCAATCTGCTCGCTGGTCGGCGTCTCCAGGAAGCGCACGGCCAGCCGACGCAGGACATCCTCATGACCGACCTCATCCTCGGAACGGACGGGCGCAAGATGAGTTCGAGCTGGGGAAATACCATCAACCTCCTCGATACGTCGAATGACATGTTCGGGAAAATCATGAGCATTCCCGACGAACTCATCATGGAATATTTCGTCCATTGTACGCGCGTCCCCATGACGGAAGTGGAAAAAATGGCGGCCGATATCATAAACGGCGGTAACCCGCGCGATGCCAAGCTCCGCCTCGCCAAGGAAATCGTCACGCTCTACCATGGTGCCGATGCCGCGGACAAGGAAGAGCAATATTTTATCGAGACGTTTTCCAAGAAGCATGTGCCGGAAAACATGCCGGAGGCGATCCTTGAAGAGCCGATAGCTCTTGTCGATCTCATCGTGAAGAACAGCCTTGCTTCGAGCAAAGGGGATGCCCGTCGAAAGATCGAGCAGGGTGGCGTGGAGCTTGACGGGGAAAAGGTGACCGATGGGCAGTTCGTCGTGAACAAGGATCACGACGGCAACGTCCTCAAGGTCGGCAAGAAAGATTTCGTCAGGATCGTTTTTGAAAAGAAATGACTTTTTCGATAGAATAGGGACATGTTACAGGAACGCATCGCCCATATCAGGAAGGAAGGAGAGGAATCCCTCGCGGCCATCAAGACGGTGGCCGAGTTGGAAGTGTGGGAAGTGAAATACCTCGGTCGCAAGAGTGAGCTCAATTCGCTTCTTAAGGGACTGAAAGACCTCTCGCCGGAAGAGAAGCGTGTCGTCGGACCGCTTGCGAACAACGCCAGGCAGACGCTGGTGAAGGCTTTTGAGTCCAAGAAAAACGAACTGACCGAAGGGAGCATCGACTGGGAGAAAGAGCGGATCGACATCACCGCTCCCGGGACGAAAAGAGCGGTCGGGCATCTGCATCCTATCACGCGTCTCGAGCACGAGGTGGAAGACATCTTCGCTTCGATGGGTTTCGTCGTGGCGGACGGTCCGGAAGTCGAGAGCGAGTTCTACAACTTCGATGCTCTGAACTTTCTCAAGGACCATCCCGCGCGCGACATGCAGGATACCTTTTGGATCAAGACAGACAAGAAACACAAGGAGCGCTATCTCCCACGCACGCATACCTCGGCTGTCCAGGTGCGGTATATGCAGACGCACAAACCGCCGCTCCGGATCATCATTCCCGGTCGGATCTTCCGCAATGAGGCGACCGATGCTTCGCATGAGCACACCTTTCATCAGTTCGAGTGTCTGATGGTCGACGAGGGAGCCAAAGTGAATGTCGCGACTTTCAAGTACGTGGCTGAAGTCTTTTTCGAGAACTTCTTCGGGAAGAAGGTGGATATCCGTTTGCGACCGAGCTTTTTTCCTTTTACTGAGCCGAGTTTCGAGTTCGATATCAGCTGTATCCTCTGCGATGGTAAGGGCTGCGCGGTGTGTAAGCAGTCCGGCTGGCTCGAGATCGGGGGGGCCGGCATGGTTAATCAGCGGGTGTTCGAAGCAGCCGGTTACAAGCGGGGTCAGTACCAGGGATTTGCCTGGGGCTTCGGTCTGACCCGTCTCGCTATGATGAAGTACAAGATTTCCGACATCCGTCTCCTCATGAGCGGCGACCTGCGGTTTATCCGACAATTCTAGTATATGAAATACAGCTATCACTGGTTAAAAGAATTGAGCGGAACGAAGAAGTCGGCTGAACAGCTTGGGAAGCTTCTCATGACGCATGCCTTCGAGGTGGAGAGCATCGAAAAGTACGCGCATGGTCTCGACGGAGTAGTCGTCGGGAAGGTCGTGTCACTGAAATCGCATCCCAATGCCGACCGGTTGCGTGTGGCCAAAGTGGAAGTAGGCAAGAAGGATATCCGTCAGATCGTCTGCGGTGCGCCCAATGTCGCCGAAGGACAGAAGGTCGCTGTCGCGCTTCCAGGTACCAAGCTTCCGAGCGGTATCGAGATCAAGGAGGCGGATATCCGAGATGTGAAGTCCAAGGGAATGATCTGCTCCGAGAAAGAACTGGCTCTCGGCGAGGGGCATGAAGGTATTCTGGTCCTGCCGGAAGACACGCCGGTCGGCGCTCCGTTTGCCAAGTATTTTGAGATCGAGGATAACATTCTCGACGTGAAGATCCTGCCGGATCGTGGCTCCGATGCGATCGCCTATCAGGGACTCGCGCGCGAGATCGCCGCACTCGACGGACATGCCCCGCGCTTCGTCGACAAGAAACTCAAGTCCCTGCATATCCCATCGTACAACCGCTCCCCCAAGGTCGTCATCGCCGACAAGAAAGCTTGTCCGCGCTATGTCGGACTCGCCTTCACAGATGTCATGGTCGGGGAGTCGCCTTTGTGGCTCAAGTCCAAGCTCCTGCTTTCCGGACTGCGGCCCATCAACAACGTCGTCGATTGCACCAACTATCTCATGCTCCTGACGGGGCAGCCGATGCACGCCTTCGATCTCGACAAACTGAAAAGTCCGGTGACGATCCGTCGCGCCAAGAAGAACGAAAAGCTCGAGCTGCTCACCGGGGAAACGGTGACGCTTCACGCCGAGGATCTCGTCATCGCCGACGCCAAGAAAGCGCTCGCGCTTGCGGGTGTCATGGGCGGGAAGGGTTCCTCCGTGACACTCGAGACGAAAAAGGTTTTCCTTGAGATCGCCAACTTTGACGGTAGTACGATCCGTCGTGCCAAAGTACGACACGGTCTTTCGACCGACGCGAGTTATCGCTTCGAGCGAGGACTCGATATCCATCTTCCGACGGATGCGGCCCGTGAGGCGGCGGCGCTCTTCGTGTCGCTTACCGGCGCCAAGCTCGTTGGTATGCGGGATGTCCATGCCCCTCTGACCAAGCCGTGGAAAGTATCGCTCTCGCTCAGTCGGGTAGAAGGGGTCCTCGGGACCAAGATCCCTCTTTTCGAGGCGGTGCAGTATCTGGCGCTTCTCGGACTCAAGGTGAAGAAGATCGCCAACGAGAAAGCGCTCGAGGTGACCGTTCCGACCAGGCGTCCGGATCTCCGTGACGAATGGGACTTGATCGAGGAGATCGGCCGGATGCGCGGCTATGACAAGGTCGTCGCGACGGCACCGCGGATCGCGCTCGCCCCGGTAACGGAGGATCCCGGCAAACGTTTCGAACGCGAAGTAAAAGAGTATTGCTCGCATGCCGGTTTCGACGAGATCATGACCTACGCCTTCTACGGTGAGAAAGATATCGCGTCGGCCAGACTTCCGCTTGAGGCGCATCTGGAACTTGAGAACCCTCTCAATCCTGACCAGAAGTATCTCGCGCTCTCGACCGTACCGCTCTTTCTCCGCAAGGCGGGTGAGAATCTCCGTCATTTCGATGCTTTCGATTGTTTCGAGTGGGGGAGAGCGTTCGCCAAGGATCCGAAAACCCATCTCCCGGCGGAGGTCTCATCGCTCGGACTCTTCACCGTTCTTCCGAAAAAGAGCGCGCGAGGCGAAGCATTCCTGTCCATCAAGGGAAAGACGTTGGCTTTCCTGGAAGCCCTTCGTATCGATACGGAAAAAATCTCCTGGGAACTGCCGGAAAAATTCCCTCATATTCCCGTACTTGCGATGCTTCATCCGACGAGGAGCGCGGTGATCGCGGTTTCCGGAAAACCGATCGGTATCATCGGGGAGTTCCACCCGCAGGTACTCCGCAACTTCGGATTGGAACCGCGCCTCGCGATGGCCGGATTCGTCACGGAAGATCTCCGGATGCTGCGGCAGCAAGAAATCCTCTTTGCCCCGCTCCAGAAGTTTCCCAATGCGACGCGTGATATCTCTCTTGTCGTTCCTCGCAAGACGACCGTGAGTCAAGTCGAAGAACTGTTCCGCGAAGCCGGAGCGCCGCTTCTCACGCGCTTTGAACTCTTCGATATCTACGAGAAGGACGAAGAAAAGAGCCTCGCCTTCCATCTCTTCTTCGGGGCGCCGGACCGGACGCTCAAGAGCGAGGAGATGGATGCCGTTTTCGACAGGATAGTCGCTTTGGCGAATGAGCGGCTAGGAGGGGGATTAAGGAACTAATAATGGCTTTTTTAAGCCATTATATGTACTTCTGTTCGATTGACAGATTTGCTTGTTCATGCTAGAATACAAGGCGCTTCCCAGTTCTTTTTCAGGACAGATCGAATCGTCGCGCTGGTAGAGATGAAAATCTTTGTCGGTGAGGAAAGTCCGGACACTCGCCGCCGTTATACGGCGGCAAAGGGTAGCAGGTAACGCCTGTCTAGGGTGACCTACGAGGTGCGAACAGTGACGCCAAAGTCGAAAGACTGAGGGTTCCTTCGGGAATAATTCTGTCGGAAGGCAGAAATGAAACGGCTAAATCCTTACCCGGGTGCAAGGTCGCGCTTGTATCTTCTTGGAGCTCAGGAAGATATGGGAGAACCGCAAGGATCCCGATGGTGACATCGGGACAAGAGAAATGACGATGAAAACAGAATCCGGCTTACGGATCTGTCCTGAAAAAGGAACGGGAGAGGGGGACTCTACAACCTATGAAACGATCGGAGATATTTTTCAGTGCCGTCCAAGTCCCCGTGGATCTCATCATGATTTCCCTGGCGGCGCTTTCGGTATGGTACGCGCGTGAGGTGATGCAGGGGTACGATCTTCTCCCGAAGTTCGTCAACTTTACGCTCATCGACTACGTCCAGGTGGTCGGGTTCGTGCTGCCGATCTTCCTCATCGTGTTCGCCCTTGAGGGACTCTATGCCATGCGGACGACGCGCAAATTCTGGCGGGAAGCCTACCGCGTCTTTCAGGCGACGTCGTTGGTGCTGGTCATCTTGATCGTCGCGATCTTCCTCAAGCGCGAATGGTTTTCTTCGCGTTTCATCATCCTGGTCGGCTGGATGCTGGTGGTCGTGTACGTGGTGTTCGCCCGCTATCTCCTCCAGCGTCTGCAGAAATGGTTCCTCTTGAGGAAAGGCTCGGGCATCCACCGGGTGCTTCTCATCGGCTACAACGACAAGATGAAGGCGCTCCGCCGGTACCTGATGAAGGACCGCTCCCTCGGCTACCGTGTCGTGGACCAGATCGAGGACCTGAGCCTCCGTCATATCAAGACGATCCGCGATGCCAAGGGTGTCGACGAGATCATCGTCTGCGACCCGACCTTTACGGACGAGGAACTGGAGAAGCTCCTCGACTTCTGTCAGATCAACAACATCACCTACAAATACATCCCGACGACGCTCCAGACGTCGCGTTTTTCCATGCAGATCTTCAACGGCGAGCCGATGATCGAGCTCCAGCACACGCCGCTCGACGGCTGGGGGAGGGTGCTCAAGCACCTCTATGACATCTTCGCCGGCTTTGTCCTGACGGTGCTTTTTTCGCCGGTGATGCTCGTCATCGCCCTCCTCATCAAACTCGAGGATCCCAAGGGGCCCATCATCTACAAGAACGAACGCATCGGTGAGAACGGGCGCAAGTTCTTCGTCTACAAGTTCCGCTACATGCGGTGGAAATACTGCATCACCAAGGAAAACCCGGATATCAAGGAAGCGCTCGCCTTCGAACAGCACCTGATCGAGAAACACAACGCCCGAAAAGGCGGCGTCCTCTACAAGATCAAGAACGATCCGCGCAAGATGAGAGTCGGGGCCTTCATCGAGCGGTATTCGCTCGACGAGCTGCCGCAGTTCTTCAACGTCCTGCGCGGTGAGATGAGTCTGGTGGGGCCGCGCCCGCATCAGGAGCGTGAGGTGGAGCGCTATTCCGAGTATCATCGCCGTCTCCTCACCATCAAGCCGGGTGTGACCGGCATGGCCCAGGTCTCGGGACGTTCCGACCTGCCGTTCGAGGACGAGTACCGTCTCGACGTCTTCTATATCGAGAACTGGTCGCTGTGGCTCGATATCCTCATCTGTCTCAAGACCGTCACGGCCGTCGTCCGCCGCCGCAAGAACATCAAGAAGTGATTTTTTCGTCGTCAGTCGCTCGTTGTGAGTTGTAAGTTATAAGTTTGTCCTATGCTGCTGCTCAAATGGTTGGTCTCGGCGCTTGCGTTTCTCTCGCTCCCGTACATCATCCCCGGTATCGCGGTGAAAGGGTTCGGTACGGCGCTTATCCTGGCGCTCCTCTGGGGGCTCATCGGCATCACGGTCAAACCGGTCCTTCTTATCCTCACGCTTCCGATCAACATTCTCACCCTTGGGATCTTCACGTTCATCCTCAACGGCTTCCTCCTCTACATGCTCGGCGGCATCATCAAGGGCTTCGAGGTGCAGGGTCTCCTTGTCGCCATCCTCGGCGCCCTCGTCCTCTCCGTCATCAACACCCTCGCCCACTGGGCACTGAATAACAGGGAAGATTAGAAGGGTAAACCTCTTTTGCCTTAAAAACGCCTTTTAATGGGCGTTTTTTTGTGCTATACTTGGCTCTATGTCACGTCAACACGAAAATTATTACGAGCTCATCTGGATGCTTGCCAAGACGGACTTCAAGCTCCGTTACCACGGATCCGTACTAGGCTATCTCTGGGCCCTTCTGAAGCCGCTTCTCACCTTTACGATCCTCAACTTCGTCTTCTCTTCCATCTTTGCCAACCGGATAGCGGGGGGTGAGTATTATTCGCTCCAGCTCCTGGTGGCCATCCTAATGTTCAACTTTTTCTCCGAGGGGACGAGTGCCGGGATGCAGTCGCTTCTTTCCAAGTCCCAGCTCGTGACCAAGATATATATCCCGCGTTGGACGATCATTCTTGCTTCGACGCTCAATTCCGCCATGATCTACGTCATGAACCTGGCCGTGGTCGTGGCGTTTTTCGTTTGGAACCAGTTTCTGCCGAGTCCGGGAGCGATCGTACTGTTCGTTTTCTCGTCGTTTCTCATCTACGGCATCATCATTTCCTTCTCGCTCTTTACGGCGCCGCTCTACGCTAAGTTCCGGGACCTCTCGATGATCTGGGAGGTGCTCCTCCAGATACTCTTCTACGCGACGCCGGTCTTTTATGCGCTCCAGCTCATGCCGCTCTACATCCAGCAGATCCTGCTCATGAATCCGATGGCCTTCATCATCCACTTCACCAAGGAATCGCTCATCAACGGTCACTTTCCTGAACTTTGGCAGGGGAGTATTTTCGTCGCTCTCATCGTCACGGTGTTTTTCTTGAGTATGCTCTCGTATCGCAAGCTCGCCCCGAAAGTAGCCGAAGACCTCTAAAAGCAAATATGGACAAAGAAATAGCCATCAAAGTCGAACATCTCTCCAAGACCTTCCGCATTCCCCATGAGAAGATCTCTTCCGTGCGCGGAGCCGTCGTTTCGGCGTTCAAGCAAAAGACGTACGAAGAATTCCAGGCGCTTGACGACGTGTCGTTCGAGGTAAAGAAAGGGGAATTTTTCGGTATCATCGGACGAAACGGGAGCGGCAAATCGACCCTTCTCAAGATCCTCGCCGGCATCTACCAGCCGGACAAGGGCCGCGTGCGGGTGAACGGGATGATCTCTCCGTTTCTCGAGCTTGGCATCGGTTTCAATCCGGAGCTTTCCGGCAGGGACAACGTCTATCTCAACGCGACGGTTCTCGGTATGACGAGGAAACAGATCGATGAGAAGTTCGACGACATCGTCCGGTTCTCCGAGCTCGAGCGCTTCATCGACCAGAAGCTCAAGAACTACTCGAGCGGCATGCAGGTGCGTCTCGCCTTCGCTGTCTCCATCCACGCCAACCGCGACATCCTCCTTATGGACGAAGTCCTCGCGGTAGGTGATAGTAATTTTCAGAAAAAATGCCTGTCTATTTTTGATCAATACAAGAAAAAGGGAAAGACGGTGCTTCTTGTCACTCACGATATAGAAATTGCGGAGAATTTTTGTGACCGGCTAATAATGATACAAGGAGGGAAGGTAGTGATGCTTGGAGATCCGAAGCGCGTCGGTGAGGAATATCTTCGCCAAAGCGGGTCAAAAGAATAAAAAGCCATAAGTTTAGAGGAGGGGCTATGAATGAATGTTCACTAGTGCAAAAAGTGGAAGTGGTACGGTTGAAACCGATCGGTGATGATCGGGGAAACCTTGTGGCATTAGAGTCCAATACGGACCATGTTCCGTTCGATATCAGGCGAGTTTACTACATTTTCGATACCACTCCCGGAACGGTACGAGGACATCATGCTCACAGGGAACTGAAACAGCTTCTTATTTCGATCAGTGGTTCATGTGTAGTCGTCTGCGATGACGGAAAGGAACGAAAGGAGTATACGCTTGATTGGCCTGATAAGGGGTTGTATATAGAGGGAATGATCTGGAGGGAGATGAAAAACTTTTCAAAAGGCGCCGCTCTGATGGTACTGGCGAGCGAGGAGTACAACGAGAGCGACTACATCAGAAGTTATGAGGAATTTTTAAGACAGTTGCAAAAATGAGTCTCGAAAGTATTTCAATCGGTGTGGATATCGAGCAAATTTCCCGTTTCAGGAACAAGCCCTATTCTTTTTATGAAAAGATTTTCACCGAAAGCGAGCGGCGTTACTGTGATTCGATGTCGTATCCGGAGCAGCACTTCGCGGCCCGGTTTTGTGCCAAAGAAGCTTTTATAAAGGCATTATCAGGCATCGGGAGCGACACGGAGAAGGTTTCTCTGGATGAAATCGAGATTTACCACGACGAACGGGGTTGTCCCCAGGTCCGATATGTAAAAGAAGAAGGTATCGTTTCAAAAATTAGCCTTTCTCATGATGAGATGAGCGCAGTGGCTTGCGTGATCGTTTCCAGGGACGCATTGAATCTTCTATGAATGCTTTGATGTCAAAAATCGATTTGCAGAAGGTCCTGTTCAAGAAAACCTTGAACAGGATGGAACTGATGTCATGTCCTGAGCAGGAGATCACAAGGACTGTAAGGATTTATGTGTACAGAAACCACTCGTTCGAACCCGTAGCATCCGTAATCGGATCGTTTCTGGGATACTCCGGAATACAGGCTCGTTTCTCGTATGGGAGTTATGATGATAGTCTCAGTTTTTCCGATATTCCCGATAATCTCGATCTGGTATTGCTCTGGATCGATTTTGATCACTATGGAAAGGATTTTGATGTCAGATCTTTCTTGTGGGATCGTCTCGGTTTTCTGAGGAAGAAGACTAAAGCAGATATCTTGGTTGTCGGAGTAGGAGGAGAAGCTGTTTTTTCAGAAAATCTCGGCATGAGCGGATGTTATGTCGCGGATACAAACGTAATCCGAAACCAGATGGGGGAATCTTTTTATGACGAACGTTTCCGTAAGATTACGGCTACCAGGTTGAGCAATGCAGCCTGCCTTGAAATGGCCCGATGGTTAGGAATGTCGCTTCTCCCGTCTATCTTCCAGCCAAACATAAAGGCGATTGTCCTTGATTTGGACAACACGCTGTATGCCGGTGTTCTAGGAGAAGACGGTACTGAAGGTATTATTCTGACCGAAGAACACAAGCGGCTTCAGGAAGAGCTCAAGAAACTCAAGGAAAAAGGATTTTTTTTAAGTCTTGTCTCAAAAAACGAGATCCAGGATGTCCAAGAAATGTTTAGAAAAAGAAAGGATTTCCCCCTGACATGGGAAGATTTTTCTGCTGTAGAAATTTCCTGGGAAAAAAAGGCCTCGAATATCCTGAAAATCGCGGAGCGTTTGAGGATCGCTCCGGACAGCATGCTGTTTATCGACGACAATATCGGCGAGATATCTTCCGTTGGGTCAAATCTCCCTGATATCAGGATGATCTTGGCGGACAGTGGTGATCCGTCCAGCACTATACATGCCCTGATGTCGTTCCCAGGGATATTCAAATGGCGGACTACCAAGGATGATGCGAAACGGTTGGCTGATCTCCGGTCAAACGAGGCAAGGGAACATCTGAGACAGTCGTTGACTCAAGAGGAATATATCAGGCAATTGGATCTTCGGATCTCGTATCATGTAAACGACGAAAAAAATCTTTCGAGAATAACGGAACTTGGCGGGAAAACCAATCAGTTTATCTTTTCTTACCTGCGACTCAACGAGCAAGAGGTCTTGGAGCGCATGCGACGGGATTTTCAGGACGTCGTTGATTTTTCCCTGAAGGACAGACTTTCCGACAGCGGACTGATAGGAACGATTATCACGAGTTTTTCCGACGGTGTCTTGGTCATCGAAGAGGCATTCGTGAGTTGCCGCGCGCTCGGGAGAGAAATCGAAGACGTTATGCTGCTCAAGGCTATGGACATAATGCGGCAGAAACATGCTTCTCAGGAGGTGAGAATTAACTATAAGAAAGGAGAACGTAATCAGCCAGCTCGGGCATGGTTGCAGAAAATAACCAATCAAGAACTCAAGGAGGATGGGTATGCCGTGTTGCCTCAGGATCTTTTTGATATAGACAGTAATCACGTGACTATACTGGTCGATAATCATTAAATTAAGAAATCGTTATGACTGAAAAAATCGTTGAAATATTGGCCAGCGTGCTAAAGAAATCAAAAGAGGAGGTCTTGGAGCTCGATAAGGATCATGAACGGTATTGGGATTCGCTGCAGATGATAGAGATCGTATTCTGTCTTGAGCAGGAGCTCGGCGTGGCTATCGACAGTGCTGATATCCCCTCCATGAAATCCGTACGTTCTATCGAAGAGGTCCTTCATAGATCAAAAGAAATTTCATGAAGCATGCGATTTCGATTTCAGGATACTCTTATTTGTTGCGTCCGGCAGAGATCGAGGACGCCGGTTTTATCGTGGATGTCCGTGCCGGACATTCTGAGCGTAACAGGTATATTCATGCTGTTTCTCGGGATGTCTCCCTTCAGGAAGACTGGATGAAAAAGTATTATGAGCGGGATAACGACTATTATTTCGTCATAGAGAACATGCTGACCGGGAAGCCCGAGGGGCTGGTGGGTATCTATGATATCGATCAGCAGAAGAAAATCGCCGAGTGGGGGAGATGGATTATCCTTCCGGAGAGTCTTGCTGCCGTAGAGTCCGCCTATCTTATGTACAGGGTGGCATTTGAGATACTCGGACTTGAGAGCGTGTACTCAAGAACGGTGAAAGACAATGTGGCAGTCGTGTCTTTCCATGATTCGTTCGGGGCCCTGAACAAAGGGATATTGCCGGGAGAGTTCGAAATCGAAGGAGTAAAGTACGATGCGGTTGAACACTTCGTGGATCGGGAAATCTGGAGTAGTGGATCTATGGCTAAGAAGGCAGAAATGATCGTCAAGATGATGCATGATCGGTTCCTTAAGCAAGAGATATCGAAGATGGAATTCCATCATATTGGTATCGCGACGCGGAGCATCGATACGGAACAAAAAATATGGGAAATGGTCGGGTACGTTCTGGAAAAGAGTTTTTTTGAAGACTCTCTTCAGGGGGTAAAAGGCATTTTTCTGGTCTCCAAAAACCAACCAAGACTGGAGCTGCTGGAAAATCTGCCTTCGTCCCATACGCTTGACGTGTGGCTCGAGAAGGGCGTAAAGTTCTATCATTTTGCCTATCTTGTCGATGATATCGATGTCGCTATCCATCTGTATACACGGAAATTCCGAGGAAGGATCGTATCACCCAAGAGGCCTTCGGTGGCGTTCAATTCAAGAGAAATATGTTTCATCATGTTTTCCAACGGACTAATCATTGAGTTAATAGAAAGGGCCTGAATATGTCTCATGACTTGAAATCTTTGCAGAAGATAGCGAAGCATTCCCGATATGCCGAAGGGGTGAGTGCCGCGATGGTGGAATATTCCTACGTGGTTTTTTCCCGACACCTTCGAAAGGGAAATATCCTGGAGCTTGGTCCAGCGGAAGGTGTCATGACTGATTTTTTCGTCAAATCGGGCCGGGATCTTTCGGTCGTGGAAGGAGCCGAAAAGTTTTGCGATGACTTGAAACGGAGGTATCCGAAGATAAGGGTTCATCACTCCATGTTTGAAGACTTCAACACGGATGAAAAGTTCGACAATATCGTACTGGGACACGTGCTCGAACACGTCCATGATCCGGTACGTGTTTTGAAACACGTGAAGGGATTCCTGAAGAAAAGAGGAGTCATTCTCGTAGCGGTACCCAATGCTAATTCCATCCATAGGCAGGCGGCGGTCGAGATGGGTCTTCTGAAGAAGACTAACTCTCTCAATGAACTGGATATCCACCATGGGCATCAGAGAGTGTATTCCGCCAAGGAACTCCGGAGAGATTTCGAGAAAGCGGGGCTTACCGTGAAAAAAATGGAAGGGTATTGGCTGAAACCTGTTTCCAACAAGCAGATTGATGAGACCTGGACGCCGCAGATGATCGCCGCGTTTATGAAACTTGGAGAAAAATACCCGGAAATAGCGGCTGAAATCTTCGTCGTCGCGACGCTGTAGAGTATAGCTCGTGATCTTTTAGGATATCAGAAACTCATGGCTCGAATCATCATCATTCATTACGGCGGAATAAAGACGGAGGGGAAATACAGGACCCTTGTCTTTTATGAGGGTCTGATCAGGACCCTGACCAAAAACGGGAATACCGTATTGGAAATCATTACAAACGATTTTCTGAAGAGGCCATGGAGCGGGTCGAACCGTTTGAAATCCGGAATAGACAAGCCGGCTTTGATGGACGATATGAGGCGGTTTCGACCGGACCTTATTATTTCCTTCAATAACTCCTCTTTTGAGGGATTGGAGAGGATCGTTTCGTGTCCGATCGCCATTTGGGATGCGGATCATTTCCATCACTTCAACGACATCGATACCCTCAAAACGAATGTCGGAAGATATATCTTCTTTTGCTCCCAAACGAGCGATCTTTCAGATTGTCAGAAGATACTCGGGGCCTCCCGTGAACAGTGCCATTTGGTACGACCGGCGACTTCGGTCGAGGCCGATGCTAACATGAAGAAGAGTCACAATATAAGTTTCATCGGGACGCCGTTTGTCAATCATGCGGAAAAAGAAAAACTTCATCGGTACAAAGAAAAGTATGTCGATTTGGTAAAAGCCCTTATTGAAGAGAAAGAGAGCCCTGAAAAATTGTCTGAACAGTTTTCATTCATTCCTGATGTCGATCAGACGATTCTGGATTTTGGAAGCGTAGCGATGCGAACTGGTACGCTTGCCCGCATAGCTCCTCTCGGACTGAATATTCACGGCGGAGAAGGATGGCTTGACATAGGACTGGACTCTTCCTTGGACATCTTTGCGGCGTATAATCCGAAGCGCGTATACTCCCTGGATCAGACGCAGCAGATGTATAACGAATCGAAGATAGGGCTGAATATCAATCATGCCCAGGCTAAGAGCGGTTACAGTTGGCGGGTGATGGATATTTTGGCATCTTCTGCCGTTCTGGTGAGTAACTACTCCAAAGACCTTGCGGAAGAACTCGGCGATCTCTCCAAGGATATTTTCTATGATACGCCACAAGAGGCCTACGAACTCTGTGATCGTCTCCTGAAGAACGATGCCTTGAGAGAGAGGATCGTGTCGCGTTCGAACGAGCTGGTGCGGAAATACCATACGTGGGATGTGCGGATCAGGGAAATAGAGGAAATTGTAAGAGTGCCTCTGGTAAGAGTAGCTTCGGAGGAGGGGCGGTATGCAATACTGGATGTGGCAAGGTATTACAAGGCGTTTTCCCTTGGGGGTATCTTTCGAAGGAATAGACATAAGAAGTATTTCGGATCAGTAGCTCGGATGGTGCTTTTAATCGCGAGCGGTCTCAATGGATTCGGAAAACGTTTTTTCTATTCGCTTCCTCTTCAGTATCTCTACCGCTTCGTCAGGTTTATAATGCCTTATGGGCTGGTAAAGGGTATCCGGCTTTCGCGGCACGTCCTGAACGAGCATCATGAGACGAAAGAATGATAAAGAAATAATCAGATACGGGAACACGTATGGACACGGTCAAATTTCTTGATTTGCATAAGATAAACGATCGCTATCGAAAAGAAATCGATGCGGCGATGAAACGAGTTCTTGATTCCGGATGGTATATTTTAGGGAGAGAGGGGGAGGAGTTTGAGAGACGTTTTGCGGAATATTGCGGAGTAAAGCATGCATTGGGCGTGTCCAATGGTCTTGATGCACTGATCATTTCCTTAAAGGCCGTTGGCATATCTGATGGTGACGAGGTATTGGTTCCTTCAAATACTTATATCGCAAGCGTTCTTGCGGTATCTTCGACGGGTGCAAAGCCTGTCTTGGTGGAGCCGGATATCAGGACATATACTATCGATCCGAAAAATATCGAGCGAGCGATCACGCCGAAAACGAAGGCTATTATCCCGGTTCATCTGTATGGTCAATCATGTGACATGTCTTCTATCATGGAAATAGCACGAAAGAATGACTTAAAAGTGATAGAGGATTGCGCTCAGGCTCATGGAAGTATATACGCGCAGAAAAGGGTGGGTTCATTTGGGGATTGTAACGGGTTTTCGTTTTATCCTGGGAAGAATCTCGGGGCACTTGGTGATGGGGGGATGGTTACGACCGATGATGATATGATCGCTGAAAAAGTTCGTTGTCTGAGAAATTACGGGTCATTGGTGAAATATGAGAATCTTTATAAGGGAATGAATGCAAGGCTGGATGAGCTTCAGGCTGCTATCTTGTCGGTGAAGCTTTCCGAGCTCGATAAGGACAACGAGAAGAGGCGGGCTGTTTCCCGTTATTATCTCTCACATATAAAAAACAAGTCTATTGCGTTGCCTCATGTGGCAAGTGAAGAGGGTTCGCATGTCTGGCATCTGTTTGTTATCAGGTGCAAGAAAAGAGATGTCTTGAAGAAGTATCTTGATGAAAACGGGATTGAAACGGTGATACATTATCCTGTTCCGCCCCATAAGCAACGCGCTTACGCGGAGTTGAATGATTTGTATTTTCCGGTTACCGAACAGATCCATCGGGAGGTGCTCAGCCTCCCGATTTCTCCCGTGATCACTGAAGAGGAGATGCGAAGAGTCGTGGATGTCATCAATGCGTATGAGTGAAAAAAAACCACTGGTCTCGATAGTGGCCTCAAGCTACAATTTCGAGAAATTCATCCCGTATTTTATCGAGTCTGTTTTGCGTCAGACGTATCCGAATTGGGAGCTTATTATAACCGATGACTGCTCGACCGACCGGAGCATGGAGGTATTGAAGCGGTACGAAGCTCAGGATCCAAGGATCAGGGTTTTTCAAAACGACAAGAATCGTCACGTATCGCATACCCTCAATAATTCCCTGCGGAATGCTCATGGAGAATACCTCTGTCTCATGTCATGTGATGACGTTTTTCTTCCTGAGAAACTATCGCATGATGTCGCATATATGGAGCAGCATACGGACATAGGTGTGCTGTATGGGCAATTGCAGCAGATTGACGAATATGGTTCCATTCAAAAATACAGCTACGTTCCACCGGAACGGTTTGACCAGAAGGCATTGCTCAGGACAATGTATTTGGAGGGAAACGCTTGTGTTTCTCCAGGAATGTTTCTCAGAAAGAGTGTTGCCGATACCGTAGGATATTTCCATCCATTATTGAGAATGACCCAGGACTACGAATATCACGTGAGGTTATTGTTCGTGACAAAACCAGCATTTAATGCCGTTCCGCTGATCCAGTACAGGAGAATGTCTGATAATACGAATCTGTCGAGTACCGATGATGAACGGACTATCAATGCGGAATACAACGAAACCTTCTTTATTCTTGAGAATTATCTGAAGCATATACGCGAATATGCGGTTTTGAAGGAAGTTTTTCCAGAAGTTGTTCGTTTCGGATCAGAGGATAATCGGAGCATCCCGTATTATCTGGGCAGGCTTGCGCTTACGTCGCCCCATTCTCATGTACAGGCATTCGGAATAGAAACGCTCTTTCGATTCATGTCATTGAATGATAATTCGCGTTATTTGGAGCAATCCATAGGATTTTTACCGAAAGATTTCATGAGTCTGATTTCTCGGTATCATGTCTATCATTCTTTGAGATATCCTAGTCAGTACTCGGTAATGAAGAAAATAAGAAAGAAAATGTACAGGTTTGTCGTGAGAATTTTCCGGATATTGAAGAGAAGTTTGAGAAACATCTAATTCCGATTGTTAGGATTTTCATGAAGGGATTTTTGAAGAAGGTTTATCTTTATCTGAATGACGCGACGATCGGGACGCGGTTCTTTTTTGATGGAGAGTATAAACGCTGGTGTAGGCAAAAAAATATTTTTGCTACCACAGATGGCGGGGCGCAGTCATGGGGAACGAAAATACGTTTTCTTATCCCGGGAACCGGTATTTCCGGAGGGATTGCTGTGATTTTTCAGCATGCGAACAGGTTGTATCAGAAAGGTTATGATGTCGAACTTCTCTCTTTGAATGCCACTAATGATAGCGATTGGTTTCCGAATCAAAGAGTAAAAGTAGTTCCTTATGTGCAGACTCGAAAAATCTTGCAGAACGGAGATACGGATATACTGTTTGCGACGAGCTACAGCACTGCCTTTTCAGTTACTTTGGCGAAGGCACGAAGGAAGGTTTACTTCGTTCAATCTGATGAAAGTCGTTTTTTCCAAAAAGATCCAGATCTCTGTAAAAAAATAAGGGAGACATATCGATTGCCCTTGGAGTATGTTACTGAGGCAAAGTGGATCCAACAATGGCTCAAAGAGGAGTTTGGGCACGAGTCGTATTATGTCCCCAATGGGCTTGACCCAGTGATGTTTCATAAGACTGAACCGTTGGAACCGAAGGGAAACAAATTGCGAGTGCTTATCGAAGGATCAATCGATGTTCCCTTCAAAGGAATGGAAGATGCATATGCTGCGGTAAAAGATCTTGACGCGGAACTCTGGATCGTCAGCAATCAAGGCAAACCGAAGCCGGGTTGGCGGTATGACCGGTTTTTTCAGAACGTGCCTATCGATGAGATGAAAAAGATATATTCTTCCTGTGACATCTTTCTCAAGATGAGCCGTGTCGAAGGGTTCTTCGGTCCGCCGATGGAGGCGATGGCTTGCGGTTGCGCCGTCGTCGTCGCGAAAGTGACAGGTTATGACGAATATATCCGGGGTGGTGTCAATGCGCTGGTAGTCGACTCAAGAGATACCAAGGGAGCGAGAGAATCTATCTTAAAATTGATGAACGATAAAACTCTTCGAGAGAGGCTTGTTGAGAATGGATATCAGACAGCCAAGGAATGGTCGTGGGAAAGATCGGTAATGGCAATGGAATGGGTTTTGCGTGATCATGAAAAGCCTAAATAGGTGAGATGGTTGGATGGAGTAGGAACGAGATTCCGTGTGGTACAATGAAGATAAATAACATTCTCTTTTTCGGTAAAGTATGAAACGATTGAATCTGGGATGCGGGAAAGATATCCGGAAGGGATATGTTAATTTGGACGGGTGTCCGCTCGAGGGGGTGGATGTCGTCGCCGATATCACGAAACGATTGCCGTTCGAGGATAATGCCTTCGATGAGGTGTTTACGGCACATGTCCTCGAGCATATGGAGGACTTGAATACTCTCATGGCTGAACTCTACCGCATCACCAAGAAGGGTGGAGTGATAAAAATTTTTGTTCCGCACTTCACCAATTTCGGGGCCTATACCGATCCGACGCATAAGCGGTTTTTCGGGTACTTCACGATGGACTATTATACGGAGAATAACGAGATGTCCTTCTATACCCCGGTCCGTTTCCGGATACGCAGGAAGAAACTCTTCTTCTATATCACCAAGACCAGCCGGTATTCGTTCGAGAATAAGCCGCTGACCTTTCTCGTGAATCTCGCACCATTGGTATACGAGCGGTTCTTCTGCTGGATCGTTCCGGCTCAGGAAGTATATTATGAACTCGAACCGGTGAAAGAATAGTTTGTGATAGGTAAACTGATGAATGCTATATGTTTGAACGATTGAAATCCTTGAATCTGGAAACGGTGTATCTGTATCCCGCGCTCGTCTTTGGCCTGATAATGCTTTTTCTGAATCCGCCGTTCCAAGTACCGGATGAACCAGCGCATTACTTCAAATCTCTGGCTATCGCTTCGGGACAGATCCGCTGTAGCGGGGAACCCGGCATAGTTCCTGAAAACTATGTATCTCTTCCTGATGATACCAAGCTTGTGAAAATAAAGGGGGAAGATGATAAAAAAGTGAGTGGATCAAAACTCTTTGAAGCGCTCACTGTTCCGGCAAGTTCGGTGGGAGTGTCAGTTCCGACCGCCATATGCGGAGCTCATCCGGCCGGACACCTCTTGCAGGCTATCGGATTGAAGCTGGGACTCATGACGAATGCTCCTCCGCTTGTTTCGTTTTATCTCGGACGTCTTTTGGTTTTTCTTGCCGCTGTTACGGGTATTTATTTCGCTATCCGTATCGCGCCGTTCGGGAAAATCATTTTCGTAATGATTGGCCTCCTGCCGTCGGTGGTACAGCAGTTGTCATCGGTGAGCTATGATGCGCTACATATCAGCTTCATTCTTCTTTTTACGGCGTATATCCTCAAACTGGCAAGTGATCCTGACCGACTGACAGTGAAACAGGGTTGGACACTTCTCGGACTTTCGCTTTTGGCGCTCAATGTAAAATCAGGATATCTCCTGCTCAGTTTTCTCGTGTTGCTTTTGAAGAAGTCAAAATTCCAGGGCAACAAAAAATATTGGATGTATGCGACAGGTTTCATTACGGCCAACATATTATTCTTTCTTCTGCTCCGATTCGTATTCAGTGAGCCGGGAGCGTTCCCGAAAGGGATAGATCCGAACGCACAGGCCATGGGCGTCCTTAAAGATCCTTTGCATTTCCTTTACGCAGTCTTTCATTCCTTGTATAAAGGTTTTTTCTTCTATTTTGAGACATTTTTTCTGAAACCCGGATGGTTGAAAACTGCTCTGCCTGACTTATGGTATATATTTATGGCTGTCGGTATGGTTCTTATCTTGCGAAGCAAGGAGGAAACAGTTCTTCTTGATTCGAGGCAGAGGCTGGTACTCCTGGGTACATTCCTCGCCCAGTTCATATTGGTGTTCCTTTCGTTGTATCTTGTTTGGACACAGGTTGGGAACGATCGCGTGAGCGGTGTCCAAGGGAGGTACCTTCTTGCCATAGCGCCGCTTATTATCTTTTCGATATATAAGTCGAAATTTCGGTTCAAAAGCGAATGGATCAGAAACAATATTCCGGCAGCACTCTTTATCTTTCTGCTGATTTCGTTCTTCTTCGTGTTCCGCAAGATCGTGGAATACTACTATAAGGACATATCGAGCTACTTCTGAGGGTTGGGAACGATTCTTGTCTGACGGATGAATCCTATGAAAACAATGATTTCCATCATTATCCCGGTTTTTAATTCCGAGAAAACGATTTCGAAGTGCCTGGAAAGCATCCTTGTCAATACATACCGGGAGTATCAGATCATTCTGATCAATGACGGATCATCGGATGGATCGATGACGATACTGGAAGCATACAAGAAGAAGTATCCTGACAAGATACAAATCTTTGATCAGGAGAACCAAGGCGTAGCAAGGACCAGGAATAAGGGATTAGGGTATGCCGATTCGAAATATGTCATATTCATCGATCATGACGATTACGTGGAGAGCGATTATCTGGAGCGGTTCGTGACGGAAGCGGAAAGGAGCGGCGCCGACATGGTGATCGGGGGATATCGCCGCACGGACGGGGAAAAAACGATATATGAGATGCGGTTGCAGGATGTCTCGTGGTCGAGATACATGGTGATGGCACCCTGGGCCAAGATATACCGACGGGAATTCCTACTCAGGCACGGTATATTGTTTCTCGACAATAATATCGGGGAGGATGTCTACTTCAATCTGCAGGCTATCAATCTGACCGATCGGATCTCCTTCGTTGATTATTGCGGATATAATTGGTTCTACAATACCGCCTCGGTTTCCAATACCAGTCAAAAGACCATCAAAAGCGGGATAAACGTCATGTTTCTGCTGGATTCCTGTTATGACAGGCTAAACGATCTCCGTGTCACTGGCAGGAGCGAGATCGAGTTTTACTTCATCAGATATGTCGTCTGGTATCTCTTGTTTATCGGGAGACATTCCGATCGCCGGATGATGGTCGCGGAATTCCAGAAAATATTCGCTTGGCTGAAAAATCATTTCCCGAAGTTCGCTCAGAACGAAAATATAAGCCTGTTTCGTCCGGTGGGCGAGACTCTGCGGAACCGGGTCGCGGTGTATGGTTTCATCCTGATGTATCGGCTTCGGTTGGTCCCGATGTTTTTTAGGATATATTCCAAAGGGTAAAATCGGGGCCGGTTGTCTTAGCGTGTGATGACGAGGATGCCGATAATGATAATGAAGGCGCCGATGCCTTGGGTGAGATTGAGTCGTTCCCCGAGGAAATAATAGTTGGCGATGATCACGAAGATGAGGGCGATGGACGTGATGAACATCGTGATGGTCGTCGAACTCTCCGCGAGATGGGGGATTTTCAGGAGGGCGTTGTTGACGAGAATAAAGAACAGACGGGCCAGGAAAGCGAAGCTTGCCCCCACGATGAATCGCCAATCAAAGATCATGCCGATGATCTTTTGAAACGTGAGATCCCCGCTGATCAGGGAGCGTGACCCGGTCAGAGTGATCGAGATGACGGTCGCAATGCAGAAGAGGATGATCCAAAGAATGACAGCAGACATAGAATGTGACGTTTCGTTTAGAGAAGATGTTTCACAAGGGAATAATATCCTTCCAGGAAGATATTGGCGAGACGAAGGAAAGGGGAATCTACTTCCTGGAACTCGATCGTGGGACTTAAAAAGCGGAAGAGTTCACGGTCGGTTCTCTTTCTGTCCCGTTGGATGAGTTTTCGTTTTTTCAGGGTCTGAGGGAGCACCATTAGGAAATCACGATAACTCTTGAGCTTGGTGAGGAAGTATCTGTGAAAGATGGAATCCGTGAGTACGCCGAGTTCCATGATGATGAAGGCGGGGAAAATGAGGATGAGAAACTTCAGGCTGAAGAATTTGAGAAGAAAGGTGAGGCGGTTCCGCTCCAGGAGATAGAACTTGAAGCCGCTTAAGTGTTTCTTCTTGAAATCGTATTGATGCCAGACTTTGGAGCGAGCGGAGGCGACGATTCGTAATCCCTGAAGACGGGCCTGCCAGCCGAAGTCCTGGTCCTCGAGGTAGGCGAAGTAATCAGTATCGAAAGTGATAGTATCCCCGTAGTATTCTTTCTTGATGAGAAGAGTCGAGCCGCTCGCATACGTGACATCTTGGTCTTTCGTGAAAGCTTCCCCGTCCGTTTTCTTGTAGTGTCCGCAGTAGCCGAAGCCGAGGAAATTGATCGCGTTGCCGAAGGTGTTGATCCGGTCGGTCGGACCGTTATCCCATATGAGAACTTTGGACTGCACGAGCGCGATATCCGATGCAGCAGAGGCGGATCGGACGAGTTCGGAGAGCCATTCCTTGTCAGCGATCGTGTCGGGATTGAGGAGAACGGCGATATCATACCCCTCCGAAAAAGCCTGCTGGACAGCGGTATCGTATCCGCCGGCGTAGCCGAGGTTTTCTTCGTTTCGGATCAGGATGACGGTATGGTAGTCATGCTTGACCATCTCCGCCGAACCGTCGGAGGAAGCGTTGTCGATATAGGTGAGCGTGTAATTCGGGTAGGTCTGAACAAGCGCTGCGTCGAGCGCGTCTCCCAGTGTTTTCTTGTGGTTGTAGCCGAGGATGAGGACGGCGACTTTGGGAGTGGAATCCATAAAAGGTGCTAGTTTTCTTTTTCCAATTCTTCTAAGGCTTTTTTTCTGACGATCTCGGAAATGTTCCGTTCTAGACGCTCGATGACGGAGAGGAGTTTGAAGACGATCATGAAGAGAATGACGAAACCAATGAAGATGAGAGTGTTGAGGTTGTCGCCGAGACCTAAAGACCGGGAGAGCGAATGGCTGGCGCTCGGGACGATGGAAAAGACGAAGATGCTGCCCCAGACGGCTATAGTCACGAGAAATTTGAAGAGTGTCTGGCTCTTTTCCTGTTTGAGGAATTTGGCGGTTCCGGCTGTCATGAAATAGAGCGCGATGACGGCGAGAGCAATCTGAAAAATGGAGAAGGAAAGATTCATAGGTTTTTGACTAACTTGAGATCAACATTTTGACCAAAGTCTTGAAACCGTTCTTGAGGTTCATCTTGTGCTGCTTGCTCATGGAGTATTCGGTGTAGCGGACCTCGATGGGGATCTCGATGAACTTGAGCTTGTGGCGATGGATCTCGCGGACGACCTCGCTGTCGTATTCGTACCGGTCGGTCCTGGTATCGATGGTATGAAGCGCCTTGTGGGAGTAGGCACGGAAGCCGGACTGACTGTCGGTCACGAAGAGGCCGTAGAGCATCCAGACGAGGAGGTTTCCGATGCGGTTGTGGACGATCTTGTACTTCGGCATGTTTTGACAATCGATGAGCCGACTGCCGAGGACGACGTCGTATCCCTCCTGGATCTTGTCGAGCATAGGGACGATGTCTTTGGGATTGTGCTGGCCGTCGCCGTCCATCGTGACCACCTTGTCCGCACCCAGAAACTTGGCGGCTTCCACTCCGGTCTTCACGGCGGCGCCTTTGCCGCGGTTGATGAGGTGCTTGAGTGTCACTACTCCGGGCATTTCCTTGGCGCGCTCGTAGGTATGGTCGCAGCTTCCGTCATCCACGACGATGATCTGTCGGTAGCCGGCCGCTTGGATTTCGCGGATGACATCCTGGATCACTTTCTCCTCATTGTACGCGGGGATAACTATCCACATAGAAGTCTGTAAAGTCGAAAGGTCCATCAAGTCTGTAAAGTCAAGATCTGTATCTTCCCGTCCAGTCGTTGAGACGGATGCGGAAGAGGGAGAAGAGCATGTTGATCGAGTCGCGGAGGAACTTGACGTTGGTGTTGCGGGAGTCTTTCTTGACGGTGACGGGGAGGACGGCGACACTCAGGTTGAGTTTGCTCGCGAGGTAGAGGAGTTCCGCGTCGAAGGCGAAGCGCTCGATGGTGAGTTTCCGGAAAAGTTGTAGCGCGATATCACGACGGAAGAGTTTGAAGCCGCACTGGGTGTCGGAAAACTCGAAATTGCCAAGAAGGAGGATCTGGAGGAGGTGGAAGCTTCTCGCCATGACGGTGCGGTGCCAGGGAATGGGTTCCTCGAAATGGGAGCCCGAGACGAGGCGTGAGGCGATGGCCATGTCGGCGGACTGAAGCGCCGCGAGAAATTTCTCTAACTCCTCAATCGGGATGGTGAGATCGGCGTCGATGAAAAGGACCGGATCGTACCGGGAAGCGAGGACACCAGCCTTGACGGCGGCACCTTTCCCTTGGTTTTTGGCGAAAGGAAGCAGTACGAGAGGAATCTCGGGATACGTATTCCCGAAACGCTCCACGTTCACCTTGGTCTGATCGGGGCTGCCATCGATGACGACGATGACCTCATAGCGCTCGAAGTGTCCCTTGAGGTAGGTATCGAGCGTTTGGAGGTTTGTTTCGATGACTTCGGCTTCCTTGTAGCAGGGGACGACGACGGAAATCTCTGGATAGGACATACAGACTACAAAAAAATGGGTATTTCCTCCCTTTCTTTCAGTATAGCAAAATTATCGCTTTACAAAAAGCAAAAAGCCCTCCGGACGCTTGTGGCGTGGAGGGCTTTCGGAGCCGATGGACTTTGGTTCAAGTCATGGCTCCAGCCGAGGCCTTACGATTGTAGGGCCGGCTTGGGCTGGCGAGGTGGGCGAACGATGGATTCGCCGCGGAAGATCTCGATACCCTGGGCAGTGGTTGCCATGAACGGGATGACGAGATTCCTGGAGTCTTCCCGTGATACGGAGCCGTTGTAAAGGTTTATCCGATGGATCACGGGCAGGTTGTCCGGGAAGCGCTTGCACTGGACGCGGACGCCGGTGTAGATGGTACCGGGACCGGGGTATGTGGTTCCCAACAGAGTACTTACCCCGCCCCAGAGCCCTTGCGTAAACGGAACATACCACCCGTCCGGATCGCCTGATTTGAGACGGATGTCGCCGCTTATGACTATCGACGGCGCCTCGTCTGGCCGGATGGCTTCGACGAAGATTTTTCGACCATCACCGGTGTCAGCTTCCTGGAGAAAGACGCGGAGCCTATCGCCCGGAGAAACCGGAGCCCTGAAGGCGATATCCAGATAATCCGGAGCGCATTCCATCCGACGTTCTTCGAAGAAGCGACGAAGTCCCTGAAAGACGGTTGCGACGCCGCGTTTCCCGTGGAAGAGTCGTTTGCCTCCGTGGAATCCCGGCAATCCTTTCGTATGTGCCAGGTTGTCGTCGCCGGAAAGACGGATATCCCGGTCGAGATCGTCTTCGTCGAGCGCTTCGGGCGTGACGTAGCAGAGGTAGCCGTCGCGATCGCCTTGGGGATACTTCTCGACGGCAATTCCTTCAAGCCACTTTTCCTGATTGCAGCCGATGCCTCGGACGGAAATGTGTTTCGGACGCCCGAGGGCGTCATGATGCGTTTGCATGATGCAACTCCTTTTCTTTCTTGGTTGGTTGAATTCGGTAGGGGTTACTGCACGGCGTGTCGGCCGCAGTCAACAAAGTGCGTTGTTCCAGTGATGCCTGTCGCAGTCATCAAGTGCAAGGCTGCATGGGCAACTTCTTCGTGTGTCGGTAACCGGTGCAGCGGGGCATGATCGAGAGTGTCTTGCTTGATCCCTTTGAAGGCCGGAATGCCGTTTGCAGCGGTGGTATCGATCGGTCCGGGAGAGATGGCATTGACGGTGGCTATCTCGGCAAGTTCCACCGAGAGAGTACGTACGAGCGCTTCCAGGGCCCTTTTGGCCATATCCATGCCGTTGTAACCCCGCATGTGCTTGTCGCCGTAGCTCAGCGTGAGGATGCGGCTGTCCGGCCGGAGGTTTTCTCTGATGCACTGGACGGCACAGAGGAGCGAGCCGACGGAGATGTTCATCATCTTGTCGAAATCGCCCATTTTTCCGTCGACGCCCCATCGTGCATTGAGAACGCTCGAGAGGATGCGATTGGGAGCAAAGGCGATGCCGTGGAAGAGCAAGTCGACTTCGCCGCCGAGGCCGGTGACGACTTTCTGGAGAGCGGGTTCGTATTCTTCGTAGTTAAGGACGTTGCATTGTGCAAGCCTTACCTTCTTTTTTTCCTCCTCATCGTCTTCGTTGATGTTGATATTGATCCCACATTCCTTGGCGATATCCTCGATTTCCGGAGTGATTGTCTGGCAGACGATACCGACTTTCATGCCGGCGCGGTGAGCTGCCAACATACATTCTGTTGTGATCGACTGGCGGTCGCGAACGCCGAGAAACATACCAGCCATGCCGGAAAGGTCGTATTGGACTCTTGTGAGCTGTGTGCTCATGATTTCACCTCATTCGTGAATTGTTAAAAAAGCAAAAACCGAGATGGATTCGAATACCACTGAACCCCCTCGGCGGTTGTAATAACCGAACATATTATACGCTTGTTTTTGAATCTGTCAAGACTCAAAAAAATTCGAGTATTGACAAAATACGGTTTCAGAGTATAATGGTGGCGGTCGTAGGGGAGGGCAAACGCCTTTTTCTACGGTTTTTCTTTAACAATTCCATTAACTAAACACTTCTCGATTTTGTCGTACTCTTTTGTTCTCTACAGGAGTTGAAAAATGAAGGCCTCTACCGTAGTCACTGCCGAGGAAGCGGTTGCTTCCATCGGGAAGAAGAAAACGATCTACGTTTCCGGCAACGCCAATGAGCCGAAAACAATGGCTCAAACGCTGCAGCAAAACGCCCATCTCGTTTCCGGCTCACGGGTCATCCAGGCCCTGACGCTTACTTCGGGTTGGACGACTCCCGGAGTCATGGAGCACATACGGATGGCTACGCCCTTTCCGGGGCATGCTGTTCGGAATGCGGTAAACGCCGGTCATGCCGACCTCATCGATACACATTTGTCGCTGTGGCCGGGCCTCCTTGAGACAGAGCATCTTCCTGATGCCGTCATCGTTCAAGTCAGTCCGCCGGATGACCACGGTTTCTGTTCTCTCGGACTGGATCCTGGCCTGAGTCAGCCGGCCGTCATGGCGGCGAAGCAGGCGGGGAAACCTATCATCGCGGAAGTCAATTCCAACATGCCGTGTCTCCACCGCGAACTTCTCCTTCCGGAATGGGGCTGGGAAAAAAATACCCGGTTGGAGAGCAGCTGTTCCGTTCCCTATGACTGGTTCGATATGGTCGTCGAGACGGATAATCCGCTCATGACGTTTCCGATGAGCGGTGAGCCCGACGAGATTTCCCAAGCGATCGGTCGCCATATCGCGGAGCATATCCGTGACGGCGATACGTTGCAGCTGGGTATCGGTTCGGTGCCGGATGCGGTCCTGGCTTGCCTCGGCGGGTTCAAGGATCTCGGTATTCACTCGGAAATGGTGTCCGACGGGGTCTATGACCTCTGGGAGCAAGGAGTAATCACTGGCAAGAAGAAGAACCTTCTGCGAGGGAAGATGGTGATCGGTTTCGTCCTTGGGGATCGGATCTACTCCGAGCTCGGACACTCCGATTTCTGTTTCCTTCCGCAACACTGGGTGAACGACCCGCGGATCATCGCCCGCAACCGAAACATGGTGAGCGTCAACAGCGCTCTTTCCGTGGATCTCGCCGGCAATGTCTGTGCTTCGACTATCGGGTCGACGATCGTCTCTTCTTTCGGGGGTCAGCGGGACTTCGTCCTGGCGGCACGAGAAAGCAAGGGCGGACGGTCGTTCATCGCGCTTCCGAGTACCTATCTCAAGAAGGATGGAAGCGGCTTGGGTTCCCGGATCGTTTCTCGTCTGGCGCTTGGGTCACAGGTCACTGATTCCGCGGCTACGGTCGATTGGGTCGTGACCGAGTACGGTGCGGTAAGACTCGCCGGCAAGACACGTCGTGAGCGGGCGAAGCTTCTCATCAGTATCGTCCATCCCGACTTCCGCGAGCAGTTGGAAGAAGAGGCCCGGACGCTTCCTGGCGTCATGCTGAACTGATCAACCGATCAAGATTTCGACGCTGCCGCCCGAGACGTTCTTCGGCCGGCAGCTTTTTCTTTCCGTGACTTTCAAGGAGATAAAGCTATGGATACCGCAGTAGAAGACCTGCCGGTGAGAACCCTTGTCTTCGGAGAGGCGTCTCGCTGGGACTACAAAAAGTTTCCCTGGCAGTTCGTCCGACAAGGGCAACTGAAGACCAAGGAACCAGTGATCGTCCGACCGGCAACGCCGCTGGACATCCCGGAAATCCAGGAGTATTTCAAGGGGTTGAATCTGGATGACCGGTATACGCGTTACTTCAACACCATGAGCATCGAGTATCTCCAGAGCGAACAATGGCTCAAGCCTCGCTATGACGAGACACTCGACTACTACAGTCACATGGCATTTCTGGTGGCGACGATCACCGATCATGTCATCCTCGGAGTCTGCCAGGCCTACCGGCAACCGGACGGGTCGTATGAGGTGTCGTATTCGCGGCTCTCGTGTCGTCCCGAACAGGGTATCGGAACGCTTCTCATGGAAGCGGTCATCCCGTGGGCTGCCTTCATGGATGCCCCGTCCCTTCAGGCACAAACGTTCAAGGATAACGAGGGGATGAAGAGGTTGTTCCGGAAATTCAAATTCGACCTCTCTATCAGCCGCGAAGATCCCGGACTCTATGACTGCGTCCTGTTTCTTCCCTCCGTTTCCCATTGATGAGGTTCCAGTCCCTTTCCTGCCCGTTACGCGTACTGCGTGTGACGGGCGGCTTTGTTTTTGACTGCATTTTGGCTCCTAGTTGCCCCTCTGGACGGTTTGTCATATAATGGGAGTACAATACAATCTAAAGATGCTATGCAGGAAATGAAGCCGTATCTGTCGATAGTGGTGCCTCTGTATAACGAAGAGGGGAACGTGAAGGAGTTGCATCGGAGAATCTATGAAGCGGTCCAACGGATTGGACGGCCTTTTGAAATCATCTTCGTCGATGACGGGTCGCGGGACAAGACACTCGAGATCGCGAGAACCCTCTCGCCGTTGAAACTCGTCGTCTTTCGCAAGAACTTCGGTCAGACGGCGGCCTTCGACGCCGGGATCAAGGCCTCGACCGGTGAGATCATCATCACGCTCGACGGCGATCTGCAGAACGATCCGGCCGATATCCCGCTCCTCCTCCAGAAGATCGACGAGGGCTATGACATCGTTTCGGGCTGGCGGCACAAGCGCAAGGACACGCTCATGAAGCGCTTCTTCTCGCGCGGCGCCAATCTCCTGCGCAAGCTCCTCGTCAAGGACGGCATCCATGATTCCGGCTGCAGTCTCAAGGCCTATCGGAGCGAGTGTTTCCGCGAAGTCGACCTCTTCGGCGAGATGCACCGGTTCATGCCGGCCCTTCTCGCGCTCGACGGCTTCCGCGTCACCGAGGTCAAGGTCTCCCATCACCCACGCGTCCACGGCGTGACCAAGTACAACTGGCGGCGGGCCGTCAAAGGATTCGTCGATATGGTGGCGATCTGGTTCTGGCGCAAGTATTCGCACCGCCCGATCCACCTTTTCGGCGGGGCAGGTATCCTCATGTCGCTCATCGGCGGCGGTATCCTCCTGTGGATGCTCGTAGAGAAGCTTGTCTACGGCGCGTCGCTTTCCGAGCGCATCTGGCCGCTCATCGGTATCTTCTTCATCCTGGTCGGGGTACAGCTCTTCGTCTTCGGTCTCCTGGCGGATGTCGTGATCCGGAACTACTACCATATCCGTCACCGGATGAACTATACCGTTCGGGAAATTTCCGAGCGTTAAAATGTTAACGTGTTCACGGGTTAACGTGTTTCTGTTTTCTTTTTGTACAACTCGTTAACGCGTTAACTCGTAACTAAATAACTGAAACTGATTATGAAACTGGCTTTTATCGGTACGGGATATGTCGGATTGGTGACGGGCGCGTGCATGGCGGAACTCGGTCATACGGTCGTCTGTGCCGATATCGATAAGAAGAAGATCGCGAAGCTCAAGAAGGGCATCATGCCGATCTACGAGCTCGGTCTCGAGGAACTGGTCGAAAAGAACGTCAAGGAGGGTCGTCTGTCCTTCACGCATTCCATCGGCGCGGCCATGAAAGAAGCCGAAGTGGTCTTCAGCGCGGTCGGTACGCCGGAAGACAAGAAGACCGGCAAGGCTGACATGCAGTATGTCTATGCCGTAGCGGAGACCTTCGGCAAGAATCTCAACGGCTACAAGATCCTCGTCAACAAATCCACCGTGCCGGTCGGGACGGCCGACCAGGTGCGTGACATCGTCCTCCACGCGAGCAAAGGCAAGCATGAGTTCGATATCGTCTCCAACCCGGAATTCCTCCGCGAGGGCGCGGCTATCAAAGACTTTCTCAATCCTGACCGTGTCGTCGTCGGTGTCGCGTCCGAACGGGCCAAGGAGCTCATGGAAAAGATCTATCGTCCCATCGCGCGGGCCGGACGGCCGGTCATGGTGACCGACGTGCGGAGCGCCGAGCTCATCAAGTACGCCTCCAACGCCTTCCTCGCGACCAAGATCGCCTTCATCAACGAGGTCGCCAACTTCTGTGAGAAGGCCGGCGCCAACGTCAAGGAGGTGGCCAAGGGCATGGGTTATGACAGTCGCATCGGATCACGCTTCCTCTATGCCGGTATCGGCTACGGCGGCTCGTGCTTTCCCAAGGATGTGGAGGCCCTGATGCAGACCGGCAAGGAACACAAGCACCGCTTCACCATCATCGAGGCGGCAGACAAGTTCAATGACGATCAGAAACTCCGTCCGCTCGGATTCCTCAAGCAACACTTCAAGAGCCTCAAAGGCAAGACAATCGCCGTGTGGGGACTCTCTTTCAAGCCGCGTACCGACGATGTCCGCGAGGCTCCGGCCCTCTACGTGATCGAAGGGCTCCTCAAGGCCGGTGCGAAGATAAAAGCTTTTGATCCGGTCGCGATGGAGAACTTCAAGCTTGCCTTTCCGGACAAGCGGATCAAGTACGTCGATCACGCCTATACGGCGGCGGAGGATGCCGATGTGCTCCTGGTCATGACCGAGTGGGACGAGTTCCGGACCGCGGAGTATCCCGAGCTCGCTTCCCGGATGAAGGGCAAGGTGATCGTTGACGGCCGCAATATCTTCGAGCGCCGCGAAGCCGAACAGGAAGGCTTCACGTACTTTGGTATCGGGGTCTAGGTCTGTATTTCGTATCGAGTATTATGTATTGCGTATGGGTGAAAAGATTCGCTCGTTTACGGATCTTAACGCCTGGCGTGAAGCGCATAGGTTAGCGCTTGATGTATATACCATCACCAAAGGTTTTCCCAAGGAAGAGATATTCGTGCTGGTAAGCCAGATGCGCCGTTGCGCGATATCCGTCACGTCGAACATCGCTGAAGGATTCAGTCGGCATTCGGCTAAGGATAAATTGCAGTTTTACGCGATTGCTCTTGGTTCCGTGACAGAGCTGCAGAGTCAGCTTATGATGGCTCGGGATATGAAGTATATTTCCGGTATTGAATTCCAGAGAGTAGCGGATGAAACCGTCACCGTGAGTAAGTTGATCAACGGATTGAAGAAAACTGCTCAAGGAAGAGCATCCTGATTCATACATGATACATAATACGTGATACTTGATACATGCGAGTTCTTTTCCTTAACTACGAATATCCTCCTTTGGGGGGTGGGGCGGGGAATGCGACAGAGTACCTGCTCAAGGAGTATGCGAAGGTTCCCGACCTGGAAGTCCATCTCGTGACGTCGTCGGTCGATGCGGAATTCCACAAGGTCTCGGTCGGGGAGAAAGTCTTCGTCCACAGCGTCCCTATCGGCAAGAGCCGGGAGACGCTTCATTTTCAGTCCGTTTTCGATCTTCTCCGGTATTCCTGGGGCGGTTACCGCTATGCCAGGAAACTTCTGAAAGAAGAAGGGGACTTCGATGTCATTCATGCGTTTTTCAGCGTGCCCTGCGGCGTGCAGGCATACTTTCTCGGGAGGAGATTCAGTTTGCCGTACATCGTGTCGCTTCGCGGGGCGGATGTCCCGGGGTACAGCGAGCGGTTTTCTTTCCTCTATGTTTTCCTACGTCCGTTCATCCGGCACCTGTGGGCCAAAGCGGCTTTTGTCGTGTCCAACAGCAGCGGACTGAAAAACCTCGCCCTTCAGACAAACCCAAAACAGGCGATCGCTATCATCCCGAACGGCGTCTCGACGGAAGATTTCCGGGTAGGGACGTCCGAGGACCGCTCGGATGTCTTTACGCTCCTGTGCGTCTCGCGTCTCACGCCGCGCAAGGGCATCCGTTACCTGATCCAGGCGATGAAGCTTTTGGCAGAGGAGGGTGTGGACGAGAAAAAGATGAAATTGCAGGTCATCGGTGACGGACACGAGCGTGAAAGTCTGAAAGTTTTGGTCAAAGAAGCTGGTCTGACCAACGTGGAATTCGTCGGGCGTGTCCCGCACGAGCACATCGCTCCTTACTATGTCCGGGCCTCCGCGTTCGTTCTTCCTTCTCTCAACGAGGGCATGAGCAACACCATGCTCGAGGCGCTCGCTTCCGGGTTGCCGCTCCTTGCGACGGTGACCGGCGGGACGGAAGAGCTGCTCAAAGACGGTGAGAACGGATTTTTCCTCGAGATGAAATCGGCCGAAGATATCGCGAAGAAAACGAAACGACTCCTCGATGACCGGCAGTTGTGCGAGCGGTTCGCCGATGCTAGCCGTAGGCGTGCCGAGGAGCTCTCCTGGCGAAACGTCGCGGCAAGCTACGTCGATCTGTATCGAAAGTCATGAAAAAGAAACTCCTTTTCGCTTTCAAACTGATCGTGAGCACCGCCTTGGTGTCCTGGCTCATCATGCGCATGGACTGGACGGCCGTGTGGAAGGAATTTTCCGAAGCGTCGCTGTTTTTCGTCCTTTTGGCCTTTCTCGCCTATGTCGGAGGGACGACGATCTCGGTCAGCCGCTGGCGGAAGACCGCTTCGTTCAAGGGATTCTCGCTCTCCTTCGCGGATGGGCTACGCTATCATTTCGCGGGACTGTTTCTCAATAATTTCCTGCCGTCGTTTTTCGGCGGGGACGCCTATCGGAGTTATCTCCTCGGCAAGCCGGAGAAGCGGTACGCGGCGGCGGCCTCGACGGTGCTCTTCGTCCGGTTCACGGGACTCTGGGCGACCATCAGTCTCTTCCTGTTGTTCGGGCTGGTCTCGTTTTCGTCGGTACTCACGCAGCCGATTTTCGTTCCCTTCGCTGTCGGTCTCGCGGCGTTCCTGATCATCGATGTTTTGTTCACGGTCTTTTCCGATCGCGCGTGGATCCAGAAACTGTTTTCTTTGTTTCCTGAGAAACTGCAGAATTTCTTTTCCGAGATGAGCGGCTATACGGACAAGCGGTTCGTGTTCGAGAGTTTCCTGGTCTCGCTCCTCTTTACCTTCGTCGGTGTCGGCCTCTTCAACCTGACGCTCTTCACGGCGTTCCATGAGTCGGTTCCGGTCATACCGTTCCTTTCCGTTGTATTTCTCCTCTCCATCGTCTCGAGTCTCCCGGTTTCGATCAACAATATCGGTCTCAAGGAGTGGGCCTATCTGACATTTTTCCCAACTATCGGCATCAGTCCGGAAGCGGCGCTCGCCGTAGCGCTCCTTGGGCGGTTCCTCCAGATGTTCGCGAGTCTTTTCGGCGCACCCTTCTTCTTCCGCGAGAAAAAGGACCTCCAAACCGCCGAAGCCATCAAAGCCGAAGAAGCGGAACTGGAAAAGATCGAGAACTACGAGGAGAAGGACACGGTTTAGGAAAGGTATCCGTGTTCTGGTCTCACTATATGGAGCGCCCTACCAGGTGCTTTTTTCGTTCCTGGAAAAGAGGAAGGAAAGAAGAAAGAACGTGACGAAGAATATGGAGAGGAGCGAGGCGGTGCTTGCAAGGAGGGAGAGGCCGTGCATGTCGTTTGCGAGGAGAAGCGTGACGAGGAGACTTACGATCAATACCGTTTTGTTGCTCCACGTCTGGTTTTCCGAAAGCTCTTTTTCTGTCTCAGGAAGAAGCGGTCGGAGGAGGATGAGCGGGAGTATCGTGGCGATGAGGACGAGGTAGAACGTCGAGAAGTTGATCCGGCTGGAGACGAAGCCGGGAAGAACGGCCTCCGCGACGAAGAAGAGGGCGGTCGCCACGAGCACCCAAAACAGGACTTCGGCGACGAGCTTGTAGGTGATGACGGCGGATTGTCTCATGATGGATCGGTCGAATCGCATAGGCTAGGGGGTGGTTCCGTAGCGGGTGAGGAGCTTGGTTTTCAGTTCGTTCATGAAGTATTGATAGTTTTCGCGGTTCACATGACTCACGAAATTCGTCGTGAGGTCCTGGAGTGTCATCTGCTTGTCCGGGGTGAGGGTGAACTGATATTCGTTGATCGTCGTGTTTCCGAATCTCTGCAGGGGAATCTCGCATCCATACGACTTTGACAGAAGGAAACGACGAAGGACGAGCGTGCAGGTTTCCGGTTCAGGTGAAGTTTCGATATCGACGGGTGTGATGGCGGCGTATTGAGTTGAGAGATCGTTCCCAGAAACCTCTCTTTTTGTTCCGTTCTCAACGAGGTAATATCGGTTGCTGTCCTTGAGGTGGAACAGGGTGCCGTTTGGATGGGGCTGCTGGAGGGTGTAGAGTTTGCCGCGCGTGTACATGCCGAATTCTTCACCGGTGGCCGCGATGACGGAGGGCCACTGGTAGCCTTTGATGAGGAAGGTATCGACACTGTCGATGGGTCGCAGTGTCTCTCCCTCGACGACGTAGACGGACTCGCCGTAGGAAAGAAGTGTGCCGTCAAGGAAACCGGTCATCGTATCACTCACGGGGAATCGAGAGAGTATCGATTCGTCTGTTTCCAAAGCGTTTCCTTCCTTGAATCGGGAGAAATACGCGCGCTCGCTCACGAACGGTACCGATCGATTGTCTCTGATCTGATAATAGTTTCCTTGGACCGTGAATACGATATCCTCAAGTGTTTCTCCGGGATCGGTGACGGGGGTACCAGGGGTTTCACGGATCAGTTCGGCGGGTTCCACGGAGAGGAACTGTTCCTGTCTGAAGCCCATCTGCTCGGCGATATTCCACGACACGAAGGGTCGGAGCGTATCGCCTGATTTGATGAGGAAACGCGAGCCGTCGGTGAGGAGTGTACCGTCGCGAAAGGTGACCGGTTCGCCGTCGGGATAGAGAAAGGCCCGGTAGGCCCGGATGACGGAAAGGGTGCCGTTTTCTGCGGGCGTCACCTGGTCCGATACGGCCATATCGACCTGGATGGTCGAAAAGGAACCGAGAACGGAAGCGTTGAAGAACATCGTCTGTTGTTCGGGAACGACACCTTTTTCTACGGGTTTTCCGGTGGTCGCGAACCGGGGATCGGCGATGGTGTTTTTCGGTCCGAAATAGATGCGGAAGTCGAAGTATTTGTCACGGTCGGGAAAGATGAAACGAATGGTCACCGCGACCGCCGCGGCTACCAGAACGACGTACAAGACGACGCGAAGTACCCGATATGCTTTTCTGGATGAGGCTTCCAGAGAGAGATTTTTGGTGAGATCAAGCATGAAAAGAAAGCTCTGTTACGGTGGTATTGTACCGTTTTTTTCGGCTACGGACAACTTCTTTGTATGACGGTTTTTGTGTATAATAGGGGAGAAAGGATGATATGAAACACGTATGATGCGGCGATTGAAAGAAGTGCTTTTCTGGTTGGAGAAGAAGAAACTGACGGTGGCGGTGACGCTTGTCCTGATCGTCTTGGTCGGGGCTGGTTTGCGTTTTTGGGATCTCGACAGCAACTCCTTCGTTGCGGACGAATTCATCGATCTCAATGCCTCCTACGGATACGCACAGACCAGTCATTGGCAGGCCTGGGATTTCAATCAGGGTGCTCCTGATGCGATTGATGTCTATCCGCCACGGGACGAACGTTCGTGGTTCTATCGGTTGCAAGTCGCCACATTCTTCCAATACTTCGGTGTGAACGAAACAGTCGGGCGCTCCGTGAGCGCATTGTGGGGTCTCATAGCGATCGTCCTCATGTACTTCGTCACGCGCTCGTTTACGGGGAACAGGATCATCGCTCTCATTGGCGCGTTTCTCTTTGCGGTGAGTATCACCGGCATCGAGTTCGACCGGAAACTGCGCATGTACGCGATGTTCTATCCGGTGTATCTGGCGTTGTCCTGGGCACTCTTCCGGTTTTTGGAAGGGAAATACGAGGGGAGCGTGACGTGGCTTCGGAAGCTTTCCAAACAGACAGGCGTGCAGCCGCTCCTGATTTTTCTTTTGCTTCCGCTTGCGGCGCTCAGTTACCATCTGCAGCTCCTGACCGTCAATCTGGCCCCGGTCTTTTTCATATACGTGCTGGTAATGGCGGCGGTTCTTTTTCGGAAACACCGATCATTCTCGAACAAATACGTCGTATTCTTGGGTCTTTCCGTCCTCGGAGCGGTCGGTCTGTGGGTCGTGGCCCCGCAGATGATTGAACTGTTCACCGCCTCGCTCAAATTTTTCATCGACAACCAGGAGTATCTCCTCCGGGCGTTTCGTGACTATTCCCACCCGCTCCTCGGGGTGCTTCTTCTCGTCACAGGAATACGTTTCCTCGCCGTTCGGGAAGGCCGATCAAAAGAAGCCTGGTGGCTCAGTCTCTCCTTTTTCGTACCGCTCCTCATGGCGGCGTTCCTCTGGAAGCGCACCCAGGGGATCCAGTACGTGTTCTTCATCCAATCATTCCTCATCATCCTCGTTTCTGTCGGTATCTATGCCGTGGGGAAGTTCTTTGAGGAAAACCTGAAACATTTTTCCAAACACGCGTTTGCCGGATCGCTTTTCTTGTTGCTCCTGTTTCTTCCCCAGTATGGGTACTTTTTCACCGAGGAGGACACGACGTATCACCGCGGCAACAGCGAGATCGCTGATTACCGCAAGGCGCTCGCCTATGTGAAGAAACATGCTGCGAAAGACGACCTCATCGTGACGCGAAACTTCAGGAATTTTTATCTCAAAGATGCCCGTCTCAAGGTGTATGACTTCGGCGGCGAGCGGGCCGATCATGATGTCCGACTCTCCGAGTTGCAGGCGCTCATGAACGAGTACCCGAGCGGCTGGGTGGTCCTCTTCGACAACGATCAGCAGTTCCTGACCAAGGAAACGCTTTCTTACATAAAGGAAAATATGCAGGAAACGGACGTGAGCGCTATACGTGGGGCAGCCAAAGCCTACCGCTGGTAAAACTTTTATTTGATTCACTGATCGATAGTGGAGCGGGTGATGCGGACACCGTCGGTTTTCCGGATGGATGCCTTGGGGTAGTCCGACCGGAGGTTGGTGACATCGATACCGGAGACCGACTCGTTGCCGAGGGCGTGGACGAAGAGGCTGTACCTCGTCACGCCGCTCATCCGGATATCGGAAATGAGGATGTTGCGAAAGACCGGCTCGTCGTCGTTCTTTCCCCGGATACCGGAGGCATAGGCCATATCAAACGAGATACCGATCGGAACCAGCGACATCTCGGTATCGGAGAGCCAGATATTTTCCACCACTCCGCCCCGTCCGGGGAGCGACTTGATCTTGAACCCGCCGTCGGTATCGATGAAGGTATTGTCCGTGATGATGACGTTCCGGACGCCGCCTGACATCTCACTCCCGATGGCGACGCCGGAGTGCCCCTTGGTCATGGTGGAGTTTCTGATGAGGATGTTTTCCGACGGCTTGTTCACGCGCCAGCCGTCTTTTTCCAGGCCGGACTTGATGGCGATGCTGTCATCGTCGGCGGAGAAGTGCGAGTTCTCGATGAGGACATTACGGGAAGAATCGATATCGACGCCGTCCGTGTTCTGTCCGTCATTCTCGAGGGTGATGTTTCGGATAATGATGTTCTCGGAATAGATGGGGTGGATAGTCCAGAAAGGACTGTTCTTGATGTGGATATTTTCTATGAGGAGGTTCTGACTGTTGATGAACTGGATGAAAGACGGCCGCATGTTGTCCCTTTCGCCGAACACCCGTTCCTCGACGGGTACGCCCTGCTCGGCCATCTTGTACAGCCGATCCCTTCCTCTGTCGTCATCGTCCCAATCGAGCCACTTGTCGCCGTCGCCGTTAAGCGTCCCTTCGCCGGTGATCGCCACGTTGCGGACGCCGTTTCCGTACAAAAGGGGAGAGTAATTGTAGTATTCCATGCCCTGGAAACGGGAGAAGACGACCGGGAGATAGTCGCTTCGCTTGTCGCTCCAGATGATCTCGGAGCCTTCCTCGAGATGGAAGTCGATGTTGTCCCGGAAGTGGATGGCTCCGGTAAGCCACAGCCCTTCGGGAACGATGACGTGTCCTCCGCCGTTTCGGGAGCAATCCTCGAAGGCCGCCCTGAACGCCTCGGTATTTTTCGTCTTGCCACCGGGGACGGCACCGTAGTCGGAGATGACGCAGCGCCGGTCAGGAAACGTCGGCGGCTGCACGGAAGAGAGGATGGAATAGTAGAGAATCTTTTTCTCGAAGAAACTCGCGACGGGGTAGCGGGAAAGGTGCAGGGCGGTCAGGAGGACAGCCACGGTAAGGAAGAAAATGACAGCCCGGAACCGCTGTTTCTCATTCGGGACGGTCTGAACAAGCTTCTTGAGATACCCGATGATCTGTTCAAGACGGAAACTCTTTTTTTGGGGTTGTTGGTCCATCGGATTCAGTATAGCACCCTGGTGGACAAAGAGGGTGATTTTTTGCTACACTGGAGCTATCGAATTGTCTCAAAATATGCTGAAAAAGCCGATTTTTTTTGTCTTTTTGGCGTTTCTCACGTATCTTTCCTTCGGTCTTTCGACGCTCTCGAACTTTGTCACGGCGGACGAGCATTTCTGGCTGCCCAATTACGGTACGGAGCGCATCCAGGATTATTGGGAAGCCGTAGCCGATCGCGACTGGGAGGACACCCGTATCAATGATAAGCCCGGTATCACGCTCGCCTACGTCTCCGGTATCGCGCTTCCCTTTTCGCAGGATCTCATCCGCGAGCAGCTCGTCTCACACGACGGCACTTTCAAGATGTTCGATCCCGAGAAGACCAAGGCTATCAATTTCCGTTTCCGTCTCCCGCTCTTCCTGCTCAATGGTCTGATGATCCTCTACTTCTTCTGGATTCTCCGGAAGATCGTCGCGGACGAGTGGGTCGCGGCCTGGGCATCGATGCTCATGTACCTCTCGCCGGTGCTTCTCGGCATCTCGCAGATCGTCAATCCGGATACGCTCTTCTGGACGTTCGGATTCGCGACCCTTTGTACGTTCTTCGCGACCCTGAAATTCCGGGAGTGGCGGTATGTCGTCCTTGCCACGCTGTTCTTCGGTTTGGCGCTTGCGAGCAAGTACGTCGCCGTGATCTTCATCCCGTTCTTTTTCGTCATGATGCTCTTGGATTACTTCTACCGTTTCGAGGAGTACTCGGCGGAGGAAGGAATGCTCGCCCGTGCCGTGAAACGGGACGTTCTGTCCTATTGGACGGTACTTCTCGGCGGCGGGACGATCTTCGCGGTCCTTATGCCGGCGGTCTTCACCGACCCGGAGCTTTTCTTTGAGAGCACCATCGGCTTCGGCGGTATGTGGCCGATCTTTCTCGCGGTCGTCGCGAGTCACATGCTCCTGCTTGCCGACGTGTTTTTCTTTAAGGGTCGTCTGCTGACACGGGTACTGGGGGCGCTCGTCGTGTTGAGACGGCCTGTCGAACAGGCGCTCTACGCGATCCTCTGTCTCGCGGTCGTATTCGTCCTCTTCAATTGGATGCTCGGGAACAACCTTTACGATCTCTCCGACATCCCGTTCGATGCCAAGACCAAGGAGACCTTTACGACGGAAAATCCGTTCCTGGCGCGTTTCGCCGTCGAGTTCGTCGCGCTCACGTTTTCGCTGACGCCGCTCTCCTTGTTCCTCCTGATCGCCTCCTTCGTCTACGGTATCTTCGTCGGGTTTCGGGAGCGACTGCTTGCGATGACACTCTCCGGGTTCATGCTGGTCTTCTACCTGGCGGTCATCGAGCAGGGGCTCCTCGTCACGGCCCGCTACAGTATCATCCTGTTCCCTGTCGCGCTCACGCTGGCCGCGATCGGTCTCTCTGCCTATCTCAGGAAAGAGGACACTGCCTCGGATCTCGGGAAACGTCGCGCGGTCACGCTCCTCTCGACGCTCGCGGTGCTGTTCGTGCCGGTCTCGGTCGCCGCGTTCTTCTGGCATCAGCAGCTCACCCGCAAGCAGATCACCTGGTGGAAGGACTTTTCCGATCAGTATTGGTTTCTCGTGGCGTCGGGTGTCATAGCGGTGGCGGTCTTCAGCTTTTTCATCGGCAGACTGGTCGTACGATATGTCGCGAAACATCCGGTCTTCACGCGTATTGGGACGACGTTTCTTTCCTTTGTCATCCTCGGATCGGGAATCGTGTTCCTCATCCAGGCTTCCCCGCACTTCTTCGTCTATGTGAACGATTTCCTGCCAAAGAAATACCTCATCATGCATTCCTGGGGCTACGGCGGGTATGAGATCGCCGAACACCTCAACCAGAAGCCGAATGCCAAGGAGCTCACGCTCTGGACGGACACGCACGGCGTCTGCGAGTTCTTCGTGGGGAAGTGTATCCACAAGACCAAGGTCGACGTGACCAAGTACAAGGTAGACTATATCTTCCAGTCCTACGGCGGATCGCTCAATCCGAAGTTCCCGTATGAGAAGGTCGGCACCGAGTGGCAGTACGTGATCGACGGCCGGACCAAGAACTTCATGAAGATCTATAAAAACGATCCCGTAGCTGCGGAGGAAAAATACTACCGGCAGGAGGCCGCCAAGCGTGATGCCAAGAAAGCTGAGGAAGAACCGGCCGAACCTGATACCGACGAGACCCTATGAAGACGTTGAAGCGGAGCACCAAGCTGTTTCTCGGGCTGTCGCTCGCCCTGTATTTCGCGTTCGGTCTGTATCACTTGGGGAAGTTCTCCACGGCGGATGAGGATCTCTGGTTCGCCGATCCCGTGACCGGCCGCATCCATGCGTATTTCGCGGCGATGTCGGCAGGGGACTGGGAAAGGACGCGTATCAATGACAAGCCCGGCGTGACGACGGCGCTCGTCTCCGGCCTGGTCGGTCTTGCCGTCGATACCCACCCGGAAGGCAAGATCAAGGAGCGTCTCAGTCCGTACGTGAAGATCTACGATACGGAGATGTACGAGCGGACGGTCTTTTTCTACCGTCTGCCGATCCTCATCGTGAACGGTCTCCTCATCCTCCTGATGTTCTTCCTTCTGTACCGCGTGACCGATGACGAACGGCTCGCGTTGTTTGCTGTCATACTCATTTCTCTTTCTCCGGTACTTCTCGGGATCTCGCAGATCGTCAATCCTGACGCGACCATGTGGTCGTTCGGGTTCGCTTCACTCCTCTCTTTTCTCGTGTTTCTCCGGACGAAGTTTTGGCGCTACGCGATCCTGGCGGGGGTGCTTGGCGGTTTGGCGCTCGCGAGCAAGTACAGTGCGACGTTCATTCTCCTCTTCGTCGCGTTCGCGATCGGAGCCCGGTTCCTGTCCCGGGCGGCGGAAACCGATCAGGAAACGTTCTTTCAGGAGTTCAAACAGGCAGTCCTTGGCTACTTCGCCTTCCTTGGAATCGTGTTTTCGGTGTTCGCGATCCTCATGCCGGCGGCACTCGTCCATCCTCAGTACTTCTATTCCGGCACTATCGGCTTCCGCATGTCCGTGGGACTGCTCCCGCTCATCTCCCTGGTCGGAGCGCTCATGCTCGGTGTCCTCCTCGACATGGTCTTGCTCCGAGGTCGGACGATTTACGTACTCCTTCGACGGATCGCGTTTTTGGAACGGCCTCTGATCGTCTTGTTTACCTGGGTCATCGCCGGCCTGCTCGTCTATTCGCTCATCAACTGGATGGGCGGTAACCTTTTCAAGGTTCCGAGCGTGACGCTCGATCTCGGACGGTTCAAGGACGCCTTCGGATTGACTCTCTTTGAAAAGATGCAGTTGGAAGTGAAAACCCTTCCTTTCTCCGTCACGCCGCTCGTGCTTTTTTCGGCGCTTCTTGCGCTGTTTCTCGCGCCGTGGAAGCGCCTTGAACATCACCGTCTTGCTTTTCTTCTCGGGGCCTTCATCACGCTCTTCTACGTGGCCGTGCTCATGCAGGACGTGCTTCTCACCATCCGCTACGGCATCCTCCTCTATCCGGCGATGGCCGTGCTCGCCGCTATCGGGCTTCGTGTTCTTTTTTCCAAGCTTCCGGAAAAACCGGTATCCGAGTATGGCGCTCCATTGGTCGTCCTTCTTGTATCGCTCCTCAGCCTCTCCCTGACCGTGCCGTTCTATTTCAACTATACCAACGACCTTCTCCCGAAGAAGCAGATCGTCTCGAGCGCGTGGGGCTACGGCGGGTACGAGGCCGCGGCGGTGCTCAATGCTCTTCCCGATGCCAAGAGTCTCGTCGCATGGTCCGACTACGACGGATTCTGCCGCTTCTTCGTTGGCAAGTGCCTCTCCGGGAGCACCATCAAGAAGCATCTCAAGAAACAATACGCCGGAAGCGAAGTAGGATACTTCGTGAAGACACGCCGTGGTTCGATCCTCAACAAGGGTATCTGGAGCGACCTCAAGAAGCAGGAAGCGATAGAGGAGGAACCGTTTTGGACGCTCAACATCGACGGCCGCGAGAAGAACTATGTGCAGATCTACCGAGCCCGTCCCTCCGATGGCCGTCCGGAAGCCCCGGCACCTTCGGAGAACGACATACAAAACGATCCGGAAACGGAAGATGCTACATCCGATCCCACTTCTGATTTGTCATCCTGAACTTGTTTCAGGATCAATGACGGTAAATTCGGATCGAATTCCGTCATTTGGAAGAATGACTGAGGACTGCGAAGTCCTCTTTTTTGATCTCTCCGAGAAAGAAGAGGATGGCGACGTACCCGGCCGTGAGAAGCGGGGCGATGATGAGGAGGCTCGTGAGTGAGTCGTCGAAGAAGCGCGCCGCGAGGAAGAGGATGGCGGCGGCGAGGAGCATCCGCGAGAATGATCCGAGACTGACGGTGGCCTGGAAAGTCCGCCTCAATGAGACAAGAAAAAACGGCAGGAGGACGAGACCGGAGAGCGCCTTGGCGAGCGGCACGGCATCGGCCCGGATGAGAGGGAAGAGGGAAAGGTCGAGGAGGACGTTAAGGAAAATCCCCGCTCCCATGAAGAGAAGCGGAATACCGATGCGATCGATCCCTTTGTAGGCGAAAGCGAGGACATAAAAGATAGCGATGAGACTGGTGCCGACCGAGAGGAGAGGCAGGAACGAGGCGGCCGAAGTGAAGGCGTGGCCGAAGAGGAGGCCGATGACGGTCTCGGGATAAACCGTCGAAAAGACGATGAAAGGAAAGGAGAGAAGAAGCATGAAACGGAGCGCCAAAGTCACCATCCCGCTCATTTTCTTGACGTCGTTCGTCGAGGAGGATTCGGCGATCACGGGAAGGAGGATGAGGGTGAGGGCGTAGAAGAGGTAGGAGGGGATGCGGGCGACGTTCAGGGCCGCGTTGTAGAAGCCGGCGAGCTTATCGTCATGAAAGAAGTATTTGAGGAGGTAGATGTCGAACGAGATGAAGGTCTCGGAGAGGACGAGGAAGACGGTGACAGGCAGGGCGAGGAGGGCGATCTTTCGGATCGGGAAGGAGGCTTCGACGGGTTTCGTCTCAGTATTCTTCCGGGAGAAGATATCGATGGCGAGGGCGATGAGGAAGACGGAGAGCGGCACGAAGATGTATCCGGCGATGATGCCCTTGAGCTGGAAGGCGTAGGCGAGCCCGAGGATGATGGTGATGCGCATGACAGCGCGTGAGATCTTGAGGAAGGACTGGATATTGAAGCGTTTGGTGCCGGAATAGTAGTAGAAGTAAAAGGCGTCCGCGGCGAAACAGGGAATGATGAACGCGGAGAGCGTGAAGAACGGCGCGAGCGCGGGATCGCCGATGAGGCGTGAGAATCCCGGAGCGAAGAGGAAGAACAGGACGGTCACTGCCCCCATGAAGAGTGCCTGGATGAGTGCTCCTCTTCTCTTGATGGAAGCGAGGAGTTCTGGTTTCACGGTGGCGGCTTCGCTCAGGTACTTGCTCATGGCGATGGGGACGCCGTTCCCGATGAGATTGGCGACGAGGAGGGTGAGCGTGACGACCAGACCGAAGCGGCCGTAGTCGGCTGGTCCCAGGATCCGGCCGGCTCCCATCTGGACGAGGTAGCCGGAGATGTAGAAGGCGAATTCCGCGAAGAAAAGCCAGAAAATCGAACGGGCAAGAGTAGGCATAGAGGCAGGGTTAAGGAAGTATCTTGTAGAGCTCTCTCGTGACGCCGGCTTCGTCAGTCACGCGGATGATCACTTTGCCGGAGAGTTTCCCGGTTTCTGGAGAGATGCGAAGTGATGCTTTGCTTACCACGTCAGAGGCGCCGGAGACGATCTCTTCCTCTTCTTTCCTGCCTTCCTGAAGGAGAGACCAGCGGAAATGTGCGTCAGGGCCGGCGAAGTTTTTCACATCGAAGGAAAACTCCCGGCTTTCCGGATCGGAAAAGGAGACCGCCCAGAGTCCGTCAGAGGGTGTCCGCACCGCGCGTTCCCCGGCGATGAGGAGCACGGCGAAGGAGAGAAGGATGATACCTCCCGTGATCCAAAGAGTCGTTTTTTCAGTCATTGTCTGCATAGTTACTTTTTCAGAGGAGCGTGCCAGTACGTCGAATAATACGGGCCATTATACGTGAGGGAGAAATTGCGGAAGTGCCGGAACTGCGGCCCGTCTATGGACTCATTCACGAGGATGGCTTTTACATCGAGGTCTTGGAGACATTTGGTAGCGTCGGCGGAGTTCGGCTGGCTGATCATGTAGAGCGTGCACTTCTCCTGCTTGTCGGTGATGCGCTCATATCGGAAGAGATTGGCGCGGTAAAAGGGGAAGTTGTAATCGCGCATGAAGGAAAGTTTGATCCAGGAATCACCGAGGATGTTGATGTGGTCATGGACGGCGGCGGCTTCCGGGGGAAGCGTCTCTCCGAGGTACTGCGAGGCATCCCGAAGCGAGAGCATTTTTCGGGCGCCTTCGTTTTTACCTCTCTGATAGAAGCTGTTGTCGAAAAAGCCGTTGTGCATGATGAGGAGGAAGAGCAGGAAGAAGACACCATTCCTGAGAAAGACCGGGAGAAAAGACTGCTTCTTCATCTTTTCCAGGACCCACACCAGGGCGAAGGAGGCGAGGAGCACGAGGGGAAAGATGGCATAATTGGCGACCCGACCCGAAGGGAGATCGATGCGGGTGAGATCCGGTTCCATGACGAGGAGGATGAGCGGCAGGGTCCAGCCGAGAAGGAGGGCGGCCGTCTCGGAAGTCCGCAGTTTCTTGGAGGCGAGAAGGAGAATGATACCGAGGAGACCGAACATCATGCGGGGTTCACCGACGGCGAATTTGAGCTGGGAAAAGGAGAAGCCGAGGTGTTCGCTCGCAGTGGGCGCTCCGATGACGGTGTTCACGGCGCTGTTTCGGATGTAGGAAGGCGTCCAGACAAGAAAGAAAAAGATGAGACAGAGCGTGAAGACCGAAAGGACGTTTCTTGAAAAAACGAGAGGGAGGATGTTGTCTCGGACGAAGCGTCGGTTGAGGAGAATGAGAAAGAAAGCGACCGAGACAAGGACGATGGCAAAGAGGAGGGTCGAGAGGTGGTGCGTGTAGGCGAGGCCGAACATGAGGAGGACAGCCGTGGCGAGAAGGTCTGGGCGTCGCAGGCGGAGGGCGATGACAAGGAGGAGAAAGATCGCAGGGATGAGGAGGTTCCCGAACGTGTTTCCGACTACGCCTCCGAGGATGTACTTCATCTCCGGCGGTGAGAAGGAATAGAGGAGGCCGATGAGGAGAAGGGCCGTGAGGGCGATTTTTTCCTGGTATTTCGTTCCGGCGAAGAGACGGAGCGCCAGGACGTAGAGAGCGATGGCCGTGAAAAGGTGGATGAAAAAGAGCGTGAGCGACGGATAGACAGAGTCGAACTCCATGCCGGAGAGCATCTGGATGGCCGAGAGGACGAGGTGTTCGCCGACGATGAAATCGGAGATCGGCTCGGGTTCACCGATGACATATTTCCCGTCTTTCTGGATGATCTCACGTTCGGCGTATTCCGGGATCGACTGTTCGGTCACGAGCTGCTTGACCCAGTACATGTGGTGGCCGAGGTCGGTCGAGTTCGGGATGACGGAGGGGAGGAAATAGACCGTCTTGATGGCGACGATCGCGGCGAGAATGACGAGGAAAGCGATGGGAACCGTTTTCGTCGGTCCGGTCTTTTCCTGCGGGATTTTCTTCTTTCCAAGAAAAAAGAATATGAGGCTGAATATGACAATGACAGGAAGAATCGTCGCGGTGCGAAGCGGGACATGCAGACGATCGAGGATGAGAAAGATCGCATCCACGGATACGAGGCTCATGGCCACGGCGAGTACGGCCCGTTCCAGTGCGGTAAAAATATCACCTTTCCGTTCGAGGAAAGCGACGAATGCCCACCCCGGCAGAAAGAGTACCAGGGGCAGCGCCAGAAGAAACAAGATTGGATACAAAAGGGAGGTCATTACTTCCCATTATGCCCCATTTCAGCGATTTTTTCCAGCACGGCGATGTAGCGCGAGGCTATGTGTTCCCAGGAGAAATGTTCCACTGTGTAGCGTCGGACTTCTGATTTGAAGTCACTGAGACGGGCGAGATCATCGAGGAGTCCTGTGATAGCGGAGACATATCCGTCGGCATCTTCCGTTTCTACCAGGAGGCCGTTCTCGCCGTCCTGGATGGCGTCCTGGAGACCTTCGAGGCGCGAGGCGATGACGGGGAGTTCGCATGAAGCGGCCTCGATGACGGAGATACCGAAGCCTTCCATGTCCCCCTTGACCCGGATATTGGGCTGGATGAAGAGGTCGCTGGTGTTGAGGAGGACGTTTCGTACTTCGTCCGAAACATAGCCGAGGAGTTTCACGCGCGAGGCGAGGCCGGTTTCCTGCACCGCTCGATTGATGTTTTCCCGGTCGGCCCCGTCACCGGCGACGACGTAGAGGATGTTCTCCGGAAGTTTCGGCATGACAGAGCGGATGAACCAGGCGACACCCTTTCGTTTCGCGAGGCGGCCGGATGTGAGGAGGACACGTTTGCCTTCGAGCGGGAGGCCGAGAATCTTTTCCAGTTCCTTGCGATCGTGTCTGCCGAAATATTTCTCCGTGTCCACGCCGTTAGGGACGAAGAAGAATTTGTCTTCCGGGATGCCGCGGGCGACACCCTGACGGATGGTCTCATTTCCGACGGCTATCAGTCCGTCGAGCGCGGGCAGGAATTTCCGTACCCAGAAGCGTTGGTAAATACCGCTCGTGAACGTGAGATCGAGACCGTGGACGACCGAGACGACGGTTTTCTTCGGATAGAAAAATTTCACGAACCAGCCGACGATGCCGAGGACGCCGTCACCGAGAAGAAGCACGTCGTAACGCGGCACGAGAAAAATGGCCCTCAAAAGGGCGTAAGGGGTAAAAAAAGGGAGAAAAGGTTTCCCGCGCGTATTGGCGATCGTCCTGGTCTCTGCGAGTTTCGGGAGCCACACCGAGAGCTCGTAGTTCTGGTTCTCGATGCCACCTACCACAGGGGGATACGCTCTCGATATGAAAAGAATCTTCATAACAGTTAACAGCTAACAGTAAACAGAGAACAAAGGCGTGGACCCGAAGTTAACTGTTAATTGTTGACTGTTTTTTGTATTTGTCTTTCTTGAACTGGTACATCATGTCTTCCGTCAGCTTGCGGCTCGACTTGATCATGTCGGCGATGAAGGCGAAGATGAGGAACTGCAGCCCGATGAGGAAGGTGACGGACGCAAACCAGAGGTAGTTGCGATACGGGGTGATCTTGAACTCCTGGAAGTAGAGAAAGAGGAAGACGATGAAGACGGTGACCCCGAGCGTGACGAGGGCGAGTCCCGGCACGCCGAAGAACTTCATGGGTCGCACGTCGCGGACGGTCTTGAGGATCAGACGGAAGCTGTTAGAGACGTACTTCCAGACGCTTCGCACCACGCGCGACTTGCGCTCGGCGAAATAGGTGACCTCGACGGGGACCCAGAGGATCTTGAGATCCTTGCCGAGGGCGTCGATGATGGTTTCCTGCGTGTAGGTGAAGTCGCCGGGGAGGTTGAGCTTGAGAAGCGTCTCGCGAGAATAGGCGCGGAATCCACAGGTGAGGTCCTTGATATTGACGTTCATGAAACTGCCGATGAGCTTGGCAGCCAGGCGGTTCAGCGTGTCCTTGACCCAGGGGATGTTCTTGGCCTTGAGGTGATCGAATCGGTCGGCGCTCACCATGTCGACTTCGTTTGCGAGGATCGGGGCGATGAGCTTGGAAATATCCTGTGGATCGAACTGGCCGTCAGCGTCGATATTGACCATGATGTCGGCGCCGTTCTCGAGCGCACGGAAGGCGGCGTGACGGAACGTCTTGCCGATGCCGCGGTTGACGCCGTTCGTGTAGACAAAATCGGCCCCCGCTTGTTTCGCGACTTCCATGGTGCGGTCCTGCGATCCGTCATCGATCACCTGGACGAGCACCTCGTCGATGCCGTCGAACTGGCGGGGGATCCTGTGGATGGTTTCTCCGAGCTTCTCTTCTTCATTGTAAGCCGGCAGGTTGACGATGAGGCGCATATTTTTTCTGTTATACGGTTAAAAGGTTCACGGGTTAACGGGTTGAAACCGGGATTCCGTATCCGAACTCGTTAACTTTTTAACTCGTTAACTGATTAATTGTCTTCGGATTTCCGTATCAGCAGTTGCGGGTCGACGCACTGGATATTGCACTTCTCTTTGGCGCCGTCGAGACCGGTCTTGATGAGATCCTTTTGGCACTGCTGGAGTTTCTCCTGACACGCCGCCTTGCGCTCGTTCCAATAGTTGAGGTTCACCTCATAGCCGAAGTAGGGCAACGCGAAATAGGCGATAGCCGCCACCCCCGCGATCCAGATGATGAGCTTGATGATGCCGAACATACGTTCTGTTTTTCCGTTAACGGGTTCACGGGTTAACGAGTTCCGATCGGTATTCTTTAACCCGTTAACTTTTTAACCCGTTAGCTGGACAACTGAATCACCGTCCTATCCCGTGATAGACGATCCCTGACTGTTTGAAAGCTTCTTTGTCGAGGCAGTTCTTGCCGTCGATGATGACCTTGATATCGTGCTTCTTGAGAAGCTCAGGAGTGACGCTCTCCACGAAATCCTTGTGGTTGGTGACGAGGACGGCGGCGTCGCAGGCAGCGAGGATCTCATCGAGGTTCTTCATGGTGGATTCCCTGAGGATGTACGGGTCGTATGTCTCTACCTGGCAGTGATGCTTTTTCAAATGCTTGATGATCTCGAACGCCGGCGATTCGCGCGAGTCGTCGACGTTCGCCTTGTAGGCAATACCGAGTACGGCGACTTTCGTGCCGTTCATCGGGAGCCTCACTTCGTTCAGCGCATCCTGCAGGAGTTCGACGGTATAGACCGGCATGTCGCGGTTGATCTCGAGGGCGAGCGAGAGGAATTTGTGGTCGAAGTCGGAGGTCTTCCTCGCGTATTCGACGAGATAGTACGGATCGACCGGGATGCAGTGGCCGCCGATACCGCAGGACGGATAGTGGGCCATGAAGGCAAACGGTTTGGTAGCAGCACCGTCGATGACGTCCTTGACGTCGATATCGAGCCTTGCGAAGGAGCGCGCCAGCTCATTGACGAAAGCGATGTTCACGTTACGGAAGGAGTTTTCGAGGATCTTGACCGCTTCGGCTTCGCGGATGGATTTCATCGGGCGGATTTCGGCATCGACGATGGAGCGGTAGAATTCCAATCCGATCGAGAGCCCCTTTTCGTCGAAAGAACCGAGGACGCGCGGGATGTTGGTCACGTTCCACTTCTTGTCACCGGGATTGATGCGCTCCGGGCAGTGGGCGAGGTAGACATCGGTACTGACCGTATGACCGGCCGCTTCGAAGATAGGGGCGACGATCTCTTCGCTTACGCCAGGGTTGACGGTCGATTCGAGGACGACGAGGGCGCCTTTCTTGAGATTGGAAGCGATGAGACGCGAGGCGTCTTCCACCGGACCGTAGTCGGGATTGCGCATCTCGTCGACCGGAGTGGGGACGCAGATGAGGACGATGTCGGCTTCCTTGATCATGGCCGGGTCGCTGGTCGCTTCCGGGTGGAACTGTCCTATGCGCGTTTCCAGGAACTCTTCCATGATCGGGCTCTTGCCCTCGTTGATGAGGGTGATCTTTTCCTCGTTCGTATCGAAGCCGATGACGCGATAGCCGCGTTCCCGGGCACGGACAGCCAAAGGCAAACCCACATACCCGAGACCGACCACGCATACCGTCTTCTGAGTTGATTGTGTCATAGAGAAACCTTAGAGAATATTGCTTCTATTGTACGAAAAAGAGCGAAAATTAGCAAACCAAGCTCTCCGACTGATATTGACTTTTTATCAAAAAAGTGCTATACTATATGGTCAACATGAATGAGTGTTGGCAGCAGTTCTCGAACAACTTACTTACCCCTTTAGAGGGGAGAAGGGCATGAAATGAAGATCCGCATCTTCTCGTCCGCGTATAACGTCGCGCAAGCGGCGGAACGTCTCGTCAACGAGCTCGCCGATGTGCAGATCATCTTGGACCAACACGATCACCAGTTGGAGGTCCTGTTGATCAACGACAACTCGACCGACGGTACGCGCGAAGTGCTCGACCAGGCCAGCGAGGTGTACTCCTGGATCACGGTCCGCCACAACGCCAAGAACCTCAGCAACGCCGGCAACATTCTCGCCGGTTACAGGTGGGGAGCCGACTCGGACGCCGATGTGGTCGGGTGCATGGACGCCGACGGCGAACACTCACCCTACGCCATGATCCGCCATCTCGGCATGATCGAGCGCGGCGAGTGCGACGGTGTGGTGGGGAGCATCATCTTTCCCGATCACGATGCCAACCACAACGACCGCAACATGATGCGTTTCTGGGGTGGCATGCAGGCGGCCATGGCCGGTGTCGACGGGATGTTCTACATCCAGTCGCCGGGCTACAACCTCCACCAACGGCATCGTGTCGAGAATGCGCTGGTGTTCTTCGAGCGCTACCAGGAGTTCTTCGCCAAGAATACGACTGAGTCGTTTCCGCGGTGGGGCCTCCACGGCGTGATGATCCATCTGATCGCCGTCGGCACGGGTGCGCGCATCAAGGCAGCCTATCTGGAGTGCTTCGGCCATTCGCCGAACCGCACGCCGGACAAGCTGATCTTGCAGGCCAACGCGGCCAACGTCCACGGCATGATGCTTGCCAAGTTCATGCCGAAGAAGGTCTGATTCAGAGGGCATCGACCCTCGCAGGGAGAGGAACGCGTTCCAAAACAACGGAACGCCGACCTCTCCTTTTTCTTTTGTCTGTCGGGGTGATATGCTGAGGAAAAGTATTATATGAGTTGGATATTTCTCTCACTCTTGTCCGCGTTCGGGCAGGCGTTCGGATGGGCGCTCAAGAAGAAGTCGCTCGAGAAGAAGGGTGTCAACAACACGCTCGGTCTCGTGTCTTTTGCCGTGGCAGGGATCGCGCTCGCGGTCGGGTATGGTATGTCCGGGGAGAGCGTCGGGCATCTTTCAAACAGGTTTTTCTTCGCCTCTGCGATGGTCATCGTCCTCAACGTGCTCGCCGCCTGGACGGCCTACCGCGCCCTCGACAAGGCGGCCCTGTCCAAACTGATGCCCTTCATCTCGCTCACGGCGCTCCTCATCGTCCCGCTTGAATACGTCGTGCGGGGGACACTCCCGACCATGATGCAGATCGTCGGTATCGCGGTGGTCGTGGCGGGTGCCATCCTCTTTTCGGCCAAGGAGAAGCTGTCACGCGAGGCGCTCGCGGTCACGGGATATTTCGCCGTCACGGTCGTCTCATATTCCTTCACGTCGGTCTTCATGGGAGTGGCTGTGGCGGAGTCCGGTTCGGGTCTTTTCTCGGCGGCAGTGTTTCATGTCGGGATCGCTTTTGGGTTTCTCCTCTTGGTGCTTTTTACCAACGAACGACAGACGATCCGGGAACTCCGGATGAGCGGGCAGTGGAGCAAAGTACTCGGCGTGATGGTTCTCGCGGGTCTCGTCATCGCGTTCCTCGAAAACGGCCCGGCGACGGTCGCCCTGGAGAGTGCCAAAGCGAGCGAAGTCTTTGCCATCAAGCGGGTCATGCCGTTCTTCGCGCTGGTTCTCGGGATCATGATGTTCGGGGAACAGGTGACGAGGCGCCACGTCATCGGCACGGCACTCCTCGTCTCAGGCTCCATGCTCATCGTCTGGTTCCGGTAGGTGTTTGCAAATATTTTCCCGGGCGGTATACTGTAGGGCAAGTTCCTTCTGGAGGAAGCTCCGATGAAACAGAAACCGGTACTTGTTTGTCCGGATAGCGATGACGTGGCTATCCGCAAAGCGGTTCTTTGCATCCAGGATGGTCTCAATAGCAGCTTTTCTCCCATGATGCGTCGTGACGCTTTTCGTAAGGCCGCGTACTACATGGGCTTCGGCGGGCTGTATGGGGCTGTCCTCAACCTCTTTCAGATCCTCCCTATTCCCGAAGACCCGAAACAGCGGGACTTCGCCTGGGGACTCATGGGGTCGTGGCAAGTCCGATTCTTCATGTGGCGGCTCCGCTGCTACTGGGCCTTTTGGGAGCGCCTGCTTCCGACCGGATAGCTTTGCTGTCGGAAGGGAGCGAACGTCTCGCCTGTGTGCGTCCGGTTTCCGGAAGTTTGCCTAAAGGCTGACTGGAGCTCACCACCTGTCCTTTGGACCCCGAGGTCGTCTCGGCAGAGAAGTAGTATCATCGAATCGCGCGTAGGCCACCGGGAGCACTTCTCCAGTGGCATCGGCCCCTCCCAACGTCGGGAAGCGCCGCGCCATCCGCCTATCGCGCACAACCGAGGAGGAAGCATGGAAACATCGCAACCCCTCGACGATCGCGACCATCGACGGTGTCGGTACTACACGGCTGAGATCTGTGTACCGGCCGACACGACTGATCGGTGACGATCGTCCGCCCGCCTACATCGTAGACACACCGCGCCCCTGAGGTTTCCTTGGGGGCGCTTTTCTTTTCTCAACTTTTCTTTTCCTTGATACAATAGAAGAATGAAAAAAATAGGTATCAACGCGTCATTTTTGAGAAAGCCCGGAACCGGTATCGGGCAAGTAACGGCTAACTTTTTACAAAAGTTAACCGAGTATCATGTATCCGGTATTACGTATCAAGGGAATACAAAATACAAAATACAAGATACAAGATACATTTTGTATACCGAAGAACCCATCAATATTGATCTTCCAGCGAACTTTGAAGTGAAGAGTTTTCTCCCGAAGTGGTGGAAGCGTGATGATGTGCCGAGGAAGTGGCTCTGGGAGCGCGAGCTCGCCAAGCGCGCCGCTGCCGACGGCTGTGACGTCTTCCTTTCTCTTTACCAGTCTTCAACTTCTTTTGAAAGCTACAAGCTACCAGCTACCAGCTACAAGCTGAAACATGTAATGGTCGTACATGATGTCATCCCAAAATTGTTTCCGGAATATTTAGGCAAGATGTCACAGAGGCTTCACTGGAAGGCAGTGGAGGGGGGCATCCGAAGTGCAGACCAGATCGTCGCGGTGTCCGAAGCCACGAAGCAAGACCTTGTGAAGCATCTCGGTCTTTCGGAAGAACGGATCGTTGTGGCGTATCCGGATGTCAGTCCGCGTTTCCGTGAAGTTATCTCTGATGAGACAGTGGACACGGTTTTGAAAAAGTACGGCCTCGAACAGGGCTACATTTATCATGGTGGGGGATTGGAAGTGAGGAAGAATGCCAAGACACTGCTTGAAGCATATGCAATGCTTCAAGCAAAGATACAAGATACAAGATACAAGATACAAAAAAATGCCGATATCCCACCTCTTGTTATTTCTGGAAAAATTTTTTCGAAAGAAAATAAGTTGGCGACTGATGTAGAGGGGTTGGTGAAGGAATTAGGATTGGAAGAAAAAGTGAAGCTTCTGGGGTTCGTCCCGGAAGAAGATCTGCTGGCGCTGTATCGCGGCGCGGTGTTCTTTGTCTATCCGTCGCTTTACGAGGGGTTCGGTCTGCCGGTCTTGGAGGCGATGTGTAAGGGAACGCCGGTACTTGCTTCGAACAATTCATCACTTCCGGAAGTGGGGGGTGAAGCGGTACAGTACTGCGATCCTCACGATACTGATTCGATCGTCATGGGGATGGAGCGGTTGCTCGGTGATGAAGCACTCCGGGAGAGGCTCGTTGCCCGATCTCATGCCCAGATTGTACAATTCAGTTGGGACAAGTTCGTGGAGAAGATTTTTTCGGAAATGACGATATGAATTTTTTCGGGTGGAGTCAGAACAAACTGATGCTTGTCCTGGGGAATATCTTCCTTGGCGTCGTGTTGATCGTGCTCGCAAACACTGGTGTGGTGCCGCTTGATCCGGTCAATTTTCTTTTCTTTTCATTCGTTGCTTTTCTTTTTGCTCTCTATCGGCCGGGGTGGGTATTTCTCTTTCTCATCGGGATGCTTCCTTATGAGACGGTCAATCTCCTTCCGGAAGGTTTCGGGATGATGCTTCGGCCGTATCAGTGGATCGCCGTGCTCCTCTCGCTCGCTCTCGCGGTGCGCCTGGTCATGGGGAGACTGTCGCTTGCGCCGCTTCGTCTCCGCTGGTTCGATTTTTGTCTCGCGTTCGTGCCGATCGGGGCGTTCTTCGCGAGTCTCAACGCTCCGTCCCTGGCGCTCGCGTTCAAGCAGGCGCTGGTACTTTCGTCGTTCGGACTGATCTATCTCCTCTCCCGTCTCTATCTGCGATCGTATGAGGATGTCAGGCAGGTGCTGCCGTTTTTTCTCGGTTCTTCGCTCGTCGTTTTTGGCTATGCCCTGTGGCAGAATGTGCGGTTCCTCGCGGGGCAGGAAAGCTTTCAGGTGATGGCCGGACGGCCGAACGCCACGTTCAGCGAGGCGGATTGGCTGGGACTTTTCGTTATCGTAGTCTTGGGTGTGATGTATGTTTTGGCGTATCAGACGTTCTTCTCCAAAGAACAGGGAAGTATCATGTATCATGTATCATGTATCATGCGGAAAATGCGGGATGCGAAGGCATGGCTCATGGCTGTCATGCTTATCCTCTCGTTTGTCGTTCTCATCATCACCGTGGCGAGGAGCGCGTGGCTGGGGGCGGTCATCGGTGCCGTAACGTTTGCTGGATTACTTCTCCTCTCGCGGCGGATCAGGGAGGGAATGGTGTTTGTCGGGACGGTCGCTGTTTCGTTTGTCATCGCACTCGGGTTGGTATGGGGTCTGCACCTCACGTCGTTCCAACTTGGGAACCGCGTGCAGAGTGTCGGGTCAGGACTGCAGAGAATCACGGTCTCGTGCGGGCAGGATGTCGCGCTCCCGGAAAAGATCGGTGACGTCTCGGAGCTTGCCGCTTTCGGTTGCCGACACATCGATCTGGAGGATATCGAGGCGGAGAAAGTTGCCGGGCACTTCGTGAAGGAAATCGTCCGTGACGACCCCAACGTCTCGATCCGCAAGGAAATCTATGGAAAAGTCTGGGGCCTGATACGGGAACACCCTCTCCTGGGTATCGGATGGGGGAGCGCGGCGGCTTTCCTTGGTTCTGATGAGCGCGGTGCGGGACTCAACGCGAGCAATATGTTCTTGGAGATTTGGCTCGGGAGCGGACTCATCGGACTGGTCGCGTTTGTCGTTTTCTGGTTCTCGGTGATCGCGGCGGCGGTGTACGGATGGTTTCGCGGAGAGGAAAACATGCGGCCGCTCTTTCTTTTCGTCGCTTCCGTCTGGGCAGGCATCACGGTGTTCAACATGTTCAACTCCGGTATCCTTCTGGGATTCTTTTTCCTGTTTCTTGCTTTGGGAACGTTGATGATGGAAAATGATAGAAATCCGTCATGAAAACCTTTGCGATCGACATCAGACTGCTTGGCAAAAAGCGCACCGGCGATGAGGCGGTGGTGTTCAACCTGACCAAGGCGCTCCTGCGGCTCGACAAGAAGAACCGCTACCTCCTCATGACTAACGAACGGGAGCCGGAAAAGGTCGCCGCACTCTACGGTACGCTCGGTTGTGTCGGACAGGAAAACGTGGAGATCGTGTCGCTTCGCGGGCGCAACCGTTTCGTGTGGAACTTCGTGACGCTGCCGTGGTTTCTGTTCCGTCACCATGTCGATGTTTTTCACACGCAGTACATACTGCCATTCTTTGTCCCGAGACGAACCAAAGTCGCGACACATATCCACGATGTGTCTTTTGCCGCGTATCCGGAGCTCATCGGCCGGAAGGACAGATTTTTCCTTGATCTCCTCATCCCGCCCTCGCTTCGTCGGGCAGCGCTTGTCATCGCGCCGTCACGGTTCACCAAGGACGAGATCGTGAAGTATTACGGGACTGATCCGGAGAAGATCGCGGTCGTGCCTAATGCCCTGGGAGAAGATTTCGTCGTGGAAAGTGATGATACGGAAAGAAACGCCATGGTCCGTGAGAAGTATTCGCTTCCCAAAGAGTTTCTTCTCTCCGTCGGTACGCTTCAGCCGCGCAAGAACATCCCGTTTTTGATCGAGGCTTTCGCGCGTCTCAAGGAACGCGTGCCCGGGATGAAGCTCGTGCTCGTCGGCAACCGTCAGGGACACCACGCCGATACGCGTCTCGACGACGTGATCGATCGTACTCAAATCAGGGAAGACGTCATCTTTCCTGGGTTTGTCGATCAGAAGGACTTGGCCGTGCTCATGAAGCTCTCCAGGGGGTTCGTGTTCCCCAGTCTGTACGAGGGATTCGGGATTCCGCTTCTGGAGGCTTTTGCGGTCGGGGTGCCGGTGGCGGCATCGGATATCCCGAGCCTGCGGGAGACGGGAGAGGATGCGGCGCTGTACTTCGATCCGAAGAACCTTGTCGCTTGTGAAAATATATTGTATAGTGTGTGCACTGATGAGGAAGCGAGGAAGATGTGTCTGACGCGCGGGAAATCGCGCCTCCAAGCCTTCTCCTGGGACAAGAGTGCCGAGCTTCTTCTATCGCATTTCGAACAGCTCTCCTGAAAGAGTCTCGTTGTAATTTTTTTTGCGTTTTTCGTTATGGCGTTGAACCAATTTCAATCCTCGGAACCCGGAAACGTTCCCAAGAAAAAGCGTTACTGGAAAATCGCCCTGATTGTCGGCGTGGTCCTGCTCATCGTGGCAGGAGCGTTCATCTGGAAGACGGGATTCATCCTCGACAAGGTTTCCGGCGGCAATGCCAACATCTTCAAGAGCCTCGTGAAATCGCTTCCGGGCGTGGATCAGAAGGTGAAGGGTGAGGAAGAAGGCCGTATCAATATCCTCCTTCTCGGAATGCGCGGTGAGGGTGTCGAAGGCGGGGGACTCCTGGCCGACACCATCATGGTGCTCTCCATCCATCCATCGAACGGCGAAGGGGACGCAAGCAAGGCTTCTCTCATTTCCATTCCCCGCGACCTCTACGTCAAGGTGCCGGGCCGCGACGAACAGCGCAAGATCAACGCCGTCTATGCCCTCGGTGAGGAACGCGAATACCACAAGGGCGGCATCGAAGACATGCGAACGATCGTCGGCGAGGTGACCGGTCTCGATATCCCGTACGCGGTGACGATCAACTTCAAGGGGTTCGTCGACCTGGTGGACGCCATGGGCGGGGTGACGGTCAGCCTGACGGAGCCGTTCAACGAGTCCCAGCAGTTCCATGAGCCGCACGTCTGCGACACGCTTGTCTTCACCGATCCAATGAAGAACGAGAAGGGTCAGCAGATGTATGAGTGCAAGTTCAGTCAGAAGCCACGCTCGAGCATCCTCTACGCGCCGAAGTACGATCCGTATCCGCTCTGCCAGAACAAGCCGAGAGATTTGACCCGCGTGTACAAGGTGATGGCCCAGTATCCCCTCTGCTACAACAAGAACTCCGAATGCGGTGGCAACTTCAGCCTGCCGGCCGGTGACAGTCAGCTCGACGGCAAGACCGCCCTCTGCTATGCCCGCGCCCGCTATACCTCCAACGACTTTGAGCGCGCCAAGCGTCAGCAGCAGGTGATCCAGGAGATCAAGAAGAAGGCGCTCTCCGCCGGAACGCTCACGGATTTCTCCAAGGTGAACGCCATGCTCGACAGTCTCGGCAACAACGTCTCGACCAACATGGAAGCCTGGGAGATGAAGCGCCTCTTCACGCTTTACCAGAAGATCGGCGACGTCAATCCGAACCAGAAGGTCCTCGAGAACTCCGAGGAGGGACTCCTCTACGCCCCGACGGAGACCGGCAATGCCGGATACATCCTCCTGCCGCGAGGCGACAACTACGACAAGATACGCGAGCTGTTTCAGAACTCGTTGAAATAGCCTGAAACGGGGATGAATACCGCTCGTACGGAAACGAAAGAGCTCACGATCGCTGTCAACGGCTACCGCAGTCCGGAACTGCTCCGCCTGTGCCTCTCGTCCATCGCCAAGGAGATGGCGGGAACCGGCATCGACTACGAGGTGATCGTGACCGACAGCGCCACCGAGGAGGATACCGCCATGCTCATGCGGGAGGAATTTCCGCAGGTGCGGTTCTTTCCCTTCCAGGAAAACGTCGGGTTCAAGACGCTCGTCAATGTTTCCATCCAGGAAGCTCATGGGCGATATGTCTTTCTCATCAACAGCGATATCGTCCTGATGCAAGGAACCGTCCCGAAGCTTCTCGGGTATCTCCAGACACATCCGGAGATCGGCATCCTCGCGCCCAAGCAGAAGAATTTCAACGGGACGCTCCAGCAGAGCTGTTACCGTTTCTATCGACCGCAGACCATTCTCTATCGACGTACCTGGCTGGGGAAGCTTCCCTTCGGGAAAAGACACCTCGCCTGGTTCACCATGGAGGACTATGACCACGAGACGGTCAGAGACGTCGACTGGGTGATCGGATCGGCGATGCTCGTCTCGCGGGAGAACGCGCTCCGTATCGGGGAGATGGACCGGCGGTTCTTCATGTACATGGAAGATGTCGATTGGTGCCGGCGGTTCTGGGAGAACGGGCTCAAGGTCACGTACTACCCGGAAGCGGAGGTCTACCACTATCATGCTAAGGGCAGCGCCCGGGGCGGATTCCTCGGTTCGCTCCTCTTCAACCGGCTGACATGGTACCATATCGAGAGCGCCATAAAATATTTTTTCAAGTATTTCGGCAAACCTTTGCCGAACACCAAATAAAAGCTATGGATGTTTCTTCTCTTCAGACTCCTCCTCAGGCGCCGGAATCCTTCGAGCAGCGGGGCCAGCGGACGTTTCGTCGCGCGTTCCTCTTTTTCCTGGTCGTGTTCCTGATCGGGGGCGCCTTCTGGTCCGGGTACGAGCGCGGTCGCGAAGACGAGAGGGCCGGAAGCGGAACGATCGGGAAGCTCTCACCGGAAGAGGCGATTTTCCTCAACAAGGATTCCCAGGACAAGACGATCGATTTCTCCCTGTTCTGGAAGGTCTGGGGACTCCTGAAGGACAAGTACGTGGATCGTGCCGCGCTCAACGCCAACGAGCTCTTCTACGGGGCGATCGACGGGATGCTCGCGGCGACCGGCGATCCCTATACCACCTTCTTCGATCCCAAGGAGAACAAGGAGTTCCAGGAGGATATTTCCGGGACGTTCGAGGGTATCGGGGCGGAAATGGGTATCAAGGACGAGGTGCTCACCATCATCGCGCCGCTCGAAGGGATGCCGGCGGAAAAGGCCGGACTCATGGCCGGTGACAAGGTGGTCAAGATAAACGGGGAGACGACCACGAACCTCTCGCTTGAGGAGGCCGTGGGTAAGATCCGTGGCAAGAAAGGTACGGAAGTGACCCTCACGATTTTCCGGAGCGGCGAGGAGGAGACCCGTGATATCGCGGTGAAGCGCGACACCATTCTCGTCAAAAGCGTCCGTTTCGAGATGAAAGAGGGCAGTATCGCCTATGTCCGCATCAGCCGCTTCGGTGAGGATACCGAACGGGAATTCAATGCGGCCGTCAAAGAGATCCAGAGGAATCAAGCCAAGGGGCTGATCATCGATCTGCGGAATGACCCGGGAGGATTCCTGGAGACGGCGGTGAATCTCGGCAGTCTGATGCTGCCTGCCGGAAAGGTCGTGGTGATGGAAGAGAACGCCACAGGCGAACGCAAGGAGCTCAAGGCGCGAGGCGGTGACGTGCTCAGTCGTTTGCCGACCGTCGTCCTCATCAATGAGGGGAGCGCCAGTGCCTCGGAAATCCTCGCGGGAGCGCTCCGTGACAACCGTGACAACGTGACGCTCGTCGGCAAGAAGTCCTTCGGCAAGGGATCGGTTCAGGAGCTCGTCCCCGTGACCAAGGACACCTCGGTCAAGATCACGGTGGCCCGGTGGCTCACGCCCAAGGGTTCACAGATTAACAATGTCGGCATCGCTCCCGATACGGAAGTCTCGCTCTCGGCCGACGATGTCAAGAACAAGCGCGATCCCCAGCTCGACAAGGCCCTCGAGATCGTGAAAGAAAAGCTCTGACAGAAAGTATTAGCACTCACTTGACCTGGGTGCTAATATTTTTTACACTGAAGACGTAACGATCTAATCGAAAACACTATGGCAAAAGTCAACGTGACGCCGCTCGGTGAAAACATTCTCATTGTTCCCGAAAAGCCCGAACAAAAGACCTCTGGTGGCCTCTATCTCCCCGAAACCGCCAGTCAGGAGCGCCCCCAGCAGGGAAAAGTGGTGGCGGTGGGTGACAGCGACAAGATCAAGGTGAAAAAGGGTCAGCATGTGATCTTCAACCGCTACGGCGGTACGGAAGTCAAGATTGACGGCGAGGAATATCTGATTACCAACTACAAAGACGTGCTTGCTGTCGTTGGATAGTGAAGAAATTTATGGAGGACAGTGTATTACTACAGAAGCTTGCGGAACAGGAGAAGAAGCTCGATGCGATTTATGCTTCGGTGGAAAAGACGCGACGATACTTCCTTTGGACACTCATTCTTTCGCTGGTTTTCTTCCTCTTGCCGCTCATCGGTCTCCTGTTCGTCATCCCGTTCTTTCTCAGCACCCTTTCCTCGGTCACCGGTATTTGACGGCAAAAAACCGGCTTCTTGTTCTTTTCCTCCGATGGTATACTTGAAAGGATTAATCCTTTAAGAAAGAGCATATGAACGCCAACACGCGTTTCCTGTTTCAAGGTGTGGATATCGACGAACGTACCCGGGACTATATCCTCAAGCGCCTGGAACGGATAGAGAAGCTCGTCGATCCCGTCTCGCAGTTCGAGATAGAGATCGAGAAGGACAAAAAGGGGAAATTCCGTGTCGAAATCATGGTCAAGACGCCTCATAACCTCTACCGTGCCGAAGACACGACGGAAAGCATTGAAGGGTCGACCGACATCGCCATCGACGAGCTCGAGGCCCAGATCGACAAGAAAAAAGACAAGCATCGCGATCTCAAGCTCCGTGGGCAGCGTTCCATCAAGAAAAAGATGGTGGTCGACGGCTCAGCGAGATTTTGAGTGGAGAAAGGAATCTTGAATATCGAATAATGATTCGGCTCCTTTACTGGAGCCGTTTTCCTTGGTATTCTATAAAATATAACGGCCCAGGAAAGGGATTTTTTCCTTATTCCTTATTCCTCATTCTTTATTCAATATTCTCTATTCCTTCAATGCTATGGGATTTTTGGAAAAATTGTTCGGATCGAACGAACGTGTCGTCGACAAGCTGCGTCCGACCGTGGAAAAGATAAATACGTTCGAGTCTTCCCTTCAGGGTCTTTCTGACGAAGCATTAAGGGGAAAGACGGAGGAGTTCAAGAAGCGCCTTACGGAAGGCGAGACGTTCGAGGATCTCCTGCCCGAGGCGTATGCGGTCGTGCGTGAGGCGGCACACCGTGTCATCAATGAGCGTCACTACGATGTGCAGATGCTCGGCGGTATCGTCCTCCACCAGGGCAAGATTTCCGAGATGAAGACCGGCGAAGGCAAGACCCTCACCTCGACGCTCCCGATCTATCTCAACGCGCTTTCCGGCAAGGGGGTGCACGTCGTGACGGTGAACGACTACCTGGCCAAGCGTGACTGCAACTGGATGGGCCGGGTGTACGAGTTCCTGGGACTCACGACGGCCTGTATCGTGGGACAGGGTGTTTCCTATCGTTTTTCCACGGTCGTCCCGGACCAGGATGAGGTGAGTGTCGAGATGGAGAATCTCCAGCCGGTGACGCGCCGCGAAGCCTACCGCGCCGATATCACCTACGGGACCAACAACGAGTTCGGTTTCGACTACCTGCGGGACAACATGGTCTCGAACCTCGAGGATATGGTGCAGCGCGAGCTCAATTTCGCCATCGTTGACGAAGTGGACTCCATCCTCATCGACGAGGCCCGCACCCCGCTCATTATCTCCGCTCCCGATACCGAATCGACCAAGCTCTATGAGCAGTTCGCCAAGATCGTCCCGCGTCTCCAGCCGGAGAAGGACTATGTCGTGGACGAGAAGATGAAGGTGGCGACCTTGACCGATGACGGCATCACGCATGTGGAGCAGCTTCTGGGGATGGGCGACATCTATGCGTCCGGAAACGTGCAGTATGTCCACCACCTCGAGCAATCCCTCAAGGCGGAGATCATTTTCAAGCTGGACCGCGACTATGTGGTCAAGGACGGCCAGGTGATCATCGTGGACGACTTCACGGGACGTCTCATGCCGGGTCGCCGTTACAGCGAGGGTCTCCATCAGGCCATCGAAGCCAAGGAGGGTGTCACGGTGCAGCGAGAATCGAGGACGCTCGCGACCATCACGTTCCAGAACTATTTCCGTCTGTACAAGAAGCTCGCCGGTATGACGGGTACGGCCTCGACCTCCGCGGAAGAATTCGCCAAAGTCTACAAGCTCGACGTCGTCGAAATCCCGACGAACAAGGGAATGGTACGCAAGGACCTCCCGGATATCATTTACAAGACGGAAGAGGCCAAGTTCCGCGCCATTGCCGGTCGGGTCAAGGAGATTCATGCGACCGGACAGCCGGCACTTATCGGTACCATCGCCATCGAGAAATCCGAGTATCTGAGCGCGCTCCTCTCGCGCGAAGGCATCCCGCACGAAGTCCTCAACGCCAAGAATCATGAACGCGAAGCGGCCATCATTGCCAAGGCGGGACAATCGGGTTCCGTGACCATCGCGACCAATATGGCCGGTCGTGGCACCGACATCAAACTCGGGGAGGGGGTACGGGAGCTCGGAGGGTTGTTCATCATCGGGACGGAACGGCACGAGGCACGGCGTATCGACAATCAGCTTCGCGGCCGCGCGGGACGTCAGGGTGATCCAGGCGTGTCGCAGTTCTATGTCTCGCTCGAGGACGAGCTCATGCGTCGCTTCGGCGGCGACAAGATGAAGAACATGATGACGACTTTGGGGTTGCCGGAGGACGAACCGATCGTCAACTCGCTCATTTCCAAGACTATCGAGAGTGCCCAGTCCAAGATCGAAGGATTCAACTTCGATATCCGCAAGCACGTGCTCGAGTACGACGACGTCATGAACAAGCAGCGCGAGGTCGTTTACCGCAAGCGCCGCACCACGCTGGAGCTCGGCGATTTCCGTGATGAGACGATGCGGCTCGTTTCCGACGAGTTCGACCGTCTTATCGGTTTCCACTGCGCTCATGAGGAGGCCGCCTGGAACGTGCACGAGATCGCTGTGGAGGCGAACGGGCTGTTCCCGATGCTCGATGAGCAGGAGGCCGAGAAACGTCTCGAGACCATCCGCGATGACCGATCCAAGGACGAACCAGAGAAGAAGACGCTCATGCTCGAGTACCTCATCGGTGAAGCCAAGAAGACCGTGTATGAGAAGGAAACCTCGTTCGGCAAGGAGCTCTGGCACAACATCCAGAAGGCGCTCTACCTGCGCTCGCTCGATACGCTCTGGATGAACCATCTCGACGAGATCGACTATCTGCGGCAGGGAATCGGGCTCCGGGGCTATGGACAAAAAGACCCGCTCGTCGAGTACAAGCGCGAAGCCTATGATCTCTTTTTGGGGCTCATGGACTCGGTCCGCAAGACATACCTCTCGACGCTCTTGAAACTCACTCCCGCGACAGCGAACGTCCCGCAACAGGAACAACCTAAGGAAATCCGTTTCCAGGGCGCGTCGGAAAATATAGAACAGTTCCAAGGCAATCAACAATCAACAACGAACAGTCAACAGGGTAAAGGAGAGAACGGTGAGCAGAAGCCGATCATCAATCAGAATGTCATCGGCCGAAACGACCCCTGCCCCTGTGGCAGCGGCCTCAAGTGGAAAAAATGCGGCATGATCAACGGTCCTCAGCATAAAGTAGTAGCGTAACTATTTAATCGCATACTATGAACAACACGGCGTGGGAGCAGGTGTACAAGGGGGTGCTCCTCAAGGAGAGCCTGGAGGATGTCTCCATCCTTGACGGGCTGAACATCACCAAGACGGAGACGTGGGCGGTTTCCAACAACGCGCAGATCCAGCCGCCGCAGTGGGCCGCCATCTATTTCGAGGCACAGGAGCCGACGGTCCAGGAGACGGCACAGAAGCTGAGCCACGCGCTCAAACCGAAGGGTTGGTACACGACGCTCCTCAGTGACAAGGACATCTTCGTCATTTTTCCCAACCGAGTCTTCCATTATCAGAAAGGCGACCAGGCCGCGCGCGCCGAAGCGATCGCCTTCGGCCAGACCATCGGCATCCCCGACGACCAGCTCGATTGGAAGGAATAGGAGTGCATCGCAAGGAAAATTGACCGTATGAACCTGGACGAAATCATCAAATTTGTCGAGATACAGAATGCGTTCCGACGGGTGGAGCGGGTCATGTACGCGAACGGTACCGATCGGCTGGAAAATGACAGCGAGCATTCGTACAATCTCGCCATGCTCGCGTGGTATATCGTGGATACGGAAAAGCTCGATCTCGACAAGGATCTCGTCATCCGGTACGCGCTTATTCATGATCTGGCCGAAGTATACGCCGGCGATACCTATATCTACTCCGACGACAAGGACTATCTGGAATCCAAGATTGTCCGTGAGCACGAAGCGCTGGAACGCCTGAAACAGGAATTTCCTTCAGGTAAAGATATATTTTCGCTGGTAGAACAATACGAAAGACGGGAGGATCACGAGAGTCGTTTCGTCTACGCGCTCGACAAGATCCAACCGGTCATCCATATCTATCTCGACCATGGTGGCCGCATGTGGAGAGAAAAGAACGTTACGCTCGACATGCTCGTCGCACACAAACAAGGCAAGGTCGCGCTCTCACCGGAAATCGAACCATACTGGAACGAACTCGTGGCGATTCTCAAGGAAAACGAAAAAGAAATTTTCGAGGGAAATTGAAAAGCGCTGATCGAGTGATCGGCGCCGTGTGAGGTCTCTGCGATGCAGAAGGGAGAGCGAGGAGGGGATGAGGTGAAAGCGTTGTTTCGTGATGTTGTAATGGTATCCAAGCGGATACCGGCTCCCTCAAAATCCCCAATTCCTCGCACTTGGAGTATACTACAGGAAATGGTTTCGGACAAAAGTACCTACTCCTGATAGGCTCTTCCGAGATTGAAAGCGGCGGTTAGGATGGTCTCTATCATCTCCGGACCATCGCGTTCCCGAAGTTCCTCGATGTAGTTCCCGATTTCTTCCGAAACACTCAGTATCAAGTGTCCGGCCACGATATCCGGGGACTCGCCGGCTTCCTTCCAGAACTGCCGATCTTCTTCTATGGAACAGCAGCCTGTCGGAGAGAGCTCGATCAGGATATCGCCTTTGGAATAGCCGTACTTTTCGCCGGGCCCGATCAGGGTGATATGGATACACATGGGAAAACCCTCCAAAATGAACTGCGGTATATTAGTCATAAATATTAGGAAAAGTCAATGAATATATGAGAAAAATCCTGACGTTGTGCCTCGCGATACAAGATGGCAAAGTACTCCTCGGGATGAAAAAACGCGGATTCGGGGCGGGGAGATGGAATGGGTTCGGGGGCAAGGTGGAGGACGGTGAGACGATCGAGGAGGCGGCCAAGCGTGAGATGCAGGAGGAATGTGGGGTCGAGATCAAGACAATGGAAGAGGTCGGCGTCCATGAATTCGAGTTTGAGAAAAACCGCGGCGAGATCCTCGAGGTGCATGTGTTCCGGGTGGATACGTTTTCCGGCGAGCCGATGGAAACGGATGAGATGAAACCGCAATGGTTCGGATTCGACGAGATCCCGTACGACACGATGTGGCCGGACGACATCCATTGGTTCCCGCTCTTTCTCGAAGGCAAGAAGCTCCGGACCAAGTTCCTCTTCGGCGAAGGCGACAGCGTCCTGGAACAGGATATCAGGACCGTAGAGACCGAGAGACTGTCCGACCACCAGCTTGATTTTTTCGGAAAACAACGCTAGAATCGAATCTACGTGAGAAGGGCCTGTAGTTAAGTGGTACAACGCTGCATTCGCATTGCAGAGGCAGGAGTTCGATTCTCCTCAGGTCCACATCTAAATCAAAACTCCTCTGTTTTTTTACAGAGGAGTTTTGATTTATGACCTGAGGAGAATCGAACGGCTGGTAAGGAGTAGGAGCAGATTGACTTTCTTTTTGGGACGGTGAATACTATCCTCAGGCAAATGCCTGTTCACCAGAGGAGGGTGGTTATGCGAACCGTTCTTTTTTGTTGTGTCGGCCTGTCGTTGGCCGCTTTTTCCAGTCCTGTCGGGGCGGAATCCCCGCCGCTTCTCGGCGTCGCCCATGTCGGTCGGGGAGCCTCTTTCCTTGTCGAATTGCCGCAGGACGTCTCCGGTCTGGATCCGCCTGGTGGGTCCGTTTCGCAGGTGTTGTCTTTCGGACGGCAGGGGTTCAAGCTCCATTCGGTGCATTTCTTCGAACCGTTCCCGGTTCCGAAGGAGCGGAAACCGGAGTGGGCGAAATCCCGGCCGGCCATGGGAGTGGCCTTTGAGGTAGGATCGTGGACCGTGGCGGTGGAATATCTGCGGAGGGACAGGTCGCCGATCATCGATCGCGGTCGGTTCGGCGGGAGCGACAAGTTCTTTGTCGGAGCACAGTACCGATGGAACGAGGACGTGTCCGCGTATCTCGGCATCTCGAGAGGGGTCTCGGCCGGTTTCCGATGGCGTCTGGGAGATGACGGGGAAGTGGCGCTGACTTATGTCAGTCGTCCCAATCGGGAAATCCGCACCCTGTTCGATCCGCTGCGGGACGAACACAACATCACGACCCTGACATACGGATGGAAGTTCTAGGGTTCCGGGACAAGTTCCCTGGGAACCCATTCCGACAGGCCCGTTGCCGACATTCGGTGGCGGGCTTTTCTTCTTGAGAGCCTGTCTGTAAACCCCGTATTCTGCTGCAATTTCAAAATTTTGGCTGCAAAACGTTCATGTTTCGTCGGGTTACCCTTCGAGTAGCCCTCCTCCGCCTTCACGTCTTTCGCTCAAAATTTTGAAATTTCGCGACGAAAGAGGATTTACAGACAGGCTCTTAAAAAAAGATCGCCCCGAGAGCCGTGCGTGACGACTTCGGGGCAAAGGAGACTCTGTCAGTTGGCAGGGGGGTCAGTGACTGGTGCACATCACGAGGATGTCAACAATCTCTTCCCTTTCTTCAGGAGTGAGGGATGTTTTCCGCCACTCCGGGTGTACATCGAAAAGCTTCTCGATGGTCTCGCCGAACTTTGACGACCACTCAATGAACAGGATATTGAGTTCGGTATCGGTCGTATCCGGATCCGTTGTGGGAACCGGGATGCCTTGTGCCGGACATATGCGCCGTTGGCGATACTCCTCGAACAGCGACCATTGAACCATGTTTCTCTGACCGAGAACGAGACATTCTTCGTCGAGTATGCTTGTGGCGTGCTTATGGAACAGCAGCCAGTAAGCGATCAATTCTTGACTATTCTTCGGATGGAGCAATTTGCTTGTCTTCATGGTTTTCCCCTTCCCATGAATTGAACTGCAAAAAAGAACCGCACCTGCGTCGCGTGGTTTCGCATCGCAAGTACACCCGTATTTACGCTTTCAGTATGTACCTGTCCGACAATAAAATCAACACCATTGTCAAGTATTTGTCAAGGGTGCTATGATTTTTGAGTCGCAGACATTGGTTTTTCCTTTTATGCAGGGTTTTTCCGAACTCCAACAATACGACTATTTCCTTCCGCCAGAACTCATCCGGCGGCAGGGGGTGGAACCGCGAGATAGCGCGCGGCTCTTTGTCTATGACACGGCGACCGATACGGTGACGTTCGATACCTTTCGCAACCTTTCGAATTATCTGCCCAAAGAGTCGCTCATGGTGCTCAATGATACCCGCGTCCTTCCGGCGAGGCTCTGGCTCAAAAAGGAAACCGGGGGCAAGATCGAGGTCCTGGTCCTGGCCAACCAGATCGAGGACGAACGTCATATCCCCATCATCGTCGATCGCAAGACGGCGATCGGACAGAAATTGTTTTTCCCGAACGGGGATTTTTTCGAAGTGATCGGTCAGGAAGAAAACGTTTTTTCCGTGACACTTTCGACCGCGTCGGGACACGATCTCTTTTCGCTTCTGGAAACGTTCGGTGAGACGCCGCTCCCGCACTATCTCGAGGGTGCAGAGACACCCGAGGACGAGCTGCGCCGGCGTTACCAGACGATCTTCGCCCAGGGTACCAAAGGGAAGGCATCGGTCGCGGCCCCGACCGCCTCGCTTCATTTCACCGACGAGGTCTTCCGATCGCTCGATGAGAAAGATATCGATATCGCGCACGTGACACTCAATGTCGGTCTTGGGACATTCGCCCCGCTTCGGGAGGAGAATTTTTCCACAGGAAAACTCCATCCGGAATATGTCGAGGTGAGTGAAAAAACGGTGCAGCGTATCAGCACGGCAAAACGAGAGGGGAGGAAAATCGTTTCTGTCGGCACGACGACCACGCGCACGCTGGAATCTCTTTCAAGAGGTGGAGTGCTCACACCATACACCGGAAAAACCGATATTTTTATCTTACCGCCATACCGGTTCCTGGCGGTCGACCATCTCATCACCAACTTTCACCTTCCTCAGACGTCGCTCATGCTCCTCGTGGATGCGTTCCTTCGTGACAAACAGGCAAAGAAGAACGTCGTCGATCTCTATCGGATCGCCATCGAGAATCGCTTCGCCTTCTATTCCTTCGGCGACAGCATGCTCATCCTGTAGGTCCTGTAAAAGGGAAAATCCGGCGTTCGTCTTGACGTCAAGGCTTTTTTCTGCTATAATGGATACCTGTTTTCAGCCGGGTGGAAGCACCCATATGTTCATTGCAAAACCAGACAAGGAGTCAAAAATGGCAGATGTCGTCGGTATGTTCTCCCAACAAGAATTCTTTCACGAAGCGGTCGCGGAAAAGATGTGTCTCAGTATCGATATGAGCGACGGTCAGAGCTTTGAGGAACGGCAGCGTCTCATACACACAGCTTTTAAGTACGGTGTCAGGAAGGTCCGTCTCAAGAACGGCGGATCCGACCAATCCATCGGACCCCTCATCGAGGGCATCCGCTATTCCCATGGACGGATGCTCTATGATCTGCGTGCCAATGGGAACGCACCGACGCTGGAGCGGGCACTCGGGAGCTTCCAGTTGGCCGATGGTGACCAGATTACCGTCGACTGGCGGGTGAATTTCCGTGACCGGGAAGTCTGGGAAGTGTTCCAGATGTTGGGGAAGGCCGTCTTGGTCAATCTTGAACCGGACGGTACCAGGCTCTTTCCGACGGGGAAACTCCAGGAAACGCTGGATTTCGTCCGACGGATAGGACTCGGAGGAGTCATCTGTGACGCTGCGCTGTTCCAGTTCCAAGGATGCCATCTTCAGCTGAAGTCATTCAACCGGGAAGGGTTCCAGTATCTCGTGACCGGCACGGCTACCCGGCGATACTGCGAACACGTCAGAAGCCGGAACGGCCATGTTCTCTCGAGTACAGTCGATCAGGCTGGTGGCTGTATCGTGATCGGGAAAGGCATGCTGTCGCAAGGTGTCAATTTCGTCACGACGATGGCGGAAGTGATCGAGGATACGATCCTGCCGACCTGAACTCCTTCGTTAAGAAAAAAGAACGCCCTGGCACGTAGCACGTGACCAGGGCTTTTCGCTTCCCACGATGGGGAAGGCTAGAGATGCTGTTGACCGAAGTGCCGTCCAGTCTTCTTTTGTTTGGTCGATTCCGGTCTGGCATCGATCGCATCAAGTTGGCCGGTAATGGCATGGATCGCGTCACCGAACGACTGCTTCAGACCGTGCGAGCAGATGAAATGGTGGATTTCCCATACCAGCTGTTCAGCCGATCCCTTCCTTGTGCGTCTGGCATGCAGGGTGAGGACGATGACGATATCCTCCGTCGGTTTTCCGTCGAGCTGTCGAATCAGGGATGCGTCAAGGCCGTACTGGTTGTCCTTGATGACCGTGAGCAGCCACTTACGGAGCACCATCATGGCGAGCATCGGGGAATCGTTCGCTTTGAGTTGGGACGGGGCGTTCTTGACAGCTTGTGTTGCCTCGCCGATAGAGGTGATGTTCAGTCCTTCGATAAAGGACCCAACGGACTGGCCGGCATTATGGGCCGCCATTCTTATGTTAAAGGTGGTTGTGTTCATATTGTGCAAAGCTCCGAATTTTTAAGTGAACAAAGCGTGATACACCCTTAGCTCCGGTTACTATCGGCCGTTTGTTAAGGGACATCGATTCAATTAAACACGATTTTCGGATTTTGTAAAGCCCCGTGGTTCCGGAACATAGTCGCCGCGCGGGCTTGCCAGAATGGCCGGGATGCGGTATCCTGAAACGAGTAAAAAGTCACAGTGGTTCCCGTATGAAAGTCATCCTTTTGCAAGATATTCCCAAGCTCGGCAAGGCCGGCGAAGTGAAAGAAGTCCGAAGCGGATACGGATTCAATTTTCTGCTGCCCGAGGGATTGGTAGAGCTCGCGACGCCGGGCGCGATCAAGCAGGCCGAGAAGATTATCGCCAAGAAAAAGACAGATGCCGCCCAAGCGACAGCGGAATCGAAAGCCAAGGCCGAGGCTATCAATGGCAAGACGATCACGATCAAGACCAAGGCTGAGAAAGGCAAGCTCTTCGGTTCCGTCGGTGCCGACGAGATCGCGGCCGCTGTGAGCGCGACAGGAACAGAGATCGAAGCCAGGCACATCGCCCTGGAAAAACCGCTCAAGGAAGTCGGGACGTTCGCGGTGGAAGCTCATTTCGGAAACGATATCAAAGCCAAGTTCGAAGTCACGATCGAGGCCGAATAGTCTCAGATCCATCCAGGTATCTTCACAAGGAGCCGTCTCTTCTTTACCGAAGCAGCGGCTCTTTCGCTTTAAATGTAAAAATATGGCCAAAAAAAAATCAGGAAAAACCAAATATATATTTGTCGTCGGAGGGGTGATGAGCGGCGTCGGCAAGGGTATCGCGGTCTCCTCCATCGGCAAAATCCTCCAGTCCAAGGGGCTCAACGTTACGGCTCTCAAGATCGACCCTTACATCAACGTCGATGCCGGTACGATGAATCCGACGGAGCACGGTGAGGTTTTCGTCCTCAAGGATGGCTATGAGACGGACCAGGACATGGGAAACTACGAGCGCTTCCTCGGAGTCGAGCTCACCCGTGACAACTACATGACGACCGGTCTCGTCTACAAGACCGTGATCGAAAAGGAACGCAACCTCGAATACCAGGGAAAATGCGTCCAGGTGGTGCCGCATATCCCGATGGAGGTCATCGGTCGCATCCGAAAAGCCGCCGAGCAGGCCAAGGCTGATATCGCCATCATCGAGATCGGCGGGACGGTCGGGGAGTACGAAAACATTCTCTTTCTCGAGGCGGTCCGAATGATGAAGATCGAGGAACCCGACAACGTCATCACCGCCATCGTAAGCTATGTGCCGACGCCGTCCAAGGTGGGTGAGATGAAGACCAAGCCGACCCAACATGCGGTCCGGACGCTCAATGGTACCGGTATCCAACCCGACATCGTCATCGCCCGGGCCGACCGACCGCTCGATGAGAAGCGCAAGGAAAAGATCGCTGTCTTCTGCAACGTGCGGACAGAAGACGTCGTGAGCGCGCCGGATGTCGAGAGTATCTACGACGTGCCGGTCAATTTCGAGAAAGACGATCTCGGACGCATCATTCTCAAAAAGCTCAATCTCAAGGCCAAGAAGCATGATCTCGGCGAATGGGAGAAACGCGTCCGGCGTATTCATAACGCCAAGCATGAGGTCCGTATCGGGGTCGTCGGCAAATATTTCAAGACCGGGGATTTCGTTCTCTCCGACGCCTACATCAGCGTCATCGAGGCGCTCAAACATGCCGCCTGCGAAGTGGGACGCAAGCCCGTACTCACCTGGATCGACAGCACGGAGTACGAGGAAGACCCGAAGAAACTGGAAGAGTTGAAAAAATTCGACGGCGTGCTGATTCCTGGGGGTTTCGGCAGTCGTGGCATCGAGGGAAAGATTTCGGCGATCCGTTTCTGTCGGGAGAACGGGATCCCGTATTTCGGACTCTGCTACGGCATGCAGCTCATGGTGATCGAATATGCGCGACATGTCCTGGGACTGCGTGGCGCCCATACCACTGAAGTCGACAAAAAGACCGGTCATCCGGTCATCGACATCATGCCGGAGCAGAAAGAGAACCTGCGGAAAAAGAACTACGGTGCCACCATGCGGCTCGGTCACTACGAGGCGCTCATCCGGCCGGACACTCTCGCGGCGGAAGCCTATGGCAAGTCGTCCGTCTTGGAGCGTCACCGTCATCGCTACGAGGTCAATCCGGAATATGTGAAGATGCTCGAGGAAGCGGGACTTACCTTCTCGGCCGTGTCACCGAGCGGCATCCTCATGGAGGTAGCCGAGCTCCCGCGAGGGAAACACCCCTTCTTTCTCGCGACTCAGTTCCATCCGGAGTTCCAGTCTTCCCTCTTGAGACCGCACCCACTCTTCGTCGCTTTCCTCAAAGCCTGTGGGAGAAAGGCATGATGTATCTTGTATCAAGTATTACGTATTGCAGAAACAAAAAACCGGCTGAGGCCGGTTTTTTGACAAGATACCTGATACAAAATACACAATACTGATCTCTACTTCTTCGGAAGGACGTTCACGAAGGTGCGGGAGACGAGCTTGCCAGTGAAGTCCTTGACCTTGCGGGTCTGGAACTCGACGACTCCGGAAATGAGCGCGAAAAGGGTGTCGTCTTCGCCACGGCTCACGTTCTTGCCCGCGTGGAACTTGGTCCCGCGCTGACGGACGAGGATATTGCCGCTTTCCGCGAGCTGGTTGCCGTAGATCTTGACTCCGAGACGCTTGGAAATCGAATCACGGCCGAGACTGGTAGAACCGCCTGCTTTTCTGGTTGCCATAGTATTTACACCTTATTGAACTTCTGTATACTGGAAAAGTATAGCATATTCCGCCACTCTGTCAATTCCGCTTCTCTCCGGTATGAAAGACCTGTACGAAAGAATGAAAGAAAGGCTGTTTCGGGTGAAACAGTGGCTGTCCGAGAGAAAAGACAGGATATTCCTGTTTTTTGGCCTTCTGGCGGTAGGTGCTTTGTCATTCGGCGGGGGATTCATCCAAGGAAAGGGAACGGAAACCAAGCCGCTCCTGATCGAGATCCCGAGCGCTCCTGAACAGGGGTCAGGTGTGAGGGGTCAGGGATCAGAAAATCCGACAAGAGATCTTTCTTCCGGAGTCGTGAAGTCGGGCACGGAGACGGCTTCGAAGCAGGGACAGTGCGCGTTCGTCGGCAGTCGTAATTCCGACAAGTACCACCTCCCGAGCAGTTCCTGCGCCAAGCGGATCAAACCGGAGAACAGAGTGTGTTTCGCAGCCAAAGAAGACGCCGAGAAGCGAGGATACAAGGCTGGATGCCTCAAATAGCTTGTAGCTTCGTTAGCTTCTTAGCTTTTTAGAAAAACAAAAATGCATTCCGAGAATTTCAACAAGAACAAGGTACGATTGGTAAGCCTGGTATCGTCTCTTTTTGGTTTCTTGGACGCCTTTCTCATCTACGTTCTCTCGACGTATTTCGCGGAAGCGTCCGGGAGCGAGAACGTCGGGGTGTTCTATCTCATCGCTTACGGCGGCGTCCTCATGACGCTCTTCTTCCTCCAGCCGCTCATCCGGAGCGTGGGCAAGGTCCGGATCCTACTCTTCTGCCTCGCGCTTCTTATCATGGCGAGCACGCTCCTGTCTCATCTCTCCGTCGCATGGACAGGCATCGTGGTCATGCTCGTTTTCATCATCGTCTCCAACACAACCTGGGTGGCGCTCGACATCCTCTTGGAGAGCTTTTCCAAAGACCAACTTTCCGGACGTATCCGCGGTCTCTACCTCACCATCATGAATGCCGGACTCCTGCTCTCACCGTTCCTCTCGACGGTGGCGCTGGAGCGGTACGGGTACTCGGGGATATTCTTTTTCCTTGTGCTGGGGTACATCGTCGTGTTTCTCATCACGCTCTTGGGGTTCCGGCGGGACAACGCCGTGTTCCAGGAGCGGCTTCGTCTGCGCGAGACCCTGACCAAGATGCTCCGGGAGAAAAATCTCCTTCGGATCTACCATGTCTCCTTCGGCATGGAGTTCTTCTATGCCATCATGATCGTCTACATGCCGATCTACCTGCGATCCCTGGATTTCGCGTGGCACGACATCGGTATCATCTTCACCATCATGCTTCTGCCGTTCGTGTTCCTGCAGTACCCGCTCGGTGTCTTGGCGGACAAACGCTTCGGAGAAAAGGAGCTCATCATCGGGAGTCTCTGTATCGTCCTGGGGGCGACGGCTGTGCTCGGATTCTTGGATTCGACCAGTCTCTTCGTGTGGGGCGGGGCGCTCTTTCTCACGCGTGTCGGTATCGCCGGCATCGAGATCCTGCGCGACTCGTATTTCTACAAGCAGATCGACGGGAACGACATGGATGTCATCGCCTTCTTCCGGACCGCCCGCCCGGTGGCAAATATCGTCGGTGCTCTGGTATCGGCCGTTTTCCTTGTCTTCCTGCCGGTCCAGGGGCTTTTCTTCATCGTGGCGCTCATGCTCTCCTTTTCTCTCCTTTCTGCTTTCGCCCTCGAGGACACGGAGAGTGAACGGGAATTGGCTTCGTAACAAGAAAAATGGTACACTACAAAAGACATCCGGTGTCTTTTTTTGCTATGCCTTACCATTTCCGTCTTGATCAGTTCGAAGGGCCGCTCGACCTTCTGCTTTCGCTTATCGAAAAGGAAAAGCTCGATATCACCCAGGTGAGTCTGGCGCAGGTGGCCGACCAGTATCTCAAGTACATCGAGGAGGAACGGTCCATCTCCCTGGAGAGTCTCGCCTCGTTTCTCTCCATCGCGGCGCGCCTCATCCTGATCAAATCACGCGCACTTCTGCCGGTCCTGGAATTCAGCGACGACGAGGAAGAGGCGATGGATGATCTCGAGACCAGACTCAAACTGTACAAGTATTTCCGGGAGGCGGCGCAGAAGATGGGGATTGAGATGCTTCGTTCGCGGGGTGCTTTCGCCCGGGAGAGTTTTCTCGGGACGCAGGTCGTCTTCTATCCGCCCAAGGATCTGACGGCAGAGTCCCTCAAGGGACACTTCCTCGATGTGCTCGGCGAGATACCGGTGTTTGAGGAACTGCCGGAAAAGGAACTGGAACGTGTCATCACCCTGGAAGAAAAGATCCTGACGCTTCAGGGCACGCTCGCCGATCGGATCGAGACGTCCTTTTCGGAACTTACCAAGGGCGCCGAGAACACCGTAGACATCATCGTTTCGTTCCTCGCGGTCCTGGAGCTCGTCAAGCAGCGGTTCATCTTCGTCGAACAGAAGCATTTTTTCGCAGACATCATCCTCAAGCGTCCTGAAAAAGCGAACGTCTGAAATCTCCCCCTATGGAAAAAAAACACCTTCTCTCATCCTTGGAAGCGCTTCTCTTCGTGAGCGGCGAAGCGCTCTCGTTCACGCGTCTCATGAAGACGCTTCGCATCCCTGAGAGCGAGCTGCGCGAGGCGGTCGGTGCGCTCAAGGAGAAATATGCCGCCGACGAGGAACGGGGACTCATGCTCATGGAGAAGGGCGATCAGGTGATGCTCGCGACCAAGCCGGAGAATGCTGCGGCGGTCGAGGATCTCACCAAGTCGACGCTTTCGGAAAACTTGAGCAAAGCCGGTCTCGAAGTGCTCGCCATCATCGCCTATCGTGCGCCCATCACCCGCTCCGAGATCGAGGCAATCCGTGGCGTGAACTGCAGCTTCACGCTCCGAAACCTCCTCCTCCGTGACCTCATCGAGCGTCAGGGGAATCCTCATGATGCCCGCGGGTATGTCTATCAGCCGTCCTTTCGTCTGCTCCAGGTGCTCGGACTTTCCGGAACGAAAGACCTGCCTGAGTATGAGACGCTTTCCCAGGATGAACGGCTCAAGGTCATCCTGGAGGGAGTGGAGGAGGTTTCCGGTGAATCTCATCCGGAGACAGGAAAAAGTGTCGACAGCGTGCAAGAGATAAAGGAAACGGAAAAAGAATGATATGAGAGTATTTCTCGGTATCACTATCGTCCTTGGTGTTCTCGGATGGTTCGTCATGGAGAACGGCGGCGCACTGAAAGCGCGCGGTGCCGGTATTTTTTCATTGCTTTCGGGTGAGAGCGATGAAACCAGGCGCTTTGATGGACCGAAGGAGGAAAAACTCCTGCCGTTCGTGGCGGAAAGCCGCGAGATGGCGACAGCGTTCCAGCCGGTACCGAAATATCCGACTTCCGGTTTTGCTGTTCCGACTGCCCATGCCTCGGCCATCCTGGATACGGATTCGGGGCGTCTCCTGTATGGACACAACGCCGACGACCGGCGCCAGATCGCTTCACTCACCAAGATCTTCACGGCGACTATCGTCATGGAGCAGATCGGGAACCTCGATGAGGCCGTCACCATTGATGAGGAGGCGGTCTATGCCGAGGGGACACGTGTCGGCTGTCCGCGTTCCGGATTCTGCAACGGCGAACGCCTCAAGGTCGGGGAACGTCTCACGGTCCGCGACCTCCTCAAGGCGGCGCTCATGAACAGCGCCAATGACGCGGCGATCGCTCTCGGCAAGCACCTCGGGAGGACGCAGGAGGGCTTCGCCAGGATCATGAACGACCGCGCCAAGGAGCTCGGTCTGGAGAATTCGCACTTCTGTACACCCTCCGGTCTCGAGCCGGACGGTCGCGAGCATGAGTGCTATTCGTCCGCCCGCGATATCGCGCGAATCACCGCCGAAGCCTTGAAGCACGATACTCTTTGGGATATGATGCGGATGGAGAAGCAGAACATCTATTCGATAGACGGTCGCTACAGCCACGAGATTTTCAATACGGATGAGCTCTTGGGACAGATGCCGAACCTGATCGGGACGAAGACCGGGTTCACCCCGCTCGCGGGACGGTCGCTCTTGGCTGTTGCCGCCGATCCTTCCCGGGAGCACAAGGTAGTCGCCGTGGTGCTCGACGATCAATACCGGTGGGAGAGCGTGCGATCGATGTTCAATTGGAGTTTCCAGACCTTTTCTTGGAAATGATATGGAGTTTCAGATAGCTCAGGTCCAAAACATTCCCGAAGTCATCAATGTCATGAAGGTGCTCACGACCGGGCTCCTGGCTTTTTTATTGGCATTCTTTTTGACTCCTCTGTGGACGCATCTTCTCTATCAGAAAAAGATCGGCATCAAGATCAAGAAGAACGACGTCAACGGCGAGAAGCTCACGTATGTGAGCAAGCTCCATGCCTGCAAGTCCGGGACGCCGACTATGGGAGGGTTCCTGGTCTGGGTATCGGTACTCATCCTCGTCTATCTCTCCCACTATCTTTTTCCGATCATCGCGACCTGGACCGATACCAACTTCATCGCCCGTCTGGATTTCCTGCGACGTTCCCAGGTCTGGCTGCCGCTTTTTTTCCTCGTTTCAGCTGGTATCCTGGGGCTTCTTGACGACTACATGAGCGTGCGCGGCTATGGGAGCAACAAGGGCGGCGGGATGCGGTTCGCCTACCGTTTCTGGTGGCTCTTTGCCATCGCGGGAGGCGGTGCCTGGTGGTTCTATGAAAAGCTCGGTTGGGACAAGATCCACGTGCCGGCGGTCGGTGATTTTTCCATCGGGTGGTGGTATATCCCGCTCTTTCTCTTTGTCATCCTCTTCACGGCCATTTCCTCTAACGAGACGGATGGTCTCGACGGGTTGAACGGCGGGGTACTTCTCATCGCGTTCGCATCATTCGCGCTTATCGCGTTCCTTCAGAACAGGGTGGACCTTGCGGCGTTCTGTGCCGCCATTTCCGGCGCGCTCCTCGCGTTCCTCTGGTTCAATATCTATCCGGCGCGCTTCTTCATGGGTGATACCGGTGCCATTTCCCTGGGAACGACGCTCGGCGTGGTAGCCATGCTGACCGATTCCGCACTGGTATTGTTTATCATCGTGTTTATCTACGTTCTCGAATCGGGGAGCGTGGCGCTACAGCTCATGAGCAAGAAATTCTTCAAACGCAAACTCTTCCTCGCAGCACCCTTGCATCATCACTTCGAGGCCAAAGGTTGGCCGGAGCCCAAGATCGTCATGCGCGCCTGGGTCTTCACGGCGATGACCGCCCTCGTCGGAGTCATGATCGGGATTCTCGGGATGGGCAAGCATTTCTCGAAATATCTGAATTAAGACGTTTAAAATACTAAGGTCTATGGCGTTGAGGTCTCTCGAAGGAGTAAATGTTTCCGGAAAGAAAGTGCTGGTCCGTGTCGACTTCAACGTCGAGATGAATGACATCGTCGGGATTGAGGAGCATTTTCGTCTCGTTATCGTCAAGAAGACCGTCGATTTTCTTTGTTCACAGCCCGGTGCGCGGGTAGCGCTTCTCACACACTTCGGTCGTCCGGACGGCAAACCTGATCCGGCCTTTTCGAGCAGCCGTCTCGTTTCAGCGGTGGAGCGTGCCATGGGAAGAAAGACGGTCTTCGTGCCGGAATGTGTCGGGGAACCGGTGGAAGCGGCACTTTCGAACCTTTCCGATGGAGAGATACTTCTCCTGGAAAATGTGCGTTTCCACGCCGAGGAGGAGACAGGAGATGAGACGTTCGCGGCGGCGCTTGCCAAACCCTTCGAGGTGTTCGTCAACGAGGCCTTCAGCGTCTGTCATCGCGAGCATGCGTCCGTGACCAAGGTGCCTAAGCTCCTGCCGTCCTGTGCCGGTTTCCGATTGCTCCAGGAAATAGAGAAGCTCGATCAGGTCCGTCTCGCACCGGAACACCCGGCCATCGCGGTCATCGGCGGTGCCAAGATCGAGACCAAGCTTCCGCTCATCCGCGCCATGGAAGAGCGTTATGACTGTGTCCTGGTAGGAGGAAAGATCGCCAACGAAGCCCTTGATCAGGGAATCGAATTTTCGCCGAAAGTGCTCCTGCCATACGATTTCGATTCGGACAAGCGTCTCGATATCGGCCCGGAGACGGCGGCTTACTATGCCAAGATCATCAAGACGGGCAAAACCATCGTCTGGAACGGACCGATGGGCAAGTTCGAGGAGAAACCCTACGACATCGGCACCGGTGTCATCCTCAATGCTCTCCTGGAAAGCGACGCGATGGTAGTGATCGGCGGCGGCGAATCGATCGCGGTCGTCGAAGCGGCTAATGTCATGAATAAGATAAGCTTCGTCTCTTCGGGCGGCGGCGCGATGCTCGAGTATATGAGCGGCAAGACGCTTCCTGGTTTGGTAGCACTTGAAGGATAGGATATACTGGACAGAAGAATTTCTTGTTCCTGAACACCTTGGCTTTTCGAGAATTTTACAAATTTTGTGCCGAAAGACTTTTGTTTTTCTCAAAGACAAAATTTGTACTAAGCGAACAAAACGACCACTGAGGATACATAGGTACCAGATATGGTATGGGAGTGAGTGAGCGGGTCGAGAAAAGAGCAAGGTGGAGGGAACATAAAAATAATTGATTCCGAACGCTTATGAGCAAGATTACGGATGTGAAGGGGAGAGAGATCCTGGATTCCCGTGGCAACCCGACGGTAGAAGTGACGGTTACGCTCGAAGACGGCACAGTTGCGACGGCCGGCGTGCCATCCGGTGCTTCGACAGGCGCCTTCGAAGCGGTGGAGCTCCGTGACGGTGACACAAGCCGCTACGACGGTCTCGGTGTCCTCAAAGCGGTTTCCAATGTCAACGGTGAACTCCGTGACGCTGTCCTCGGGATGGACGCAAACGACCAGAAGACGCTCGATGAGAAGATGATCGCGCTCGACGGGACTGAGAACAAGGGCCGTCTCGGGGCCAATGCCATCCTCGGCATATCGCTCGCCGCCTGTCGGGCCGCCGCTCTTTCCGTCAAGCTCCCGCTCTACCGACACATCGAAACGCTCTATGGAACGAAGAAATCCGAAGCATTCGTTATCCCGATGTTCAATATCCTGAACGGCGGCAAACACAGTGACTCCGGTCTCTCGGCCCAGGAGTTCAAGGTCGTTCCCGCCGGGATCGCAGACTATCCTGAGCAGCTCCGCGCCGGAAGCGAAATTTTTCATGCACTCAAAAAACTTCTCGAAAAAGAAGGGTTCTCTGTCGGAGTGGGTGACGAGGGTGGCTTCGCACCGCGCCTCGAGAGTCACACCCGGGCGCTTGAGATGATCGGGCAGGCCATCATGGATGCCGGCTACCGTTTGGGTGAACAGGTCTTCATCGGACTTGATGTCGCAGCCAATTCTTTCTATGAACCGACCGAGGATCAGTACGCACTGAAACCCGAGAACGTCTCGCTCTCGCGCGAGAGTCTCGTCAATGTCTACCGCGACTGGATCCAAAAATACAGTGTCGTTTCTATCGAAGACGGCCTCCACGAGGAAGACTGGTCCGGTTGGGCCCAGATGAAGGAAAAGCTTGAGAAAGAAGAAACCGCCTGGAAGAAGAAACTTATGCTTATCGGCGACGACCTCCTCGTCACCAACGTCAAGCGTCTCGAGAAGGCCATCACGGAAAATGCCTGTAACGCCGTCCTTATCAAGGTCAATCAGATCGGTACGGTTTCCGAGACACTCGATTGCATGAAGCTCGCCGAGAAGCACGGCATGAACCGTGTCGTGTCGCACCGCTCGGGCGAGACGATCGATGACTTCATCGCGGATCTTGCCGTCGGGACTGGCGCGGAATTCATCAAGACCGGCTCCCTCTCCCGCGGTGAACGTCTCGCCAAATACAACCGCCTCCTCGCCATCTGGGAATCGGAGAAATAGTATCACATAAAAACAAAACCATGTTTTTCAAGAAAGAACCGGTGCGGGTCATCTGCATCGGGTCGACCTCCAAGGATATCTTCTTTCCGACCGACGAGGGTATCGTCATCGAGACTCCGGAAGACATTACCGCCAAGGAAAAGGTCGCTTTTGAACTGGGTGGCAAGTACCGTGTCGACGACCGCTACGAGGCGGTGGGCGGCGTGGCGGCTAATGTCGCCACGGGACTCTCGCGCCTCGGACACCGGGCGGCCTGCTACAGCAAGGTGGGCGGGGACGACATCGGGCGATGGGTCATCGAGAACCTCAAGAAAGAAAACGTCGATCGTGAGCATCTTTTCGTCGAACCGGGGATCAAGACCGATCTCTCGGCCATCATCGTCCTCACCCAGAACGCCGAACGCACCATTTTTCATAACCGTGACGCCAACGAGCGTCTGGAAGTCTTCGAAGATCAGCTCACTGAGACGGAGTGGCTCTTCGTGAGCGCCCTGAACGGCGATTGGCAGGACAACATTGGGAAGATCCTTTCCGCCAAACGAAAGGGGAATCTCAAACTCGCACTCAATCCGGGACAGCACAATATCAAAAGCGACGCGGACACTGTCCTCGGCGTGGTCGCGGAGACCGATATCCTTCTTCTCAACAAGGACGAGGCCATCGAACTTGCCCTCCAGGCGGATGCCCCGCTCTCAGGGGAATCCCTTGATGATGAGAAATTTCTTCTGGAGTTTCTTTTCCGAAACGGCGCTCAGATGATCGGTATGACCGATGGCAAGCGCGGTGCCTGGGGCTACGATGGCCGGGAATATTGGTACTGTCCCATCCATACGCGGAGTAAGGCGATAGACTCGACCGGGGCGGGGGATGCCTTCGGTTCTGGATTTTTCGGAGCGATCCTCTTGGGGAAAACGCTCGGTGAGGCACTCGCCTACGGCATGGCCAACAGCGGGAGCGTCGTCGGGTACTACGGCGCGGGCGAAGGACTCCTCCGGAAAGACGAGATTGAGAGAATCGTCTCGCACATCGTTCCGAAACGTTTGGATTGATGGTACAATGAGAATACTGTTAACTGTTTCCTGTTAGCTGTTCACTGACTTTATGGGACTTTTTTCCTCTCTTCCCTGGAAATCCGATAACGATCTCCTGTTGGCGCTCGATATCGGTACCGAAGTCGTCAAAGCCCTCATTTTCCGCGTCGACGGGGAGGGCAAGCGCGGTGTCGTGATCGGTGTCGGCCGGGCCGCCCAGAAGGCCGGCAACATGCAGAGCGGGGCCGTGGCCGATATCAGCGGCGTCATCGAATCGTCCCGCGAAGCCATCGCCCTCGCCAAAGAAAAGGCCAAGGTGAAACGCGTCGAAAAGAGCATCATCGGTATCGCTGGCGAGCTCGTCAAGGGGACGACGACCACGGTGCATTACGAACGCGTCAATCCGGAAGTCCATATCGGCATGCCGGAGCTCAAAATGATCATCCAAAAGGTCCAGGAAAAAGCCTATGAGCGTATCAAGCGGCAGCTTTCCTGGGAAACAGGGCAAAACGACATCGATGTGAAGCTCATAAACGCCGCAATCGTCGACGTCCGTATCGACGGATACCATATCGCCAACCCGACCAACTTTCAGGGCCGAGACGTCTCCATGAGCGTCTTCAATGCCTATGCGCCGATGATCCATCTCGGGGCACTACAGACCATCGCCGACGAACTCGATCTCGATCTGCTTTCTATCGCGGCTGAACCGTATGCGGTAGCCCGTTCCGTAGAGGTTGAGGATATGCTCGATTTCAGTGCCATTTTCATCGACGTGGGCGGCGGGACGACGGACATTGCCGTGGTACGGAACGGCGGATTGGAAGGAACCAAGATGTTCGCCCTCGGCGGTCGTGCCTTTACCAAACGTCTGGTTCAGGAGTTCAACCTGAGCTTCGAGATGGCGGAACAGATGAAGATAAACTATTCCAACGGACGCCTACGAAGCGATGAAGTGGACCGGATTGCCGCGATCTATGCCGACGACTGTCGTGTCTGGCTCGGTGGTGTGGAACTCTCGCTCATGGAGTTCGCCGAAACGGACCTCTTGCCGTCGCGCATCTTCCTCTGTGGCGGAGGATCGGCCCTTCCCGGGATCAAAGCGTCTCTTTTGTCTCCCGAGTGGGCGGCCGGACTTCCCTTTGCCAAGACACCACAGGTGAGTTTCCTGCAGCCGCGGGACGTAGCCCGCATCACCGATATGACCGGAGAGCTCGGCAATCCGCAGGACATCACACCGATCGGATTGGCTCATCTCGCGTTGCTCGACCATCTCGAAGAGGAAAAGATGCTTTCCTCGATACTGCGCCGCAGTATGGAATCCATCGAGAAATGATTAGAGGAGGAATGTAATACAAAAAAGAGAAAGAGAACTAAAAAGCACGCTATGCCACAGACTTTCTACATCGAATCCGACGAGGAGATCATCTCGGTCATCGGCCGTCTGCGCAAATCGAGTTCAGAGGAAAACACCTTCGTCTTTCCGAAACGGGCGCTTGTCCTGCAGAGCATCGTCAATCTGCGCCTCTTTCAGCGCGAGGCGGAAAAGCTCGGCAAGAAGATCGTGATCGTCACTCAGGATGAGATCGGACGGAATCTAGCGGACAAGGCTGGCATCGAGACGGAGCAGTATACCGAGGACTTCTCCCAGAAGAACGAACGGGTGGAAATCTCACCATACCAGGCGTCCGAAGGAAACGAACGCATCGTTTCGGAAGAAACAAAAGACGTACGTGAGTACATCCCTCGCTCCGAGAATATCGGCTCCTCCAACTTCTACGCCTCCCCGGAAGTATCTCCTTCACAGACTCAACCGGCACCGGAGCAAAGGATGACTCCTTCTGTTCCACAGCCCCAGACGCTTCGTATCCGCAACGCTTCACCAGCCAAGCAGACCAGTCTCAATTCCACGCGCTACATGGAAGAAATGACCAAAAAACAAGAGGCGGAACGGGCAAGTGTTCCTCCTCAGAACACCGTCTCTCCGTATCAGCAGGTACGGCCGGAGATCCAGGCAAAACCCATGGAGCGGCCGACGAGACTGCCGGAACGTCCTGCCGAGCAACCACTTAGCGATCGAGGCGAACGACTCAAGAATTTTTTCAGCAACGGGAACGGACAGGCGATTCTTCCGAAAAAAGCACCGGCCATGCCGTCACTACCGAACAAGGCTCCTACCGAAGGAGCGCCCATTCCGCCCCATGTCCATCACAAGGCCAAATCCATCATCTTCATTCTCGGCGGTATTTCCCTGCTTTCTCTGATCGGTGTCGGGGTCTTCCTCTTCCTTCCCAAGGCGGAAATCTTCGTGACACCCCATACGGTGACTGAGAGCGCGGATACCGTTTTCGAGAACGACAGGCTCGCCGTCCGAGTCGTGGAAGGAGACCAGGAAGTCGCCTTGTCCGTCGCGGCCACCGGGAAATCTGGTGCAGCCAATCACAAGGCTCGCGGTACGGTCGTCATTTACAATGAATATTCCGCCGATCCGCAACCCCTGGTGGCGACGACTCGCCTGGAAACGGACGGGAAAATCTTCCGCCTGACCGAAGGGGTGACCGTTCCCGGGATGACCACGACCGCAGGCAAACAGGAGCCCGGTGCCATAGAAGCCTCAGTGGTCGCCGATCAGTCGGGTTCGGAATACAATGTCGGCCCGAGCACCTTCACCATCCCCGGATTCAAGGGGAGTCCCAAATATGGCAAGTTCTCCGCCAAATCAGTGAAGGCCTTTACCGGCGGCGGCGAGGGCGGATCGGATACCCTGGTCATTTCCAAAGCCGATCTGGAAAAGGCCGAAACGGACGGGAAGAAACAGGCCCAGGAAGCCTTCGTGAAGGCCATAAGTGAGAAGCTCAACCCCGGAGAGAAGATCCTGGAAGAAGCGATGGAGATGACTCCGCTCAATGAGGCCGCCCTGCCTCAGGTCGGTACGGTCGGAAGCAGCTTCGACTATCGACAGCGTTACCACGTGAAAGCATTCGTGTATTCGGAGCAGGCTATCCGGGAATCGATCACCAAGGAATACACCAAGGAGGTTCGCGGCGTGAAGTTCGCTCCCAAGTCGATAGATCTCCGCTACGGCGAGGCTCTGCCGGATTTCCCCAAGGGGACGCTCCGGCTCAAGGTGCATGCGGATATCCTCCTGGAGTCGATCATCGAGAGCGAGCGGGTACGGGACGCCCTCCTAGGACAGGACGAGGACGGTATCAGGGAAACCCTCGGGAGCTTTCCCGAGATCGAGAAGATCGAAGTGTCCTTCCATCCGAATTTCTTCACTTCTACGATTCCCAAATCAGCCGGCCGGGTAACCGTCATCGTCGAACCGGGGAAAGACGAATAGCGCGTTGTCAGGACGGGCGGTACCTGCTATACTGACGTATCCTTTACGTATATTTCGCTATGACTTTCTCCGACATGAATGACGATAGTTCCGAAAAGAAGGCCAGGAGTCGTCGCCTGGAAAGCGAACTGCTCATCCTTCAAAGCGATAAGAAACGTCTCGAAGGGAAGCGCGAGGCGATCGTCACCGATCTTCGAGGGATCAAGAATGAGATGTCCCGGCTCAAACTCGATATCGACGCCAAGGAGCGGGCGGACCAGGATCTTTCCAGGCAGATCACCGTCCTTGAAGGTGAGATCGCCCGGGTACGGAGACAGATCAATCTGATTTGATTCCATATATGACCAAAGACACGTTCTTAAAAATCGTCAAAGATGTCGTCAGTCGCTCCGTCGAACTTCATGATTCGCAGCTCTCCAAGCTGAACGCCATCGCGCGTGAATGCAGCGACCCGCTCGATGTCACGAAGGCGATGGAGTCCCTCCGGGACCTTTTCGGGGACGACCTCGACCGCCACGGCTACCAGGAGATAGAAAAGAAACTTTCGCGCCACTAGAACCTATGCAGACTGCCGATATCCGCAAACGCTATCTGGATTTTTTTGCCGGGAAGGATCACTCTATCATTCCTTCGGCTTCGCTCGTTCCGGAGAACGATCCTTCGGTTCTCTTCAATACCGCCGGGATGCAGCCCTTGGTCCCATACCTTCTCGGCAAACCGCATCCCATGGGCAAACGCCTAGTTGACGTGCAAAAATGCGTCCGGACCGGCGATATCGACGACGTGGGGGACGATACGCATCTCACCTTCTTCGAGATGCTCGGCAACTGGTCCCTCGGTGACTATTTCAAAGAGGAATCCATCCGCTGGTCATGGGAATTCCTCACCGGGAAGGAGTGGTTGAACCTCGATCCCAAGATGCTTTCCGTGACGGTCTTTGCCGGGGACGAGAACGCGCCGCGCGACGAGGAATCCGCTGGTATTTGGAAATCGCTCGGAATGCCGGAAGACCGTATCGCGTATCTTCCTGCCGAAGACAACTGGTGGGCCGCCGGACCGACAGGACCCTGCGGACCCGACACGGAGATTTTCTACTGGGTAGGAGAAGGCGAACCACAAGGCAACAAAGGCACATATCCGAAAGAATGGATGGAGATCTGGAACGACGTCTTCATGCAGTACAACCGTGTCGATGAAAAGACGCTTGAGAAACTGCCGGCACCCTGCGTCGACACCGGTATGGGACTGGAACGCACCGCCGCGATCCTTGGGGGTAAGAAGAATGTCTACGAAACGGACGCCTTTGCCGACGTGCTCGAGGCGGTACGGAACATCGTCGGTACCGGACGGTACGACGAACGCTCCGCACGTATCATCGCCGACCACCTGCGGGCCGCGACGCATATGCTCGCCGACGGCGTGGTGCCGAAAAATGTCGATCAGGGATATATCCTTCGTCGTCTCATTCGTCGCGCCATCCGCGAATTCTACAAGATGGGATACGAGCAGCCGGCCGTCACCGATATCGCCAAGCTCTTCATCGGAAAGTTTGAGGATCTTTACGAATCCGTGAAGACGAACGCCGGACGGATCCTCGAGGAACTGGATAAGGAGGAAGCGAAATTCCGATCCACTCTTTCGAAAGGAATGAAGGAACTGGAAAAGCGGACGATGGCAGGAGCTCTCTCCGGCAAGGATGCCTTCGACCTCTTCTCAACGTACGGCTTTCCGCTCGAGATGACCGAAGAGATCGCCAAGGAAAAAGGGATAGAGGTGAACAAGGAGGAATTCGAGCAGGAATTCCGAAAACACCAGGACCTTTCCCGGACGGCCAGCGCCGGCAAGTTTAAGGGCGGTCTTGCCGATCACAGTGCCAAGGTGACGGCACTCCATACCTCGACGCATCTCATGCTCGCTGCACTCAGGAAAGAGCTGGGGGAGAATGTCCATCAGGCTGGATCCAACATCACCGAGGAACGCACGCGGTTTGATTTCACCTATCCGGAGAAGGTTTCCCGCGAAGTGCTCGACAGAGTGGAAGCCTACGTAAACGAAGCGATCCAGGCCGAGGCAGGAGTCACTACGGTCGTCATGGACAAGGAGGCCGCCAAAGCCGCCGGAGTGGAGGGGAGTTTCTGGGAGAAGTATCCGGAAAAAGTGACAGTCTATCAGGTGGAAGGTCCTGACGGTACCGTCTACTCCCGCGAGCTCTGCGGCGGTCCGCACGTAGCGACCACCAAGGACATCGCCTCTTTCGGTCGGTTCAAGATCACCAAGGAAGAAGCTTCCTCCGCTGGAGTACGAAGAATTAAAGCGGTATTAGAACAATGACGGGGAGCAGATAAGCGACCTCTCGTCAGAACCTTTTCTCGCATCATCTCACTGTCTGAGAACCGCTTTCGGTTCGGAAAAAATGGCTTTTCCGCCGTTGACCGGGTGCGATTTTTTTCGGTAACCGAAAGCGGGTTCGAGTTTGAGAGGAAAGAGAAAAGGTTGCTGACGATGGGGTTGCTCAGGGAACGGGTTTGACAGTATCGATAAAATCATGTACACTCGGTAGGTAAAGAATTTCTCGTTTTTGGCGTATGATCGCGATTATCAGAACCGGAGGCAAGCAATACCAGGTCTCCGAAGGCATGAAACTGAAGGTGGAGAAGCTCGCCGAAGAGATCGGCAACACCGTGAAATTCGAGACGCTCTTCGTCGGTGATGATCAGGTGGCCCATGTCGGCACCCCGGTCCTCGAAAAGGCCGTCGTAGAGGGCAAAGTGCTCGCCCAGGAGCTCGGCAAGAAGGTCAAGGGCATCAGGCACAAGCCGAAGAAACGTGAACTCACCCGCTACGGACACCGTCAGCCGTACACAGAGGTAGAAATCACCAAAATCTCCGCCTAACTGAAAACCCTGGATTTCCTCCAGGGTTTCTTTTTTGAAACAATTTTAAAGCGGGCTTAAGTGGTTACCTAAGCCCGCTCTTGTTCTCCTGGATCCATGACGGTGTGACAGGTCAGTGGGGAGCGAAGCAGCAGGTGTATGCAAAATCGTGTACTCCATGTCGCACCCTCTCTCGAAAACCTCTCACCCTCAGGGTAAAGCATCTGTCCTGAGGGTTGTAACTGCACACATCCGTGACAAGCTGATACTTCCCCGCAAGAACTTCCGGGGAAGCAATTCCTTCCCAGAAAAACTCGATCTCCGCTTGTATGCCCATGTATTCCAGCCAGGACAGGAGCAACCTCCTCTCGATCTGCGCGAAACTCTGACCGGGTGGAATATGCACTTCCATTCGAGCCATGATCTCCTCCGACAATTGTGATTGGACAAAGGACTGATTTTTCTAGTCTTGCAACTATACCAGATCCTTCCTATTTGTCAAGGCGGAGCGGAGGGTGAGCTCGTCGGCGTACTCGATGTCTCCACCAGTCGCGAGGCCGCGGGCGATGCGGGAGATTTTCACGTGAAGCGGTTCGAGTTTCTTTTTGAGATAGAGGGCCGTCATATCGCCCTCGGTGGTCGGATTGGTCGCAAGGATGACTTCCTTGATACCCTCGTCGTGGACGCGTTCTAGGAGCTCCTGGATGTGGAGGTTCTGGCTGTTGTCGTTCTTGCCGACATCAAGGACGCCGCCAAGGACATGGTAGACTCCCGAGTAACCGCCGGCCCGCTCGAAGGCGATGACATCGAGCGGTTCCTCGACGAGACAGAGGAGGGTGTGGTCGCGCTTTTGATCGGCGCAGATCTCACAGAGGTCCGCCTCGGCGATGTGGAAGCAGCGCGAGCAGCTCTTGAGGGCGTGGAGTCCCTCGAGACTCTCTGCGAAGTTCTGCAGGCGCTCGGCGTCCTGTTTAAAGAGATAGAGGACGATACGCTCGGCCATCTTGGGACCGACGGAGGGGAGAGAGGAAAAGTGCGCGATGAGCGATTGGAAAGCTTTGGGATAATGCATGATTTTTTGTTGGTGTAAATTTCAGGAATTTTGTACTTTTCGGAGTCGCTCGGTCGCCCGGCGTGCAACCTCACTCCTGAAGCTCCTTCGCTCTCCTCCTTGCCAGTCGGAACCATGCCCGCTTCCGGATCTTCAAGACTCCGAAAAGCAAAAATTCCTTACATTTTTCGCTCATTCTTACCCATGGATCTTTTCCAGGCTTTTGAAAGTCGTGGAATTGTCCTCGAAGTAGAGGGAGATCTTGCCGACGGGGCCGTTGCGGTGCTTGGCGATGATGACGTCGGCGATGTTCTTGTTGGGAGTATCCGGTTTCACGCGGTCCTCGCGGTAGAGGAACATCACCACGTCGGCATCCTGTTCGATGGAACCGGATTCGCGCAGGTCGGAGAGTTTGGGGATCTGGTCGGGGCGCGATTCCACGGCACGGGAGAGCTGGGAAAGGGCGATGAGCGGGATATTGAGCTCGCGGGCGAGCTGCTTGAGACCGCGGGAGATCTCGGAAATCTCCTGGACGCGGTTGTCACCGGAGCGGCTGCGGCCTTCCATGAGCTGGAGGTAGTCGACGATGATGAGACCGAGCTTATGTTCGGCCTGGAGACGTCTCGCCATGGTGCGCATCTCCATGATGTTGAGCGAGCCCGTATCGTCGATGAAGATCGGGGCCTCGGAAAGGACACCCATGGCGTCGGAGATCCGTTCGAAATCGTTGTTCGGACCCTCGCTCGAGAGCTTGCCGGTACGAAGGCGCCAGAGATCGACGCCGGCCTGGGCTGCGATCATACGGTCGACCAGCTGATCGGCACCCATTTCCAGGGAAAAGATACCGACCGGGATCTTGGCATGGACACCGACTTGGCGGGCGATGTCGAGCGCGAAGGTCGTCTTACCGACGGACGGACGGGCCGCCAGGATGATAAGGTCGGATTTCTGGAGACCGGCGAGCAGGTTGTCGAGATCGGGAAAGGCCGTCGGTACGCCACGGAACGTCTGATCGCTCTTGTGAAGCTCGTCGATACGGTTGAAGGCGACTTCCAGGATGGACTTGATCGGTACGAAGTCCTGCTTGATGTACTTTTCGGACACCTGGAAGATCTTCTGTTCGGCTTCGTCGAGCGTTTTCTGAACGTCCTCGGACTCATCGTATCCCATCTCGACGATATCGCTTGCTGCCGTGATGAGACGACGCAGGAGCGCTTTCTTCTGGACCACTTTGGCATAGTGGACGACGTTGGTCGCGGAGGGGACGGTGTTCACGAGCGAGGCGAGATAGCTCGATCCGCCGACGCGCTCGAGCTGCTCCTTTTCCTCGAGACGATTGGCGAGCGACAGGACGTCGATCGGCTCGCGTGCCTCATAGAGGGCAAGCATCGTCTCGTAGATCAGGTTGTGATCGTCCTTGTAGAAATCTCCCACCTTGAGCAGGTCGGCCACCTTGATGATGGCGTCCTTGTCGAGCATCAAAGAGCCGAGCACGGACATCTCGGCTTCGAGGTTATGAGGAGGGACGCGCACGTGGTCGGGAGTCTTTGCCATAAGTCTATACATTATACCGAGACTTGAAGCCGATGACAATCATGCCTCAGATTGACTTTTTTCCCGGTCCGGGGTATGATGCAAGACGATTTTTATGCAGTTCCTTTGTGAGGGAGAACATGATGAGCCAAACTCAAGCTGTTTTGTCAGAAGGACAGGAACTGGAAGGATCGTTCCTGGAAGCTACCGTGACGATAAACAAGTTCGAAACGGGACTCAAGGGTGGCGATGTGTTCAGGAGAACCTACAAGCGGCCGCTGACGAAAGGAGAGGAATTCAATCTCCTCAATCTGGAGCCGTTGTTCTATTGGAACCTCGCTCTCCAGACGATTCGCCTATGCGGCAGGCAGAAATCCTGCTTCAAGGCCGCGACCACGGAGTGAGCCTACTCTGCACGGCAACAAAAAGGCGTTGCTCGAAAACATCCGCTGGATGCACGAGGAACGCCTTTGTAATTTTTGCGTGTTGTTATTCCCTTTACTTCTCTTTCACTCTTTTCCTTCCCTTTCCTCCCGTTTCACCCCTTCTTCACCCGGAAGCCGCCATCGACGTCTTCCACTTTGTAGCCGTGCGCCTCGATCTCGTCGCGGAGCCGATCGGATTCCGCGTAGTCCTTGTTCTTGCGGGCGGTATCCCGCGCCTCGGCCAGCCGCGTGATTTCTTCGGGTATGGTTTCTTCTTCGATCTTCAGTCCGAAGAGAAAGAAGACGATCTCAAAAACCTTGGCGACCGCCTTGATGTTCACGGCTTCCTTGGCATCGAGGAGTGTATTGGTTTTCTTGCAGAGTTCGAGCGCGACCGCGAGCGCCTCGGGAGAGTTGAGATCGTCCTGGAGGGTAGTGCGGATACGTTCCAGGTATTCCTTGCCGAGAAACGCGTCACCGGGGAGCTTCGTTCCCTCCTCTTGGACACGCCGATACGTTGCGAGCATCGTTTCACGGTTTTTCTTGGCCTGCTCCAGGCTTTCCCAGGTAAAGTTCATCTGCGTGCGGTAGTGGGAAGCGACCAGAAGCATCCGGAAATCCATCGGCGAGTAGCCGCGATTCTTCACGTCCTCGAGCGTGTAGAAATTCCCTTTGGACTTGGACATCTTTTCGCCGTTCACAAGGATATGCCGCGTATGGAGGAAGTATCGGACAAAGGGTTTGCCGGTCACGCCTTCCGACTGGACGATCTCCGCCTCATGGTGGGGGAAGATATTGTCCTCGCCGCCGGTATGGATATCGAGCGTATCGCCTAAGTATTCCATACTCATGGCCGAACACTCGATGTGCCAGCCGGGATACCCTTCGCTCCACGGGGACGGCCAACGCATGAGGTGACCCTCCGGCGCCTTGAGCCAGAGGGCGAAGTCCCAAGGATTCTTCTTGTCCGGATGCTCCTCGAGACGCGCGCCGACCTGCAGGTTTTCCAGGGTGTTGCCGGAAAGCCTTCCATACTCAGGGAAGGTCGTCACGTCGAGGAAGACATTGCCGTTCTTTTCATAGGCGTGCCCCTTGTCGATGAGCGTCTCGATGAGCGCGATCATCTGTTTGACGTGGGCGGTGGCACGGGGAAAGTACTGGGCGGGCTCAATATTCATATCGTCCTCCGCCTGATGGAAATAGCTTTCATAGAAAGCGGCGATCTCCTCGGGCGTCTTGTGCTCCGCCTCCGCCTTGCGGGCGACCTTGTCCTCGCCGGAGTCTCCCTGGGCGATATCGTCGGCCGTCAGATGACCGACATCGGTGACGTTCTTGATGAGCCGTACCTCATAGCCGGCATCCTCGAGGACACGGCGTAAGGTGTCGGCGAACACGTACGCGCGGAGATTGCCGATATGGATATAGTCGTAGACCGTCGGACCGCAGACATACATGCCGACTTTGCCCGGATGGAGCGGCTGAAACTCGTCTTTTCGCTTGGTGAGGGTGTTGTAGAAACGCATAGCGTTTGAGGTAGTACGTATTAGGTATTATGTATCAAGTGTGCCATTTAAGGCAAACAGAAACCGCGACGTGTCGCGGCCATACGTGATACTTGATACAAGATACATGCTACATCCCCGTCAGAACCACTTCTTCCACCGGAAGATCGTGATGGTGATAAGCGAGATGAGCAGCATGATCACGACGTGGATCCAAAAGGCGTAGGGTACGTTGGCAAAAGGAATCTGCGCGCTCATGGCGAGCATGTTGGAATAGGCCGTCATGGGGAGCATGACCGCGGAAAAGATGGTCAAAACCTTCATCGTGAGGTCGAGCTTGTTGGAGAGGAGGGAGTTGTTGGTCGCTTCGAGGGCCTCGATGGTCTCCTTCTGGCTTTCGAGGAGGTTCCACAGGCGGATATTGGTACCGATGAGGTCCTGGAAGTAGATCTTGGTCTCGGTTGGGATGAACGGGTGATCCTTCTGGAGGATGGACTCGAAGATGGAACGCTGCGGTTTGAGCGTTCGGCGGAAGTTGAGGATATCGCGCTTGAGGACGGAAATCTCGAAAACCATCTCTTTTTCCTTCTCGGCGAAGACCTGTGACTCGATGAAGTCGAGCTTCTCTGCGATGTGGTTGAGCTTGGGAAAGCAGGAATTGAGGAGAATCTCAACGAGACGGTGGAGGAGGTGGGCCGGGGAGTCTTCCAGGTGCAGGCGGCGTTTGCCTTCGCTCTTGATGAGTTCGTCGAGAAAGGTCGAAAGCTGATAGATGCTCTGCTTGTGGCTCGTGATCAGGTGGTCGTTGGTGAGGATGATATCGAGTTCGCCCGGATAGGTGGTGCGGTGCTCCACGTCGAAGAGGGGGATGTGGATAGAAAGGAACAGGCACCCGTCATACTGGACGACCTTGGGCTGGTAGGTCGGCGTGACGAGCTCCTCGATCGCGAGAGGATGGATGTTGAAGTTCTCCTGGAGGTAGATGATGTCATCCTGGCCTGGATTCTCGAAATCGATCCAGGTGATGGTTTTGTGCTTGAGTATCTTCATGATTCCGTTTTTCTTTGTCTCTGTTTTGATGCAAGTATACCATGCGTTATCCTGTTGACAAAGCTTTTCCAAGCGAATATCCTCAAAAAATGGTGAAGAAAACAGTTCTCTTTCTCATACGCCTCTACCAGAAGACCCTGTCGTTTGATCACGGGGTCATCGGCATGGTGTTCGGGGAACGGTTTTGTCGTTTTCACCCGACGTGCTCGCAGTACACGTACGAGGCCATCGAACGGCACGGCGTTATACGCGGTTCGTACCTGGGACTGAGACGTATCCTCCGCTGCCACCCCTGGAACGACGGCGGCTACGACCCTGTTCCGTAATAGCTGTTTCCCAATCGAAGTTTCATCGAAGGAAGGAGAGTGAGATGTTCTTTACGAGATTGCTGTACAACATGCTTCCGCCTGGTCCGGTAATCAGTGTCATGAGGCTTTTCGGTGAGGACGCGGTGAAATCCTATCTCGGATGGCATCTGCGCACCAACGAAAAACTGGCTAAGTGGCACCGGAAGGAACTCAGGAAACTCCACCCTGTTTTCAGGACTCAGGAGAAGGGTCTTAGGCTCATTGCCCTGCGGGAAGAGGCAATCCGACAAGGCATAAGCCCTCTGGATTCGCGCTATCCCGATATCTTCAGTGTTCCGGATATCGAATGAATCCTACTTCCGCTTAGGCTCCGCTCGCGCAGCACGCATCCGGAGCCTTTCGTTTACCCTGAATGGTTAGCACTCATACTTGACGACTGCTAAATCATTTTTTATACTGTATTCAGTCAGGCATTTTCTACTCACTATCAACTACTCACTACTCACTCGAGTATGAACTCCCGTCAAAAACAAGTCCTCTCGGCGATCGTCGAGCTCTATACCAAGACCGCGCTCCCGGTAGGGTCGCAGGCTCTCCTCGAACATTTCGAGTTTCCGGTGAGTTCGGCCACACTCCGAAACGACATGATGGCTCTCGAGGAAGAAGGCTACCTCTACCAGCCGCACGTCTCGGCCGGCCGCATCCCGACCGACCAGGGGTACCGCTTCTACGTCGAGGAAATGATGGGGGACGAGGAACTCTCCCGCGAAGAGCAGCGTCGCCTCCAAAAAGAACTCCTCGTGATGAAAGCAAGAGAAGTGCGCATGGGTCGCAGCACCACCAAGCTCCTCTCCGCTCTCTCCGGCAACCTCGCCGTCTCGGGTCTCATCGACAAAGACGAGTTCTACGACTTCGGCATGAAGGAACTCATCGAGAAACCGGAATTCCAGGAGATGGATGAGCTCTGCCGCCTCGTTGAGACGCTCGATACCCTCGATGAAAAGCTCGACGCCGTCCTCCTCAAGCTCAAAGACGGTGAGACGCGCATCTTCATCGGCGAAGAGAACCCCATCCGAGAGATATCCAACTGCTCGATGGTCGTCGCGCCCTATGATAGCTCGGAAGGCAAGGGCGTGCTCGCCATCATCGGTCCCAAGCGCATGGACTACGCCAAGAACAAATCCCTCATCGAATACATGAAGAAACTCCTCTCGTCGTCGCTCGTTCTCATCATTGTCATTAACGTTTTGTGATATGACCCATCAGAAGAAACATGAAGAAAAACCGGAAGAAACCGAACAGGAAATGAAGCAGGAGGAAACGTCAGTACCCGAAAAAACCGACACGGAGCTCGCGCAGGAATATCTCAACGATCTGAAGCGTCTCCAGGCAGAATTTGAAAACTACAAGAGGCGGCAGGCTGAAGGACAGAAAGAACTCCGTGGTATGCTCATTGAAAAGCTCGTTCTTGATATCATTCCTGTCATGGACAATTTTCGCGCCGCGACGGAGCATGTACCGGAAGAACAGAAATCGAGTCCATGGGTTGTCGGTATCCAGTACATCGAGAAACAATTGGAAAAGGTCTTGAGCGAGAACGGCGTCACGACCATCGAAGTAAAACCAGGAGACACGTTCGATCCCACCATCCATGAAGCGGTAAGCAGCGAGGAATCGGAGGGAGAGCAGCATGTAGTCGTAAAAATCATTCAGAACGGGTACAAGATAGGGGAACGAGTCGTCCGACCAGCGAAAGTGACAGTCAAGTAGGCGTATCAAGTATTTTGTATCAAGTATCATGTATAAATCCAAATCCATGCATTCATACATAATACGTAATACCTGATACACGATACATCGTAGAAGAATCACTAACCGTAATATTTAGTAACAACAAGTTTAAAAACATATGAGCAAGATACTCGGCATCGACTTGGGAACAACGAACAGTGCCATGGCCATCGTGGAAGGCGGCAGTCCGACCATCATCGAGAACAAGGAAGGCAACCGCACCACGCCCTCGATGGTCGCCATTTCCAAGACGGGCGAGCGCCTCGTCGGTCTCCTCGCCAAGCGCCAGGCCGTGACCAATCCGGAGAACACCCTTTTCTCCATCAAGCGTCTCATCGGACGCCATTTCAACGACGCGGAAGTCCAGCGCGATATCAAGACCCTGCCGTATAAAATCACGCAGGCTGGTGAAGGCACCAAGGTCGTGATGGGCGGCAAGGAATATGCCCCGCAGGAAATCTCCGCCATGATCCTCCAGAAGCTCAAGGCCGACGCGGAAGAGAAGCTCGGTGAGAAAATTTCCGATGTCGTGATCACCGTCCCGGCCTACTTCGACGACTCGCAGCGCAAGGCGACCAAGGAAGCCGGAGAGATCGCCGGGTTCAACGTCCGCCGCATCATCAACGAGCCGACCGCAGCCGCCCTCGCCTACGGTTTCAACAAGAAGAAAGACGAGAAGATCGCCGTGTATGACCTCGGCGGCGGCACCTTTGACATCTCCATCCTCGAAGTGGCCGAAGACAAGAGTGAAGACACCTTCTCGGTAGAGGTCAAGTCCACCAACGGCGACACGCACTTGGGCGGTGACGACTTCGACCAGCGCATCATCCACTGGATCATCGACGAGTTCAAGAAGCAGGAAGGCATCGACCTCGGCCGTGACCCCCTCGCGCTCCAGCGTATCAAGGAGGCCGCTGAAAAGGCCAAGATCGAACTCTCGACCGCGGCCGACACCGAGATCAACCAGCCCTTCATCACGAGCGACGCCACCGGCCCCAAGCACCTCGTCCTAAAGATGTCCCGGGCCAAGCTCGAAGAACTCGTCCACGACCTCGTCGAGGCGACCTTTGAACCGGTCAAGAAGGCACTCGCCGATGCCAAGCTCTCCGCGAGCGATATTCACGAAGTAGTCCTCGTCGGCGGTATGACCCGCATGCCCCTCGTGCTCTCGTCCGTCGAGAAATTCTTCGGCAAGAAACCAAACATTTCCGTCAACCCGGATGAAGTCGTGGCGGCCGGTGCGGCCATCCAGGGCGGTGTCCTCGAAGGCAGCGTGAAAGACGTTCTGTTACTTGACGTTACTCCGTTAACGTTTGGAATTGAAACGCTGGGGGGTGTGCGTACGCCGCTCATCGATCGCAATACCACCGTACCAGTCGCCCGCTCGCAGGTCTTCTCGACCGCCGTGGACAATCAGCCGAGTGTCGAGATCCATGTCCTCCAGGGCGAACGCGAGATGGCTGCTGACAACAAATCCCTTGGCCGCTTCATCCTCGACGGCATTCCGCCGGCCCCGCGTGGTGTCCCGCAGGTCGAAGTGACCTTTGATATCGACGCCTCAGGTATCCTCTCCGTGACCGCCAAGGACAAAGCGAGCGGCAAGACGCAGTCCATCCGCATCGAAGCCTCGACCGGCCTCGGCAAGGACGAGATCGAACGCATGAAAAAAGACGCCGAGCTCCACGCCGAGGAAGACAAGCGCAAGAAGGAACTCATCGAAGCGCGCAACCTCGCCGACACCCTCTCCTACACAACCGAAAAGGCGATGAGGGACGCCGGAGACAAGATCACCGCCGACGAAAAGAAACCGATCGAAGACGCCATCGTCGAACTGAACAAAGTGAAGAACGGCGACGACCTCGAAGCCATCAAGAAGGCGACGGAAACCCTCTCTCAGGCTGCGCAGAAGATAGGGGAGAAACTCTATCAGGCGGCAGCGAACAATCAACAGTCAACAGGAGAGGCGAAGCCGGAAAGTGAATCCCAGACCGAAGCAAAGGATGCGGAGGTCGAGGACAAGCCGAAGGATGAAGACCGTAAGTAAAAACTATGGACTAAAACGGAGGGAGTTCCCTTCGTTTTAGTTTTAACGATATGAAAGAAATGCTCCTGATTATTTTTGGATCAATTTTTGGATCAATCATGACTTTAATAGGATCGTACTTATTTGAAAAAAGAAAACGGAAAATGGAAGTTCAATATAAACGATCAGTTTTTTCTCAAAGAGCAAAATTTGCTCTCATTGCATTAAATGATGCACTAGAAAAACTCAAAGTTGGATATTCGTACAAAAACTTCTACGAATTTCAGAGAATTGATCTCTTTGAAAGCTGTATCGAAGATATTAAATTTCTCAAAAAAGACATCGATCTGCTCATCCCATTCGAAAATAAGCGTGAAAAATTGCTGATGTTAACAAGCGATATATCTGTTCTTGCAAAAAATCTTCGGGGTACAGAAAATTTTTACTTATCAAGTCTATCTGAAGTAGGAAAAAAGGATAATTTCCAAACACGCGAGGAACATACAAGATTCTTTGAAAAACAGAGAACGCAGCACCTTATCGATATGGTTGATATTAAGAGAAGAATCGACGATTTTATCAGTTCAGTATTGTAGCCAGTATAGAAAGAATAGATATCAATGATCAGAGGTTGTGTAGCAAAATGGTCTGAAAAACAGAACTATGGCGACGAGGGAATCGACAGCAGAGTATATCCTTGACCAACTAGTATCCCTGAAGGACGTTTCCGTCCGGAAGATGTTCGGCGAGTACGCGCTGTACTGCGACCAGAAAGTCGTCGGCCTCATCTGCGACGACACGCTCTTCGTAAAGATCACCGAATCAGGGAAAGCGTTCGTCGGCGCATCCTACGAGGAAGGTCTTCCCTATCCCGGTGCCAAGCCGTACATGCAAATCGACGAAGACCGCCTCGACGACCGCGAATGGCTCTGCGACCTGATAACCCTGACCGCAGACGCTCTCCCCGCACCAAAAAATAAACGAAAAGTATCATAATTCCACGGCCGTGGAATTATGATACACACCTTGCGAAGCGACAGACTGCAAAAGCTTACTGGTCGGAAATGCTTTTTGCGGCAAGCTGTGAGGTGTTACGAAAGAACGACGTGCGGAGCGAAAACACGAAGAGTACCGACGCGATCATGATGATACCGATCCCGCTGATCATATAGCCATACGCCAGTCCGAGCGCGCCCATGGTCACACCCAATACGAGCGGCAACACGATGCCCCACAACCCCTCGACAAAGGCCGCCGTGGACAGATATGTCGCCTTGAGCGATCGGTCCGGGCACGCGATGAGGAGATTGTCCGTGATGAGGATCTTGCGGACGCGGTAGTATCCGACCATTACGGTCACGATACCGACCGCGACGACGGGATTGGCCGTCATCCCGATGAGTACGCCGGCAAAACCATGCGCGATATAGTCCGCGACGAGGTATGTCCGCTGGGCGATGCCTTTGACATGAGGGACGACATAGGTGGCCAGGACACCGACGAGGCTCGAGAGTGCCGCATACGCACCGAATCCCGCGACATCCATGCCGATATCCTGGTAGTAGAGCTCCTTGTAGGCGAAAAATTTGGTTGAAACGGCGCCCGTAAATCCCAAGAACACGAAGAAGGCGGCGTCCCCGCGTGCTATGACCGTGTGCCAAAGGGCGCGCAGATCCGCTCCCCACGGTTCGGTGACCATTACCGTGTCATTGGATGGAGGAATGAGCGCGCATGCCGCCACTACCGCAAACAATTGCAAAACAAACGCGACCAGAAACGGCAATCGCGGATCGATAGCCCAGAGCGGGGGAACCAGGACGAGGATGATGACATTGCCGACGAGACTCCATCGCTGGATCTTGGCTGTCACCGTGGCATACGTGCCGTCCCGTCCAATCGCAAGGAGCGTCTCATGCAGCAGTGCCTGCTCCGTACCGGAGAGAAACGCCATACCCGCGAAATACGTCACTGATCCTCCGAGGACACCCCAGAAATCCGGCATCACGACATACAAAAGCGGTGCGACGGCCGCCAGGGTCGTCCCGATGATTATCGTCCGCTTGTGTCCTATCCGATCCGCCAGATAGCCGCTCGGAATCTCCAGGAGGAGAGCCGTGGCAGCGGTAATGGAACCGACGAGACCGATTTCCGGGATGGACACGCCGACACTCACCGCATATACTGCGATCAACGGCCAATACGCGCGCTTGAGCACCGTACGGATCACCGTGAGCGCCGCGACATTCCGTCGATAGATACTGGTGGCGTGGTCCATAATTCTAGATTTTTTCAGTATACATGTCTTTGAGAACTATAACGGGCATTCGACCGCAGGACAAGCCCTGCGCTCGAATCTCCCGCGGCAAGCCGCGAGAGATGTAACCCGATTTTACCGTCACTTCGCTCGGAAACGAAAGTACACTTTCGTTTCACTCGCTACGTTTGGTAATCGAAAACTATCTCGGAGAGAAAGTGATCGCCGCCGAAAAACTCCGCCTCGCTTTGCGGAAGTAGCCGGCTCAAAAACCTTTTTAATAATTGTATCGTAATCTTCCAAAGAAAAACAAAACTATGGACACCGTCGTCAACATGCAACAAGCCGTCTTGAAACGGCCGAGACAGGTCAATCGGGCCCTGTTTCTCATCTCCCTCAATCTTTTCTTCGGAGCGATCATCTTCGCTTCCGGTATGAGCACGGTTTCCGAGAGCGACGCGCCTATCGTAGCGACCTTCGGCATGTTGGCCCTGGCCTTTCCCGGTCTTCTGATCTACAAGATGAGCCAAGGAAGGAATTGGGCGCGCAACACGTACCCGGCACTGATCGGGATAACCCTCGCCAACAATCTCGGCCCGATCCTTGAGGAGATCGTGCGGGGCACCGTGGACGGCATGGTATCGATAGGACAATTCATCCTGATAGGCTTCGCACTGTACAACCTGTTCTGCCAGGAATCCAACCGGTGGTTCGCAAGCATGCAGGCCAAGAAAAAACTTTTGTGAAAAAGAAAAACGGGTCGGATGATGAATCCTTCCCGTGTTCGTCTGGGCAGATGCCCGAAATGACTAAGTTCAGATGAAATCAGAGCCCTTTCCAACCAGTGGTTGCTGGTCGGAATTGTTGCTTTGGCCCCACCTTGGATCAGATGGTGAAGGGTGTGTTCATGAGCTCTTCGAAATCCTTGTGGCCGACAGACGGGACGTTGCTTCCGGCGAATCTGTATTGCCGGCCGCATTTCGAGCAGTGGGGGATGTCGTAAACGTATCCGATAGAACATAGCCCGCGCACCTGCTTGACGATCCGGCCTTTGCAGTTATCATCGGAGCAGTACCCATCATTGCCGGAATGTTCTGAAAAATACCTCTTTAGGTGTGCTTCGAATTTCGGGTCAGTCAACGCCTCGGCCATTTTTCTAGCCAGCTCGGAATGAGGATCTTCCAGCTCTTTCGCTACGCGTGCGATGGTCGAATTTCTTTCCCATTGTTGAGACATTTCGTTTCTCCTGATTGTAAAGGAATGCCTCCAATCTAACAGAAATGGAAAATAGCCGTCAATCCAGGGCATGATATACTGGAAGCTATGCAGATAACATCCGCGCAATTCGTAAAGGGGGTCACGGGATCGGAAGGGCTGCCGACACCAAAGCGGCCGACGATCGCGTTTTTCGGCCGTTCCAACGTAGGCAAATCGAGCGTCATCAACTCGCTTACGGGTCACAAAGACCTCGCTCATTCCAATTCCCGCGCCGGACGGACGACCGAGATCAATTACTTCCTCGTAAACGACGCCTGGTATCTCGCCGACCTGCCAGGGTACGGCTTCGCCTTGCTGCCAGAAGCGCTCCGCAAGAAACTCGCCGGATACCTCTCCTGGTACGCAGCGGACATGCGGATACCCATCCGATGGGCCGTCCTGGTCGTCGATGCCGAGATCGGTGCCAAGGATTCCGATCGGGAGACGTTCAGCTTGCTCCGCGAGTACGGGCGAAACGTCCTCATCCTCGCCAACAAATCCGACAAAGGGAAGCAAAGCGACATCCTCAAGAATATCCGCGCCCTGGAAAAAGATTTTCCGGACTGTCCTCTCATCCGCTACTCCGCCAAGACCGGAAAGAGGAGGGAGGAACTTCTCGAGATGCTGTTTAAAGAGTAAAAAAGAGCACATGAAATACTTGATCACCCTTTCTTTCATCCTGTACGTCGGTTCGATGTTCCTGCCGGGACTCGTGTACGAACCGGATCTCGCGGACAATGAGAAATACGTGCTTTGCTCCTCCGCGATAGAATATGGTAACCGGTGCGAGTTTCTTTCCGGGGGATATCAATGCACCGCGCTCGGAAAAGACGAGGCTGAAGATCCGGCAAACCGGAAAAAGATCCTGGATTACTGTGGTTCAGACTGGAACGTGCCCGTCGCTCACATCGATTACGGCTACAATATCCTCGCATATGGCTTCCTCGGCATACTCGGAGGCATCATCGGCTGGTACGGCAACCCTCTCTACCTCTTCGCCTTTATCCTCTTCCTTTTCAAGAAATATCATGCGGCATATATCATTTCCCTTGCCGCGTTCGTGGTCGGGCTGACCGCCTTGCTCGTCCGAGAGATACCGAGAAACGAGGGTGGGGTACACAATTTCGTCGTCGATCATCTCGGGAGCGGCTATTACCTCTGGCTTACGTCCATCGCACTCCTCGCGTTCTGTTCTTATCGGAAGTATACAAAAGAAAAAACGGGGCGTGCATGACGCTTCCCGTTCAAGGCGGTGACTGATTCATATCACCTCGCTTTCGTGGGAGACAGTTTCGATGAAGACTTCCCTTTTCGCCTCCGCAGGACACGTCTCGGTTCAGACGAATCATTTGGCGGCGGCACCCAGGGCTTCACGTTCTTGAGCGTCCAGCAGGTCCAGAAGCCCTCCTCGCGCGCACCGACGAAACGGGTGCCATGAACTTCCACATAACCCCTCTCGGTAACCCGGGGTTTCTGCGGATCAGTAGGATCCGGTCGTACTGTGCCGACTCGGCCACTCCTGGTATTGGTGAGCTTCATTCCCAATTTTACAGCACTCTTGTCCATCATGGCGGATTCTCCCGGTTGGTAACGAACATGGTCAGTATATGGAAAAGGTTGCCGAAGTCAAGGGTTTTCTTTCCGGTTTTTCCTTGTGGTATACTCTTTTTCAGGCGGAGTTTTACGAAAAATATCCTGAAACTATGAAGTTCGAACAACCAAAACCGGCGGACGTTCTCGGAAAAAAGACTGCGGAAGATCTTATCGGGAAGGTGCGAGAACTCCTCGACGACGGATTAGTGGATCAGGAAGCGCACCAGTCGGCTCTCTCCATGCTCCATACGGCCGAGCTCCTCTGTCACGATAAAGAGATTCAGAAGACTCTCTCTGAACTGAAACAGGATATCTATACCCGATACGGCGACGTCGACCCGGAACAGAAAGCTTGAGAGAAATTCTTGCGTAAAAAAACGACCCCGGGCGGCGAACCGCGCGGGGCATACGACTGATCATCGTCTGACGTATCAGAAGGGAATGACGTCTCAAAGTTTCAGAGACTCATCCAGTACACGTTGGTGCCGTTGGGCAGGGCAGGGTTGGCGGTGGCTATGAGCTCGAAACCAATCGCCCGGTAGAAAGCATTCGCTGCCTCCCGTTCCGGCTTGGAGCGGAGCTCGAGGCCAAGTAACTCATACTGCCTGGTTACTGTCTCGATGAGAAATTGAATGAGCCGCTCACCGTATCCCTGACGACGGAAATCCGGCTCGATAAAGACATCTTCTATCCGGCCAATCATGTGTGTCCCCAATCCATTCGGGCAGAGGACAATCGTCGCCATTCCGAATTTCGAGCGACCCTTCCGTATCGAATAGCCGTTACCGATGCTAAATCGGACAAGGGTCCCGGCATTATTGAACGGAACAATCTTCTTCGGAGGCCTTTTTCCGTCTTCCTTGTAAAAGCCCCTGTACAGGGCCTTCAGTTCGCGTTCCCACTCATCCTTTTCCTTGCAATCACGATTCCCGAAACTACGACCGTCATGGACACGGAGTCTGCAGTCCTGCGGAGATTTCGACACGATGAGTCCCCTTCGCGAGTTGTTAAGGATACCCGATTTGTAGCCCATTCTCGCCATTTTGTCAACGGTCGTCATGGTCCAAGAGGCTTGACGAAGGTGTTTTTCCGATGTATAACGACGTGAAGCATGACCGAACCGGTTTGCTTCGGTTCCTTTCACGATCAATCGACTCAGTGGCGATCCTGTCGCTGAAAACTCTGGGAGAAAGCCATGTTCCTTCGCGCTATTGTGGTTCTCTGCTATGCCCTGATGTCTCTTTCCCCGGTCTCGGCCTGTGAAGAAGAGAGCGCATCCCTCAGTGATACCCTCTACACCAGAAGGGATAAGGACGGGAAGCTGCTACACACTCTCATCCTGTCCGGAAAACATCGCGTGGTGCTTCCCGATACCGTCAAATCGCTTCGGGAAACCGAATGGAAGGCAGAGAAAGGCGTGGCATGGAGTACGGTGATTCCCCAGTGTACCGCCAAGATATACCCAAACGGTCGTGCGGCTCTGGTCTCCTGCTCAATGATGGCGGACAAGAACCACGAAGTCAGGGTGAGCGAGTACTGTTTCCCTTACAACCATACGACCGGACTCTTCGATACCATCTGCATACAACCGAAGGTCGACGAGCTCATCAACAGGGTCTGGAACGCGTACACCGTCCTCTACAACCAGAACCAACCCTTGCAGCAGACACGGGGAGAGTACGATGCGCGGTGATACTTGGCAGTGGCTCCTCAACTTCTACGGGAAACGCTTCAGTGAGAGACCTCCCTTCGAGGTCGGTTCGATAGTGATCCACGACAACGCCGGTATCCTGCCACCCGACGGGAAACACGTCAGGCGTGCCGGAACAATCCGGTACAGGAAGTACTGCCGGATCGCCGGGACCGATCGCTACGGATGGCACTACCACGTGGAGGGTTTCGAACCCGCACCGGAACCGGAACTGGTCAGAACCATCGGCTGGTTCTACAACGTACCGCATAAGTTACTCATCCTGGCAGGCTGATTCCTGTCTTTCGCCCTCGTCGCACTGCGCCGGGGGCTTGATTTTTGAATATGCGCTATAATACAGGAAAGATAATCCGTCATAATTTCCCCCTATGCAGTTTTTCAAAACCGTCCGCTCGAGCGTCTACGATCCAGAATTCTATCGCTCCATGAAAGAGAAGAAGTCCTCCTCGGCGCTTGGATACTTTACACTGATCATCCTGATCGTTTCTCTCGCTCTCTCCGTGCAACCGGTATACAATGTCGCTTCGTTCATCTTCCAGCCGTCGGAAGACAAGACCGCTCTCCGAGAGGCCTTCCTCTCCTTTTATCCTGACGAGCTCGTTCTTCGGACCGGAAACGGGGAGCTCTCGATGAACATGGAGAGTCCGTATGTCATCCCGATACCGGAAGGAGTGGAAGGGACGAGCTACGAGGAAGACGCGACGAATTATATGGGGGAGTATCAGCGGAACCTTCTCGTCATCGACACGGAAAAGCCGATCGACGTCGAGGACTTCTACACGTACAACACCAACATCATCCTGAGCGCGGACAGCATCGGTATCCTCGACGAGGAAAAGGGGAAGATTCAGATCCAGGACCTGCGCGGAGCTTTTGAGACTCCGTTTACCGTGGACAAGGCGCAGTACACCGAGTGGATCGGGGCACTGGAGAAATTCCTCATGGGTTTCGGTGTCGTCCTCCTCTTCCTCATCCCTGTCTTCCTCTTCTTCGGATTGGCCATTGGAAACGCCCTTTATCTCCTCTTCGGCGCACTCGTCGTCTGGCTCGCCGCCAAAATCCGCGGCGCCGACTGGGGCTATGGCACCTCCTACAAGGCCGGTCTCTACCTCCTCACCGTGCCGCTTCTCTATAGCACGCTCACTTCTTTTTCTGTCGTTCCGGATGTCTCGTTTCTCTTCACCGTCATTCTTCTCTTCATGACGCTCGTAAACACTGGGAAAGAGAAAGTGGTTGCTGCACCGGTGATCGCTTCCGAGACAGTACCGACCGATACATCTACAAGCGACACCACGACATCACCAGAAACAACTCCGTATAAAACGCCCGCGAACGATGCTCCTGCCTCACCACAAACCGACACACCCAAAACCACGTAAAAAAAAACCGGCCCCCGCTGCAGAACACGATGGATCACGAAGACGAAAAAACTCCTTCCAGAGCGACCATCAAGGTCTGTCTCTTTCCGAACTGCCGCGACAAAGGAGCGGGAGCGGTGTATCGCGCGCTTCAGGAAGGTCTCACATCTGAGGAAGCGATTATCATGGAATCGCCGCGCTGTCTGGGAAACTGCAAGCAAGGACCCAACATCGCGATCAATGACAACATCGTCACCGGCATGCGACCGTTCTCGGCCGTGGAGCGGGTCCGCGCCGAGCTCGACAATCCTTCCTGCAAAGCCGACGGCCTCGGTTCCCGCAGCCTCGACGACCTCGACGACGTTTTGGATAACATCGAGAAGCTCTAGACGGCACCTTGTGCAAAATCCGGCTCTGTGGTACGGTAGCGTATCGACTTTTTAAGGTGCTTCCGGGAGGGGAAGTCCGGTTTCAACTATGGAAACAGGTATTCCGTCTTCCTCCCACGAAACCCTATCCGAACGGCTCCGGAGCCTTTTTCTTGAAACCAAAAACGTCTTTTTTCGCTTCATGGAGCGCGATTTCACCCTGAGGGACATCGCGCTTCTGTTTTTCCTCGGCTTCTTCGTGGGCATCGCTTTCAAGGTTTCCCTCCACAACGTCCTGACTATCGGCTTCGAGGACTATCGTCTCGCCGATTCCCGGACCCTCGTCGATTTCAACCAGGTCCAGAGTGACATCCTCGCGAAGGGCGGGTCGCTCGCCGTCTCGCCGAATCCTCCCACGGCACCCCTCTGCACGGACAAAAGTCCAAGCGCTCAATAACCACAACAACCCTATGAAAACCGCTTCCGAACACCAGAAAGCCAAGAACCTCTCCGCGCTCGTCATCCTCCTTGTCGGGCTGTTTGTCGGCAGTCTCTTCGTCGATTTCGTCCAGCTCGCCACGGGACAGGGATTCTCCGGGAAAGCAGTGAAGGAACACAACCTTCTGGAAACTGCCGGCAAGACGTGGGTCGCGTACGATGACCCCAAAGTGACGCTCCAAGTCGTGAACGATTCCGATTGCGAGCAGTGCGATCCCAACGAGGCACTGGTGTGGCTTCGCCGTATCGTTCCGACCATCGAGGCCGTAAGCGTAGAGAGCGACTCCGATCTCGGCCAGGCCCTCATCAACCGCTTCCAGATCGTGACCGTCCCGGCCTTCGTCTTTTCCAAGAGCATCACGGAAACGGATTTCTACGCTCAGGCACAGAGCCTCTTCCGGGAGGAATCCGGGCGCTACTTCCTCGACATGACCAAGATCGGTCTGACCGCCGGCAAGTATCTCCAACTCCCGAAAGTGGAGAGTGATTCCATCACCATCGGACCCAAGGACGCTGCAGTGACTCTCACGGTCTTCTCCGATTTCCAGTGCGCCCACTGCAAGACCTATCAGCAGACCCTCACCAAGGTGCTCAAGGAGTACGAAGGAAAAGTACTCTTCGTCTTCAAACAGTTCCCTCTCGCTTCCAACAAGCAGGCGGAAAACGCCGCGCTCGCTTCCGAATGTGCCAACGAGCAGGGGAAATTCGAGACGTATGCCGCGGCCCTCTTCGGACGACAGAACGACTGGGGAAACTCCGTCGGCACGCAGAAGTTCAAGAACTACGCCTGGATGCTCCGCCTCGACGGACGGAAATTCTCGCAGTGTCTCGACGAAAAGAAGTATCAGGAGAAAGTGAACGCCGACAAGAACGAGGCCGCGTCGTTCATGCTCTCCGGCACACCGGTCACTTTCGTCAACGACACGCTCCTCTCCGGCGCGGTCAGCCAAGACGAGCTCAAAGCCGCGATCGACAAGGAACTCGCGGAGTAATTCCTCTTTATTGAGACAAAATCCGGCATCAGGCCGGATTTTTCTTTTGCTTGACCAGAGGATCACGTATGACGACTCTTGTCAGTCCAGGATTTTCGTTCGGATAGGTAGTAGGCAAGCGGGAAGACGATGAGCGTCAGAAACGTCGATGCGGCGAGACCGAAGATGATCGACCAGGCGAGTCCTTCCCAGACCGGATCACTCACGATGGTCAGCGACCCGAAGATGGCCGCGAGAGAGGTAAGAACGATCGGAAGAAGCCGGATACGGCCGGTCTCGATCAACGCTTCCTCGATCGGTTTGCCGGCCCGTTTCAACGGTTCGAGGTATTCGAGATAGATGACCGCGTTCTTGACCGCAAGTCCGGAGAGGGCGATCACCCCGATCATCGAGGTGGCATTGAAGTACGTGCCTTTCAGCGCGTACAGGACAGCGAAACCCGGAAGTACTCCGATAAGCGAGAGCGGGATACTGACCATGATAAGCAGGGGAACGAAGAGCGATTCCGTCTTGGCCGCAAGGACGAAGTAGATAAGGAACATCGCTAGTCCCATGGCGATCCCCAGGTCACGGAACACCTCGAGGGTGAGCTCCCACTCGCCGCCGATCCCGACCGAATAGCGTTCGTGCGTCGTCTGGTCCTCATAGGTCATTCCGAAAGGCGACCAGGAAACAAGCTTCCCCGTGCCGTCAGGCAGCGCGTATGAGAACAGCCACGGAAAGATATCGATAGCGGCATACACGACGCTTCGTCCCTCCATCTCACCCGAGAGATACGTGGTGCGCTCGCGTCCATCGGAGAGGATCGCCGGTTCGACCGCTCCATCCGTTTTGACGATCACTTCGGAAAGTGGGGTACTGGTGCCGTCCTTGCCGGAAAGCAGGATCCGTGACAGGTCGCCTTCGCCGTTTCGGTCTTCTTGCCTGAACCGTACCACAACGTGTTCTGCTTCGGCCTTGCGGATATCCTCCCGGGTCGATCCGTGATACAGCCCGACGGTCGAACCGGAAAGGGCGGTATGGATCGTCGAGACAATATCTCTCGGCGCGATGCCGAGCATTGCTGCCTTGTCCCGATCCACCCGGTACGTGAGATCCAGACCACGTTCGGGTAATGTCGTCTTGATATCGACGATGCCCTCGATGCTCCCCATCATTGCTTCAAAATCCTGGGCGATCCGTTCCCGCATGACGTCGTCTTTCCCTTTTACCTTGAGAAGAAACGTTGAGAGCACCGGGGGTCCGGGCGGATCCTCTATGAGGCGAATCGTCGCGTCGGGATACTCTTGCAGGTACCCGTCAAGCTCGCCGCGAAGACGGGCGACGATCGCTTCGGAAACCTCATCGCGTTCCGTATGAGGCGTGAGATGTGCCTTGAGCGTCGCCTGATGCCCGTACGTACGTGCCGCGCTTCCTTTGAAAAGTCCGTTGAAATCGATGACCTGCGACTCGCCGACGAAACTTTCGACCGACTCGATCTCAGCCATGCGAAGTATCGCTTCCTCAAGCGCCGTGGCGGCTGAAGCGGTCTTTCCAAGACTCGATCCGGCCGGCATATCGAGATAGACGTAGAACTGGTCCTTGTCGGCCTTGGGGAGCATACGAAATGGGACGAGCGGCGTCATCGGCAGGACAAGAGAAAAAACAAGCATCACAAGGACGCCGGAGAGAAACAGCCGGCGCTTCTTCTTGTCAGCGAGAAGACCGGAAAGATATCCCGCGTATCGGGTCTCGACACGTTTCGATATGCGGAAAAAGATTCCCGACTCATACGAACGTTCCAAAGAAGCATCATCGCTCTTCTTGCCGGATACGAGCAAGGAGGCGAGAAAGGGATTGATAGTGACGGCAAAAAGAAGCGAGGCGAAAAGCGCGGCCGGCACAAAGAAGGGGATCGGTCCCATGTACGGGCCCATCATCCCGGTCACGAACGCCATAGGAAGAAACGCCAGCGCCATGGTCATGGTCGAAAGCGAAAGCGCCCCGCCGACCTCGTCCACCGCCCGAACGATGAGGACAGTCTTCTTTTCTTCGGGATAGAGACGAAAATACCGGGCGATGTTCTCCACGACGACGATTGCGTCATCGACAAGAAGCCCGAGGGAGAGAATGAGCGCGAAGAGCGTGATGCGGTTCACCGTCTCACCGGCCAGAAGTCCCATGCCGAACACGGCCAAGAGCACGAGCGGGATCGATATGGCCGCAATGAGCGAATTCTTGGCGCCGAGGAAGACGTACAGGAGGATGCCCACGATGACGATCGATTTCACCAGATCAAAGGTAAGCTTGCCGATCTCGTCTTGTGCCGTCTTGCCTTCGTCGCTCAAGACCGTCACGGTCACATCGCTCGGGATGAGTCCTTCCTTCAGAACCTCCAGCTTTTCGAGAACAGCCGTCGAGACCGCGGTCGAATTCGTGCCTTTGAGTTTCGAGAACGCGATGTGGACGACCGGTCCGGATACGGATCCGCGATTCCTTATCCGGACGTAATCAGTGATCTCGCCCGGTCCGTACGAGACGGCCGCCACGTCACCGAGACGCACCGCCATATCACCTTCTTTTCGTATGATAAGCCGCGAAAGTTCCTTCCGATCCCGGACGCTTCCGACGATGTTCACGACAGGGTCGCGTCCGTCGCCTTGCAGCGAGTCGTACGTGAAGACGTCGTTTTGTCCGGTAATGGCACGCGTCACCTCTCCGATCGTCATATCGAGCGCCGAGAGCCTGTTCGCGTCAAGCTCGACCTGAAGATGATTGGTGCGTCCACCCTTGATCTCGAATTTCGACACGCCTTCGGAACGCTTCAGCTCGTCAGCGACATCGAAGGCAAGCTTGCGAAGCGAGCTCTCGGAAAGCGTTTCCGACGAGAGTCCGATATCGAGTATCGGCACGTCATCCGGATCGACAGACTGCACTGTCGGCTCAGCGGCACCCGCCGGCTTGAGACCGATATTGTCCCGGAGTTTCTGATTGAGCGTGGTTTTCGCATCTTCCCTGTCAGATCCGACAAGAAATTTGACCGTGACGACGCTTCGTCCGCCCGGATGACTTTCCGACGTTATCTCATCGATGCCTGGAAGCTCGGAAATCATGTCTTCGAGAGGACGAGTGACAAGCTCATACGCCTCTTCCGCGGAAGCGCCGGGAAATTCCGTCGAGATCGTGAAGGCCGGAGCGACGATCTCCGGGTTGTACTGTTTCGGCATAAGCCAAAACGAGACCGCGCCCCAGACGAAGAGCACGATGATCGAGAGGATCGAGAGCTCCTTGTTGACGAGAAATACCCGGGTGATTTTTCCCGCAAGACCGAGCGACACCTGATTTGACGTATCCTTATCGTGATTCTTCATAGCGTTCTTCTATTTCCTCGTCATCGTCGAGACCATGTCCGCCCTCGACGACGACATGCGTACCTTCGGAAAGACCGGAAAGGATCTCTTGTCTGCCGTCCACGTTTTCACCGAGCGTGACGGCTGTCTTCTTCGATCGTCCGTCCCGTATGACGAATACGAACGCGTCGTCATATGTCCTGATGATCGCTTCCTGGGGAATAAAGATCGTTTGTCGCGCATCACCGTAAGGAAAGACTACGGACACGTGTTCACCGAGGCGAAGCGCTTTCGCGGTATCCGATACGAACCGGATACGCACACGCGATCGCTGTGTCTCTCCGACTGTCTGAGACAAGGAAAAGACATGTCCTTCGATATCTCCCAGACCATCCGAAGATACCTTGACCCTGGATCCGTTCGCGACGCCATCGGCGACACTGCCGGGAAGCGACACAGCCACTTCGAGCGCCTCTTCCGAAGCGACCACATAGACAGCCGAACCAGGGAAAAGAAAACTCCCGAGAGAAGCCCGCTTCTCAGCGATCACCCCGTCGAACGGCGCCTTGATCGCGATGTTGCCTGCGTTTTCCCGGGCAATCGCTGCCACGCCCTTCGCGGTTGTTTCTTCCGCCTTCGCGGAGGCGACCTGCGCGTCACGCAGCCGCTTGGCGCTTTTCAGGGATTCTTCGGCGAGATCGACCTCCTTTTCCGACGCGTTTCCGTCCTCGTGCTCATCGCGCGCCCTTTCAAGCGCCGCCTCGGCTTCTTCGATTTTTTGTTCATAGTAGCGCTTCGTTTCTTTCGAGGTTTCCCTGACAGACTCGAAGACCGCAATCGCGCTCGCTTCAGCAGCCGCGAGATCGCTCCCGTCGATGACGGCAATGGTTTCTCCCCGACGGACCGTATCACCTTCTTCCTTCAGGAGCCTTGTAATATATCCGCTTGTCTTCGCCGAGACGACGGACTGTCTCGCGCCACGGACAAAACCGGAGAACGTCTCTTCGGACCGGAACGGGGCAGGGGAGACAGGAACCGCCTTGACCGTCTTTTTCGGTTTCACGTCTTCGTTTTCGGCACTGCCGGAGCGCGCGATGACCGCACCTCCGCCAAGTACCAAAAACAGGATTCCGACCATGACAAAAAAGCGCTTCTTCATACGATTCAGACGAAAATATTTACCCTTTACTTGTTCTGCGAAGTCTTCACGACCTTGAGGATCTCCGTTTTCAGGGACTGCAGCTGTTTCGACGCCGGGCCACCATGCCTGCCTATCTCACGGTCGATATGCCCCTCCAACATAAGGAGATTGACCGACTTCAGGAGACCTATGGCAGCCAGGTTCTGCTGCATGATCGCGAAACAGGACGCGTCTTCCTCGATCAATGAACGGACTTTTGAGAGGTGACTCTCGGCTTTCTTGATGGCGATGGCCACCTTTTCCTTGTGGGTTCGTTCCATATTTTCTTACTCAGTATTTAATATCCTATACCTATGGTATAGGTATAGTAGCAAAGAGAGGAAAGACCTGTCAAGGTGGATATGAAAAGCTGGGAACGAAGGCTGGTTGATATTTTTGCTTTTCTCATGTAAGATGAAATACGTTTTACGCCACCTTAGCTCAGTTGGTAGAGCGACGCACTCGTAACGCGTAGGTCGCCAGTTCAATCCTGGCAGGTGGCTCAAAGAGACAGGTCTCTATGACCTGTTTTTCTTTTTCAAGGCAGCGAAATATGGTATAATCCAAACCAATGGACGGAATGAAAGAAAAAGTGACGGTTCTTCGACAAAAACTCCTGCAGTTGCAGGACTATCTTTGACTTCGCCCGAAAGGAAGTCCGTATCCAGGAGCTCCGCACACGGAGCGAACAGGCTGATTTTTGGAACGATCCGCAGTCGGCTGGACGCGTCATGCAGGAACTCGAAGCGCTCCAGAACGAACGGGATTCTTTCCAGGAACTCGAGAAGACCTTGACCGACCTGGAAGGACTCTCTTCCCTGGAAGACTTGAGCCCCGAAGACGCACTCGGCTTGGAGCAGGAATACGCCGCGGCCGAACAAGCGATCGGGGAGTGGGAATTCAGGACGCTTCTCGGCGGGGAATACGACGCGGGGAGCGCACTCCTCACGATCCGCTCCGGTGCCGGAGGTGTGGACGCCCAGGACTGGGCGGAGATGCTCCTTCGGATGTATCTGCGCTACGCGGAGCACGAAGGATTCGCCACGCACATCCTCGACGAGTCGCGCGGCAACGAAGCCGGCATCAAGAGCGTGACGTTCGAGGTCTCCGGCCGCTATGCCTACGGCTACCTGCGCGGTGAGGCCGGAGTACACCGGTTGGTACGTCTCTCGCCTTTCAATGCCAACAGTCTCCGTCAGACCTCGTTCGCCTCCGTCGAAGTCATGCCGGTCATCGAGGACGACCGTTCCGTCGAGATCAAGCCGGACGACCTCCGTGTCGATACCTACCGTTCCCAGGGCGCCGGCGGACAAAACGTCAACAAGACCGAATCAGCCGTCCGCATCACCCATCTCCCGACCGGTCTCGTCGCCTCCTGCCAGAGCGAGCGCTCACAGCTCCAGAACCGCGAAGAAGCGATGAAGATGCTTCGCGGCAAGCTGATCCAGAAGAAACTCGAGGAGCAGGAAGCCGAGAAGCGGAGGCTCCGCGGCGAGGTCAAGAGCGCCGAGTGGGGGAATCAGATCCGCTCCTACGTCCTCCATCCCTATACCATGGTCAAGGATCACCGCACCGATGTCGAAACGAGCGATACGACGAAAGTCCTCGACGGCCACCTCAAAATTTTCATAGAAAGCACTCTCAAATACCAACACACCACATAGTCTTCTAAAAGCAATATGCCAGAAACCAACCCCATCATCCGTTTCGAAAACGTCTCCAAGACGTTCGGTCCGGACCTCGCCGTCCTCGAGGACATCAATCTCCGCATCATGCCGGGAGAGTTTCTTTCCATCGTCGGCCCCTCGGGTGTCGGCAAATCGACTCTCCTCAAACTCATTTACGCGGAGGAGGTTCCCACCCAAGGCGAGGTGTATTTCAACGAACGCCCTTTAGGGAAGATCAATCGCAAGCACCTCCCATACTTCCGCCGCAACATCGGTACCGTCTTCCAGGATTTCAAGCTCCTCCCGCAGAAAACCGCGTTTGAGAACGTCGCCTACGCCCTCGAAGTCGACGGCAAGAGTTCGGCGGAAATCAACCAAGAGGTCCCGGAAATCCTCGAGATCGTCGGCCTCGGGAGCAAGATGCACCACTTCCCCAAGCAGCTCTCGGGAGGGGAGCAGCAGCGCGTCTCGCTCGCCCGGGCGCTCATCCATCGCCCCAAAGTCATCATCGCCGACGAACCGACCGGCAACCTCGACCCCGTCTCGACGGCCGATATCATCCAGCTCCTCGTCGAGATCAACTCCTTCGGCACCACCATCCTCCTCGCCACGCATAACAAGGGCATCGTCGACAAGCTCGGCAAACGCGTGGTGACGATCGATAAAGGCCGAATTAGTCACGACCAGAGCAAAGGGAAATATTTATTGCACTAAGATATGAAGACGCTCAAACTTTGGAGAACGTTCAAAGAAGGCGGGAAGAACTTCCGGCGCAACGGCTGGCTGTCCTTCGCGACGGTCTCTATCCTGACTTTTTCCCTGTTCATCGTAGGCTTCTCATTCCTCCTGGGCGTCACGACCAAGCTCATGCTCGAGAATATGCGGGAGAAGGTGAACATGATCGTCTCATTCAACCCGGACGTTCCCGAGGAACGCATCCTCCAGATCCGTGACGAGCTCTCCAAGTACACCAAGGAGATCGCCTCGGTGGAATATATCTCCCGTGACGAAGCGCTCTCACAGTTCCTCGCGGAAAACAAGCATGACCCGATCATCGTCCAGGCCGTCGAGGAAATCGGTGAGAACCCGCTCCTGCCGTCCCTCACCATCAAGGCTGTCCACCCGGAGGACTATGCCCTCATCGACCAGGAAATCAAGAACTCTACCTTCCAGAACGACGTGAGCCGCACCAATTTCGACAAGAATGAGCGAGTCTTCAACCGCGTCGAGAAGATCAATCGGACGACGGAGAGGGCCGGATTGTTCCTCGGCGCCATCTTCATCTTCATCGCCGTCCTCATCACGTTCAACACCATCCGCATCACCATCTACTCACACCGCCAGGAATTCGAGATCATGCGTCTCGTCGGCGCGTCCAACCTCTACGTCCGCACACCCTTCCTCTTCGAGGGTGCCTTCTATGGCATCACCGCGGCGGTCGTCACGATGGTCCTGCTCTTCGCCGCTGCCCGCGCCATCGCGCCGCTCACCGAAGGAGCCATCCCCCAGGGGAATTTCACGGATCTCTACCTGCAGAACTTCGTCTTCACCTTCATCGGACTGCTTCTTCTCGGCGTTTTCCTCGGGGTCATCTCGAGTATCATCGCCATCCGCCGCTATCTGAAAGTGTAGCTTCCCTGAAGCAAAAAACGGTCCTTGACGAATACCCTAAAATGGGGTATGTTTCAATGTCTGGATCTTTCCCAATTCAACCCAATCAGGAGACTTACCATGGACGGAAGACTAGCGAAGATTCGCCGCCTCTTGGAGCGCTACGCCTCCAAGCAGTCGCTCTTCCGTCATCTGGAAGGGCATCTCTTCAGACGTACCGATCACCGCTATCGTTCCATCAAGGACGCCTACGAGCTCGCCGAGCACGAATTCGCAAACGTCCGACGCGAAAGCGGGGAACCGTACATGACCCACCTCCACGCCGTCGTGGTGATCGGAGTCATCTACGCCGGCATCAAGGATTATCGGGTAATCTGTGCTCTCATCCTCCATGACATCCAAGAGGAATTCTGGACGAGATGGCCGACGTACAAGATCGCGGCACGCTTCGGAAGAAGCATCGCTAAGATCGTCGATGAGTGCACCATCATCCCGCATCTGCATTACTTCGCTTCCGAAGAGGATCGGGCCGCATATTATTACACCCGCATCAGACGAAGCCACGCCGTGAAACCCCGCATGAGAGGGAGGATGCGCCGGGTACATACCGGGTCGATCCGGGTGAAGCTCTGCGACCGGCTCCACAACATCATCACCCTCTGCTTCATCCGGGACAGAGCCCGCCGTCTGTACAAGACGCGTGAGACGAAAATCCACCTTTTGGATCTCGCCAGGAAGTACCAGTTCCTCTACAAGGAGCTCTGTGCCGCCCTGCGCGAAGCCGAGAACCTCTAGCGCCGTACCTGACCACAGGACCACGGCGCGTTTTTTTCAGAAAAGGACCAGGGTACCGGATTGCATTGACAGAATGACTGGGTCATGCGAGAAATGACAGTAGCTGTTTTCCAAAACGGGTATGGAGAGAATCATGACTGTTAAAAGCAAACTTTCACCGAGGCGCTTGGGTGACTTACAAGGGAAAAGACCTCAGGGACACCCCGAACTCCGCCGCAGTCCTCGCGGCAAAATCTCGCTTGATCTGGGCCAGGTCTGGGTAGAGCTACACACGCAAGACCTGTACGTGATCCGAGGACTTTCCCTCCGTAGCGACGGGAAGAAGCATAATGTCTCCCTGAGCCGATACGGCCGTAATGAGCCGGAGCGCTCCCTGTCTGAGACATCGCTCCGACAGACCATGCGTGTCTGGGAAGATGCGGTCGAGCTCTTCGCCCAATGCATGAAAAAAGTGTGCAAGGCGATCGAAGACGGCGAAGGGAAGCCGTTCGGCATGACAAACGTCGACGACGCGGCAGAATTCTTCGGGGTCGGGTCGAAAAACGGTCAACGGACCAGCAGCTGACCGACGGGTCATATGACATGAAAAGGGTGGTTGGAATCCTTCCAATCACCCGATTTTTTTATGTTGAAATACTGTGGAGGCAGGATCTCACTCGCTTCTCGTTTCACTCGGCGCTCTCTGAGAACCCCTCGGTTCTCAGCGCCCTGACGGGCTGCTCTCCGCAACGGGAAAACGGGAGTTTTCCCGACCCCTTTCACTGTTCGATTCCTACTCTTCAGATAAAATCAAAGAACGCACCCAAAGAAGGATACGTTCTTTGATTTGATGTGCTGGGGAGGTAGGGATCGAACCTACGCATACCAGGGCCAGAACCTGGTGCCTTACCGCTTGGCTACTCCCCAATATCGGTCATAAAATATACCTCCCTATTCTACACAAAATCGGATTTTTTTCAAGCCAAAGAAACAAAAACCTGTCAAAACTATCGTTTTATCTCTTAGGATTTCAGACTGTTTCTCTCTTGAAAAAAGCTTGTTTTAAGGCTATATTTCAGTTGTTATATAGACCCGTCAACCCTATGCTTCATCGCATGAAACTCAATCCCAGCGGATTTGGGAAAATCAAGGATGGATCGAAAGTCATCGAGATCAGATTGAACGATGAGAAAAGAAGACGGCTCAAAATAGGGGACGAGATCGAGTTTCGTCTTGCGCACGATGAAGAAGAGAAAATCCTAACCAAGATACTCGCTCTATCAGTCTTTCCTTCGTTCAAAGAAATGTTCGCTGCCTTTCCACCGAATGAATACGGGAGCCTCAGCCAGGACGAATATATGAAAATGTATAAGACATACACTCCGGAAGAGGAGAAAGAATTCGGCGTTCTTGCGATCAGGATTCAACTCGTTTCTGAACTAAACTGAAAGAGTCCCATGCTCAAGCTCGTATCCATCAATATCCAGGGGGCGGACGGGACCATGCACCAAACGCGGGTCCGTGATTTCGTCGCGAGAGAAAACCCAGACATCCTCTGCCTTCAGGAGCTGCGGGAAAACGAGGTGCACGATTTCGCAGAGAGATATGGCTATTATCATGCCTTCGCTCCAATGGGTACAATCGAAAATCCCGACGAGGAAAAGGCAATGGTCGGTATCGGCTTGTTTTCACGCTTTCCGCTCACGGATATCCGGACCGAATATTATTTTTCCGCAAAAGATTTCACCTGGGGTCATGTGGTCAACAGGGTACTTCTCACCGGGTCGGTCTCTTGCGATGGGACTGATTACACGATCGGAACGACGCACTTCACCTTCACGGGAAAAGGGGAACCTGACGACCGGCAACGTCGCGACCTTTCCGTATTTCTCGATCTCCTCTCCGGCTACCGTGACATCCTTTTCTGCGGCGACTTCAACGCTCCCCGAGGAATGGAAACCTTTGATACGATCGCCATGAAATATCGAGATCATATCCCAAGCAAGTACGATACCAGCCTGGATCCAAACCTTCACAAGACCAAGGGAGCGGTACGGTTCATGGTCGACGGGCTCTTCAGTACCCCGGAATACCAGACTGAAAACGTCCGACTACAATTCGGTGTAAGTGACCACGCCGCGATTGTCGCGACGATCCAAAAGAAAGGGTCTTAGACCGCTTCCTCCTCCTCGGCAGGGGAGGATTCGCCGTACTTTGCCTTGAGGGCTTTGAGTTCCTTCTTGAGGTTGACGAGCTTGAGCTCGCGTTCGATCATGAACTTGTTCATCTTTTCGAGCTCGACGACCTTCTTCTCGAGGTCTTTTTCCGACCGGTACTTTTCCGTCACGTCGCGGAAACTCCAGACGCGACCCACGGTCTTGCCTCTGACCTTCTGGGGGATAGAATAGCGCTCGAACACACGGCCGTCCTTGAACTCCAAGATATCAAAGCCTGTGGCATCCGCCTGGTTGTACAGTTCTTTGACCTTTTCCGTAAAGGTCTCCGGATCGACGAGCTGTTCCCGGACAAACTCGATCGCCTTGTCATCCTGCCGCGTCGCCATCACTTCCTTGGAGATGTGCCACATGTCGACGAATTTCTGGTTGTGAGTGACGATCCGGCCGTCACTTCCTACCACGAGGATACCGTCGGTCGTCGCCTCAAGCGTCGCCTTGAGCAGAGAGACGTTCCCAGAGAGTTCCTTGGAACTCAGGTCCAGAGAGCGCCCAAAGAGCGTCCGATCGTCGTCGGCGTGGGTATAGGTCTCACTGATCGCTTTGAGTATGGGCGCATGCACAGCGAGAACCGGCGTCTCCGAAGGAAGATACCTGGTGATCTGCCGCTTGAGCGTGGGATGCAGGTTGAGAGAGTTTAAATCGAAAGTCATGAAAGTGGTGTTTGTTTTTTTGCTTTTTGAATGACTACTCTTCGCGCAGGGTGGTAATGGTCATCGTCTGATTGTGAAGCTGGCACTGCTTTTCGGTAGCGACTGTCGGACAGAGCTCGCCGTACGAATAGAAACCGGTGATGACCGCCTGCGGACCGACCACGTTGCGGACCGCTTCGAGCTCTTCTTCGGTCCGTTCGCGAAGCACCATCTTCCGGCCGATGCAGGAGACCAGAAGGGCGAGTTCGGCCTGACCGTTCCCGATGCTCTCGATACTCATGCTAGCGGCTTTTTCCGCGCCTTCGATGATGCGTTCGAAATTGGCCTTCATGAGCTGGGCAGGAACGCCTTCCGGTACGTCGCCGGCAAAGTTCATGCTCTGATCGGCCTCGTTGATGGAGAGGACGGCGCGCACGACGTTGGCCTCTTTTCCTCCGGTTCTGACCTCGATGCTCAGAGGAAAGAGGATACCGCTGCCCGGGAGGTCCTTGGCCTGATCACCGAGATATTCCTTGTAGAGCTCCAGGGCCGGGCGACCGTCGAGTTCGTAGAGGATGTTGCCTTTGGACTTGGTGATGATGCGCTCGATACCGAAGGGATCCCAACCGCCGAGCGACCCATAGCCGACCTTGAGGGCGTTTCCGTAGAGACCGACCGCGACCACGATACCGGACTGTGCCGGTCCGTCGAGACCGACCGCCGTTTCCTTGAAAAGCTCCGCGTCACCGACCAGACCACCTGTCACCGAAACGTTTTTCGGCAAACCCTCACCGAGACCGGCTACCAGTTGCGTCCCGTTGACCTTCAATCCTTCGGAAAATACGAGCACATGCGTCAGACCCTCCTGAGGAAGCGTTCCCGCCAGGCGACGTCCGACCTCACGGCTCTCCTCATAATTTTCGATGGTCGTCTTGCCGACCACCACCGTCGTCTTTTCGAAAAAGATCGCCGCGACAGACAACGTGTCATCCGCGACTGTCGTATCGAAAATCTCACCCGATGTCGAACCGAGGATGATATTGGCCGCCGGATACCACTCGGCGAGCTGCTTATACGCGCTCTCGTCCTCGACCAGCGCCCGGCTTCCGAACGCCAGGACCAATTGCGCCGTAGCGCCGACGTTCGGACCAACCGGTGCCTCCCACTTTCCGCTTACGAACCGTCGCTGCTCGATTTTCATATTTATCGGTTACAAAAAAAGACACCTCTAGTATATCACGTCACGGAGCGTTTCAGAACGCAAGCTCATCATCCGCCTCGATCTTCGCTTTCTTGACGGAGAGCGAGACGCTTTCCTTGTCGATCGTCTTGGCGGATTCGGCCTCCTGTCTCACGGAAGAGGGGAGGACGGCCAGGATGTTACGGAGCGCCACGCCGTCGACCTTGAGAACGGCCTCCCACTTGTCGAGCGGCTCGAGGAGATTTTTCAGTTTCTCCTCATCGTACTTGTACGTTTTCCGGAGCGACTTGCCGATGATGCCTTGCTCGCCGAAGACGCGCTCCACGCCTTCCTGTTCCATGTAGGAGAGGATGAGGGACTGAAGCTTGCCAAGACGCAGTTTCTCCTCGCTCATCTTCGATTTGAGATCCATATAGTCGCCGATGGCCTGCTTCACTTCGTCCGTTTCCACTTTGTGGGTCTCGGCGAACTTGTGCTTCCACAGGGGGCAGATCTTCTGATACCCGCACCAGTCGCAGAGAGGGGAGAGGATAGGGTCGAATTTCTCCTCTTCGATGCTCTGTATGACATCGAGGAAGGTCTTTTCCAACTTCTCCAGTTGCTCTTTCGTCCGCTTGGAAGAAAGCTTCACGCCGTGCTTGAGGTAGTAGAGGCTCACCGTGATCTTGTCGAGGTTCTCGGCTTCCTTGGGATACCGTTTGAGAAACGCCGTGAGATAGATGGAGAGCTGGATGTCGTTGTCGACCTTGTCCTGCGAGGGCATCTTGCGCGTCGTCTTGTAGTCGATGATCTCGTAGCCATCGGCGGTCTTGTCGATACGGTCGATGATACCGGAGACAATGTGTTTCCCTGTTTCCTCGTTTCCGATCTCGATAGCGAAACGGCTTTCCAAGTCGACGATGGTGAAATCCTCCGGTTTGTTGTTCCCGTAGTAATTCTGAATCATCTGCACGCCGGCGGAAAAGGCTGCGCGTTCCTCGAGTTCGTTGTCGTACGTCTCCGGATTGAATCCCTTGGCATAGAGGTCGAGCGCCTGTTCCAGGGTAGGGGGAAGGAGGCTCGGCGTATGGATATACTTCATCACCGAGTGGATGAGCGTGCCGAACTGTGCCTCCTTGGACTTGGGCTCAGACAGCTTGTCGATCTCGCGGAACTTGTACTTGAGCGGACAGGTCTGGTAGGTATCGAGACTGGAGTAGGAGAGACGCATAACGTAAAGGCAAAAGTCAAAGGTTAAAAGTCAAAAGTGAGAAGAGAAAACAAGAGTAAGAGTGAATGATTGGTAAACAATCATCTGTATTGTAGCAAAAGAATCTCGCTCGAGCACTCTTGACAAAAATATGTTTTTGTACTATAATGGTAATTGTACCTTAAAATCACCCCCTGAGTGCCAAGACCTCTGTTTTGCGCTCAACTTTCCACATCTTTTTGCCTGAGGAGGGCTGAAAATGACTACCAAGAATGAACAGAACGGCATGGTTGACTTCGCCGCCTTCCTCATCGGGGGGTGGATCAAGAAGTTGTTTCAGTTGTTCCCGCAGCAGGCTGAGCTCAATCAGCTCCACAAGGAAAACCAGCGGCTCGAAAAAGAGAAGGAGGTGTTGGAGCATGCAGTATCTGAGGCCTCAAGCCAGACCAAAACGATGATCAACGCCCACGCGAGAGCGCGGAACGAGATCATCAAACTGGAAGGGCTCCTCAAGAAACTGGCCGCTTCTCACGAACGGGACCAGGAAGTGATAGCAAGAGCGACCACAACGATCCTTGAGCTGACGAAGGAGAGGGATCAGCTGAAAGAAATCGCTTTCCTGGATGAGCTGACCGGGATCCTGAACTTGCGTGGCATCAAGATCGCCATGCAACGTGAGGCCGGTCTCATAGGTCACACGTTGCGACAGATCGAGAAGCAGCATCCGGACATCGTGCTCGAGATGCCCGAGATGTATGTCATCTTCCTCGATCTCGACGGCTTCAAGGTCCTGAACGACGAGATGCAATTACACAAGGAAGGGGACAGGGCGCTTGCGGCATTCGCCAAGAAGCTTCTGGAAGTCTTCCGTCGTCGCGGGTCGGATATCGTCGGCCGAAAGGGAGGGGATGAGTTCCTCGTCATCATCCAGGAGGACGAAAAAGGGGCCCTGGAACTTGCCGAGAAGCTGCGTCGAGAAATCGAAGCGGACCATACCTTCCTCTTTGCCGATGGAGCGCTTCGCATCACGACAAGCATCGGCGTGGCCAAGGTGCATCTCGACAGTGAGCATCTCAATAACCTGGAGGTCGAGGCAGCAATCGATCGCGCCATCAACGCAGCCGACGGCGCCCTCTATGTTTCCAAGGCGAAGGGACGTAACCGCGTCAGTCTGGCCAAGGAAATCGAGGATATCCTGGGTTAGAATTTCTCGGGATTAAGATTGAACCGGCAAGCGTACAGCAGTACTCGCTCGCCGGTTTTTTGTTTGTCTGAAAGAAAAAACCGGAATCCCTGTAATAAGGTTGCTTCCATATCACGTGCCTTTCTCGTGCAACAAGACCGTGAGAAGCGTGTTTTTAAAAGTCCTTTGACAACTTTTTCGAACCGGAGGTTTCGAAGACTCACGCGCATCAGACGTTTCATCAATCCTTTTTCAATCACTTCCTCCTGAAAGGAGACTATCATGCGTTCCCTACCACACCTGCCACGTTCCGGTAATCCGTCTTGTTCGTGTCACTTCACGACCACGACCGTTTCGGACTGAAAAGGAACACAAGTCATGAATCCTCTCAAACCTCGGACACCCAGCAAGTCCTGTAAGACTGTCGGGATCGTCAACGGGCGCGATTGTCGTTCATGCGAGCTTCAAAGAGGCTTCGTTGTCACCTCACTGGAGAACATCAGACTGAAAGGAAAAATCGATGAACTCCAGAAAGGCAACGATCGGCTGCAGCGTCGCAATCAGGAAATCCGGGATAAGTTGGAACACGATTATCTCACCGGGATCCTGAACGAGTACGGACTGCAGCAGGCGTTCAAATCCTACGTATCAAGACTTTTTCGCGGATTACGCAATGCAGGTGCAGAAGACGACTCCATCGTCGTCACGTTCGTCTATTTCGATCTCGATCACTTCAAGCAAGTGAACGATACACACGGACACGGTACGGGAGACGAAGCACTCCGTACCTTCGCGCAGATATTGGGCGAGCATTTCCAAGACCGCAAAAATCTCGTCGGGCGATCCAACCGCGCAGGGGATGAGTTCATTGTCATCCTCCCGGGCATCGATCATGACGAAGGCATACGCATCACAACCGCGTTCACGGAATCACTCCGGAACGATTCGCGGCTCGTGTTCGGCGGCAGACAGCAAGACGGCAGAAACATGGTCAGGGTAGGAACCAGCGGCGGAGTGGGCACTCTCCGCGTTTCCTCCCGTGACAGACTCTGCGATATCTACGAACGAGCGAAGGACATCGCAGACCAGGCGCTTCGTCCACTCAAGCAGAACGGGGTGGAACGGGACTACCGAGTGAACGGGATTTCGACGACTTAAGAACAGGACATCCGTCGACACTTCCACACATCGGAACAAACCCCAGAAGCATCAGATGAACATTAGGATGAGCATTAGATTGTATGATGCATCACAAGAATAAGAAGACCGGGACCGATCTCTCATGATCGCTCCCGGCTTTTCAATTCTTTTCCAATCTTCGGGGGAGCCGGAATATTTTAAACTTTTTATTTTGAAATTATTTTTTTTCAAAAAATTCACCCGCTAAAATTTACCAGGCATCGGCAGGGGGAAAGAGTCATCACCAGCGGTCATCAGGAGAGGATGATTGCGTTTTGAAAGAATTTTTCATCGCCAATTGTACTTGTCTTTAGTTTGTATACAACGTCGCATAATGTAACTTATGCGACATTATATTAATCTGAAAAGCCTTGAATAAAAAGAATCCTTGAAGAAAAACCTCTCGGCTTCTTTCCATTCCCCAAACGACTTCAAATTTTGCGTTCTGGGACGTTTTGGATATTCCAAGGTACATCGATATATATCTCCTTCCCGACCCATTCCACTCTCTTCATTCCATCTGTCACAAAAAGTGTCATAATTCCACGGTCGTAGGATTATATTACTTTCTTAACCGGTATAAAAAACCAGACTCCCCCGTTTTTGCAAAATGTGCCGGGGGAGTCTTGTCTCAAAAAATTGAAAGAAAAATATAACACTCACTTCTTCTTCAGGAACGCGTCGATTTTCTTCCAGAGAAACTTGTGAGAGATCTTGAGACCGTGTCCACCTTTGGGTTTGAGATAATATTGCGCACCGGTCTTTTCGGCAAATTCGAGAAGCGGCCCATACGGGACAATCCGATCGTCCTTGGCATGGATAATGAAAATCTTACGCCCGTCGATATTTTTCGTATGTGAGAGGGGATTATAGAAATCCATCTTGATGAGCTTGTCCCAATCGCCTGGTCGCCGGACACGATAGGCGCCGCCGAATCCCCTCTCTACGAACCGCACGTGCGGATGAAAGGGTTCGTCCTCCCCTTCCTGTTTCCAATCGATGACGGGAGCGGTCGCGATAATCTTCTTGACGATAGGAAACCGTGAATTAAGGAGCGCGGCCGGACCGCCGAACGACGACCCGAAGAGATGGATCGCTGAGACACGAACACCGATCGCTTCATCGGTCCGAAGATCCTTAATCGCTTTGTGTTTCACAAGGTCCTCGATCACGTCAGCGATATCCCGGGCCGGGGATTTTTCCAAAAACATTCCCCCGCTTTCCCATGTGCCACGATAGCGTGGCAGGATAGCGACATATCCCTGTCCCGCGAGAAATCGTAAGAACTCTTGCTTGAACGGCGAGGAGGGTAGTCCCGTACAAACGATCACCACTTTCCCCTGCTGCCTCTCGGGGAACAAGACCTCCGCAACGATGTCCTTGGCAAAACGAGTGCGGAGAGGATATGCATTTTTCTTTACAGCCATAAAAAAGAGTGAGCTATAACCCGTTAACCCGTAACTCGTTAACCGAAAAACTGGATTTCAGGGAAGATACACTGCCGGGTTGACCGTGGCGCCAATAGGGATACGTAGTCCCTTGACCGTCGAGGAAGGCACGACCTCGTACGACTTGGCCGAGAAGACCGTGAAGTGGAGATGCGGACCCGTGGAGAATCCGGTGGAGCCGACCGCGCCGATCTTGTCCCCGGTACTCACCTTTTTCCCGACACTCACGTTCTGCGAGGAGAGATGGCCATAAAGCGTCACCAGACCGTTGCCGTGGTCGATGGCGATCCACCGGCCGTAGGCATAGCGGCCCAGGTTTCCGACACCGATCACCTTGCCGCCAAGTGGGGCATACACCGGTGTCCCGGAGGGCGCGGCGAAGTCGATGCCGTTGTGCTTGCCGGATTTGTAGGCGGTCTTGGAGAAACTCGTCTTGCCGTATCGCTGACTGATGGTGAATTTCTTGAGGGGATTCTCGAGAAGGCCGCGTTTGAAGGCCGGCATGTCCTTGAGGTTGAGGTCGCCGATCTTGCTCGATTCCAGATCCTCGATCTCACTCTCGATCTCCTCCCGCTCTTTCTGCAACTGATCCACCAGGTTGTCGTACTTGGCCGCCTCGGCCTGCGTTTTCCTCAGGAGCTGTTCCTTGTTTTCCTTGGCGTTTTCCAGGGAGTCGTTGCGCTCCGTAAGCTGCAGCTGGATCGTGTCACGCTCGGATTTCTTGCGAGAGAGGTCCGTATGTTCCGCCGTAAGACTCTCCCGGAGCGACTTGACGGTCCCGAGCACTTCGCGCACCTTGTCGCTCACCTCACTCCCCCACTCATCCTGATTGAAATACGTGTCCGCTTCCCCCGAAGAAAACAGGAATGGCACGGCGCGATAGGTCGCGTCGTTGTAATAGGAGCGCATGAGTTCCGAAAGGATCCGCTTCTGACTGACGATGAGCGCTTCCTTCTCGGCGATACGGGCGGAAAGGTTCTGGATGCCGCTGCTCAGTTCATCCAACTGCTTCTTGTTCTCGTCTATCTCGAGCTGGAGCTTGTCCGCCTGCGCACCGAGAGACGCGATCTGATCGCCAAGGGTCGATCCCTGGCGCTGTTTCAGGTCGATGATCTGCCTGTAAGCCTTGATCTTGGCATTGATGGCGTCAAGCTGGTCCTGTTTGTCTTCGATGGCTTCCTTGGCCTCTTTGGAAAGTTCCGTCACGCTACTGCTCTCTGCCCGGACGATAGCAAAAGAAAGCGCACCGCTTGCGAGGAGCGCCAAAGTAACAGCTGAGAGAATGTGGTATTTGTTCTGTCTGAGGGACATGAAAAAGATGCTCGAAAAGACTGTAGCATCTTACATTGTACCACAATGGCTTAAGAGAGCCTCCGTATCGCCTCCTGAACGCGTCTGAGACTTTCTTTCTTCCCAAGGACCCACGCCACATCGAAGGGCGAAGGGGACTTCTGTGCACCGGTGAGCGCCACGCGAAGCGGCCAGAGGAAATCCCCTCTTTTGTCGCCAGCGGCTTCCATGAGGAGTGTTTCCAGATGTTCTCTCGTCCATTCTTCTTCACTCACGTTCGCAAGCACTTCCTCCGCCCGGACGAGTGATGCCTTGGTCATATCGGCCGTGTTCTCCTTCCAATTGAGAAGCGCCGTGTCATATGAGAGATCGCTCGCAAAGAAAAACGGGTTCTGTTCGCCGACATCTGAGAGTTTCGTCAGACGCTCTTGCTCGATGGTGAGGACTCTCTTGATAAAACCAGCCTTAGATTCCTCGTTGACTGTTGACTGCCCGCCCGCATGACTCGCGTCAGCGTGTCGGGCGGGCTGGCTGTTCCATTCCTTGAAAAAATCCTTCTCACTCAAGAACGGGATTGAGCGTTCATAGAGTTCCTCAACGGACAACCGCTTGATATACTCCGCATTCATCCAATCGAGCTTCTTCTGATCAAAGACCGCTCCGGCCTTGTGAACGTTTCCGAGATCAAACACCTGTTCCAATTCTTCCAAAGAAAAAATTTCCTGCGTGCTCCCCTGCCCCGGATTCCACCCGAGGAGCGCGACAAAGTTGATGAGCGATTCTTTGAGATACCCTTTCTTGAGATAGTCTTCGACCGCCACATCACCCTGACGCTTGGAGAGCTTGCTCTTGTCAGGATTGAGAAGGAGCGGGATATGCGCGAACTGCGGCTGTTCCCAACCGAACGCCTCATAAAGGAGGATATGCTTGGGCGTCGACGGCAACCACTCCTCGCCACGGATGACGTGCGAGATCGCCATCAGGTGATCGTCGACGACGTTCGCGAGGTGGTACGTCGGGAACCCGTCCGATTTCATAAGTACCTGATCGTCGATGTCTTTCGCATGGATCTTCACTTCGCCTCGCACGAGATCGCCGAACGCAACCTCGCCTCTTTCTTCCGACACGTTGAGACGGATGACATACGGTTCGCCGTTTGCGAGTTTCGCCTGCGCTTCGTCGGCGGAAAGAGAGAGGCAGCGCTTGTCATATTTGGGCGCCTGCTTGTTCTTGGTCTGTTCTTCGCGCACTTGTTCCAACCGTTCCGCGGAACAGAAACAATGGTACGCTTTGCCGTTCTTGATAAGCTGCTCGGCGTGTTCTTTGTAAATATCAAGACGCTTGGACTGGATATACGGCCCGAATTCTCCAACCTCTGCCTCTTCATGTACTCCCTCATCCGGAGCAAGACCCATCTCGGTAAGAACGTTTACAAGATTCTCGACCGCGCCCGGGACGAAACGTTTCTGATCGGTATCCTCGATACGCAGGATGAACGTCCCGCCGTTTTTCCTGGCAAAAAGATAATTGTACAGCGCGGTACGTAGTCCCCCGACATGGAGGTACCCCGTTGGCGACGGCGCGAAACGAACTCTTACATTTTTTTCCATAGTTGTCGTTCAATAGTATCTCTATAATCCCCTATTTCAAGCCAAAACACAAGTATTGACATAACCTATAAAAAGGTGTATAATGTAAAATCGTACCTAAAAAGGAGATTGCTATGGATCGAAGGTGAATCTGTCGGGCATTCAACCCGGCAAGGAGAGGGCTTCGGCAAACCCGTAGCTGAGACTCCTGAGGAAAATCCTCAAAGTCAAAAAAAGACAATCTCAGCAGGCCGTCCCGGTGGAACCACCAGGACGGCTTTTAAATTTCATCAATACTACTTTCACCGGGAAAACAACCGCTGCGTTCCATATGCGTTTCCAGCGATTTGGTTGCAGAATGAGACGCCAGAGCCACTCGAGACCGATCATGCGGAGCCACTGCGGGGCGCGGCGTACCTTGCCAGTGAGATAGTCGAAACTTCCTCCAACGCCCATCGCGAGACGGATATTCCCGGGATTGTTTTTCAAATCGGAAAGGAAAAGTTCTTGGGTTGGGGCGCCGAAATTGCAAAAGAGTATATCGTATTTCGTATTATGTATCTCGTATACTTGATACTTAATACTTGATACATGATACACGTCCATGTTCTCTCCACCGATAAGGATATTCGGATATTTTTTCAAGATAGCTGAACGAACTTCTTCATACGAAGAGAGTCCGTCTTTTCTGATGGCAAGGAAAACGGAAAGATGTTTTTCGTTGGCTATTCGCAATATCTCTTCCATCAGATCCGCTCCGGGAAAGCGCGTGATGCGTTCGCCTCGTAAGAGTCCGGCAATCACGATACCGAAGCCATCCGCGATACGGAGATCGGCGTTAAGAAGCGACTGCCGGAAAGCCGGGTCTTTTTCAGCAAGCAACAAAAACTCCGGATTGACCGTCGCGATACGGTGAAACTTCGGTTCGTCTAAAAAGATACAGACGCAATCGAGAGTTTCTTCTCGCGAAATATTGTCTATCGGAACACCCAATATGTTCATCCTGTTTGTTTTCTTTCTTCTATTTCCCTACTCACTACAAACTACTCACTGCAACGGGAACGTATCAATCGCTTCGTAGCGGCGCTTGCCATTGATCGAGAGACTCTCGAAGACAGAAATACTCTCTACCGGATCGACGAAAAGCACTCCGTCTTTGAGTTTCGGTTTCTCGGGAAGTTTCTGCCACTTGGCCTTCTTGATCTTGGCCAGCGTCACATGCGGACGGAATGATTTTTTCGAGGCGACAAACGACGAGAACGTTTTCTCTACCGCTTCGCGAAGATTTTTGAGCGGTTCACTCGGCTCTCCGGTGAGCCAAATCATCTTGGGGTGTTCGGGACCGTCGACGAGCGCCATTTCGGTAAAGGTGAGCTCGAATGACGGGATACCCTGAGAGGCCTCCCCTACCTTGCGGCAGACCTCCGGGACTTCCTCCTCCTCGACGAAGCCGAGATAAAAGAGCGTGACATGGAGATTGTCCGGGACGGTCAGGATCAGGGCTTCTTTGGCGGGAGTCCAGGCAGACATATCCCTCACAAGGCGCTTCTTGAGCGCTTCGGAGAGAGAAATACCAACAAAAAGGCGACGTTTGTTCATATATATGCCAATCATAGCTTAAAGAAGCCAAAAAATCAAATATATTGGCACAGAATACCCTTCAGAAAATCAATCCCTTTTCTTTCCCTTTCCTTCCGTCGAACATGTCCGACTCACTCTGCCGAACGGGGAGCTGTCCTGTCGAGACCATCCGTCACGCTCGACCGTTACCGGCTTGCTCGTCGCACATGTGACCGACGTCAGCCGGAGAAAGAAAATGCTGATTTCTGAAGGGAGAAATATTAAAACGGCGATTTTATAAAGAGAAAAATAAAGGCTGTTTCGTGCTAAAATGAGGTATATGAATACCTCTCACTACCGCCTGGAAGTCGCGCCGCTCTCGATCCTCCCCCTGGGCCGATCGCCGTTTTTCAGCTACCTCTCGGACGAACCGGTCGCTCCCGGCACGCTGGTCGCCATCCCCTTCGGCCGACAGAAACTCCAGGGAATCGTTTCCGACTGCACACCGCTTCCGGGACGTCCGCCGCACTGGATGAAGCGCATCACCAAGGTCCTCTCTCCGGAATTTCTCACGGAGACGCAGCTGAAACTTGCCGAATGGATAAGCGAGGAATATTTCACACCGCTCGGGAAGACGCTGAAGCACTTCATTCCAAAACAGACCAAGGAGAGAAAACGACCAGTCGTGACCGAGAAAAAAAGAAAGACGCTCACTGCGACGAAGAGTGAAAAGGAAATATTGGAGCGTTTCGATCGTCTCTCCCGGGGAGGCACTGCGTTCCTTGACACGTCTTCCTTTTCTGACGAAGCGAGAATCTTGGCCCTCATTGCCAAAAAAGGGATTGTCAAAAAACAGCAGATCCTCATCCTCGTGCCGGAGCTCACACTCATTCCCCCGCTCTTTGAAACGTTCTCGAATCTTTTCAAAAAAGACGAGATCGCCATCCTTCACAGCAGGCTCGCCGACGGTCCGTTCTACAGCGCATGGGAGCGCATCCGACAAGACGAGGCCAAGGTCGTCATCGGGACGCGCCAGAGTCTCTTCGCGCCGTTTCAGAAGCTCGGGACCATCGTCATGACCGAGGAACAGGACGGGAGTTACAAGCAGTGGGACATGAGCCCGCGCTACGATGGCAGGCGCGTCGCGACGACTCTCGTTCATTTCACTCAAGCAAAGCTTCTTTTGACATCACGGACGCCGAGCGTAGAAAGCATCCAGAGAATCAAGGACGGCACGATCACCGATGTGACACCGAAGAAACCTTCTGCTCTCGGCAATCTCTCGGTCGTCAACCTCCGGCTGGAACGCTACCGGAAAAACTATTCCCCTCTCTCGGAAGAACTCATCGCCGACCTTCGTACTGTCCTCACCGAAAAGAAGCAGGCCCTCCTCTATATCAACCGTCAGGGACTCTCCGCTTTTTCCGTGTGCGAACGCTGCCGGACGCTTTTCCGCTGCCCCGACTGCGGCCACGCCCTCATCGGCAACAGGGATGGGTCGTTCCACTGCCTCTCCTGCGGATATCGGACCAGTCTTTTCCCGAATTGCCCGCAGTGCGGCCACCTGTCGTTTCGGCACATCGGTTTCGGTACGGAGCGCATCGAACGAGAGGTGCTCCGACTCTTCCCGGGAGCCAAAGTTTTCCGGGCCGACGGATCGACCATGAAAAAGCCCGGAGCGGCAGAAAAACTGTATGAAAAAATCGCCTCCGGAACGGTTGATATCCTCATCGGAACCCAGATGATCCTCAAGGGTCCGGACTTGCCCAAACTCTCGCTCGTTGCTATGATTGACGCGGACAGTTTGCTTTCTTTTCCCGATTTTCGGGCCGACGAACGGCTCTTCCAGGACATCCTGAGAGCAAGGATACGGGTCGCTCCCACGGGCAAGGTGATCGTTCAGACCTTCCATCCGGAAAGCACCTTTTTTCAACGGATAACCGGCGAAACACAGGAGACCTTTACCGAACGGATCCTCGCCGAACGGGAATCCCTCCGGTATCCGCCGTTTGCCAGACTCATAAGCGTCTTTTTGCAGGACACTTCGGAAGAAAAAACCAAAGAAAAGGCCTCACGACTTTTTGAAGAGCTGGAATCTCTCGCGAAAAAAGAACCTGCACTCCGCATCGCCCCACCCCTTCCCCCGGTCGCCGTCAAACGGTCAGGAACCTTCCGAAGCCAGATCCTCATCCGTATCCCGAACGACACTTCCTTGTTTCCTCCGCTTCGCTCGCTCCTCGTGAGACACAACAAGGATCTCATCATAGACGTCGATCCGCTTTCGCTGACATGACTCCTATGCTCACACTCATCACCGGCGCCACCACCAAGGTGCTTCTCAAAAAGACCGAAAAGGTCAAAGATCCGCAGAGTCCCGAGATCCAAGCCCTCCTCCCGGAAATGGTAGAGACCATGCACAAGGAGAAAGGCATCGGTCTCGCCGCGCCGCAGATCGACCGTTCCATCGCGGTATGCGTCACCGAAGTCGATGGCAAGATCGGTTACTTCATCAATCCCGAGATAACGTCCTTCTCCCAGGAAAAGATCGTCTTCGAGGAAGGCTGTCTCAGTCTCCCCGGAGAGTTCTTCCCCATCATCCGATCGGAAACGGTCACCGTGAAGTACCTGAATGAAAAGGGTCTCCCGAAAAAGCTCCGCGCCACCGGTCTCCTCGCCATCGTGCTCCAGCACGAGATCGACCATCTCAACGGCATCCTCATCGTCAACCGTTTCAAGAAACAGACAGCAAAAGAGAAATTGGTAATCTAAAACCCCTATGGCTTTCCTCGACATGTTCCGTCAGAAACGACAGACGGTGCAAGAAAAAAAGACGACACCTCAGGAAGAACCCCGGACAGAAGAAGCATCGTACCGGGAAACCCCCAAGATCCGCGTCGTCTTCATGGGAACGCCCGCCTTTGCCGCCTCGATGCTCGAGGGTCTCATCACGAAAGAGTACAACATCGTCGGCGTCGTGACCAAACCCGACAAGCCCGTCGGCCGCAAGAAAGAGATCGAGCAGAGCGCCGTGAAAACACTCGCCTTGGCCCACGATCTACCGATTGAACAGCCCGGGAAACTCGACGAAGCCGCCATCGAGAAGGTACGAGCCTGGAAACCGGACCTCATCGTGGTCGCCGCCTACGGCAAAATCCTTCCCGAGGAACTCCTGAAGATCCCTGGCTTCGGCTGCATCAACGTGCATGCTTCGCTCCTCCCGAGATGGCGCGGCGCCTCCCCCATCCACAACGCGCTCCTTTCCGGCGATACGACGACCGGTATCACCATCATGCAGATGGACGAAGGCATGGACACCGGTGACATCCTCGCCCAGAAAGGCATCGAGATCTTTCCCACGGAGATGCGCGAGGACCTCACGGCGAGACTCGTCCACATCGGACGGGAACTCCTCCTGGAAACCATTCCGCTCTGGGTGGAGCGGAGGATCACGCCGCAACAGCAGGAAAACGACGGGGCCACCCTCTGCCAGCTCATCGAACGCCAGGATGGTCGGATCGTCTGGACGAACGATGCCGAGGAGATCTACAACCGCTACCGCGCGCTCTCCCCATGGCCGGGCATCTTCACCTTTTGGAAAAAGGACGACGATCTCCTGCGCCTGAAACTCCATCAGATCTCTTTTCAGAAACAGACCCCGGAGACGCACTATCGGACAGGCGAAGTCTTCGAACTCGGGGAAAAGATCGGCGTCCAGTCCGGATCAGGCGTCATTCTCCTCGAAGAGATCCAACTCGAAGGCAAGGATAAGATGTCCGTCGCCGAATTCATGCGCGGGAACGCGGGCTTCATCGGTTCCCTCCTTCAGTAAGGTCTTTGTTTCAAGAAACATCCGAAACGAAAAGTCATGTCCCAAAAAAACAGAAAACATGACGTCACGGCCGTTCTCATCGGTATCGGGCTTATCCTGCTCGTGGGCGCGTACTTCATCGGGAAGGATATCCTGCGGTCGAAGTCCGAAAAGGAACAGGAAATAAACGATCTCGCCAAAAAGGAGGAAACGAAATCGAAGGACCAAACCGCTACCATCTCTCCCGAAGTTCTCCGGAAAAAAATCCAGAACGGTGAAAAGACATACGTCGTCGACATCCGACCCCGAGAAGCCTTTGATGCCGAACACATTCCGAACTCTGTCTCCCTGCCGGGAAGCAGCCTGGAAAACCTGGCTCCCGGAAAGAATGAACTCGTCGTCATCGTTTTCTCGGAACAGGACCTGGCGGCCTACGAGACGGCCCGAAACATCCTCGCCCGGAAATCATTCCCCTACTTCTTCCTGGAGGGAGGGTTCGAGGCCTGGAAGCAGGGCGGCAACCGGCTCCTCTCGGCCGGCGATCCCAATTCCTTCGTCGACCAGTCCAAAGTCACCTTTGTCTCGGCGGACGAGCTGAAGAAACTTTTTGCCGATCGAAACACCGGCCTCTTCGTGCTCGATGTCCGGACTCCGGAAGCTTTCCGGAAAATCCATCTCCAAGGCGCCGTCAACATCCCCTTAAGCGAACTGGAGAAGCGCGCGGGTGAGATTCCGCCCGCCCGACAGACGATCGTCTACGGCGAGACCGAGCTCATGTCGTTCCAGGCAGCCGTCCGCCTCTTCGATCTCGGTATCTTCTCCGTGAAAGCCCTAAAAGGAAGCGACAATCTCACGGAAGGAAAAACCGCCCTTTTCCTCGAGAAAAGCTAGACGCTACTCTTCTGCCGTATCTTCATCGGACTTAGGCATCCCGTTCTCCCGCTCCGACTCATCGTCTTCCAAATCTTCCAAGGATTTCTCCTTTTCTTCATTTTCTTCCTTGGTCGCTTCACTCCCTTCAGTCTTTTCTTCCGATGCATTTTGCAACCCGATCAAAGGTTCTGATTCTTCCGGTTTTCCTTCCTCTTCTTTTTCTTGTTCCTCCGCGACAGAGGACACTGCGGCAGATTCATGAGACTCTTCGTCTTCTTTCGTCGCCACCGCATCGTCGTGCTCATCTTCCTTCTCATCATCCATATCTTTTTCCCGGTCTTTTTCCTTGTGGTCTTTTTCCTTCTCATGGGATTCCTCTTCCCAATGTCCCGTGTCGATCCGGTGCCCCCGTATCCTGTCCTCATCGGAGTATGTCGAACGGGTCCCGGAAGAGACCGAAATGATCAACGAAAAACAGACGAACGCGGACAAGAAGATGTTTTTCATGATACGAGGCATATCGGTCGTCTTATACCGTCTTCAAGGGACGCCACCGTACGATCCCGTCCATCGATCTCATATTTTTTGGGTATGTCACCCTGAAAGGAATATCTTCTGGAAACGCTTCAGCCTGCCTTCGCTCTTCTTTCCTTCGGAGAGAGCGCCGCTCCAGTTCCTTGCGGATGTTATTGACCTCATCGAGCACGATGAGAAAAGCCGGGAGGATGACCAAGAGCAGGAACCCCGCCCTGGTTTTCGCGAGGTTGACCGGGTAGCCGAGATACGGAAGGGAGAAGAGCGTCTTGCCGACGATCTGCTGCTCCTGCATCGCCTCGTCCCGAGCCTCATTGGCATCCCCCTTGGTGAAGAAGACCGTCCGACCGTCCCGCTCCTTCGTCTCGACGATACGGTGCGTGACGGTCGTCCTGCCCGAGATGGGACGCCACGTCACGATATCGCCTGTCGCATATCCGCTTTGCGGCTTCACGAAAATGAGGCTTCCGGTCCGGATGGTCGGCTCCATCGAACCGGACTGTACCACATAGATGCGGTACTTCCCCGGAATCGGCAAGAGCGAGAGGATGATCAACGCTCCCAGGATGACCATACCGAGGAGAATCGCATTGACGGAAAACGTGAGGATTTTTTTCATCATATTCTCAGGCATGTTTCAGACACGACTTCTCCCGATCGTCCCTTCGCCCCCTCGAAGGGACGACCCCGGAGAAACCGCGACTAGAAACCGGTATTGAGATCTACCGGCCAGGTCGTCGCACCGTTCTGACGGGCCTGGACCTTGATGGCGGCGTTGTACTGCTCTCCCTGATAGACATCTCCCGCCGACTCGTCGAACTTCACCGTGAGCTGGAACTGGTCCTTGCCTCCGGCCGGAACCGTGAACAAGGCATCGGCTCCGCCGTCGTTCGCCTCATCGTCGGTACCGTCGGCGCTGTCATAGAAGATACCGGTGATGCCGCCCGGATTGGAAGCGAGTGTCACCCACGCCGCACCGTTCCAACGCTCCACCTTGGTCACCTTGAACAGTGTGTTGTCCCCGCCCGAGACGTTGTCCCACGCCCCAAAAGCCGCCCCGCGCAGCTGGACACCGGAAGCGACGGAGTCGTTCTTCACGTCGAAGTTCACCGATACCTCCTGTCCCGGCAGGACATTCGGTATGTTGAACAGAAGCGGATTACTCGTGTTCTGGTTCAGAAGATCGATCGCAAGCGTCCCAGCCGTGATCGTATTGCCGCTCGCCGTATCGGTCGTACTGAAGAACGAGTACGTCCCGACACCGACGATGGCCACGGCGGCCAGAACGATGAATATGCTTCGTATGATCCCTCCCATATGTGTGGTATTACGTATTATGTATGAAGAAAGTATCGGATCTATTCTTCTTCGGGAGCACCTTCCGCGATGAAGACTTCATCCCAGGTACAGCCCTGTCCCTGCGAACCGTTGTCCGTCGATTCGTCGAGTTGTGCCCGCTGCTGGATCACCTGCGTGATATTGGGACCGGCCGTCTCGAACGGAGGAACACCCGTCACTTCGATCCGGTTCGCCTCCCCTGCCAGATCGAGGAGCGCGTCATTGAAGACGTCTCTCGCCCGTTCACCCGCGTCGCTCCCGGCATGACCGGTCGTCACCCGCAGATTGACCTTGGGGCAGGCGGCACCGTCCAGGTTGTCCACGTACATGTAAAACTTCACCGGCACGGCACTCTGATTGTAGAGCGCACCGCGCGCCCAGTCGGAAAATTCCCCCGGCAGAAGGCCGCTGGCACTGAGCGGTTTGGCCAAGGTCGTCTCGTTCGCTTCGCCCTTGGCGTCGAACGTGATGGTGGCCGTCGTGATGGTGTTGTCATCGATGGAGTCCGTGGCGGAAAACACGGCATAGGTCGCCCCGCTCACGACCGCCGCCGCTACCATGACGACTACCAGGCTTTTTATGATATTCAGCATAGGATTGGTATCGGGAGCAGACTTCCTTCACCCTTGGAAACCTGTTGCCGACATTGATGGATTTTTGATCATTGATTACGGATTATACGTTCCCCGTCATCCGCTTTCGACCTTCGGCTCCCCTGCTCCGAAGCGATGACTTCCTGAAAATTCCAAAAAGAAAAAACGAGCTCTCTCAAAAAGGTTTCTTGCCCGTTATTGTTTGTTTTTGTTTTTTTCGAAAAGAAAACAGGCCGGTCAGCGTGACGCGTACGTCCTGCCGATCGGCCTGCCTGTCATCACGATATGATCATCGTGATGCGTTTTCGTTTCGTTTTTTTTCGGAAGCATCTTCATAGGGGGTTGGTCGAAGATACCGTGATTGAATTTTCTTCTTCACTCCGTACTACGTCCGGACGAGAAATATCTTTCAGAATCCCACGAGCTGTACTTCTTCCTTGAGCTGGACACCAAGCTCGTCACGCACGCGCTGCTTGACAAGACTTGCGAGCATGACGACATCCTCGGCCGTCGCGTTCCCCGTATTCACGAGATAGTTCGGATGACGGTCGCTGATCTGTGCACCGCCGACTTTTTTTCCGCGCAGTCCCGCATGATCGATGAGCCAACCGGCAGGCAGCTTGCCGCCGCGGGCCGGTTCGCCGTTATCCTTCTCGAATTCTTCCAAAAGGTTTGCATCCTCGACGATCGGATTGATGAAGAACGATCCGGCACAGCTCGCCGACTGCGGATGCTTGGCCTCGCGCTTCGCTACCGTTTCCTCCACGATACGCTCAAGCTCTTGTCTGTTTCCCGGTTTCAGGATGAGTTCCGCGGAAATGACTATCGTTCCCGGTCGCTTCTTGAAAAGACTGGTACGGTAGCCGAAATCACATTCGTCTCTGCGATACTCGGTGAGCAGCCCCGTATCCTGAGCGAAGGCCTTGACCGTTGATATGACCGAACCGATTTCCGTTCCGAACGCTCCGGCGTTGCCGCGCACCGCACCACCGAAAGATCCCGGGATGCCGGCCAGGTTCTCGATACCGGCAAGGCCAGCGTCCCGAGCCGCTTTGACCACGTCGAAGAGCGGGATACCGGCCCCGACGATGATCTTCTCACCGCTTACTTTGAGCCCGCCGTTCTGAAGCCGGATGACTATGCCGGCGAAACCTTTGTCGGAAAACAGGATATTGCTCCCGCCGCCGAAGACGAACACAGGCAACTTGTTGTTCTCGGCGTACTCGAGCGCCTCAGCCAGCTCCAACGCGCCGGAGACTTCCGTGAAGTATTCCGCCTTGCCTCCGATCTTGAAGGTAGTCATCGGAGCCAGTGGTACGTTTCTTTTGACGGTGAACATAGGTGTGGTTTTAATTTTTCCCTCAACCTTCCTTTCTCGACCACACTCGTTTCCCCGGCGAGTCACTCGTTCCTAAAATTCCTCGCTCTCCACCTCTTCGGCGGAACCGTGCCCGCTCGGAATTTTAAGTGTCTCGAATAGGAAGGTTTTCGGGAAAATTTTTTCTATTTTTTCTTCGCTAGCGCGTGCGAAATCTCCCAGACGTTGCCGGCGCCGAGCGTGATCACGATATCCTGACGTCCCATCTTCGATTCCGTTTCCCCGATGAGTTCCGGTACCGACGGAACATGAGTCGCTTTGCCGGGGAAAAAGCGGTTGATGAGGTCGACGAGGTCCTGTGACGAGACACCCCCCTGCTCCTCGCGAGCGCTCCCGTAGATATCCAAAATCGCCACGCTGTCGGCATCGTCGAAGCTCTGCGCGAAATCCGTGAGGAGTGCCTTGGTGCGCGTAAAGGTGTGCGGATGGAAGATGACGTGGAGCTTCTTCTCCGGAAAGAGATCACGGAACGCCCGCAGTGTCACACGGATCTCCTCGGGATGATGGGCATAGTCGTCATAGATGAGCGCCCCGTAGCGTTCGCCGATATACTCGAACCGGCGCTCCGTCCCGGAGAACTTTTTGAAAGCGGCCGTCACCGTCTCGATATCCTGATTGAGAAAGAGTGCCATCGCGAGGACCGCTGTCGCATTGAGGGCGTTGTGCCGCCCGGCCAACCGGAGTGAACATTCCCCCAGGCGCGACCCCTGATAGATGACGGAGAACGACTGCCGAAGAGCATGCCCGTCTTCGAGAAAACCCGGCGGAATCGGCCGGTACTCGACGATCTGGAAATCCGCTCCCTCGAGAAAGCCGTAGGAGAATTTTTTGCACGTCGCGTGCTCAGCGATCCGGACCACCTCGGCCGAATCCGCGCAGTAGACCAGGACACCATGCGCCGGGATCTTCTTCACGAACTCGACGAAAACCTCCTCGTAACTCTTCTCATCGGGAAAGAAATCGGGGTGATCATAGTCCGCGCTGGTGAGGATCGCCCCGAAGGGCTGGTATTGGGCGAGTTTGTTCTGATATTCATCCGCTTCCAGGACGAGATATTTCCCCTCTCCGGAAAGAGCGTTTCCCTCCCAATTCATGATGCGGCTCCCCACGATGGCCGACGGATCCAGTCCGCAGTGTTCGAGTGTCTCCGCCAAAAGCGCGCTCGTGGTCGTCTTGCCATGGGTACCGCAGACCGCGAGTGTCATTTTCTCCTGAGTGAGTAGCCCCAACGCTTCCGGATAACTAAGTACCGGCAGATTCTTCCTTTCGAAGGCCGCTTTCAGTTCATCGTTCTTCTCCGGAGTGTAGGCGGTAGAATAGATGACTGCTTTGACATTCTCCGGGATGTTCTCGGGAGCGAAATGCTCCGTGACGGGAATTTTCTCCTTCTTGAGAATGCGATCGGTGAAAAAGACTTCGTCCGTGTCGGAACCGCTCACCGCGACGCCCTGCTTCTTCAGGAGTTCCGCGAGCGCCGTCATCCCGGCACCCTTGATGCCGATCATATGGACGCTTTTCAGTTGGGACAATCGTTTCAGATCCATACGGTTCAGAAAAATACGGAAGTCAGGAGTACAGAAAACATCATTTGACCATCACGTCACGGATACCGGAAGCGATGGCGAGAGCGGCATCGGGATGATAGAAGGCGGAGATCTTTTGTCCCATGGTTGTCCGCAGCTCAGCATTCCCCAAAAGCTCCTCGATCTTTTCCAGGAGCAGGTGTTCGCCGAGGTTCCCTTCTTCGAGGACGACCGCTCCGCCGATGTCGGCGATATCATAGGCGTTCATCCGCTGTTCGTCGTTGGCGGCGCTCCCGAGCGGCACCAGGATAGCGGCTTTCCTGGTCGCGGCGAGTTCCGCGATCGAACTGGCACCAGCACGCGATACGACGACCGTCGCGAGCGCGAGTGCATCCGCCACGCCTTCGGCCGTCATGAACGGTACCGCCACGTAGCCTCTCTCCCCGCTCCGTATGCCGACAGCCTCGGCCGCGTCAGCCACATCATCGAAATTTTCACTCCCCGTCTGATGGATGACCTGCACTCCTTTTTCCAAAAGTGCCGGAACGACCCGAAGACACGCTACGTTGAGAATCCTCGCCCCCTGGCTCCCGCCAATTACCAACACGGCCGGCTTTTCCGCTTGCAATCCGAACGATGCTGCGGCACGGGAAACATCTCCTGCAAGGATCTCTTCCCGGACAGGATTGCCGGTCAGTGCCGTCCGTTCCTCGGGGAAGAACCGGTGCGCGCTCGGATACGCGATCGCAATACGCTGTGCGAAATGTGAAAGGAACCGGTTGGCTCTTCCCGCTACGGCATCAGAATCATGGATAATGACCGGGATACGATAGAGACGGGCGGCGAGCACCACCGGCACCGAAGCCGATCCTCCCTTGGCGAATACCGCGTCCGGGAGAAACCGGAAAAGGTACCACAAAGATTGGAGAAATCCGATCGGGATACGGAAAAGATCGGTAAAATTCTGTAAAGAAAAATACCGGCGCCACTTACCCGTCTGCACGGAGACGACCGGAATCTGTTCGACTGCCATCGCCTCGCTTTCGAAGCGGCCCTGGGAACCGATGAAGAGAAATTCGATACCGTCGGGAAACTGTCGTTTCAGCTCCCGGGCGACCGCGACCAAGGGAAACGTGTGCCCGCCGGAAACCCCGCCTGTCAGGACTACTCGTGGAATGTCGTTCATGCTTTCAGTGTAGAGTGTTTACTGATGTTTAACAAGATGCCAACGGCCGCCAGAAGCACCACCAAAGACGTGCCGCCGTAGCTGATAAAGGGCAAGGGAATACCGGTGAGCGGGATGAGTCCCGTGATGGCCGCCATATTGATGAAGGCCTGAAAGACGATCCACGACGTGATACCGACCGCGACCAGCTTGCCGAACTCGTCCGGAGCGCTCTTGGCGATCTTCAATCCGCGCCAGGCCACCATAAGGAAAAGGCCGACCACGACCACCGCCCCGATCAACCCGAGCTCCTCCCCGAGTACCGCAAAGATCGAGTCCGTCACCGGCTCGGGAAGGTAGTTGAATTTCTGCCGACTGTGTCCGAGACCGACCCCGAGGATGCCACCGGAACCGATAGCCAAGAGCGCCTGAGTCATCTGATACCCGAATCCGAGAGGGTCATGCTCCGGATTGATATACACGAGAAAACGCTGCATACGGTACGGGGCAGTCTTGATAAGTATGAAAAGAAAGAGAAGTCCCGCCAGAAAGAGATACCCGAGATGCGCGATACTCGCACCCGAGGCGAAGAACACTGAAAGCGACATAAGGAAGATGAGCCCGAGCGTCCCCGTGTCCGGTTGCTTGATGATGAGGAATCCCACGATGGAGAGGATCACGAGAAACGGCACGAATCCCTCGAAAAAATCCGCGGCCTTCCGCTGTCCCTTGTTGGAAAGCCAGGCGGAAAGATAGAGAATGATGGCGAACTTCATCACTTCCGACGGCTGGAAGGAGAGCGGTCCGAGCTCCACCCAGCGCGCCGCGCCGTACACGGTCGTCCCGAAGCCCGGGATGAAGACGAGGACTAAGAGTCCCAAAGCGACGAGGAAGATAGGGAGGACGAGCTTCTGCCACACCCGGTAGTGGATACGCTGGAAAATGAAGAGTGCGGCCAGTCCGAAACCGAGGCCGATGAGCTGCTGTTTGAAGAAGTAGTATTCGTCACCGAAGCGCACCTTACCGAAGACGACTCCGGCACTCGCGATCATCAGAAGCCCGATCCCGAGGAGCATCAGGATAGTGATGAAGAGCGTGCGATCGAATGGTTTTTGTATCGGTGTTTTTGTCATGAATCTTTGAATTTTTCTTCAAATCGCGAACTCTTTCAGGTCAGCCTCCCTTTTCGGAGTCGCTCGGTTGCCCGGCGCGCACCCTCACTCCTGAAGCTCCTTCGCTCTCCTCCTTGCCAGTCGGAACCATGCCCGCTTTCGGATCTTCAAGACTCCGAAAAGGGAGATCTGACCTTCCAGGTTTCAAACGAAACGAAAATCTCGTTACAGTCCTTGATTCTCATCAGATTTTTTCTGTCGTTCCTTTCTCCACTTGGCGATTTCTCCGTGATGGCCGGACAACAAGACTTCAGGGACTTTCCATCCGCGATATTCTTCCGGCTTGGTGTACTGCGGATGTTCTATCATCCCTTCTTCAGTATGGGATTCTTCCTCGCTGCTCTCGTCGTTCCCGAGCGCTCCCGGCAGGAGGCGCGTCACCGCGTCGACGACGATCATGGCCGGCAGTTCCCCACCCGTAAGTACGTACTCTCCGATCGAGAGCTCCTCGTCGACCAGATGTTCCGCCACGCGCTCATCGACGCCCTCGTAGCGGCCACAGACCATGATGAGCCGATCATACCGTGCGAGTCTTCGCGCATCCTGCTGCGTAAACGTCTTCCCCTTCGCTGAAAACAGTATTGTTCGTGTTTTCTGTTCTTCACTGTTCACTGTTGACTGTTGACTGTTGACTGCTTCAATCGCTTCCGCGATCGGTTCCACTTTGAGCACCATCCCCGCTCCCCCGCCATAGGGCGTATCGTCGACGGTCTGACGCTTATCATGGGTATACTCGCGCAGATTATGCAAGTGGATATCTATCAACTGCTCCTCCTGCGCACGCTTCAAAATAGACACACCGAAGTATGACTGGAAACTTTCCGGAAAAATGGAAATAATATCAAACCTCATAACAACATTCAAACATTTGTTCCCTTTGAACTCCCATTCTTTCCCTTTTCTTGCTGTACGACTCCTCGAACACGTCTCGGCTCGAGCGTCGACAACTGTCGCTGTCCTGCTAACTCGGCCACGCGTCACGCTCCAGTTCTAGCGACGCTCTCCCGGACGTGTTGCCGAGCGAGGCGTAAGGCTTCGAAAATGAAAAGAATGGGAGATCTTTATAGAGTACAAGTAACAAAAATATTCCCCAAACACCCATCTGGGACGCTTCTATTGTAGCACAAAAAGCAAAGCCGCCGGGCGCGAAGATTCAAGCGCACGGCGGCAGGGAAACGGAAAGTGTGGGCATCAGTTGAACTTGGCCTTGGGTTGGTAGTTCTTTTGTTTGTCCCTCTCCTCTTGTGAAGGAAACGTGGGAGACTTCTCGTTCTGCTGCACGGTGTGCAGCATGAGGAGTACGGTAGGAGTCGAGACCGTATGCTCGTTAGGCTTCAGCCACAGCTTGACCCAGTCACCCACCTTCGCGGAATACATCGAGTGATGAACGTAGTACACGAAATCGTCCCCCTCCAGGGTATACATCGTCGTATCTCCTCCGTCGCCGACGCGTTCGATAACACCGGTAACGCTTGAAGAATGCCGTTGGTAATCTGCAAAATCCGCGATCCACCTTACACGCGACCATTGCTCGCGAGTAACGATGACGAACACGAGAAGCGATGTAGACCACACGACGATGAGATCCCCCTTATAAACCGGCACCGTCTCTTGCGGTCCTACCAGAAAAGCGTAGGAAACGAGGGCAACCACGGATGATATCGCAGCCACGACGAGATACCACTTGAGCATCCTTTCCTTTCTTCGATGGCTAACACCGAGATCATGCAGCACCTGCTTCAACGCCCCTTCCAGCATCGCAAGAAACCCGAACGTAAACCCGGAAAGCGCGCTGATCCAGAAAACTAGCTTCCATACTATAACAGACATATCATACCCCCTCTCCATATTCGATTGTCCAAACAACTCTTCTGTCCTTTGCTTCCGGACATTCGGAAAGCCTGAAACAATTCAGGCCTTCGCGACTGCCAAGAACGCACATGCAAGTGCCAGTATATACCTACTCCGAGAGCGCATCAAGCGTCGTATCCCGGTTCAGAGTGAACTCCTTTTCCGTTTTTGATCTGTCCTTTCCGATGATGGTGAGGCGTACCGGGATGTCGTTCACACCGGGCTGTTTCTGGATCTTGAGATCATACGCCGAAGCGTCGATGTTTTTCGGCAAGACATATTCGAACGTCACGCTCTTCTCCGTGCCGAGCGGCACCTGCACCAGGACGCCGAAACTCTTCTTGCCGAGCTCGCTTCCGTAGACGACCGGTGTGGTATTGCCGGAGACGCGTTTGAGCCAGCTCCCGTCCGGCACATAGAGGCGCAGGAACGTCTGATAGTCCCGCGTCATGTAGTCTTTGGTCTTGCCGGTGTGGGTATAGGTGACGACCGCCGTGGCGCTCGGTTCGCTCGGACGCAGATCGACGGTATAGTCGATACGCCGCTTCATCTTGTAGTCGGTCTTGAGGGCGCTCAGATTGGCATCCACCGCAAGAAGATAATCATCCTGCCAGGTGCGGTCCATTCTGCCGCTCCAGCCGGAGCGTTCCACGCGTTCCTGTAATTCCTTCTCCTTGAAGGCGAGTTGGATGTCCTTGCGATGGAGGTCGTCGAGCACCGTTTCGAAGAGTTCGTACTTCTTGGCGAGACTCAGGTCCTTGGCCTTGTCGAGGATGGCTCTGCCGAGAGCGTTCATGATGCTCTTGCGTTCTCCGCGGTCGATGTTCTGCCCCACGAAGCCCTGTTCCACCTGATACTCCAGATCGAGCACGGCATTGTCCGATCCGTAAACACCCGGATATCCCGGCACCTCGACCGGTCCGGTCACTTTCAAGAACGATGCAAGCACGTTGGTCGTGATCCCCACGACACCGTCGAACTGCTCCCCTCCCTGTCCAAGACGGTAGAATTCTTCCGCCTTCGCGGCGTTGGTCGTGAAATCGGGAGAGTAGTTGGAATCACGCAGTTTGAGCCACTTGACCCGCAATGTTTCCGGCATGGGATATGGTGCCGGAACGATATCCGGGATGCGCCCGTCGAAATTTCCCGTGTCATGCACCTGGAATTCCATGACGGAACCGTCTTTCACCTTGAGAATGCCGAAGCTCCCGATGAATCCGCCTCCGGGCCGGAGCTCGAGATTGTTCTGGAAAAGGATGAGAAACGTCTTGGTCTCACCGTCCGTATGCAGGAGCGTATCCGCGATCGCGAGAAGTGTCTGCAGATCGGCTTTGGTCTCGCTTTCCGGCAAGAGACCGGTGAGGGCGTTCAGGTCATCGATATTGCGGTTCTTGAATTCCCAAAAGGCGTACCAGCCCGTGAGAAACAGGATGGCAACGACCCAAAAAATAATCCAAAATTTCGTCGAATACTTTTTCATAGTAATTCAATCATCAATACGAGACTCTTCGACTTCGTTCAGGGTGACTCCTCGACAAGCTCGGAGTCACTTTCCTCCAGAGAGGAGTTCGTTGAGGCGGCGCTTGTATTCCTCGATCGTCGGTTCGCGGGAGAGATCCTCTTCGGCAGGCGTTTCCTTGGCCGGCATGATCTTCTCGTCTCCGAAGACAGCCTGCTTTTCTTTCGGCTCTTTCTCCAAGACGATCGGTTCCTCCATGATTTCTGTCACACCCGAACCGAATGACAAAGATACTTCTTCCTCGGCGATCGGGAGGTTGGCAGGAGCGGAGGCTTTGGTACCAGTGTGCACCGCCTCCTTCTTCTCCTCCTTCTTTACCGGATGAATTTCCTGGCTCTGTGACTCAAAGGAAGAAATGAGCGAGGTCGGTCTCTTGGGCACGAAGGTGCGCGGATCGATATACGGGACGCTGTCACCTTGCGCGTATCCTCCGAAAGTCTTCTTGGGCGCCTCGTCATGCGGCACGAAGATTTCGAGCGTTTCGCGCTTTTTCAACCTTCGCGCCGGGATCTTTTCCAGGAGCGAGAGAAAAACGAAAAACAGGAGTGTGACGATGAAACCAGAAACGATGCTCGTTACGACATACAGGACCGGGGAAACGACGACGGTTCCAGTAATCGGTCCGTCGACCACGCGCATATCGATATCGGTCCTGATATCGTAGTACCGCCCCGTCACTGCAAACAAGGTCTTCCCCGTCTGTTCGGCAAGAAGCCTCGCCTCTTCCGGACTCTCCCCTTCCGCCCGGATCATGAGCATGCCGCTCTCGTCGCTTTGGGTGACGGAGACTGTCTCATTCCAGAGTGCCTTGCGGTCATCGGGGGTCTGTCCGGCGAAACGGTCCTCGAGGAAATCATTGTCAGCGAGCACGCGCTCGTAGAAAGAAAGGTTTTTCGGAAGCTCGGCGATGTTCCCGATCACCTGATCGGCGCTCTCCGCCGACTGTCCGGCGCGCATGATGACCAGGACACGGATCTCGGACTGGTATCCGCGGAACGTATCAAGCAGGACGAGTCCGCTCGCGAACACCGCGAAGACAAAGGCCACGACGAACGCGCGGCCCCACTTCGCGAAAAGGGATTTCAGATCACTTCGATCGAAGATGCGCATAGTTTCCTTTCTTGATGCTGTGCTGTTTGATGAGGTCGTCGTAGACTTCCTCGGTCCGCCTGGCGATGGCGTCCCAACTGTAGTGTTCTTCTATCCTGGCTTTGGCGAGTTTCCCCATCGCTTCGGCTTCTTCGGGACGGTTGATGAAATACGCGAGTTCGGATTTGAGCGATTCGACGTCCTTGTTCCGGAAAATGCTCCCGCAGTCGGATTTGATCGCTTCGACATTGGCGGGGATATCGCTCACGATGGGAGCGACCCCGTATCCCATCGCCTCGAGCAGGGCCAGGGACAATCCCTCGTCCTCGGACGGCTGCACGAAGAGGAGCGCATGTGAGAAAAGGGCTGCAAGTGTTTTCCCAGTCTGTTCCCCCACAAGAAGGATATTCGCGGAACCGGCGCTTACCACCTTGAGATACTTCTCGTATTCCGGCGTCTCGGCATGCGTTCCGACAATGACCAGCTTGAAGTTGTTGGGCACCTTGTTCATGCGCTCCAGGTCCTGGAACGCCTTGATGAGATAGTGGATACCCTTGTGCTCGACGAGACGGCTCACCGAGAGGACATAGCGCTTCGGTCGGAGTCCCCACTGATTGAGCGGTTCGGTATCCGGTTCGAAACCGGTCTCGGCGCCGTTCGGGATGAGAACGAGCTCTTTCCCATACTTGGCTTTCGCATGTTCGAAGAGCGTTTCGCTGATGGCGATGGTCTTTTCCGGAAAGCGACAGGTAAGATACTCCGCCATCCGCAGGCACAGGCGCGCGAAGGCGTTCCACTTCTTGTGGAAATAGTCACGGCTGTGAAACGTCGCTACCACCCGCGTGCCCGGTTTTAGGAGACGAGGAATGATCGAAAGTACCGACGAACCGATCATCTGATAGTGGATGACATCGTACGGCTGGAACAGCGCGTGCACTGTCGCCATGAACGCATGTGTGATGGCGTCGAGGTGCTTGGTCCGGATGCTCGGCAGATGGACGAGTCGGACACCCTGGAATTTCGTGAGGCGCGGGTTCGTGTAGTGCGGACGGACATAGACAGTCACCTCATGTCCCGACTGCGCGAGCCTCGTTGCGAGCTTCTCGACGTGCTTTTCCACGCCACCGGAGATGGCGGGGATTCCCTTTTGTCCGATGAATGCGATTTTCATAGAAGCCTCCGGTTACGGAGCGGATTAGAAACCGCGGACGATAGGAGACTGTGCTCCCATACCATTGCTCTCGATACGGACACCGTCCTGAAGGAGAAGTCCGCCGAACGCCTTGGTACCGGCTGCGGTACGGGCGATCTTGGCGATCCCGTAGTGACCGTTGTCGACGAGGTCGGCCTTCTTGAGACCAATCTGTCCGGCCTGGCCATAGGAGTTCACTTCCACGCCCTCGCGGCCGTTGGAACGGAAATCATTGTCCTTGCTCCAGATCTCGGAACCGTCGAGGATGAGCTTGGCACCGCTTCCGCGGTTGTGGCTCATGTGGTTGTCCTCGAACCAGGCCTTGGTGCCGGCCGCGAGGTCGATACCGTCACCTCGGTTCCCGTTGATGTCGGAGTCGATGAGTACGATGAGGCGCTTCTCGGCATAGATGCCGGCCTTCCCATTGTTCGCCGCCTTCACGTCCTCCATGAACGCGCGGTGACGCTTGTCGGTCTTCCCTGATTCGATGTGGATGCCGTCGCGATCATTGTCCTTGACGAGCACGTTGAAGATATGCGCCTTGGCGTTTTCCTTGACGAGGATACCGTCCTTGCCATCCTTCACGGTGACGTGACTGAGCTTGGATCCATCCTTCATCGTCACGACCGCTCTTTTGTCGCTGTCGCCCTTGATGGTGACGGCGTCGCGCTCCTCCTTGTCGGAGACGAGCTTCACGTCCTCGGGGAGCGTGATGTTCTCCTCGTATGTTCCCTTCTTCACGCGCACTTCCGTGCCCTCCTTGGCGTGCTTGAGGGCGCGCTCGATGGTGTGATACGGCTGACTGTAGGTTCCCTTCTCGGATCCCTTCGCGTTCTTGTCGACAAAAATCACCTTGGACCCGCCAAAGACATACACCGGGACGACCAACACGACCATGAGGGCCAATCCCAGGAAAACCTCTTTGGAAAGCCAAAAATTCCGGCTCTTCATATGGAATGGGGATAAATTCTTAAACAAAATATGTTATCAAAATTCATCAATTTTGTCAATAGTCGCGACTCTTGGTAAAATAATATCGTTATGGCTTGTTTAAAACCAGATTCTGCATAGAACGAAAAGGATTCTTACTCTTTTCTTTCTTTCGGAGCCTTACGGAATCTCGGTCACACGTCCGGTGAGCGAGTCGGTACAAAACAAGACGGGACGAGCTTTTTGTCGGAGACAAAAAGATGACGCTGAGGCTTGGCGTAAGCCGGACCGGCGACGTTCTGTCGACAAGCGAGCCGAGAGGTGTTCGAGAACCGTACCGCGAGGAAAGGAAGAAAAGTGTAAAAAGCAACACGAAAAAATCAAACTATGAACCTCGAATCGTTGTTCTCACCGAAATCCATCGCCGTCATCGGTGCCTCGACCAAACCAGGAAGCGTCGGCCACGGTCTCACCGAGAACCTTCTCAAAAACAGGTACACGGGCAAAATCTATCCGGTCAATCCCAAGACCGACACCCTCTTCGACCTCCCCTGCTACCCGAACATAGCCGCGATCCCTGACGACGTGGAACTCGCCATCATCATCATCCCGGCAGCGGCCGTCCCTACGGCCCTGCGCGAAGCCGGAATGAAAGGAACCAAAGCCGCCATCATCATCTCGTCCGGCTTCAAGGAAACCGGAAGCGCAGGCAAGGCCCTCGAAGAGGAAACAAAGGCGATCGCCACAGAATACGATATCGCTCTCCTCGGCCCGAACTGTCTCGGCTTCCTCCATCCCGCCCTCAGTCTCAATGCTTCCTTTGCCAAGACACTCCCGAAGGACGGATCCATCGCGTTCTTCTCCCAGAGCGGCGCGCTCTGTACCGCCCTTCTCGACCTTACTGGTGAAACGCTCGGCTATTCCTCCTTCGTCAGCGATGGCAACAAGGCCGTCATCGGAGAACGGGAGCTTCTCCGCTACTTCGCCGAGGACAAACAGACCAAAGTGATCAGCTTCTACAGCGAGGGACTCACGGACGCGACCGGCATTATCGAGACGGGACGGACTATCCTGTCAGAGAAATCACCCAAACCTGTCATCGCTCTCAAATCCGGCGCGACGGATGCCGGAACGAAAGCCTCAAACTCGCATACCGGAGCGCTCGCCGGGAGCGATCAGGCCTATGACGCCCTCTTCAAACAGGCCCGCATCATCCGGGCCACATCCCTGGAACACCTGACGGACCTCCTTGCCGTTTTTTCACAAAATCCCCTTCCCGCCGGCAAACGTGTCGCCATCGTCACCAATGCCGGAGGCCTCGGGGTCCTCGCGACCGACGCCGCTATCCGCGCGAGCCTCTGTCTCGCCAAGCTGACCGAGACCACCACCGCGAAACTCCGTGCCGCTCTCCCGCCGGCCGCAAGCTCCCATAACCCTGTCGATGTCCTCGGGGACGCGCTCGCCGACCGCTACCGGATGGCGATCGAAGCGGTCGCCACCGACTCGCAGGTCGATGCTCTCATCGTCATCGTCACTCCTCAGACCATGACCGAGGCCAAGAAAACCGCAGAGACAATCGTCGACGTGAAAACATCTTCCGGAAAACCAATCGTCGCCGTCTTTGCCGGAAAGACTTCACTCGAGGAAGGAATCTCCCTCCTCGAAAAAAATGGGGTCGCAACCCTCACCTACCCGGAAGCCGCCGCGGAAGCGCTCGGCTCCCTGGCACGGGTCGCCTCATGGCACGCGCGTGCCACTCTCCGCACATCATTTTCCATCGGAACACCCGACCGGAAACGCGTGAAGGATATTTTTTCAAAAGCCAAGAAAGAAAACCGTGAGATGCTTTCGGAGAAAGAAGCCTGGGAAACACTCAGAGCCTACGGATTCCCCTTCCTCGAGAGCCGCATGGTCGAGAGCCGCGAGGAAGCCCTCGAAGCCGCGCAAGCGTTCAAGAAAGCGATGGTGCTGAAGATCGTCTCCCCCGACATCACGCACAAGTCCGACGTCGGCGGCGTCATCCTCGATGTCACGGCAAACGATGCGGAAGAGCGATACGATGAACTCATGCGAAATGTCCGGACACACGCCCCCGATGCCAGGATCCAAGGAGCGCTCGCCGTCGAGATGGCGCCGATGGGAGGGCACGAGATCATCCTCGGTATGAAAAAGGAACCAGGACTCGGCAGCCTCCTCCTGATAGGCCTCGGCGGTATCTACGTCGAAACGTTCAAAGACGTCGCCTTCCGTTTCGCTCCGATCACACAAGAAGACGCGGATGAGATGCTCAAGGAGCTGAAAACATACCCCCTCCTCCAAGGCGCACGCGGCAAACAGGGCGTCGACCTCGAGGCGCTCAAAAATTTCCTTGGCCGCCTCTCCGCACTTGTCACTGATTTCCCCGAGATCGAGGAGCTCGATATCAACCCCCTCCTCGCCTTCCCTGACGCCGACGACTTCCATGTCCTCGACGCGCGGATCAGAATTAGGATTTAGGTAAAAAAAGACAGGCTCAGGAAAACGCTCTTCCTTTGCCTGTCAACTCACCGCTCACACATTCCTACATCCTGACAGTCTTCCCGATCTGCGGCCACGTCCGGTAGAAGCCGCTTTCCTGCATGATCGGCGCACTGTTCGGCAGTCGGGCGAACTCCGCGAGGTTGTACATCACGGAATGCACTCCGGCAGCACTCAGCAGCCTGTGCTGCACATTGCAACTGCTGAGATAGGGGTCCAAGGGCTTGCCCGCAGAATCAGCCCTCGTGAGGTCGCCCCTCACCGGAAAGACCTTGATCTCACAGAGGTCTTCTTCCTTGGTTTCCCCCGGTACCTGAGGAATCTCCTTCCAGCCGGCATTTCTCGCCTCAATCCGGATCGAGGAAACGAGATCAGCGTCCGAAGAACCCATACTCTTCCTCCACACCAGAAGGACGGTTTTCGGCGTCCTCGGATGCGCGAGGACTATTCCTACCTCTCCCGATGGTTCCGCCACCGTCAAAACCCTGCCCGGCAGGATCTCGAACATCTGCATGGACCACACCAGACCGCCGAGACCGAGACCGATCAGTACTGCCATCGATGCGAGCTTCTTCATTGCCTCACCCCTCCCTCAAAAGAAGATTGTGAATGCCAAGGAATTCTCCTCAGCGGACCGACCGCCATACCATACACCGAAAATCACTCCACGTCAACCGCTAGATTATGAAAAATCTTTTCCAGAGCCGCTCCGTACCGGTTTTCGCCGAAACGCCCCTCCGCATCTTTTCTGATTTCCTCCGAGTGAAATACCATCTTTCCGGAAAAAAATTCTTCCAGTTTCGATCGCAGTTCCGACTCGTTTTCCGCGAGATATCCGTTCTTTCCGTTCTCGATGATTTCCGGAAGTGCACCGCTCTTCAGCCCGAAGAACGGTTTGCCCAAAGCGATCGCTTCCAACGCGATGAGTCCGAACGTTTCCGGAAGACGCGAAGTACTCACCACGCATGAAGCCTCCTGGATCAGCCTCATGAGACGATCGCGGTTCTGCCTCCCGACAAAAGTGACATATTTGCTCTCGCGAAGCATGAAGCCGTCCTCCTTGGTGCCGGCAAGCACCAGAGGAACTTTCAAAGCATCGAACATACCGACGAGCTCATTCACACCCTTCACATCGGAAAGACTACCGAAATAGAGGGCCTGCAGTTTTCTTTCGCTGTGTACGATGCTCTCGTCACCGAAGGAAGCGGAAACAAAATGCGGAAGCACCGTTATCTTCTCTTCAGGCATGCCAGCAGAGACCAGCACATCTTTCACGTACCGACTCGGAACGATATACCGGTCGATTTTCCCTTCATACAGACGAGCCACGTCTTCGATATACTTCTTCAAGACCAGGAGCAGCCGTTTGAAGAACGAGTACTTCCGTTTGAAAAGAAATTTCCAATACCGTTTTCCGACCTCCGGATAGTACGCATCCTTGTCCGGTGAGACGAGGTTGTAATCATGCACCGTCATGACGATCGGGATACCGAGCCGTTTGATCGACCCAAGAATGGACGGCGAGAGCTGGTGATAGATGTTGTGGAGATGCACGACGTCCGGCCGCCAGTCTTTGAGAAGCGCTTTCATCTTGCGACATGATTCGAACGACCAGAAGAGCCGTCCGACGCCCTTGATCTTCTGCCAAAGCGTCGCATCGGAGGCGTTGTATCCCACGTAGCTCGGGAAATACTTGCGCCACTTCGTATCGAGCACCGCGTCGCTCTCCATGGCAAAGATAGCCACATCGTGACCGCGTGATTTCAGGAGCGCTTCCAGATCGAGGAAGTGTCTTTCCGCTCCCCTTCGCAGGTAATAAAATTTATTGACTTCGAGAATCTTCATAAAGATTTTTGGGAAACGATACGCCTGTAAAACTAATGACTGCACGCATCAATCCGAGTGTGATCCAGAAGAAGATACCCAGAAGGTTCGTCTCCAGGTATGGCTGTGAGAAAAAGACCAACCCCTGAAAGAAAAGCAATCCCAACAGGACGAAGCGGACTGATCTGAGAAAATCGTCGTTGATCCGGATACGGAGAAGTGCGATCACAAGCGAGAGAATATACCCTCCGAGGAGCACGAATCCGACGAAACCGGTCTGGATGAGGAGAGCGAGCCAAGAGTTGTGCATGTTCCGTACCTCGACGTACTGGCGATAATCCCCCATCTCCACCGGGACGCTCGCCCCGAAACCGATACCGAAGAACGGATGCTCCGAGAACCGCGCGAGCGCGCTCTCCCAGACCGCTCCGCGCCACGCGAGACTCTCATCAGTGCTGTTGCCGATGGAAACGATACGCTCGCCGATAACGGCAAGGTTGTGTCCCACCGTTCCCGTCGCCTCGCTTTCCGGAAAGATCGCAAGTACGAACCACGCCGCCGAGAGGATGAGAAACAAAGGAAAAACAAATTTCAGAGACAAAGAAACGAGTCTCTTGCCAAACACCATCGGAGACAGGATAAGGCCCATGAGAATGGTCGCTCCGATTCCGAGCCAGAGGTGACGCATGAGCGATCCCACGACCCCGAGCGCGAGCACGCTCACGAAAAACACCAGACGAGATGACGGACGTACCCCGTCTTTTTTGAGCCAAAGTGGCAGAGAAAACAGAAGCGTGATGAGCGCGAGCGAAAAATAGAAGGCGTGCGGGAATGCGAGGAAACGCACTCCCGGCGTGGAGAGCGGCGTAAATTCCGTCCACAGGCCCTCTCCGCGGATGATTCCAATAAGGAGAAACACGCTCGCCGCCGCGACGCTTGTCAGGAACAGTTTCCCGAGAGCGAAGAGATCTTCTTTGCTTCGTACCGTCCCAGCGAGGAAGAACACCGAAAAACCGTAGAACACATAGTTCTTCCACGTGCTGAACGCGACCGCCGTGTCCGTATCCCCCCACGAGAGCGCAGCAAGGAACAAAACGGAAACGAATGCGAAAAAACCGAGAAGCCAGTTATCGAAACTTCGGAAGCGGAAAAAGTTTCTCCCCTCCTTGAGAAAAGACAGAAGCCATGAACAGAAAATAGCAACGAGGATGACATCAAGCGGGTAGAGCTTGAACACTTGCTCTCCGATGATCACCGGCGAGAGGGTGAAGAAACGCTCGAAGAAGACGGTCATGACAAGCACCGCGAAGAATCCCGCCTGCGGAAAGAAAAACGAAAGGACTCCCGCGACCGGCACCGTCGCCAAGAATACCGGCAGTACGAACCCGTACGCCGCATTCAAAAACACGTTGATTCCGAGCAAAAAGACAAGGAATCCGAGCACGGTACTTTCAAGTTTGTGATGTTTCGACATACTTGGTCTGTCATATTTCAAAACCTGATAGTATAGCACGTTTTTATAAAAATGTAAAGCCCCAGGATCCGGTTATGGAAACTGGGGCTTCGAATGGCCTATTCAGGCCGGCGGAGGGTCACTCGACGACGAGCGCGCCTTCGGCGGGGCCGTTGCCGTCCTTGCCATGGTAGCTGCAATCGACCTTCATGCCGACGAACTTGGGCATGACGGTCTCGGTGTTGCCGCCGCATTCGAGGTGGAGAAACTTCCCATTCTCGGTCACGACGTTGAACCGGCCACCGTTCTTGGCGATGTCGGCGAGGACCACCTTCTTCTCGGCACCCACCTGGATGTCCTTGATGAAGCCGCCCTTGCGACCATGGCCGATGTAATGCTGAACCTTGGTGACCTTGAGCGGGTCGGTCCAGATGATCATCACATTGCCATTCGCGTCTTTCGTGGCCGTCATGGTGGCCGTCGGCGGAACCTGGTGTGTGTCCTTGCTGAAGTCGGCGTGGGCCGGACGGATCATCAGAAAGGTAAGGATGATCAGACCGAAAACGAACAGCATGGCCGAGGTATTGCTCAGATTCAGAGTCTTGCTCATGGTGCCCTCCTTGTGAGGTGGTTGACGTCTCGGCGAGCAGCCGAGGACGCGGGTTGAACTACACTTAACGAACCAGTGCCCGCTTAATATATTACAAGCGAACATACCAGTATACATGTTTTCATAAAAATGTCAAGGGTAAGATACCCAAAAAAGCCTTAGAAAAATCAAACGGGCAGTCCTTAGTTTCAAGGTATCTGCCCGTTAGGAATTGCTGTGCGTCCGACTCGGATTTCCGAATCGTCTTCATGCCCACCACTTCGCGGTATATTCACGCGAGTAGCCTTTTTATCCAGTCTTACTGAAGAGACTCTTTCGAGCCGTACGCAGCGCATGTCATTCGTTTTGCTGCTCGGACACCGGTCCCACCTGTTGCACCGTGCTCTCGCGATACTTGCGATCCCACGTGCGGAAGGTGTCGCCGAACTCAGCCCGCACAAACGCGCCGATCGTCGTCAGGTCACCCCGAGCGACGTTCTTGTACGCATCCGGCTTGTTGAGCGCGAACGAGATCCGCGGTCCGAACATGAACGTTTCCTGGTACCGCGCTTCGGCGTGCAGGTTGAGGAAGTTGAGCTTGTCCCAGTTCTGATGGGATGCGCCTTCGACGAACCTCACCTGCCAGTTGTCGTTGATGCGGTACTGCTGGAACAGGTTGAATGCGAGCGATCCGCGGTCTTGCGGCTTGTCACCGGACCATGTCGACTTGATGCGGCGGTCGAAACTGTGCCACACCTCGCCGGTGATTCCCAACAGCCAATCCGGACTCGTCCGCGCGAGATACTCGGCGTAGAGACCCAGTTTCTTCCCGTCCTGCGTGTTGGCATACCCGGAAACCGGATTGCTGCCATGCACGTGGTCGTTCGGGATATAGCGGAGCTTGAGGCCCCACATGGCCGGCAGAAGCACGCTCTGTCCGAACTCGTCCGTCTGCTCTCGAAGGAAATTCTTTTTGAGCACGACTTGGGGTCCGTAACCGCGTTCGCGCCAGGAGTAGTCCGACGTGTCGCTCGACCCGCCGCCCCACATACCGTATACGCCGCCACCGAGACGGTACCCGTCAGGCAGAATCGCCATCAGGGCCGCCTCGCCGTACCGCCAGTTACCGTGTGCGAGCTTGTTGTCCCACACGCCGGCCCCGACGATCGCTTCCCACTCGGCGATGTCTTCCTTGGGGAAGGCCGAGATGGGCGGCGCAGGCGGAGCTTCTTCGGCGGGAGTCGGAACCGCTTCGTCGGTTGGTACCGCTTGGGCAGCTTCGGCGACAGGTGCGACCGGAACCGATACATCCGGCACCCAGTTGTTGCAGTTCCTGACATGATGGAGCCGTCGGCCGCTGTGCAGGACATACGTCCTTGCGATCACGACTTCCGATTCCGACCATGCCGTCACCACGTTTTCCCGGAAAACCACTTCGCCCTTCTTGCAAAAGGCGACTGCCGGGAGACGCATACCGGGCTTGAACCACGTGTGCTCGAAGCTCTCGAGAGCCACCTTGGCGCGCAGTTCAGCCTTCTCCTCGTCGGAGAGACCAAGTTTCGTCCAGGCTTCCTCGTTGAGAGTCTCGTCATCCTTACCGCCGCACCCCTTGAGGGGTGCACCACCAACTTTCTTCCAGTAGAAAACACCGGGTTCGGTCGGAGCCGCTTTCGCGACTTTTGGTTTGGTGACAAACGCCGAGCTTACCCGCTTGGGCTTCGGCTTCGACACACGGACTTGCGTCCCGGTCTTGGCCTCGACACCTTCGGGAAGCTTGAGCACCTGGTCCGGCACGATACGATCGCAGTTTGCGAGCTTGTTCAACTCACACACCGCTTTCGCGTTCCTGCCGAACAAGACTCCGAGCGTATCGCCCTCGCGGACGACATACTTGCTATCTGCCGGAGCCGGCGCTTCAGCCTTATCGGCTTCCGCCGCCGGTAGATCAGGTTTCGTTTCCTCGGCCTGTGTAAGGTTGACAGCGAGAACCACAGGTTGCAGAGGCTTGCCTTGCGGCTTACCTGAGAATACCTGTGACACCCGCTCGAAGAGCTCGCTCCCACCTTTCTTGACCTGAGGCCAATACAGATAGGCGAGCCCGCCCATTACGAGAAGCAGCAGAGCCGCCAGGAAAATGTTCCTGACAGTCTTCCGCCGACCGTTCCCTGATTGTCCAGGAGAACGGAGCATGTCGCCAGTCAGTTCACTCATGGCTCTCTCCTTTCGTTGAGAATTCGGAGCCGCCACCATGGCGGTTCCAGTTGATGAAACAGCCTCATGGCTTTCTCCTTTCCGCGGCGATGGCCGTCATACACGAACGCTGCCCTTCGGTACGCAGGGCCTCCATGAACACGAGGTTGTATCCCTGCTGCTTCCGAGACATCACCGACGCATAGTCGAACCCTTTCGAGTCCGCCGAGCCGGCTTGGATCAGTTCGATCACGAGATTGAGCGACGTCCCGATGTAGTCGAGACTGACGGCACCTCTCGTAGTACCTACCACCTTCTCCCAGTAGGAATATTGGGGGTTGATACCACTGAGGAACCTGACCCTCTGTGGGTCAAGCGGGGTGGCGATCAGGCCGGACTTGGTCTGGTAGACGGTCCAGTTCTCGAACGCGCGCTCCATGCCACCGATCTGACGTACTGCGGTCAGGGCCGTCCCCTCGCGCGAGACAAGCTCCTGGCGATACTTGGCATCGCTTTGGAACTTGCCCCTGTCGAATGTCTTTATCGGCCGCCCGTCGAGCCCGTAGGCCCGATCGAGAAGCGTCGAAAGCGTCACGACCTTCACGTCCGACGTCGGCTTTCGCAAGCCTTCGACGAACACGAAGAAACGGGGTTGACACTGGATGTAACCGGCGAACAGCGCGTGAGCGACGTATTCTTTCCCATCTGTCCCGACCGCATGCGCCTGATATCGGATCCGCAAGGGATCCCACTCGGCGTAGCTTTCGGGCGTCTGAGGAAAGTTCCCCAAAAGGGTCACGAAGTTCCCCTGCTTGAGGTCGTCGCTCCACGGCAACCCGGAAAACATCACCGGGTCGATGCCGATTTCTCGCACCACTCTTCCGTCCTTGCCACCATCCATGAGCCGGATGGTGTTTGGCGTGGCGCAACCCGTGAGGGTAAGCACCAGAAACAACAAAACACATCCGAGTCTGGACATGGCAATCTCCTTTTCTGTACTGCGTTAGTAAGACTGAATTTTCAAATAACAAGAGAACCGTTCCCGGCTCTCTCGCTTGGGGAGAAGGATTTCCCCCGAAGACGAGAAAGTCGAAGCTTACACTTCGTACGGCACTTCCTTGCGGAAGACTTCGTAGCGCATGAAGAAGACCAGGAGGGAGAGAAGGATTCCGAACAGGAACCCGCCTGCTGTGACGGAAACGATTTCCTTGAAGGAAGGATTGCGTTCGGCGATCGGTCCCGAAAGGATGCTCACGGGGATATTCTTGTCACCGGTTCCGAGGAACTGGCCGTTCTTCTCGCTCAAGACCTGAGCGATGGCCGCGGAGACTTTCTGCGCGTCCTTGGCATTGTCACCGAAGACGGTCACCTTGATGATGCCGAGGTCGAGCTCTTTCTGTACCTTGACCATCCGCTGCCATTCCTTGAGGCGGGCGGTCTTGTCGAAGGGAAGGAATTCGCTCCCCACCTTGCCGGTATCGACGACCGCCGCAATGAAGCGCTCGCTGTAGACCACCTCGCCGAGGAGCTTACCCATGTATTCGGACGAACGGGCGAGCGTGTAGTAATCCTTGGTCCCGGCCTCTTCCTGACTGACGAGAAAATCCGTCCGCACCTCGTAGCGCGCCCCGAAGAAAAGAAGCGAAACGAAGCCGAGTGCCGCCAAAAGAAGCCCGGACAAGACAAGCGATCCGGCCCGTTCGCGGGCGATCTCGATAAGGGAAAAATTCGCCATAATAAGGCTTTACATCGTTAAAAAGAGTAACGGAGTATAGTACCAAAAAATCGTGCACCTGTCAAGAGTCGTACGAACGAAAAAAGTCCCTCTTTCAAGGGACTTTTCGCTGCCAAAAAACCGTCTTTTAGGTAAACAGATTCGTGATTTTTTCCAGGATCTTGAACTGGGAGAAATCTCGGACAGTGATGAGAAGCATGAGCAGGAGAAGGAGCATGAAGCCGACCTGGTGGATCATTCCCTCCACGCGCTGGCTCACAGGCGAGCCCTTGAGCTTTTCGATGAGGACGAAGAGGATGCGGCCGCCGTCAAGCGCCGGGATAGGAAGGATGTTGATGATGCCGAGGTTGATAGAGAGGAGCGCCGCGAACTGCAAGAGATACGGCAACCCAAGATCGCTCATCTGCTTGGTGAGATAGACGATGCCGACCGGACCGGTCACGTCGACCGGGACTTTTTCGGCGCCGAAAAGTCCGGCGATCATCTTGCCAAAGGCGGCGAGAATAGCCAGCGTGATGTCATAGGTCGCCACGAGGCCACGATAGAGGGCCTCATACCACGGGTACGAGACGATCGCTGTCTCGGAAAAGGAAATGCCGAGACTGCCTTCGTTGGACGGATAATCGACACGGGGTGTCCCGGTGAGTGTCATAGTCTGTCCGAGACGGTTCACTTCCATCATGATCGGCTGCCCCTTGTGAGCAAGGATCTCTTCGCGCACCATATCGAGACTCTCCGGTTTCTTCCCGGCGACTTTGACCACCTCATCACCGAGCTTGAGACCCATCGTTTCCGCGGGTGTCCCCTTCTTCACATCGAGGATCTGAATCTTGGCATCGGGATACTTCGCACGCTCGCTCGAGTCGATCGGCTGCGGAAGTCCGAGAGCGAACACGATCGAGATGAGCACCCAGGCCAGGACGAAGTTCATAAACACCCCGGCACCGAGCACCTTGATCCGAGTCCAGGCCGGTCGTCCGGCGAAACTCTCCGGATCGTTCGTCCCGCTTCCGTCCTCGCCCTTGATGCGAACGAAACCGCCGAGAGGGATCCAGTTGAGCGAGTAGATGGTGTTCCGACTCGTCACGTCCTTGCCGCCCCAGACGATGTCGTACTTGCCGGTCTGATCGTTCTTGACCACGCCGATGAGGCGCGGCGGGAAGCCGAACCCGAACTCGTCGGCCTTGATCCCGTTCCACTTGGCCGTCAGGAAATGCCCGAGCTCATGGACGAAAACGAGGAGACCGAGAAGGACGATGAAGATGAGGATGGTGAGCATAGGGTCTGTTGAGATATGAGATATGAATCAGGATGTATGATTTACGAAAACAGAGACCTTATTTTCTGAACGATCCATATCTCATACAGCATACATCATCTTACACCGTGAGTATTTCTTCTTCTTTCTTTTCCCGAAGCGATTCGATCTTGGCGTTGTACTCGTCGACGATTTTCTGGAGCTCGTCCTTGCCGGAGAACTTGTCATCCTCGCCGATCATGCCTTCCTTTTCCATCTCCTGGATCTCTTTCCAGATCTCCTCGCGGATGGTACGGATGGCGATACGGCCTTCCTCGGCCCGGCTGTTGAGCGCCTTGACTAGGTCCCTGCGCCGCTCTTCGGTCAGGGCCGGGAGCGTGATACGAAGAAGCTGCCCGTCGTTCACGGGATTGAGACCGAGATCGGACTCCCGGATGGCCGATTCGATCAATGCAAGGCTCCCCTTGTCCCAGGGCGAGATGGCGATCTGACGAGCTTCCGGGACGGTGATACTCGCCATCTGCTTGAGCGGTGTGCGGGTTCCGTAGTAGTCCACCATCAATCCTTCCACGAGGGCGGGATTGGCCCGGCCGGTGCGCAGTTTGGCCGCCTCGCCGGCAAAGTGATCCACCGCTTTCTCAAAATCTTCCCGTTTCGCATCCATCAGTTCCTTGACCATAGGTGTTCGTTTAACTTCACTTAAGTATATCCGTCGGCTAGAATTTCCGCAATCCGAGATAGAGCGTGTCCGGTGCTCCCGGCTGGTATTCCAGGACGCTCACCCCGCGATCGATAGCGAGCTGCGTGGTCGACCAGTTGGTCCCGCCGTCGACGGACTTGTAAAACGTCGCGCCGGAGACATAGACGATCTCGTTGCCATTCACCGGATTGACCGCGACCGATCGGACCGGGAACTTGCGCGAACTCTCAATGATCGGAAGACTCTCCCACGTCTTACCGCTGTCCCGACTGCGGAAGACCCCGTTCTTGGCGGCGGCATAGAGCGCACCGGAACGGACATCCGTGATGATATTCGAGATGGTGTCCGGTTGTGGCGCCGTATCCTCCCCTGTCTGTGGGAGAGATATGGCGGCGAAGTGTTCCGTCCAGGATCCACCGCCGTTCTCCGAAACCATCGTCCCCTTGCCGAAGACCAGGAGCACTACCTTTTCCCCTGCTCCGCGCGGGATGAGAATCTTGGTCACGGGTCCTTTGGCTGTCGCGACATTCTCCCATGATACACCGGCATCCACACTCTTGATGACGACGCCGTTGCTCGTCCCGGCATAAAGTACCGACGGACGATCAGGATGGGAGACAAGTGCCGTGATGACGCTTCCCGGTCCCGGTTCGGCATAGACTTCCGTCCAATTTGCTCCGGCATCCTCGGTCCGGTAGATCTTGCCGACTTTTTCATAGATACCGCTCGCGAACAACCGGTCGCCGTTCTGCTGGTCGATCGTCAGCCCGTAGATCTTGGTCGGAGGGAATTCGAGCGGCGTCCAGTGCTCAGCTCCGTCGGTCGTCTTGAAAAGGCCGCTCTCGAGCGCTCCCAGGTAGATGATCTGCGGATCCGTCGGATGAAAGACGAAGGAAAGCGTATCCGCCGACGTGATCCTGCGCTTCTCATCGACCGTCACCTTGGGCTCGAACGTCTTGCCCGCATCGGAGGATTTCCAGAGACTCCCTCCACCTCCCCCTCCCGGCACCGGCACGCTGAGACTGCAACCGGATAACAGGACGCTTCCCCCCACGACCGCCAAGAGTTTTTTAAGCATAGAGAGATTGACTGATATGCCCGTATTGTAGCAAAATAATTGACTTCTTGCTATAAATTTTTTAGAATAGACACGTTATGTTTCGGGTCGTTAGCTCAGTCGGTAGAGCAGTGGCCTTTTAAGCCAACGGTCGCAGGTTCGATCCCTGCACGACCCACATTGTAATCCGTGAGAGCCTCCCTGTCAGGGAGGCTTTCAGATTATAGTCGTGCAGGGAGCGAACAAGAAAGGGGTCGGGAAAACATCTGTTTTCCCGTAGGGGGAGAGCAGCGAAGCGCTGAGAACCGTGGGTTCTCAGAACGCAGGCCGAAGGCCGAGTAGTGAGATCCCTGCACGACCCACCAAAATAAAAGACCCTCTTTCGGGGTCTTTTTCGTATCTCATATCTCACACTTCCCTATTCATCACTTCTTCGGTTCGATCAGTTCCTTCCCGACGAAGGGATGGAGGACTTCCGGGATGACGACCGAACCGTCGGCGCGCTGGTAATTCTCGAGGATGGCGATGAAGATGCGCGGACTCGGGAGCGCGGTGTTGTTGAGAAGATAGGCATACTTCTTCTCGCCGGTCTTGGCGTCCTTGTATTTGACGTTGAGACGCCTCGCCTGCCAATCGAGAAAGTTCGAGGCTGATCCGGTCTCGCCGTAGCGGTTCATCCCGGGCATCCAGGCCTCCAGATCGAACGCGCGGTACTTGCCGGCGCTCATGTCCCCGGTGCAGATCTGGATCTTGCGATAGGAAAGGCCAAGCTCCCGGTGCATCTCCTCCGAAATACCGATCATCTCTTCCTGCAGCCTGTCGACGAGCTCGAGATCCGTCGGCGCGATCACCACCTGTTCCACCTTCATGAACTCATGCACGCGGTACATGCCCTTGGTATCCTTGCCGTAGGAACCGATTTCGCTTCTATAGCACTGGCTGTATCCCGCGAGTCGCAGCGGCAGATCCTTTTCCTCCAGGATCTCGCCGGAATAGTATGAGAGGAGCGACGGTTCGGCGGTCCCAACGAGGAATTTCTGCTCCTTGCTCATGCTGCCGTCCGCTTCCTTGTCAGAGGTCGCGACCTGGTAGATCTCGTCCACCTCGCCGTTATACTCGAGACCCTTGAAGTAGCCGCTCCCGAAAAGCGGAAAAGATTTCACCAAGGTCGGCGGAATCATGGGCGTGTAACCTTTGGCCACCATCTTCTGGAGCGCATAGCTCATCAGTCCCATGACGAGGAGAGCGCCTTCGTTCTTGAGGTAGTAGCCGCGATAGCCGGACACCTTGGCACCTCGTTCCAGATCGAGGATATCGAGCATCTTCCCGAGTTCGATGTGCGTGCGCGGCGTGAACTCGAACGTCGGCACCGGACCGGAGACGTAGACTTCCTTGTTTTCCGCGTCGCTCTTCCCGACGGGCGTGTCTTCGGATGGGATGTTGGGCACCTGGGCCATCAAGGCATCATAGGTACGCTTCACCGCCGTGAACTGCGGTTCCCGTTCATCGAGCTTGGCCTTGATCTCCTTGCCCTTCATGATGATCTCATCTCGCTCTTCCTGCGTCTTGGTCTGTTGGATGAGATCGTTGATGTCGTTTTTGAGAGACTTCAATTCTTCGATCTCCTGGAGAAGTGCGACTCGCTGCTGATCCGTAGCCAAGAGAGTAGCCAGATCGAAATCCAACCCCTTATCGGCAGCGGCCTTCCGGACGGCGTCCTGGTTCTCACGGATGAATTGGATATCGAGCATACCCGGTAGTGAAACTTCGACAATCTCTCCTGAAATCGAGGAAGTTGAATTAATTCTTGCTTTATCGAAAATATCTCCCTTTTTGTAACAGTTCTGAGTGCTCGGTCGAAGTTCTACTACCGGGCATAGCTTCTTAGCTTCAAACAGTCTTCAGTGTAGCGTTTTTACGGAAAAACGGCAAAGGTCAGCGTTCAGACAGGCGGGGATGGGAGTAGAGGGCTTCGATTTTTCTTGCCGGTTTGCCCTTTTCTTTTCCGTAAGTGAAGTGGTGCCGCGTCGGCACTTTGTGCTCGGAACTGTTACTTATAGCCTCGTCCTTCCCCATATAAAATCCGAGATGGCGATGCGGCGCGCCGTCCGTTCCCATCTTCCATGTCCAGAAGATGATACACCCCTTCTTCGGACGAGCGATCCGTTCCCATCCGGAAGCTATCATGTCGCGCTCCGTTTCCTTGACGGTCGTGTGGACACCCCCTCTGATGAGACCGAAAAGGTGCAGGATCGCCGAGACAAAGTACGCACAGGCCAAATCGCCGTTATCGATGACATCGACGAGTCTCCTCCCCTTGCGGACATAGAGCGTACGAAACATTTCCGATCCGACACTCTTTTCGACCACCGACAGATATGTCTCAAGGAGCGCCAACGGATATTTTTCTTCCTTGCGAATGGTACGCATATCACATTTCCTTTTGTGCCTCTTGTTTCTTCCTCTCGGCGCTCCAGCCGATGAGGTTGACGAGAATCTGGAGGAAGCTTGCGACGCCGGCGATGGCGAGCACGAAGAAAACGATCCAAAATTCCGGAAACGCAAAGTAGAGAAGCGTCACCGCGGCGGCGATCCACACGCCGAGGCACCATGGGCAGCCGAGCAGTTTGGAAACGGTCGCCTTGAGAGGATTCTTGGACGGAACGAACGAGATGTCGGCTACACCGCCCTCCTCCAGATACTTCACCACGTGCCGGTCCATGAACCACTCCCGGATGAAAAGCGTGATGTGGTCGTAAACGAAGAGTCGGATGAGACGAAACGTCGCAAGGATAAGGAGAGAGAAATCAAAGAGATCGACCTTGTCCGGAAGCGTATCGGTCTTCTGCAAGAAGAGGATACCAAGAACCAGAAGTATGGCAAAGAGAAACGAGAAAAAGATATTCCATCCCTTAACCGCCCGCTCGAACCGATATTCCTCAAGCGTCATACTTCTTCAAAAAATGGTGGACAATGCTGGATTCGAACCAGCGACCCCAGCAATGTGAATGCTGTGCTCTAACCAACTGAGCTAATTGTCCAAAATTCATTTGTATCACGTATACCGTATTGTGTATTACGCGACGGAAAGCATAAGAAACTCTAATTCATTTTTATACATCTGGCAAGGCTGCTCCATACATACTACATGATACATGATACAAAATACCTACTCCCTCCCCTTCATCGGCGGGAAGATGACGGTTTCGCGGACGGAACGGTTCATGAGGATGGCGAAGAGGCGCTCGCTCATGCCGAAGCCGCAGGCCGGCGGCATGCCGTATTCGAGGGCCTGGAGGAAATCCTCGTCGAGCATCATCCCCTCCGCGTCACCTGCGGCGCGGAGCTTCATCTGCTCCTCGAAACGCCGACGCTGGTCCTCGGGGTCATTGAGTTCCGCGAAGCCGTTCCCGAGCTCGCTCTTTGCGGCGACTGGCTGGAAACGGAGTACTTTTTTCGGATCGGTCGGATCGACCTTGGCGAGCGGCGAGACCGCAAGCGGGTGTCCGACGAGGAAGCACGGCTGGATGAGCCTCTGACGCACGGTCTTTTTGTAGAGCGTGTCGATCATTCGACCCAACCCGTAGTTCGCCTCATACTTGATGCCGAGTTCATCGGCTTTCTTTTTGATTTCCTCAACTGTCACGTCATCGGAAAGATCGATACCGGTCTCTTTCTTGAATTCCGTGAAATAATCCACTCGCGGGAAGGGCTTGCTCCAGTCGATCTTTTCGTCTTCGTATTCCGTCACCATCGTGCCGTCAGTCACAGAGCGGACGATTTCCTTGTACATCTTTTCTACCAGCGCCATCCCCTGCTCCATGTCCATGTAGGCCGCATAGAATTCCATGTGGTCGAACTCCTGCAGGTGCTCACGGTCGATGCCTTCGTTGCGGAAGACGCGACCGATTTCGAACACGCGCTCGTACCCGCCGACGAGAAGACGCTTGAGCGAGAGTTCGAGCGAGATGCGCAGATAGAAATCCTGATCGAGGGCATTGTGGTGGGTCGTAAACGGTTCCGCCTCGGCTCCACCCGGAATGTGCTCCAGAACCGGTGTCTGCACCTCGAGAAACTTCTCATTGGCAAGGAGCGTCCGCACCGTCTGCCAGAAGAGGTTCTTCTTCACGAAGAGCTCGCGCGTCTCCGGGTTCATCAGGAGATCAAGATAGCGACGACGGAGCTTTTCTTCTTCGTCTTCCAGACCGAAATATTCCGTCGGGATGGGACGCATGGATTTGCCGAGAACCTTCCACTCGGAGACTTCCACGGTCTTTTCTTCCTTCTTGGTGAGAAACACCTTGCCGGTCGCCTCGACGAAATCCCCGATCTCGATCGTATCGGTAAACAGCTTGAGCCTGTCGGCACCGGTGACCTGTTCAGAAAGGAAGATCTGCATCTTGCCGCTCCCGTCCTCGAGATGGACGAAACCGATCTTGCCCATCATACGAAGGGAACGCACGCGACCGACGATGGTTACGACCGTTCCGTCCGTCGAGAGCGTATCGAAATTCGAAAGCACCTCGGCGACCAAGTGGGTACGAGCGGTCTTTTCCGGGTAGGCAACGCCAAACGCCTCGCGGAGCTTGGAGAGCTTTTCTTGTTTTGTCGTCAGAATGTCTTCACGCATATGGTCCTATTGTATCGAATACTGCCGTTTAAAGCAATGGAAAGCCAAAAAAGAAGAAAGTCCCGGGATGAGCCCGGGACCTTGATATCACATCTTGTCGTGGATATTACTCCACCGAGAGAATCTCGTACTTCACGGTGCCGGCGGGAGCGGCGACTTCCACCTTGTCGCCCTTGCCCTTACCCATGAACTCCTTGCCGAGCGGAGACTCGTTGGAAATCCTCCCCTTGGCCGGATCGACTTCGTTGGAACCGACGATCTCGAAATGCATCTCCTTGCCTGCGACCTTGACGGTGAGCTTGGAACCGATACCGACCGTGCCGGTACGCTTCTCCTTGGCCGCCACGACGGAGTCCTTGAGCATGCCTTCGAGTTCGGCGATGCGCGTCTCGTTCTCGTTCTGGTGATGCTTGGCCTCGCTGTACTCGGCGTTCTCGGAGAGGTCTCCCTGTTCCTTGGCCTCCTTGATGGACTCGGCGATCTCCTGACGGAGACGGGTCTTGCGATCCTCGAGCTCCGCATGGAGCTTTTTCAATCCTTCTTCGGTAAAAATCCGTGCCATAGGCTTTTGTGTAATTTTCTTAAAAGAAAAACCGCTTTCCAAAAAAGCAGCGCATGAGTATTCAGAGTGATTAGGTCCCCTCCATATTACCAGAACGCCCCACCTTGTCAATAGCTTTTTTATCCCTTATACAAGCCTCAATTTGCAGTATCAGGACGGGAAAAATACCACTCATACACTTCTTTCGTCACCGGGACGGCATTGTATCCCTCCTCACCCTGCCCCTCAACCAGGACGATCATGGCGATCCGCGGCTTGTCAAAAGGCGCGAACGACACGAACCATCCGTGCGTCTTGTTCTCATTGCCGAACTGGGCTGTTCCGGTCTTGCCGGCCACCTCGACGGAAAGACTGTTGAGCGGCTGAGCCGTCCCTTCCGTCACGGTCTCGCGCATGCCTTCGCGGACGATGCGAAGGATATTCGCATCGGCGAAGTCCTTACGAAGAACCGTCTGAGGAACGGGAATCACCTTGCCGTCGGGAGAACGGACCTGGGAAACCAGCCGGGGCGCATAGAGCGTCCCGCCGTTCGCGATGGCGGCGATGGAATTGACGATCTGCAGAGGGGTCGCCGTGACGAATCCCTGCCCGATGGCCGCATGGTAGTCGTCACCGATATACCAACGCTCGCCGATCTTCGCCTTCTTCCATTCCGGATCGGGCAGGAAGCCGTCCGCCTCACCAGGCAGGTCGATACCGGTCTTTTCCCCGTACCCGAAACGGTTCTCGTATTCCTTCATCCGTTCCATTCCGAGTCCCCGGATACCGCCGTATCCCCCGCCGACCGAGTAGAAATACACGTCGCTCGACACCGCGATCGCCCGCCGGATATCCGTGAAACCGTGTGCCTTCCAGTCGCCGAAGAAGAACTTGCCGATACTGATACCCCCCCTACTCTCGATCTCCGTATGCTCTGTCACCACTCCTTCCGAAAGGGCCGCGACCGCCATCACCGGCTTGATCGTCGAACCGGGCGGGTACTCGCCGGCGATCGCCCGGTTGAAGAGTGGTTTCGCCGCATCGTTCACCAGTCCCCGGTAATCCTCCGAGGAGATCCCTTGGGCGAAGAGATTGTTGTCGAAACTCGGCAGACTGACAAGCGACAGGACCGACCCGTCCCTGGGATCGATCGCGATGGCCGCCGCGCTCTTGAGATCCTGTTTTTCAAGGAGCGACTGGAGCGTATCGAAGGTCTTTTTCTGTAGGTCGGCATCGATGTTGAGAATGAGGTCGTTCCCAGTCTTCGGCTGTATGATGCCGAGCTCCTTCTTCACCTGACCGAGCGAGTCCACCTCGACCTGCTGAAATCCGTGCGTGCCGCGAAGCGCCGACTCGTAACTCTTTTCCACCCCCTGCTTGCCGATGGAATCCGTCAGAAGATAGTCCGGGTGTTCCGCCAGTTCTTCTTTCTTGATCTTGCCCTCATATCCGAGAATATGAGAGAAGATGAGGCTATCGGTATATTCGCGATGCGTCGTCTGAAAGAGACGTATGCCCGGAAGCTCGCGACTGCGCCCCAGGAATACCAGCATCTCCTCCTGATCGACACGTTCCTTGAGAAGGATCGGATTGACCGATTGACGATCGATCCTGTCAAAGAGCTCATCGAGCATCCCGCCTTCCAGATGAAACGTCGTCCGAAGCGTTTCCTTGATAGTTCCGACCCTCGCCTCGTCCGCCGGGACGTCCGCCGGCACCAGGATCGCGTCCGTGCTCGGGACGTTCCGCACCAGGGGCTTGCCGAAGCGGTCATACAGGATGCCTCGCGGCGCCGGGATGACGAGCCGCCGGAGGCTGTTGCGCTCGGCTACTTCCCGATAGTGCTCTCCCTCGGAAATCGTCAGACTGAACACTCTCGCCCCGAGAAGAGACAGGCTTGCAACCACGATGACGAAGAACCAGGAAAGTACGGAGCGGTTGAGCGGCCATTCTATCTTGGCGGCGTCACGCTCGGTCACGGTCAGGACCGCGTCGTCGATCTCGACGCCCTTGCGTTTGAGAAGCGAGTTTTTTTCATTGACGAAGAGACGCATGAACGAGAAGTTACATGTTTTCTATCTGACGCGGAGCATCTGCTTCTGAGCAAGAAGTTCCGCATGCCGTTCGAACCGCGAAAGGACAAAGTAGAGGATCCAGAACAGCATGACGCTCAAACCGAAGGAAAAGATCTCGACATCCCAGGAAAATCCCGACGACATCAGCCGGATTTCCGGCAGGAGCGAGAGCCGGTCGTCCCGCACCACGAAGAGCATGAGCAACTGATACCCAAAAACGGCTCCGAAGGTGAACAGGGCATACAGCCCCAATCCCAGTCCCCGATGCTCGATGAGGAGCCGTCGCGACAGGAAACCGGTGGCATAGGCGAGCACGACCGCATAGAGGGAGAACCATCCGAGCGAACCGTAGGAAACGATGTCATAGAGAACCGAGAGCGGTATGGTCATCCGGAGCACGCCCGGAAAAGGCAGCAGGAGCGCGAAACTCACCACGCTCACAAGCAAAAGGAGTGGCGCATGGAACCACGGAAAGATGACATTCAAAAAAGAAAGCTGCAAAAAGACGAGAGTAAGAACGACGACCGATCGGAAAAAAAATACTTTCATGATTGTAGCGATTCCGTGACGACAAAAATGTAGCGCAACCGATCGAACTTGACTGGCGTTGCGATGACGGCCCGTTGGAACAGCCGATCGTCGGAAAGCCCGGTTTCCTGAAGCGTCCCGATGAGGAGTCCCTGCGGTATCCCGCCACCAAGACCGGAAGTCACCACCTGGTCTCCGGACTTGAGAGCATCTGCCTGGAGCACCATATCGAAAAGGAGTCCCAGTCCGTGCTCACCCTTCACGATTCCCTTGGCCTCCGTATCGACCGCGATACCGTTGACCAGGCTCTCCGGATTGGAAAGAAGCATCACCCGGGAACTCTCCGGAAAAACCTCCGCCACCTGCCCGAGGAGCACGCCCCCTTCCGCTATGACCGGCATGCCGGTACGGATACCCTGCAAACTCCCCTGATCGATGGTCAGCCAGTTGCCTAAGCCCGAGACATCGCGACCGATTACTTCCGCTCCCTTGAGACGGTAATTGTCCCGCGGGAGAAGCTCGAGCTCACGACGCAGTTCCTCGTTCTCCTTCATTATATCAGCGAACTTGGCATTCTCGGCAAGCAGCCGGACACGCTCCTTCTCGAGACGCTCGTTCTCTTCTTTCAGTTCGCCGATCGATCCGAAGAATCCGAACACGTCCCGCACTTCGAAGGCGAGCATCGAGAAGATATTCTCGAACGGATAGGCGATCGTCACCACCACCGTCCGGAACGGTTCCGTCACCGCTTTCGGCAAAAAGAGTCCCACGCCCCCGAGGATGACGATCGCGATGAGGGCGCGGTACAGCTTGGTTTGCGTGAATCTTCTCCTGACAGCCATGTTTGCAGAAACTTACAACTTACAACGAACAACTAAAAACGATTTTTCATAAGATGATTCCCCACAAGGTTGTTAGTTGTTAGTTGTTGGTTACCCGAGGGGTTTCCCTGCTTCTTCCTCGATGAGCACTTCCTTGAGGTGTTCCATGTCGTCGAGCACGATACCGGTGCCGCGCACCACCGCCGTGAGCGGGTCCTCCATCATGCGCACCGGGATACCGGTCTGGTTGGCGATGAGCCGGTCGATGCCGCGGATGAGGCTGCCGCCGCCGGCGAGGATGATGCCGCGCTGCATGACGTCCGCCAAAAGTTCCGGCGGGGTCTCTTCGACGATCGTCTTTATATTGTTGACGATGATGCGGATGGAGCGCGAGAGCGCCTCGCGGATGTGCTCGTCGGTCGCGACGACTTCCTTGGGCAGTCCCGAGACGAGGTCGCGGCCGCGGATGGGAAAGGTGAGACGGTCCTTCTGAGGGAAGGCGCTTCCGATGGCGATCTTCGCTTCCTCGGCCGTCTTCTCGCCGATGAGGATGTTGAACTCGTCACGGCTGTAGCGTACGATATCCTCGTTCATCTCGTCCCCCGCGATACGCAGGCTCCGCGAAAGCACCACGCCGCCCAAGGAAATGACAGCGATCTCCGTCGTTCCCCCGCCGATGTCGACCACCATGTTGCCCGCCGCATCGATGACCGGCAGTCTCGCCCCGATGGCCGCCGCCATCGGCTCGTCGATGAGAAAGGCTTGCCTCGCTCCGGCATTGAGGGCCGCCTCGATCACGGCGCGCTTCTCCACTTCCGTCACGCCGGACGGGATGCCGATGAGGACACGCGGCCGACGGAGGAACGCGAAGCTTTCCTGGTTCACCTTGGCGATGAAATAGCGAAGCATCTGCTCCGTCACCTCGAAGTCGCTCACCACGCCGTCGACCAGGGGCCGCGTCGCGACGATGTGTCCCGGGGTCTTACCGACCATCTTCTTGGCCTCCCGGCCGATAGCGAGGATCTGACCGGTCCGCTGGTTGACCGCCACGACGGAGGGTTCGTTGATGACGATCCCTTTGCCGCGGACGTAGACCAGGGTGTTGGCCGTCCCGAGGTCGATACCGATATCCTGTGACAAATGACTGAAAAACCTGTTGATCAGGCCTTTTTGGATCTTGGAAAACAGTCGTTCACGCGAGGTCATATCACCCGGAATTTACGTAAAAAATGCGCCGTCAAAAAACGGAGTACGTCTCATTGTACTCCATTTTTCAAAAAACATCCAACAAGAATATTCTTCGTCTCGGTTCCTACCGGAAAGCTCACACCAAGCGGATATTGGCTTCACGGAGCTGCTTGTCGGAGACGGCGCTTGGGCTATCCATCATGAGGTCGCGGCCGCGGCCGTCCTTGGGGAAGGCGTAGATGTCGCGGATGGAATCAAGGTCGTGGAGCACCATGAGGATACGGTCGATACCGGGAGCGTTGCCACCATGGGGCGGAGCACCGAACTGGAACGCTTTGATGAGCGCGCCGAACTTGGCATCCACTTCCTCCTTGGTATAACCGGCGATCTCGAAAGCGCGGTACATGATCTCAGGATCATGGTTCCTGATGGCGCCGCTCGACGCTTCGAAACCGTTGAGTACCAGGTCGTACTGATAGGCGAGAATCTCGAGCGGATCCTTGGTATCGAGCGTATCGAGTCCGCCCTGCGGCATGGAGAAAGGATTGTGTTCGAAGTCGATTCTTCCTTCCTCGATCTCGGAATACGAGTACATAGGAAAGTCGACGACCCATACCCAAGCCGCCTTGGTGTTGTCCTTCATCCCAAGTCGCGCTGCGCACTCGTTTCGTACCACACCAAGACTGAGACATACCGTCTTCCATTCGTCCGCACCGAAGAAAACGATGTCTCCGGATTTCGCTTGCGTCTCTGTGACTATTGTTTGCGCGAGCTCGTCGCCGAGGAACTTCACGATGGGCGACTGGAGACCGTCCTCCTTGACGACGATGTAGGCCAAACCCTTGGCACCTTTGCCTTTGGCCACTTCAGTGATGTCGTCGATGTCCTTACGAGAAAAGGTCGCTCCCCCATCGACTTTGAGCGCATGCACTACGCCGCCTTTGTCCGCCGCATCCGCAAACACCGAAAATCCACAGCCTTTGACAAGTTCCGTCACCGGTTTGATCTCCATCTCGAAGCGCAGGTCCGGCTTGTCGGAACCGTACCGCGTGAGCGCCTCGCGCCAGGCGACCCTTCGGAACCGCCCGTCTTCATTCAGATTGACGATCTTTTTCTCGGAAAACTGTTCCGTCAGTTCGATCATCAGCGGCTCCATCATCGCGAAGATGTCCTCCTGCGTGACGAAGCTCATCTCCATGTCGAGCTGATAGAACTCGCCGTAGTGACGGTCCATACGAGGGTCTTCGTCACGGAAACACGGCGCCACCTGGAAGTACCGGTCGATACCGCCCACCATGAGGAGCTGTTTGAACTGCTGCGGAGCCTGCGGGAGCGCGTAGAATTTCCCCGGGTGCAACCGTGACGGTACGAGAAAGTCACGTGCGCCCTCCGGTGAAGAGTTGGCAAGAATCGGCGTCTGCACCTCAAGGAAACCGCGCTCGATGAAATAGTTGCGGATGTGTTGGATGTATCTCGCCTTGAGCGAGAGGAGCTTCTGGAGTTCCGGACGACGCAAATCGACAAAGCGGTAGGTCAACCTGATGGATTCGTTGGCCTCGTCCGCCTTTTCCTCGTCGATCTCGAAAGGCGGTGTCTTGGCCTTGTTCTCGATGACGAGTTCCGTGATCTCCACCTCGATCTCGCCGGTCGACAGTTTGGGATTGGAAAGGCCCTCCGGCCGAGCCGCCACCTCTCCGGTCACGGTCACCACCCATTCGCTCCGGAGCGTGTCGGCGACTTTCCAGACGGATTCGTTTGCCTTGGGATCGAAGGTGATCTGCGTGAGACCGTAACGGTCGCGCAGGTCGATGAAGATGATACCGCCATGGTCGCGGCGACGGTGCACCCACCCCGAAAGGGTCACGGTCTTTCCGATATCCGACGCGCCCAGTTCCCCGCACGTATGTGTTCTCAACATAATCGCATGATCCAAAAATTCAGTCTTTACAATCTTTCTTGCAACAACTAAGAGTATGCCTTACTTCAGGCTTTTTTTCAAGGGATAGGGTTTCGTGCAAAAAAACTCCCCTCCCGGACCGGATGGTCCGAGAGGGGCAAACGACAGGAAACGAGGCATTCACTTCACCACCGTAAAGTTCATGAGAGCGCAGTTGTTGCCCTCGTTCAGTTCCGAGACAGCTCCCTGGTAATCGACACAGCAGCGGTAGGTACGTGCTCCGGTGTCACCGAGGCGGATGCTGTCACTGACCACCGCTTCCGTCTTCTCGCAGCCGACGCAGAGTTCACTTGCTTCCACGGTGTCATTGTCGCGGAACCGGTCCCAGTTGATCCAGTAACCAAGCAGGATGCTTGTGGGAGAGGGAGCGTTGCCGACATTTTTCACCGTGCAATAGGGATGGACGTAGGAGTCCTTCTTGACGATGCCGCCGTTTCGGATGAAAGAAGAGCCGACCTTGAGGTAGAGGTCGGGGACGTAGAAGTCGGGACGATAGGCGATGACCTCGTAGGAAGAAATCAGGCAGTTGTTCCCTTCGTTTGTCTCAGGGTTCTGGCCGTTCGTATCCGTGCAGGCCATGATCTCGTGGGTACCAGGAACACTCGCCCGGAAGGGCTGGTTCATAGTGTGTTCCCACTGATCGACGCCCGGTCCCAGTTCCCACTGATCACTCCCATCACCCGCCATCTGGACGAAACTGCCGCCCGGAGCCTTCTCGTAGTATGTCGTCTGGGTTCCCGAAGGACACATGGTGGTACCGATGTTTCGGATAGCCGTTCTTAATCCATACGCTTCTCCTTCCAGAAGAGAGGTCTTGCCATCATCGAGAGTGACACTGGAGATGGTCAGGTCACAGCCGGAAAACGCGTTTTGACTGAAATCGAACACTTCCACCCGGGAGGCGTTGTTGCTCTCCTTCACTTCTTCCACTTCCTCCGTCGGATCGACGATCACCTGGAAACTGATCTGGTCCAAGGGCAGGTTCGGAAGCGTGTACCGGTAGGTTTCCTGGAGTGTCGTCCCTTCGGTGAGTTTCGACGCTGTGAGGTACCCGCGGTAGATCTTCTGCCACTGACCCTCGCTTCCGAGCCGGACGTAATAGTCGAGCTCGACTTTCTCCTTCCCAGCATCCATCCACGGCAAGACATCAGCCCCTTCGGCCTTCACTCGCGCGCGCAGGTCCACCTCTAAGGGCGGGCCAAAGACATCCTTACCCGCGTAAAGCTCGTAGCCCTGGGGATGCATGATGTCGAAGTCAAGGTTGAGATCCAAAGGAGAGACCAGGGATCCACTTCCACCACGACCGTCGACGATCTGGCTCAGATTCTCCGCCTGCAGCGCCTTGATGGATCCGGTAAGAGCCACCGTGCACTGCGGACTGAAATAGTACCAGAGCTGGTCGTCGGGAGTATCGGCAAGCGAAGCCTTGATGAGGGTACGAAGCAGACCGCCGTCGGGAGTCCGGAAACGTTCCACTCGGTTGTCAGGTTGATTGATACGGCAGTAATAGTCGTAATAGAAGGCTTCCGGATGATTCTCCTTGTTGATGACCAGGTGGCGATACTCAAGATCGGTGAGGTCGATGTAACCGTCGGGTCTCTTGCTCTCGTCGTCAAGATCGATCCAGCGATCACCAAACAGGAGAGAGTCACTGAAGTTGTACTCCTTAAACCGAACACCAGGCCGACCAGTAGAAGGGTTCGTCCCGACATCTACCACAAAGGCTACGTGGCCGACTTGCAGAATTTGATCCGCATCCCACCACGCCACCATACCGAGGTATGGCTTTGTACGGAACGCGCCAAGTATCTTGGCGATGTGCCCCCACCTACCAGCATTACTCCAAGAATATGGTGCTTTGGGATCAAGATAGTCGATACCTTTGGGAGGAATTTCCACGGCCATGGCACTACTGATCCGATCTTTGTCGGTACTGTTCATACCCGAGAAGAAGTACTGGTTGGTGAACTTGTACTGACTCCCGTAGATACGGGCCCAGTCCTGTGAGACACGGTAGGCCACGTAAGAGGTACAGTTGCATGTGTAGAAACTCCACACATCAGCCACTTGCCCTATGTCAGGACAACTCGTTGAATACCCCTTGGCGTTTTCATACCCGGAATCGACTGCCGCGTACGCGACAGAACACAGACACAGCAGAAAAGCGATGAGCAACCGTCTCATGTTCCTTTCCTTTCTTTCAGATTGGTAAATAACAAAAAGCGCTCCTCATAGGAAGCGCTTTGACTATACGGCGAAAATAGCCTGGTTGTCAATTATTCTTATTTTCTTAAATCGGTTAATTTTAAAAACTCATTTAATTTTTGATCTGTATAGACTTGACAAATTCATCCAACTCCGCCAGCGACGGTTGGAAATTATTCTCCTCAGAAAGGGTATCAAAAGTCTTTTTAATCTCTGCATTACTATATAAGTGATATTTATCAAATTGTGAATAAAACTTCTCAAGTTTACTTGAGTAAAGACTTTGATATCTGAAAAAAATAAAATACTTCCCATCCTCTGAAATACCCTGATAGGTATACATTGGATGATTGGCCCCATCATAAGCCTGATAATAGCCAGCTAAAGTAAAACGCACTCCCTTGCTTCCGATAGAAGATAACACAAGAGCATTTCCAAATCCAACTGGCGCGGCATTCACAGGGGGGAAATTTTTCAAGGAAGAACCCTCCGGAATAACTGGGATTCTTTTATTTGAATCAATAACGTCCTTCAGAGCCTGTACATTTTTCGCATAATAATCTTTCCCAGATCCGTCCGATTGTGTACGAAGAGACCAGACTTCCTGAGGTATAGGGTACACCTTCAACGTTGCTGCTTCAAATTTTTTCGATGCATTTGAAGAAAACTCGAACATCACTCCTCCAGGTAAGTTAATGTCGCTCCATATCTCAAATCGCTTTAGGTACCGAGCAAATATTTCTGATTTTTCCACAGATAGGGGTTTACCTGTAGAGAAAGATATATCTTCCGGACTCAAATCATTTTCAAACGATTCACCTACAGCCACATCTTGTTTACTATCTGAATTCGGAGTAACAGACTGTGTCTGTTGTATTAAAAACCTGTCTCGTACAAAATAGAGTACTCCTCCGGCAAGAAGGAGAACGACAACAATACCGACTAATATGAGTGGTTTCTTATTCATATATTTTCCTCAGATACTCTCACCGACCCTATCACGGCTTTCTTTAGCTGTCAACCGAATATTGGCTTTTCGGAGCTGTTTTTCGAGACAGCTACCCCCTCCCCGCGAAGAAATCGTTCACGGCGTCGGCGAGTTCGCTCGGGGTGATCTTGGTCTTGAGAAAGGTCCGCTCGACCAGGTGGGCGTCGGCGAGCGCCTTCATCCCCATATCGTCGAGAGACGCGGACAGGAGAAAGATCGGGATACCTTTGGTCTTGTCTTCGGTCCGCAGGCGGGAAACGATTTCCTGACCGCCCATCTGCGGCATGATGACATCGGAAATGATGAGGTGGTACTGCCCCGCAAGAGCCGCTTCCAGCCCCGAGGCACCGTCACGACGCGATTCCACCGCGTAGCCCTCGTCCTGGAGACGCTTGCCGAACATCTCGACGAACACCGCTTCATCCTCGATGAGAAGAATTCTCTTAGCATTTTCATTCGATGATGAGACCGGTGCCGCCTCCACGGGAGATTCGGCTTCTCCATTGCGAGCCAGGTTCTTCTTCTGTTCGCTGAACTGTCGCAGAAACCGGTTGACCTCGTCCACCACTTCGGACGGAGAGAATTCCGTCTTGGAAATGAAACCGTTGGCCCCGAGCCGCAGTCCCTGCTCGCGCTCTTCCGGACTAGAGAGATTGCTGAAGATGACGATCTTGAGGTCAGGATTATATTCGGTGTTGGTGCGCAGTTCCTTGAGCACCTCCATACCGTTCATCTCCGGGATCACCAGATCGAGGAGGATGAGATCGAACACCCCCTCCTTTGCCTCGCGCAGTACCGCTTTGCCGGTCGTCACGTTGGTCACGTCGAATCCTGACGTCTCAAACTTCTTCTTGTAGATTTCTGCGATAAACGGATCATCCTCGACGAAGAGAATCTTCGGCATAGCCGTGTATGAAAAATTAGGAAGCGAAACACTACCCTCCCCTTCCGACTCACCTGCCTACAGGATACCAAATCCGAGCATGAAAATCAAAGCGTCCTCACCCCTGAAACGTCGCTTTTTCCTCGACAGCGACCGTGCGGATAGGCAGCTCGACGATGAAGGTCGAGCCCTGTCCCGAGCCGGCCGACTCCGCCCACAGTTTCCCGCCATGCGCCTCGACGAAGCTCTTGCCCACGTAGAGACCGAGGCCCGTCCCGGAGACCTCCATCTTGCTCGTTTCCGCCGTCCGGACGAACTTGTTGAAGAGCTGAGTGAGGCTCTCCGATCCGATGCCGATACCGGTATCGGAGACGAGGACCTGCACCCGGTCGCCGCGCCGTTCCACCTCGACCGCCACACCGCCTTCCTTGGTGTATTTGATCGAGTTGTCGATGAGATTGGAGACGACCTCCTTCATCTTGTTGGCGTCGATATTCATCTTCGGGAGCGGCTCGGCCGGCAGTTTGAGGAAGAGCGTCAGTCCGTGCTTCTTGGCGGAGAACTGAAACGAGTCCACCAGGTCCGCCACCAACGTCTCGAGTTGTGTCTCCTCGTAGTGATACTGCACCCGACCCGACTCGATGCGCGAGACGCTCAAGAGGTCTTCCACCAACTGCATCAGGCGGCTGTTCACCAGGTATACCTTGTTGAGGGTATCCTGCACTGGAGCGCTCACCATCCCGTAGGAACCCTCAAGCAGGAGCGAGACATATCCCTTGATGGCCGTGAGCGGGGTACGGAGCTGATGCGAGGCGATGGAGACGAATTCCGACTTGGCGCTGTCGAGTTTCTGCAGTTTCTCGTTGGCGATGGTCAGGAGATCCGCCATGACTTGGAGCTCCTCCTTCTGCTGTACTTCGAGCTTGACGGAACGGATCAGTACCGTACCGAACACCATCACCAGTATGAGCGTGATAGCGACAAGAATCTGATTGGCCAGGTTATCGATGAAAAGGAACTGGGAACCGATCAGGACGACGAGAGAAAAAACGAGCGCCTGGGCCGAGAGCAGCTTCACGTCGAACGCCTGATACCGAACGATCATGACAAGCAATGCTCCGATGAATATGAATACTCCGAAGAGCCCGTACTGCTCCAGTTCCCAGGTACCGGTATAGTTGCCGATCATCGTCCCACCGAAGAAACTGAGGAGAAAAAAGAGCACACCCAGCATGAACCAGAGTTTCTTCCGCCGCTCCTCCCCTTTCTTCGTCTCCCGATACCGGACGACGAAATATCCGGCGATCCAGGACAAAAAGATACCATGCAGGGCATAGAAATAATACATGAGCGTCCCCTGGATGCCTTCGCAGAAAATGAGATCGAAGCCTTCCAGGTTCCAGACCGTCGAAAGGAGTACGATCATCGGCAGGAGCAGGATACCTCCGAGAAGCTTCCCCCACAACGGACTGTCTTTCCCTTCCAAAAAGACGTACGAGAAATGAAGCATCGCCGCCGAGATGAGCACGGAGACAAGGTTCATCGCGGACCACGTAAACATGATGATGCGACTGTCGGTATTGGTCCAATTCACCAAGTCGATCAGGTTCCAAATCGAAAATAAGCCAACGATACCAAGAAGAGAATAACTTACCAAAGAGCGATTCTTGGAATAGACAAGAAGCGCGAGAAGCAGGGAGGCGAGAACGGCCGGCAGATGGGAATAGTACAGCAGGTGCGGCGTCGTATCGGAAAAGATGAGAAAGATCGGGGCTGGGATGTCCGTACAGAACATAGGTTTGTTTCTTTTTCCTGTTTTTCTTTTTCTGATATTGCCCCGCCTGCCTATCTGAGCCAACCCCATTCCTTCAAAAGATTCTCGTCCCTCTGGAGGAACTTCATACCGATGTCCTCCCGATAAAACATCTTCGGAACGACCAGGTTCTGGATACGGGCGTAGGCCGCGATCCGTGCCTCGACGACCGTCTTTCCGAAACCGGTGACGTGCGCGACGCAGCCCTTGTGTCCCTTCACGAGATACCGCATCTGACCATTGGCATCTTTTTCCTTTGAAACTTCTTCAAAAAAATAGTGCCGCGCGATATCCTCGTCCGAAACCGGTTCCCGGAAATATACTTCCGTATCCTGGGAGGCGTGCTCCTTGGAAAGGTATTCATACGGATACGGGGGCACCGCCACTGTCACTACAATACCATATCCACGTTTAAATTCGAGAGGGCACTGCTTCTTGTCCGCTATCGCGCCGAGAAATTCCCCCCAAGGGGAAACATGTAATTCTGACTGCAGCGCCGTAGATGGATTTCCAAATCGCGCGGTTGCCTCCAGCGGCCACACCTCATCACCATTCACGATACAGTTGATGTCGAAGTCTCCACGGAAATCGATCTCCTTGAGATACGGCTTCAATTTGGCAAGTGTTTCTTGAAAGAGCGGATTGGATTCGTCCTCATCATACCACATGAGCGTTCCCATTTCCGGAGTCTTCGGTCCGACATTGCCGGGCATGAGACTCTTGTGTTCGAGGTTCATCTCGATCGGTCCCACCCAGTCCTCGCCGTTGAAATACCGGCCGACACCGATCTCCACGCCCACCACTTTCTTCTGCAAATGAATGGATCGGTCCTTCTGTCCGAGATACCGGGAAAGCACGTTCTCCACATCCCGTCCGTCCATCAGCTGCCCCACATAATTGGACGTGCTCACATGGTGCGAGCCGTTGAGTTTCACGACCCATTGCGTCCCAGGATTGGCACGCACGTGCGCGATCGCGTCTTCCGCCGATGAAAAGTTGAAAGAAGGGATCTTCTTCAACCCGAATTTCTCAAAAATCTCCTGCGCGTGGAACCGGTCCTCTTCCAGTTTATCCCCCAGAGCACTACCACCGACGACGCGGTATCCTTGTTTCCGTAAGGCATCCTGCTCCGCCCCAAACCCGACGTCATCAAATACAATAAGGCCATCTTTGCCCACCCAACCAAGTTCGTCGTGCCAATTATATGCGGTCTGTACAAAACCAAAGCAGCAGTCACGAAGACCGTCTTCTTCAATGCACAATTTCACATCGTGCCCCTCTTTTTCCAAGATCGTACTCAATTCGCACGCCCCCAGTTCCTGAGAAATAAACAGTACGCGCATAGATCCGTGTTACATCCTCTTCAAGAATTCAACGTAATTTTCCCTGACGATCGACTCCGTGACAACAAAAAAAGACCCTTTTGGGCCCCTGTACGACTGTGTTCTATTCTTCTTTTCCTGTGTATTTTTCCGAAACCCTTTCTGGGACCAGCATTCTCAATATAGCAGAAAATCGCCCCTCTGTCAATGATTGGAACGAGAATTCTAATCTGAATTGCAATCTTCCTTGGAAATAAAAACTAACATTGATTAACCCTTACTCTGAAGATCCTTAAGGGTTCCGGATTCTTTAAGAGACTTTTTCTCAATCTTCCCGTTTTTCTGAAAAACCTTTTCAATGTCAACACCCTCTTTTGACTTTAACACCTCATACCCATCATTCTGCACCACAAGAGCCGTATTGTCATCCAAGGCCAAACCGATCCCGGAAGTCCGCTTCATGATTTCTCTGATTCCCGAATCACGAAGTTTCTTTTCCCGAACATGGTGGGGACTCACCATAAAAGGCAAGAACCCTAAAGCGGAGACTCGCATAAGAGAATATTCTGTCTGCCCGCTTTTCATAAAGCGCCTCGAATCACTGACACCGTGACGGAACCAGCAGATAGCCCCGGCACTCAACCCGGAAAGAATAATATTCTTGTCGTAAGCTTTTTTCAACAGCACATCCACTCCAAGCTTCCGCCATATCCGAAGCATCCGGAGCGTGTTACCGCCACCGACATAAATAATGTCAGCTGAGAGAATCTTTTCTCTCATAACCTTCCGAGAAGGTTTCTCCCGAATCAAGAAGAGAACGTCTGTCTTACAACCCAGTTTTTTCCCATAGATCTCCCGAAAAGTTTCCCAATACCCTAAGGCATCATTGCTTGCCGTAGGGATAAAGAGTACCTTCGGGTGTTTCTTCTTGGCAAACCTCACAATGGCACGATCAATAGGAAGGGTTTCCAGATCCTTCAGTTCTCCCCCACCGATAGCAACAATGGTTTTCATAAGATAGTCATTTCTAAAAACAAGAACCCTTGGGAAATCGCTTTATAAAAATGGATTCTCGCCATCGAAAACAATGATGGGCGTTTCATTGTTGATACGGTCAGCTGTAAGATGGGGATATTTTCGCATGCAAAGGATATCGACAGAGCCGAAAAGAGCTTGAGTATAATCGAGGCCGAGTTTTCCGACGACCCCTTTCACGGACACTTCTGATTTTCCTTCGATTTCCAAAAACGGTTCAAGAAACGGCCATTCATCAATGGTAATCTCCGCGCCATCGAGGAACCAGAGTTCACGCTTAGTTTCCTGATAAGATTTTTTCCTGCACCCGAGTGTCATGAGGAACATTTCCGCCTGCTCAAAGCTGTCCGTCTTGAGACAGATCTCTTTCTGGTTCTCTATCCTTTCTCCGTCCACGACCTTGAGACTCATGGTTATCTTATCGCATTCGTCACGAACACGTACCCATCCACCGGCGATCTCATGGCCCTTCGGCAAAAAGAATACTGTTCGTTTCTGCAAGAATTCCGGCTTCGCAAGCGTCGCACCGACTTCTTGTAATTTTCGACGAATGGCGTCCTTGTCGATATCAGGAAATTTCGCCTCATATTCGATTTGCATACCGTTTGAGTTTAGTCGATTATAACGCAGTATAACATCCGTTTTGATTGACTAAACTCCCACCTCTATAGGAGCAAACTGATTACAAAAAAGAGAATGTTTCTAAAAAACCCTTTGTTGTGGTACTATTTCTAGGGAAAACAAGCTTTTAAGCAGTAGATACCTCCCGTATGAAAGACAAGCAAAATATCGACTATATCCGGCACTCTTTGGCACACCTGTTGGCTATGGCGGCCTTAAAACATGATCCGGATGCCAAGCTCTCCATCGGTCCGACCACCGATACGGGTTTTTACTACGATATTGATTTTTCTGAAGACAAGGCTCCGACCCCGGAAAATCTAAAAACTCTTGAGAAAACTATGCGAGGCCTAGTCCAGCAGGGGCTCGGTTTTGTCCGGCATGAAGTGACCGCCGATGAGGCGCGCAAACGCTTCCAAGGGAATCCCTACAAGCAAGAAATCATCGACGACCTGGAAAAACAAGGTGAAACGATCAGTCTCTATGAGACCGGCGAATTCACCGACCTCTGTCGGGGCGGGCACGTCGAAAACACGAAGGAGATCGATCCCAAAAGCTTCACCCTCACCCATCTGGCCGGTGCCTACTGGCGAGGCGACGAGAAAAACCCGATGCTCACCCGCATCTACGGCGTTGCCTTTGCCACAGAAGAGGAGCTCACGACCTATCTTACCCAACAAGAAGAGGCAAAAAAGCGCGATCATAAAAAACTCGGCCGCGAACTCGGACTTTTTACGATCTCACCACTAGTCGGCTCGGGTCTTCCCCTTATACAGCCCAAAGGCATGATCATACGCAAAGCAATAGAGGATTTCTTATGGGAACTCCATAAGAATAAGGGGTACGAACGGGTCTGGACGCCCCATATCGCCAAAGAAGACCTCTACGTCACCTCAGGACACGCCGCAAAATTCGGTGATGAACTGTTCCGGGTACAGGGAAAAGAAGAGCGTTTCATCATGAAACCCATGAACTGCCCCCATCACATGCAGATTTTCACTGATAACCAATTCTCCTACCGTCAGTTACCTGTACGTTATTTCGAACCCGCAACGGTATATCGTGATGAAAAATCCGGACAACTTGGCGGTTTGACCCGCGTACGATCCATCACACAAGATGACGGCCATCTCTTTTGTCGCGTCACTCAGATTGAACAAGAAGTCTCCACTATCGTCCGTATCATCAGGGAATTCTACACCATTTTCGGTATGATGGACGGATACTGGGTTTCACTCTCTGTTCGCGGCGAAGATAAAAGTAAATATCTCGGTACCGATGAAATCTGGGATACTGCCGAACAAGCCTTGGAAAAATCCGCTATCGACAATCAGCTTAATTTCCGCCGCGTAACTGGGGAAGCCGCCTTCTACGGCCCAAAGCTTGATTTCATGTTTAAAGACGCCATCGGTCGAGAATGGCAGTTAGCTACCATCCAATGTGATTTCAACCTGCCTGAACGCTTTGATCTTTCCTTTGCTAATGAGCAGGGAAACAAGGAACGTCCTGTCGTCATTCATCGCGCCATCTCCGGTTCGCTGGAACGATTCATGGGTATTGCTATCGAACACTATGCTGGAAAATTCCCGACATGGCTATCCCCTGTTCAAGTAGCACTGCTCCCCATCAGCGAGAAACAACTCGACTACTCACAAGAAATCATGGGGGTATTAAAAGATTCGGATATCCGAGTATTTCTCGACGAGTCAGACGCTACTCTAGGGAAAAAAATTCGTGAAGCCAAAGAATCCCGCGTACCCTATCTTATCGTCATCGGTGACAAAGAAAAAGAGACCCGGACTATTACTGTGGAAAGCCGCGATCACGGAAAACTCGGGACTCTTCCCCTTACCGAGTTCCTGTCACGACTCAAAGAGGAGATACATCTACGAAAAAACTCCTTCTAAATATGACATCAGGCAAGAAAAGAGACCGGTAGTGCATCACACTTCCGGTCCTTTTTCGTTTTTCAACTACTTGATAAGCACGTTGTTCAGCAACCGCCGGAACCACATGTCGCTCGACGTTCGCCGTACCAGTTGGCGGAGAGTTCGCCATAAACCCGTCGTGCCAGTGTCGCGGTCTCGGCCGCATCCAACATGAGTCCTTCGTAGGTCAGGCCGCTCAGCGGTTCATGGTGAATGAAATATCCGAAACACTCCTGGCAGAACGCCGCGTAATCACGGGTATGAAGGATGAAGTTGTGCCATCCGAGATCGATCCGTGCTGGCGGCGAAATCTTCATGCCGTTGCCCGTAAGAGCCAGAAACTTGATCGTGTCCTGAAACAGAACCTCTGCCTCCTCTTCGGAAAGGCCGTACTCTCGTACCAGGCGATCCGCTACCGCCCTGTTTCGATACTTGAGTGCCTGGGCATTCGCCGTAAGCGATTCGAGACTCGTAGACTTCGTATCCACGTTGGGACGTTCGACAACTGTATTCATGAAATAACTCCTCAGATTGGGAATGGACTATGCCCTTGCAGGCGAAAGGACGTCGAAAGTTGATTATATAGCTAGAGCAGCTATCTGTTTATCTTCTTTCTTCGCTGTGATAAGCATACTAGTTTGTATGATTCTGTCAATCCATGGATTACTTCCAAGAAAATACGAGATCACAACGAACCTCGCTCAAACACATGTGATACGCGCATTTTTAACCGATGATATAAATCCCTCCAGCGATCAGGACAAGGGCCAATACTTTCGTGGGAAGATTGGAGAACTGTTCACGGTACAAAGACTGAAGATTGTCTTTTCCTATCTTCCCGAAAATCAGGACGAGAACAAAACTGCTTATCATGGCAAACACCGGAACAAGTGCCTCGATCACGGCGACGAACGACACTGACGGGGAAAGATTGATCGCTCCCTGCGAAGTCAGCGTCCCGATCACCGACAGACTCTCCGCCAAGAAGAAGAATCCGAAATATTTCTTGCTGAGACGAAATATTTTCCCGATACGATGCCGCTTCTTCTCCAGGCTGTCCACGACCAGCCAGGAAACCGCGAGAAGGGTCGCTCCGGCGCAGAAGAGAAGGTAGATATCCCAAAAGCCGGCTCCGCTTTCATAGGCTTCCTTGCTGAATACCATACTGAGCGACAACGCGACTACCGCCCCAAGCATGGTACCAGCCACCTTCCAAAACTCATCTTTACCGATCTTCCCATCGAGAACGAAGAGGGTCACGCCGCCGAAGGCGAGCGCGATACCGATGTAATGGATGGAAAGAAGCTTTTCGCTCAGGATAAGCCAGGCGAAAAACGGCACGACCGGGATACTGAGATTCCAAAGGATCTGGATCAGAACGGAATCATTGTACGCGAAAAGCGCTTTGAAGTAGCAAAGAAACGAAAGAAGAAGGAGTACTCCGGCTCCCAACGCCCACAAGGCCGTTCCTACTCCTGGAAATTGGAAATGGACGACCCCAAGGAGGACCAGTATCCAAGGAAATGACTGGAAGATTCCGGAAATGATGGCTCCGTCGTACTCGTCCTCGTAGACGGAATGTACGAAATAATTATCAATGATAGTCACCCACGACCAGAGAATCGGCGTGATGAACGCCAGAAGAAGCCATGTCATAGTATGTTCATCACTGTTGGGTATCGACGGTCTGTTCTGAAGCGGGAGCCGGAGCCGGTGAAACGGTTTCGGTACCGCTCACTTCCTGTTCCGGGACCGGTTCGGGAGCAGGAGCAGTTGTTTCCAGATCGGTCCCGTTTTCCACTACTCCCTCAGTTCCTGTTTCGGCGGACACCTCATCAGTCTCCGTATCGACAGCACTTTCTTCCTCTTCTATCGGATGATCGAGGACATACTGAGTCGGGTCGTTACAAGGAGCATTCTCTTCCGTTTCCGCGAGTGTCTCTTCATCACAGAATGTCATCTCGCAGCCAGGCTCCCCGACAGGACAGGTAAGCGCCTCACACCCCTCTTCGGAAGGATTGCAAACGGGCATGTACATGGCATTGCGGCGGATGAGCGTGTAATAACTGGTATCCTCTTCCTGGTTGCCGGTGCATTCTTCCTCGGCCTCCGGATCGCAGACATGCGTGAAGCAGGCCTCCGACGACGGATCGCACTCGGCCTGCGCCGTAATGAAGTAGTCGCGGACGATGAGAAACTTGTAATACGAAAACGCCACCGAACCAAGAATGAGAAAAAACAGTATGGTGAAGTAGATTTTTGATTTGGTATCCATAGAGCTTTCTTAAGCCTCTGCTTTCTCAGCAAAAGGGTTCTTGAACGGCAGCTCGACGATGAAGCGTGAACCCTGCCCGGGGCCGTCGGACTCGGCGAAGATCCGGCCACCGTGGGACTCGACGAAGTTCCGACTGACAAAGAGACCGAGTCCCGTTCCAGCGACGTCTATCTTGGACGTCTCAGAACTGCGCACGAACTTCTCGAAGAGGCGAGCTCTGTCCTCCGGTTTCATACCGATACCGGTATCGGAAACGACGACCCGGGCGCATCCCTCTCCCTCCTCCACCGAGATGGAAACTGATCCCTTGCTCGTGTACTTGAGCGCGTTGTCGATGAGATTGGAAATGACTTCCTTAATCTTGTTCTCGTCGAGCATCATCTGCGGGAGACTTTTCGCCGGCAGATGGATATCCAGGCCGAGCTTGCGGCTCTGGGCGATCATCTGAAACATCTCGACGAGCTCGGTCACGAGCGTCTCGAGACGGCTCGGGACATAGTGGTACTGGATTCGTCCGGTCTCGATACGGGACACGCTCAGGAGGTCGGCCACAAGTTTGGCCAGCCGGGTATTGACGTCGCCGATCTTTCGCAGGATGTCCTTGAGCGATTCGTTCACGGGACCGTAGGAGCCCTCGAGGGCGAGCGCCACGTATCCCTTGATGGCCGTGAGCGGCGTGCGCAGCTGGTGCGAGGCGATGGAGACGAATTCCGACTTGGTGGTATCGAGCTGGCGGAGCTCCTCATTGGCCCGGGCCAGACGCGTCGCCATGTCCTGGAACTCTTCCTTGCGTTTGACTTCGGTCAGGACGTTCCGGACCAGCGACTCCCCAACTACGAACACGACGATGAGGGCGATGACGTTGGTGACGGTCTCCGAAAAAGTCCGGGAACCGATCAGCTGGATGAGAGAGATCGTGACGAGGACGCTCGCGAGGATCTGCGTCAGGATGACCTTGGCACCCAGGAACTTGTGCCGTACGATGGCGAGCATCGCGAAAATGACGAAGATGAGCGAACTCGGACTGTCGAGATTGGTGAGGCCGAGGATACCGAAGCTCGGGAGGATGCCGCTCACCAGGAGCGTGACCAGCATGAAGCCGGATATCCCGATGAGCACGTACCGGGCCTGGTGCTTCTTGGCACCTTCGGCGCGCCGATAGATGAGAAAGACGTTGACGATCGACCAGATGATCGTGAGGAGGAGATAGGCGCTGAAGACACTGAAGAACCGTCCTTCGTCCGCGTCGATGCCGCTCGCCGTCAGGCCGCGGACTTCCCCGACGATATAGTGGTCGAGCATCGAAAAGACCGCGACCCCGATACCGACCAGATAGATGACCGTATGGATCCAATAGCGCTTGAGCCGTTCATTGTAGAAAAACGACCAGGAAAGGAGCGATGCCACCGTGAGCGCCCCGAAGGCATAGGCGAGCTTGAGAAACAGGACGTCGAAAAAGAGATAAAGGAGAAAATTGGAAAGGCACCACAATCCGGTAACGACACAGAAGACACCAAAGGAGACGATTTCCTTCGTCCGCTCCCCCTGCCGCAACGCGAGCACGCCCAAAAAAAGGTTGAGCACTCCCGCCCCCAGGATGATTTTTTCCATACTTTGGTTCTAAACAAAAAGGATGTGTCGCGTAACAGGTACATTGTACCATGAATACGACACATCCCAGAAGAACCAGGCAGGATCGTCAGAACCTGAACTTGTCGCGGGCCTTTCTCAGTCCGTTCACCAGCCGTTCAAGATCGTCATCCGTATGCAGAGCCGACCACGAAATCCGGAGAAGCGCCTCGTTTCTGCCGACCGCCGGAAAGCGGATGGCAGGGAGAAGCAATTTCCACTCATCGACGAGATATTCCTGCACCGAGAGACACGTCGGTCCTTTACCGATGACAACCGGAATGATGTGCGACTGCGACCCGAGGATATTGAAGCCTGCGGTCCTGAACTCGTTCCGTAGCGTTTCCGAACTCTCGACGAGTCTCTTCCGTCTGGCATCTCCTATCGGTCCACGGACAAGCCGAAGCCCCTTCCGTTTTGCCGCCACTTGGAAACTCGGTAGTGCCACGGAAAAGATATAAGGATTGTGCGAGACGCGGGCGAGTTCCGCCAAACTCGGAAACATGGTGGCATGTCCTCCGATACCTGCGAACGCCTTGGAAAGCGTTCCGGTCTGGAAAATACGTCTCAGGTCTTCCGGATCCGTGATGCCGGCCGCTTCCACACATCCCCTTCCCTCCGGACCGTACACGCCGTCGCTGTGCGCGTTATCGAGCACGAGAAAAGCATCGTACTTTTTGGCGAGTAAAAGCAGTTTCTCCACATCTGCGAAGTCGCCGTTCATGGAATAGAGACTGTCTCCGACGATAAAACGAAAGACATCATCATTCTTCGTCTTTTCCATCAGCTCTTCGAGCGCGACATAATCGAGATGATCGTACTTCCGCACTTCCAATTCGATCGTGCCGCTCTTCCGCGCCTGAAGCGTAGTCAAAGTGTCGAGGAGCGACTTGTGAGAAAGCCGATCGACAAACACCTCGATCTTTCGCTTTTCCGTGAAACGTGCTCCCAGCGCGTCCATAGGACCGAACAACAAAGAGAGAAGCATGACGTTGGCACCATATCCAGTATTTGCCAGTACGCAACTCTCAGCCCGTTTGAAATCCGCCAGGTCTCCTTCAAGTCCCTGATGCGCTTCCGATTCCGTGACGGTCCGAGAACAAGCCTTGCCTGTTCCGTACTCCGAAATGCTCTCCCTGTACGCATCGATAAGGTCCGGATGCTGGCCGATTCCAAGATAGTCTAGACCGAAGTACGGCGTAAAAACTCCGGGTTTCTCACGGATACGGACTTTGGTACCGAGCGCGGTACCTACCAGCGTGTATGGATAGTTGTAAACATGCTTCGCCCTGCATCGGTCAGCGAATGCGTCAAGCGGTTGTGAAAATCTGATAAAGGCATCTGTTGCAGACATGTTTTATTCCCCTTCCGAGAAAGGATTTGAACCAACAAAAAAAGACCCTTGTTGTTAAGAAACGAGAGTCCCCCTAGTGCCTCTCAAGCATACACGAAAAAGAAAATTTCACAAAAAAACGAAACCCAGCACCTCGTGAGATGCTGGGTCGAAAATTTCCGCCTTTGTCCTCTGTCTTAGAACAACTGGAGGAACCAACCGAAGAGGCTCGCTTGTTCCGTCTTGGAGTCGACGAAGTTCTGGAGCTTCAGGTTCTCCTGACGGAGGGCTTCCGCCTGCTCGGCGAGCATCGTCTGCACGTCCGCGTCCTCCACCTGCGCCGCGGCACGGGTGAGGATATCGATGCGCACGCTATTAGCAGCGATTTCTTCCTTGATATCGTCCAGATCGTCGTAATTCGGTCCGAGGACGAATTCCGCCACATCACCCCTTTCCTCGGTATCGTTCATGAGCACACTCACCTTCTCGGCCGAAGCGTTCTGAGCCTTGGCCACTTCGCGCACCTGTGCCCCGATACCGCCTTCCTCGATGTCCGCGATCTCATGCAGACGCTCCACGAACAACGCTACCTCGCTCTTGTGGTCGTCATCCAACTCGTCATCCTCGCCACCGAGCGCCAGGATGGCGCTTTCGATGTTGTCCTTGAGATTCTTGGCCGCCCGTTCCGCACTCTCAAGCATCGCGAGACCGTTCGTGAGATCCGTCCCTCCCTGACTGATGAGCATCTTGGCATCGGCAAACGACTGTTCCACCGCCGCAAGCTGCGAGTCAAAGGAAGTCGCGTCGCCTCCGAGAGCTTTGAGCTTCGCGAGTTTCTCCTTGACCTGAGCGATGCGCTTCCCTACCTTTTGGGTATCCTTGGCCACTTCCTTGGCATCATGGAGATCTTTTTCCTTGGCAAAGTGCGCGAGCTTCTGAGCCTCCAGACTCAAACGCTTCACTTCATCGAGATTGCTCGCATCAAACGCCCCTTCGACACCCGTGACAGCAGCCTTGGCCGAAGCGAGACGGGCAAGGGCTGCCGATACGTCCACTCCTTCGGCCTGCTTCTCGGCGATCTCTTTCTCGGCCTCCGCTATCCTTTTTTGAAGCTTCTCGATCGTCTTCAAGCGGTCCTTGAACATACCGTGGTCGCCACCCTCGTTCTCATCCTCATCTTCCGCTTCGTCCACGTCTTCAAGTTCATCACCTTCGACTTCCATTTCCGAAGAAGAACCCGCTTTCAGAAGCTCAGTCTGCTTCTTGGCGGCCTCCCGCTCCCATTCGGCTTTCTTCTTGGCGGCCTCACGTTCCTTCTCTAATTTTTTCTTGGCAGCCTCGCGTTCCTTTTCAGCCTTCTTCTTGGCTTCCTTTTCAGCCTTATCATCGTCCTCATCCTCGTCTTTATCTTCATCATCGTCCTCGTCCTCATCGTCATCCTCTTCATCGTCATCATCATCCTCTCCATCGCTTGCAAGCGAGAAAAGTGTCGTCCCTGACTGATTCTTACTCACGATAGAAGCCGCGGCGACGAACGCGCCGAACGACAGAAAAACGATCATCAGCGCCGAGAGCATGCTCAGACGCTTTTCCTTTGTTTTTGTTTTCGTCATATTATTTGTTTTATTACCGAACGCAGCGAGCGAAACGAAAGTTTATTTTCGTTTCCGAGCGAAGTGACGGTAAAATCGGGCGATGCCCGTTATTTTTTTTTTATTTCTTACGTCTAAGGAAACAGATTTGACCTGATCCGTTCCTTGCTGTTTCCAATATATACCATCATGCGAGAGAATGGAACACGTTTTTTGTCAACTCTGCTGTTTTTTTCCAAGAAAAGAGTTTCACGCGCTCCGATCCCTTTTCACGAAGCCGATCACCAAACCCTTCTTCCAAAAGCACTTTCTCCAAAGCCAGACGAAGTTCCTCCGGTTGGTACGGGTCGATGAGCACGCCAGCATCCCCGACCACTTCCGGAAGCGATGACGAGTGCGACGTGATGACCGGCACATCACAGGCCAGAGCCTCGAGCGGCGGAAATCCGAAACCCTCGTAGAACGACGGATAGACGAACACGCCCGCCAGATTGTACAGAGCCGCCTTATCCTCATCCTCGATGAATCCAGGAAGAAGAATACTGTCTTTGTACGGAGACTGTCCTATCGCCTCAAGAAGCGGGGTATCCTTCCATCCCGTTCCACCGGCTAGGACGAGAGCCAGTTTTTCAAGCGACGGATGCTTGGCGGACCGAAGGGCTTCATAGGCCTGCACGATGGAGAGGATGTTTTTTCTCGGTTCGAATGTTCCCAGATACAGGATGAACCGGTACGGGAGACGGTACTTTTCCTTGACGGCAAGCAGTGCCGGATCGTTGCGGCTGAACGGCCGGAATTGCTCCCCGATCCCGCTATGAATGACCGCTATCTTCTTTTCCGAAATTCCATACTCAGCCACGAGATCGTCCTTGGTCGATCGGGAGACCGCGATGATCCGATCTGCTCTACGCAGCAGTCCGCGGAAATTAACGAGGTAGTGCCACAGCCGCTGCTTCCAAGAGAACGTTTCCGGAAAAAGCTCGAAGGAAAGGTCATGGGCCGTGACGACGAGCTTGGTCTTTTTTGAGACGGCCGAAAAATTGAGATTGGGAAGAAAAAAAACGTCCGTTCCTCCGACCAATCGATCGAGTTTCGGGAAACGAAGGTACCACAGACACAGATTGAGGAGTTTATTGGGAAAGCGAAACGTCTTGAGCGTGACGTTGGGATACCTGGTCGCCCAGGAAAAATCGGGTACCGAGCGCTTCCACGCGTTGAAAAAGAGGATGTACTCGTTGTCCCGGTCGTGCTCGAAAAGCTCACTCAGGAGATTGAGTGTATATTCCTCCACTCCCGTCCGCTTGCCCTCCGCCAGACACCGTACGTCGATTCCGATCCTCATTCTGTTTCTGAAGAAAAGTAATGTCTGATGAGCACTGCCCAGAACGCGATGAAGAAACCTGCGAGCAGTCCGACAAGGAGCGAGAGCGACAGATTGACCCGACCATCCCGGATCACCGGATCGCTTCCGATGATGACGAACCAGTTCTTTTCCTGATTGTCACGGTTGAGACTCTCGGCGTAGCGGTTGAGCACCGTCGCGGACGAGTCTGAGAGGGCGCGTACCGTCTTTTCACTCCTCCCCGTGAAGTTTACTTCAATCATCTGGGACGAAAGTCTCCCAGCCCGAAAGACACTCTTGAGATCGCGGGTACCGATCGATCCGGGATCGAGACGCGCCTCGGCATAGATATCCTCCACGACCCGCGGACTCCCCAGCCACCGGACCACCGTATCAGCGAACCGCTCGTCGGCCTGGAGACGATAGAAGCTGTCATACGTATAGTCGGTCGTCTCCTGCGCACCGGAACGTCCGACGTTGAGAAGGAGCGTCGCCTGATAGGACACCGGCTGACTGCGCTGCCAGACGAAAGCCCCTACCAGAACAAAAAGCACGATACCGATGAACAGCATTTTCTGCTTCCTAAAGAGAGCGATGAATTCTTTCAGTTCCATAATCTACGAGAGTCTCTGTCTTAAATGCTCTTCCAGGGCCTTTTCCACATAGTCCTTCATTGTAGCCTTGAAACGCTCTTTGTCAAAGGCAAGCGCTTTTGTTCGGATATATTCCGGATCATATGCATCGTCTTGAAATCGCCCCACTGCCGAGATGATCGCCTCGGGAGTCTGCTCGTCAAACAATACCCCGGTTTTTCCCTCCTCCATATGCTCGACGATGTCCCCGCCCCGATAGGCGATGAGCGGCCGCCCCGAGCTCAGCGCCTCGATCGCCACGATACCGAAATCTTCCTCCTGAGGAAAGACTACACCCCGGCACTCGGCATAATGTTTCGGCAGATCCTCTTCAGGCACACGCCCGAGAAATTCTATCGTCGGTCCGGCCATCTTTTTCAATCGATCGTACTCCGGCCCGCGCCCGATGATCTTGAGGGGCAGCTTGAGACGATTGAAGGCTTCGATGGCGATGTCGTGACGCTTGTAGGCGATGAGACGGCCCACCATGAGGAAGTAATTCTTACGATCCTCCGGCTTGGCGATATAAAAACGCTCGACGTTCACCGGCGGATGGATCACAAGGGCGTCTTTCCGGTAGTACTTTCGGATACGCTTGGCCACGAACTGCGAGTTGGCGAGGAAGCGGTCCACCCGGTCGGCGCTCGCCTTGTCCCAAAGACGGATAGGGTTCATGAAGAACGGCACGAACTTCTTGACGAACGCAGGAAAACCGAAATCCGAAGTGTATTTCTGGCAGTCGTCCCAGGCGTAGCGCATCGGCGTGTGCATGTAGCAGATATGGAGCGTCTCGGGCCGGGTGATGATCCCCTTGGCATAGCTCGACGAATCGGAGAGAACGACATCATACTTGCTGAAGTCGAACTGTTCGATGGCCAAGGGCATCAGGGGTGGGAAGAGACGGTGGTTCCGACGCGCGAGCGGCATGTTCTGGAGGAAGGACGTATAGATCAGCTTGTCCTCGAAGGCGCCGTGCATGGCGTCCTTGTCATGGATGAGGGTATAGATCGGGGCATAGGGAAAAAGTTCGGTGAAGGCCTCGAGCACCCGCTCCGCTCCCCCGTACTGCACCAGATAGTCATGCACCAACGCGATTTTCATGTCTTCAGTGTATCAGAAAATTGGCTGTATAAAAAGAAAACGGGAGCCCTCGCATAAGGACTCCCGGTGATGATCAGATGTCATCAGTTGCTGTTCAGTTGGATATAGCCGACGTAGCAGTAGGTGTCGTTCGTTCGGAATATCGAGGCTTTCTTGCCGCTCACCAGCGCCGATGCCGCCTGCTTGTGAAACATCTCGAGTCCGAAGTTGGTGGTAACGCCCATGGTCGAGTTGAAGTACACCCGGTAGTAGCCACCGCAACTGCCTGGATTGGGGGCATTGGGAGCGACGATGACGAACTCGCCCGTGCCACCCATATTGATCGCGGTGATAGTGACCGCGCCGCTCCAGTCACCCGGAAGGTCGGCGGAAGCCGTACCACAGAACATCGCACTACAGAGCATCGACACTGCCATTGCAAGCTTTCTCATTCCACTTTCCTCTCTTTCATTTACAGCAATGGGACAAGCCAGAACGGTAACCATCCGATTGTCCGTCACGGAAGCAAATGGACGTGGTCGGTGTAGCAATTGTTCGCCCCGTAGATGCTAACCTTCTTTCCGGACAGCATAGCCGACATCAGCGTGGCATACGTTACACGCGCATTCTGCTGTTGCGTCTCAGTAGTCGATCCTTGACCGAAATACACCAGCCATGTCCCAGACGGACAAGCGGCACTGCCCTTGTCAATCTGAAAAGCGATATGTCCCGGCATGTACGACGGTTCGAGTATCGTGACCGCCGCACCACCAACACTCCAGTCGTAGGCATAGACCACCGTAGGCACCAGAACCATGGCCATGAGAGCCTTTGCAAGTGTCTTCGTTTTCATGTTCACTTCTCCTTCAGTTAGTTGAGAATGAGATTGATGATCGGAACAAGCCAGGCTGGATCAAACACCTGGAACGTCTCGATCCGGGACCAGTTGTCGCCTTCGTTGGATTCATACGCTTCGTCCTCAGCGTCGATTTTCACCTTGAACGAGACCTCCGAAGCTCCTTGTGGGAGCGTCGCATAGGCACTTTCCTGAATGGTGTTGCCATTGGTAAGTTTGTCGGCCGTAATGTACCCGCGATGAAACCACGTCCATTCTCCTAAGCCGACCCTGACGTAGTAGTCGATCTCGATCTTGTCCTTCCCGGGACGCATGTGTGCTGCCGCGTTACCGTTCTCGGCCTTGACCTTGACCTGGTGCTTGAGGTTCTGACCGGCTTTGAGTGTGACCGCCCCAGCCTGATACTCATTCCCCGTCACCGGATCGATGATATCGTAATCCAGCTTGAGGTTGAAGGTGTCGGAACTGCCACCGATACCACTTACTTTGCTTCCGGGTCCGTTCGCCACTTGCTGCCCAGCAATAAGACTCGGGCAGTTACCGACGGATGGATTAGCAAGACAGTAAGCACGGTCTTTATCGATGTGAAGGAAGTAGTCAGGGAATCGAGGGTTAGGATGCTGGCTCTTGTAGAGAGTGCGTCGACTGAACTCAAACGATGTGATGTTATATTCAGAGACTGTCACCCAAGCAACACCATTGCCACTTGTATCGGCTCCAGCAGCCTCGACGTAGGCAACGTGCCCGGCCGAATAGCCGCCACTATGCACTTCCCATAAGGCTACATCCCCGGGAAAAATTGCATTGTAGCTTGGCACATCCCAGGTGAAGTTGTCCCTGCCACCAGTGACACCTATTTCGGCGTCTCTGGCTCGGCCGAGCCACTTCCAAGCATCGCTCCATGCGCTAAATCCGTAGTACTGATTCGTGAAGCGCGGGTTGCTATTCCCCCACTTTTCATTCAACTTATGGGCCACGTACGAGGTGCATTGGCACTTGAAGAAGTTGGAAGATGTATCTGTAGGTTTTGACGGCCCAACTGCTGGACAGTCTGTCCGGTGCAAGTAGGTGTCGTTTGGATCCTCGGCTGCATAGACAGCAGAAGCAAAACAGAACAGCAAAATACAGATGAGTCGCAACATGATGCATTCCTTCGAAAGAGTTGATAGATTTGTGAACGAACTCAGACCGATTATCCTTTCCTAAGAAAAACAAACGGTTGGAAATCACTTAGCTCAGGGTGTTCCCCGATAAAAATGAGCTCCTTTCCGTTTGTTTTATTTCCTAACTACAACTTTTATTTTGATGGAATCAATTGGATAGTTTTTACACCATCCTGAATAGCTTTATAAATCTCAGGTCCACGTACTTTTTGTACCGCTTCATCATTCTTAGGATCCCAACAAGTTGCTTGCGGGCCCGTCCACATAAAGTAATATTCTCCAATCTGGATAATATCATCGAGTCTTGAAGAATAGAATACATCTGTCTTTGCTAATTCCTTAACATCACCTTTTGTCTTTGTGATAGTTCCTAAAGGCCTACCTTCTTCTGGAGAACATCCTTTATCAATGGCAGTTAGTGATTTCGTCGAAAAATGCGTAGCGTCCCATTCTTCTTGCAAATCATTAGTGACTACATGAATGTACTGATAAATCAAACCTTCAGCAAACTCTTTGTTGAGTTTCATACGGATACCAAGCTCCGGAATGTTGTACCAAGCTTCGTCCGTTCCAGGAATAACCTCGACATGTTGAGGATACTTTTCGAAAATGTTCTGCCTATCATCTGTAGGTACAACCTTAGATGAAGGAGTATCTTGTGCGATCGGCGATGCATCCTTCGTTTCCCGGACAATGACAAACCATAAAACACCTCCAACGAGAAGGATCGTAAGCACAGCTAAAATGACGATTTTTTTGGTCATAATCATATGGTTTTACGGTAACACCCCCCCCCGAAAGGATGTCAAGCCTATACTTTGTAATATTCTTTGTACCAGGCGACGAACTGGCGGACGCCTTCGTCGACGCGCGTGGTCGGTTTCCAGCCGAGCTTGCGGAGCTTGCGGATGTCGGCTACCGTGCGTTCCACGTCCCCGGCCTGCATCGGCATCATCTTCTTTTTGGCCTTCTTGCCGGTATGTTTCTCGACGGCCTCGATGTACTCGGAGAGTTCCACGTCCCGATCGCCGCCGATGTTCATGACATCACATGACAGATTCGTATCAAGCACCGTGATCGTTCCTGAGACGATGTCGTCGATATAGGTGAAGTTTCGCCGCATCTTGCCGCGGTTGAAGAGCTCGATCTCCTTGCCGCGGATGATGTTCTCGATGAATTTGAAGACGCCCATGTCCGGGCGGCCCCACGGACCGTACACCGTAAAGAACCGCAGGCCGGTGGTCGGAAGCTTGTAGATATGGCTGTAAACGTGCGCGATGAGTTCCGTCGCCTTCTTGGTCGCGGCGTAGGGCGAGATGGGCTGGTCGACGTTGTCCGTCTCGGAGAATTTCGCCTTGGTGCTGTTGCCATAGACCGAGGACGAGGACGCATAGACGAAGTTCTTCACCTTGTACTTCACCGCCATGTCGAGGAGGTTGGTCGTTCCCATGACGTTGACGTCGGCATAGAGGGCCGGATTGGTCAGGGAATAGCGCACCCCGGCCATGGCCGCAAGATGGATCACCTTGTCCGGCTTCTCCGTCGTGAAGACCTTGTCGAGAAATTTCCGGTCGCGGATATCACCCTTGTACAGCTTGAACCCATGTTCGTATCCTTTGAGGAATTTCTTGATGCGGTCCCGCTTCAACTGCGGATCGTAATAGTCGTTGAAATTGTCGATGAGTACGACTTTGTCCTTGCGATCGATGAGTTTCTTGGCGATGGCCGTACCGATAAAACCCGCCCCTCCCGTTATCAATACCTTCATATAATTTTCAGTTAATCAGTTAACAAGTTAAAAGGCTAACGGGTTTTTATTTTCTTACGAATTCTCCGGATAGCCTCTTGCTTTCCAAGTAATTCACGAATGCTCCAATTTGCTTCGTCAACAGTTCAACTTCCTCATAAACCTCGTCGAATTCCTTTTCCGTCATATATCCTACCGCATAAGCAATATGAAGTTGATTCCTTACTTCTCCTGCCGAACCCTTAGCTATTTTTAAAAATCGTATAAACTCATTATTACTACTTCTTTCAAATCCTTCTACGATGTTCGAACTTATCGAGACTACTGCTCTCCGAATCTGATCTCGCAAACCAAAATCTCTAGAGAACTTTTCTTTTGCTGTAAGATCATAAATCGTCTTTGTTAAACCAACACTCGATTTCCATACATTCAAATCTTCAAATCGGTTGATCTTCATATTCAAACCTGTTAACCTGTTAACTTTTTAGCCGGTTAACCGATGATCTTAGATATTCATAGTATGCTTCGTTCTTCGCGCTTGTCGTCGTGTATTTTTCAGAGGCTGTTTCGCGGGCTCTCTGCCCCATTGTCTTTCGTAAATCAGCATCGACGATCAATCGTTCGATCTTGTCTCGCCATTCTTCGGTATTGCTCGCGACGAACCCGTCCTCGCCGTCCCGGATCGCCTCACGAAAGGTCTGTGTCGCCGCGGCCACCGTCGGCACGCCGCAGATACCTGCTTCGAAAAACTTGAGCTCGGACTTCGACTCACAAAAGGGATTGCCGATCTCAAGGGGTGCGACATTGATATCCATCCGGGCGACATTTCCGAAGTATTCCCGACGCGGCACGTAGGGCAGGCGCTCGATCTGTGAGGCGAAATGCTGCAACCGATCATCGGTATCGAGCGGCCCAGCCAGCACCAGACGGAGGTTCGGATACTTTTCCAAAAGCGTCGCGAGCGCGTCCGTGATCGTCGCGAAATCCTTGTTGTGACTCGGCGTGCCGGAAAGATAGCTGACGCGCACTACCGTGTCATCCCGAGCATCGCCGAGGGATCTCGAGATTCCTCCACTACGGTCGGAATGACAAGAAGAGAGGATCTTTTCAACATTTGCAACGTCCTCTTTTGAAAGCTTGTTCGGAACGATATACACCCGTTTGCCTTTCTCCCGCAGCTTGTTCGCGAGGTACGTCGTCGATGTCGTGCAGACCTCCACGTACGGATCGGCCAAGATCTCCCCGCCCACGCCGTTCTCGTAGAGCTTGCGCTCGAACGTATTCATCTGCCTGAAGTAGTCCATATGCTGAAGGAACGCCTTGTCATAGACGAGATCGTCCGTTTCGAAGATGATCGTTTTCTGTTTCTCCTTGATCCGTCCGACAAGTTTGGCGACACTCGGCGTAAAGAGAACTCGATGGAACACAAAAATCGAAAACCGATCGGCATACGAAGCAAGGAACGGATTATCCTGCACCGTCACCGCCGTCCGAAAACCATGCTGTTCGAGTTCTTCCGCCACGTGCTGGCATCGATACCGCGCGCTGTCCCCCACCCCGCCCGTGATGAAGAGGATATCGCCCGGCTTCACCCGTCCGAAGAGCGCGAGAAACGCGGTCAGGACACGCCGGCCGCCCCGGACCAACCCTTCGCGTCGGAGCGTATGCCACGCCTTGCCGATTTTGATAAGAAGCAATTTCATACCAACGTCTTGTAAATTTTTTCCAACTCCATACCCGTCTTGTCCCAACTGAAATCCGTAGCGCGCTCGCGGGCAATAGCACCCTTCTCACGGCGAAGCGTTTCGTTTTGAGCGAGCTCGACGATCGCAGTTGCCAGTCCCTCAGGGGTCGTCTCACGGGCATAGACGCCTCCTTCGCCCAGGTATTCGCGGTTGTTCACGGTATCGAAACACGCGACCGGCAGCCCCGCCCCCATGTAGTTAAGCATTTTTCCGCTCGCCTGTCCCGTATCATCATGTTTCGGATCGACACCGATATCGGAAAACTCCAACACATCGCCCAAAGCGAAGTACGAAAGCGGAGAAACGACTGTCACACGGTTGCGCCACGGTTTCCCGGCAAGAAGCGGTTCCAGTTCGTTTTGAGGAAAACCGGCGAGAACAAAATGCAACCGTGCATCCTTCTCGAGGGCTGAAGGAATGGCCTCGACGAGCATCTTCACGCCCTTGTTCGCGACGAAGGCACCGGTGTATGTCACGACTGTCTTGTCGGTCGGGATGTCATACCGCTCCCGGAGCATCTGTTTCCTCTTAGCATCGGCCACGACGAACAATCGTGCGCCATCAAGAAGCGGTGTCACTTTCTGGTTTCGGACACGAGTGATCTCCTCCGCATTCATCCACGAGCTCGCCACGGCCCGTTCACCCAGACGATCGATCCAGTGCTCGACCATCTGAAAAAATCTCTTGAGGCCCGTCGCCCGGAGATACGCATGCGAGACCATCTCACGAGTCAGGCTTCCATGGAAATCCGCGAGGAGCAGAATCCTTCTCCAAAAAACGGCTTTCTGCACGATCCATCCGATGAGCGCGCCCTCGTGCAGATGCCCGTGCATCACGTCAGGTTTCCAGGTACGCGCGAGGAAAAACGTCTTCTTGATGAGCAGGAGGTCGAGGATGATCTTCTGCCAGTCCGGTCCGGCGGAAAGCTTGTGATACCAGAAGAGAAGCCGTCGGATGCGGCGCACTTCGATGTCCGTCCCGAGGGACTGCGGCAGATCGGAACCGATATGGTACGTCGCGATCTTGACCTCGTGACCGAGACGCTCCAGAGCGAGCGCTTCCTCGAGGATGCGGATATGCGTCCCTCGATCGGAAAAGAACGGAGTCGGGGCGATGACCAAAATCTTCATAAACAGTGAGTAGTGAGTAGAAAAAGAAGAGAAGTAACTTCTCCGTCAATTGAACTCGTCAGTGGAAATAAGAAGCTCGCCTCCCGACGCGATCTCGCCGGCAATGATTTTCTTGACGACCGCGTCCTCGATCGTATCCTCGATATACCGGAAGACGGAACGGGCCCCGAACTCCGGCTCATACCCGTGCGTCACCACCGCGTCCACCACGCCGGGCGCGAACCGGAGCGTGATGTTCTTTTCCTTTTTCAGACGCTCGGCGAACCGTTCCAACTGGTGTTCTGTCACCTGTTTCAGTTCATTCTCCTGAAGCGGCGCGAAGAAGATCACACCATCAAAACGATTGAGGAATTCCAACCGAAAAAGATTCTTGTCCACGATCTCCTGGAGTACCCGTCTGCGCATGTCCGCAAGCGGTGCCTTCTCTGCGATGAGCGACCGGATGAGCGGCGCCCCGGCGTTGGAGGTGGCGACGATGATCATATTGCGGAAACTCACCCTCTCACCAAAGGCGTCCGTCACGAACCCCTCATCCAGGATCTGCAAGAAGAGGTCAAGCGCTTTAGGATAGGCCTTCTCGAGTTCATCAAGCAGCAAGATCGAGAACGGCTGTTCCTTGGCGGCACTAGTGAGCGTCCCCTGCAACCCAAGCGCCCGGGAACCGATGAGTTGCTCCACGGCGCCCGGGTTCTGGTACTCGCTCATATCGAGCCGGATCATCTTCTCCTCGTCACCAAAATAGCTCTCCGCAAAGGCCTTCACTGTCTCGGTCTTCCCGACGCCGGTCGGACCAAGAAACAAGAAACTCCCGAGCGGCTTCTTGTCGTTCCCGAAGCCGGCTCGTGCCTTGCGCATGGCTTCCGCCACCTGTTTCACCGCCTCTTCCTGTCCGACGATACGCTCGTGCAGGAGCTCCTCGAGATGAAGGAGCTTTTCCTTCTCGTCGCCGCCGATCGCTCCGGTCGGCACGCCCGTCTTGAGCGAGACGAAGGCATTCACCGTTTCCGGTGTCACGAAGGGCTCCGGCCGTTCACGGAAAAACAGGAGGACTTCCTGAGCCAGGTCGAGGGCGCGTTCCGGAAAAGGCACCTCCCAATCATACCGGCCGGCCGTCTCGACGATCGATCGCAGCCCCGCAAGAGTAAAAACAACCCTTTTCCGCTCGAGTCGCTCATGGTTATCCAGAAGGATCGCCAGCGTTTCGTCCGGCTCCGGTTCGCGCAGATAGATCGTCTCAAGAAACTTAAGCGCTTGTTCGTCAGTCTTGGCCAGAGCGTGATAGCGCTCAGTCGTCGCCATCCCGATCACCCTAAACGTCGGCAATGCCAGATATTCCGAGAAGAGCGGCGCGAGATTCGGATGAACGGGATCTCCCCCGAGAAAGAGATCGATCTGATCGATGACGAGGATGACGTTTCCAGCGTAGGCCGCCTCATGAAAAAGCGGTCGGAGGTAATGTTCCGGATCGACATCATGGCTCGTCGCGTCACCGACCGCCCGACCGAGATCGAAGAGGAGAACCCGCGCGTCACCGATCACACTGCCGGCCATGGCGTTCTCCCGGATCTTCCGTGCCAGGTAATGGACGAACGTCTTCTTGCCCAGTCCCGGATCGCCGACCAAGAGGAAACTGTTCTGTACCGGACGTTCCAGGATAAGTTTGGCGACGCGGAATTCCTCCTGTCGTCCGACAAGTTCGTACCGACCGTACTCCGTCGGATCGCCCGCCGAAAGGTCGAGCACATACCGATCCAAGTGAGGAGTATAAGCGAAAGCCCACCCCTTGCCGATAGGCGGATACTTCTCGAGATTCTCCCACAGCCAAAAGCGTCCTTTGTGGTCGCGACGTTCGAACGCTTCCCGCTCGATACGGACCACCTGTTCGAAGAGCGTCCGGGACATCCCCAGACCCTCGAGATATTTCACCAGAGTCTCGGTATCCTTCAAGACCGATGCATCGAGTGTCTTCCGATCGATACCGAGCCGTGCAAGCACCCGCTGGAACCACCGTCGCTCCTTGAGGATCGTCACATCGTACGTCTGTGGTTCCGTCTGTTTCCGGGAGACGAACCCGAAGAGTGCCATAAGAAATCCGACCGCCCCGAAAAGAAGCAGTCCGGACCCCAGGATCGGATTGATGAAAAACGAGATGAGGCCGATGCTGATACAAAGCGGCGAGAGCGCGTACGCGAGAAACAAAGTGGCCGCGATACAGCACGTCGCGATCAGCAGGACCGTCCCGAAAGCGATCACCCCGAGACGGACGATCATTCCCAAGAAACGCGAGATGAAGTTTCCGAACAATGCACTCAGGGACTTGAGCGGGTGCAGTCCCCGCCATGTCCGGAACTCGATATCGCGCTTCCACGGTGAAAAAAGCGTGAAGAGAAGCGGGACGATATGGAAACGGAAAATGACGAAACGCACGGCATTTTTCACAAGCATGAACGCCTGTCGCATCCCGTCCGTGTAGTACCAAAGGAAAAAATTCTCGCTCATCATATAGACAAACCACCGACCAACCGGCCGGCTTTCACCTCCATTGTAGACAAGATTCACCACCAGAGCAAACGGATTCTGTGGTACAATGGGACCATATGCGGTGGTTTCCCTTCGAACAAAGAACCGATATCCTCTTCGTCCTCTTCGGGCTCGTCTTTGTCATCTTCGGATGGTTCGCGCTCTCGCTCACGCTCGGCAGCCTCTTCCTCTTTCCGCTCGTCTTTGTCGGCATGGCGCTCTTTTTCGGGGTCGCGCTTTTCATCCTCTGGAAACTCCTCGCGAATTCCCCTTCCGATGTCCGGATCGCCCTTGTCGTCACGCTCGCGTACGCTATCCTGGTCGGTTCCTTTTCCACTCCTACCGTCTTCTCCGGTCGCGACCAAGGCTCCATCGCCGAAGCCGCTCTCCGACTCTCCGAACACGGGCAACTCGCCTTCTCTACCGCGGGGAGCGAAGCATTCTTCCAAATCTACGGTTCCGGTACCGCGCTCAATTTCCCCGGTTTCGCCTATACCACGGACGGCGATCTCATCACGCAGTTTCCCTTGGGATATACCGGATTCCTCGCGAGCTTCGTCTCACTCTTCGGTCTCGGCGGCATCACGCTCGGCAACACCCTTCTCCTCTTCCTCTCGCTTTTCACGCTCTACCAGCTCTTCCGGCTCTTCGTCAGTCCCTGGTACGCTTCCGCCGGTCTCCTCGTCGCGCTTACCTCGTTTCTTCCGGAGTGGTTCGCCAAGTTCGCCCTGACGGAAAACCTCGGCCTCTTCCTTTTTCTCTTTCTCCTCTACAACGTCTTCCTGTTTCTCCGGGAAGGAAAATTCGTCTCCTACGCCGGCATCCTGCTCTCGGCAGGACTCTTCACCTTCACCCGTTTTGAGGGATTCCTCTTCCTTCCCCTCGTAGCGCTCGTCCTGTTCTTCTCACCCTACGCCCGGAACATCTGGAAAACCTATCCTGTCAAAAGCCTCGTACTCCCGGCAGCGGTATATGGCTTCTTTCTCCTGCGTGATTTTTTCCTCAACGTCCCCTACTACAAGATGATCGCCAAGGCCTTTCTCAAGTTCGTCCATGGCATCGGAAGCGACGTCGTGACGACCAATGCCTCGTTCCTCTCGGGCAACACCTTCACGCTCGGGTCGCTCTTCTTCCTCTACGGATTTCTCATCCTCTTTGTCGCCGGAACGTTCGGGTATCTGGTCTTCGCCAAGAAACGGGAACGCACCCTCTTCCTTCCGCTCCTCATCGCCCTCCCGACTCTCCTCTATCTCTTTTCACCCAACATCACCCTCGACCATCCCTGGATGCTCCGCCGATTCCTTTTCACGCTCTTTCCTCTTTTCCTCTTCGGAGCGGTCGTCGGTATCGCGCTTCTCTTTGCCAAGCACCACTCGTACCCCCTTGAGCGGCCACGGGGCAAGCGAGCCTTCTTTGTCAGCCTGCTCTTTGCCGGCCTCATCCTGCTGCAGCTGCCGGCCTGGAGTCGCACGATTTCCTTTTCCGAGAACCGTGATCTCCTCCCGCAGATCGAACAATTTTCCAAGAACTTTTCCGAGCGCGATCTCATCCTGGTCGACCGCTTCGCGACGGGATCAGGTTTCTCGATGCTCACCGGTCCAGCTCAAACTCTCTTCCACCGGAACGCCGTCTATTTCTTCAACCCGGCCGATCTGGACAAGCTCGACCGCTCGCTCTTCGAACACACCTATCTCCTCGTGCCACAGGGAAGCGAGGCACGCTACGTGGAAGCTTTCGGCGACCGCTTGACTATGAAAGGAACATTCACCTTCACAACCAAACACCTCGAACTCCTCTCCGCCACCGACTCCTCAACCCTCCGCCTCCCCGAACAGATCGAAACCAGGACGGTGAACACTTTGTACGAAATCCATTAAGAATAAAAAGAGGCTTTCTTCAAAGGAATTCCCTTCTTTGTGGAGATTTTTTTGTTGACAAAATGACAAAAAAGAGCTATAATGGACGGTTTATTAGTCAGATCCTATACGACTAAGAACGCCCTTCTTTAACAACCTTTCTTGTGAGCCCGCCGCGAAGCCTAACAAGCCGGGGAAATAAGCGATGTCCACTCTTACCGGATTCACTCTTACCGGATTCATCCTCTTCATCATCTGGTTCGTCGTTTTTGTCGGCTTCTGTGTACTCGCGTTCAAGATCGACCGTGTAATCGAGTCGAAGAAGTACGGACTCGACGAAGAAAAGAGAAACTATCTGTACTCGGACATCCAGAGGAAAATGTTCGGTATCCTCAGCGGGACCATCACCGTCATTCTCTTCGTTGTCGGACTCTTCCACCCTCTGCTCATCACGTATCCGGCGATGTTCGGTACGGTGCCAGCGACACGCCTGGACGATGGCACGATTCGCGAGCTCCCTTTCGGGGCTATCGATCTCATCTATGGGTTCAACAAAGTCTCCCGATTGGCACCCGAACTGCAATGCAACAGCAACTATTACTTCTACATCAACGGGACGATACGATTTGAACTTTCGGGTCCTCCTTGGCCATGGGCGGTGCATCTCAAACGAGTGGACGGTTACAAGTCCTACGCAAAGTACTGGAAAGATGACGACGTATGCACCGAAGTCAGGACAGTCTTCCTCGAGGAGGTGCGGCGGCAATTCTCGGGATCAGACGTCAGCCTGACATGGTCCAGCCGAGAAGCCTATGACAAAAAGGAAGAAGAAATCCGCGAACATCTGAGCGAGGCCTTGCGTAACAAGTTCCTGCCGGACGGGATCAAGTTTCAGAAGGTCAACTTTTGACCGATTCCTTTCCATCAATTGGAGCGCCCGTGGTTATCCACACCACCGGCGCTTTTTTCTTTTCTAAAATCCATTTTCCTATTACGAGATCCATTAGTCTCCTTATTTTTTCTTCACATCTTTAGTTTCGACCGGAAGGCCAAGCTTTTCTTTCGGAGTCTTGAAGATCCGAAAGCGGGCATGGATTCCGCCAGAGGCGGGAGAACAAAGGAGCTTCAGGAGTGAGGTTGCACGCCGGGCAACCGAGCGACTCCGAAAGGAAAGACTTGACCGCGAGGGAGAAAGATTAAGATAAGGACTCGAGGTCGAGGACTTCGTCGATGCGGATTTGCGCGACGAAATCGGGCACGTGCGAGACGAAGATCATCGTCCCCTTGTACTTATCGAGCGCTTCGGCGATGACCGGGATGTGACGGAAGTTGATGTGATTGGTCGGTTCGTCGAGGATCAGGAGTTCCGGTTCCTGGAGAAACAGATACGCGAACATGAGGAGGCCCTTCTGTCCTTCCGAGAGGCTCCCGACCTGGTTCTGGACGAGCTCCGCCGGCAGGAGAAACTTCGCCGCTACCCGATAGACGGTTTCCATGCTCTTGTCCTTCGTCACGTCGAGAAGTGTCTCGGCGACGGTCTTGTCGAAGTCGAGCGTCGAGAAATCCTGCCGGTAGTACCCGACCTTTACGCCGGGCGTGATGGCAGCGCGTTCGGTATCGCCTGAAGCGAGCGCCTCGAGGAACGTACTCTTGCCGATGCCGTTTCGTCCCGAGACGAGGAGGTGTGTGTTGCGCTTCAGTGTCAGACCGACCTGTTTGACCGCCGGACCCATCTCGAGGATGAGCGATACGGTCTTGATTTCTACGATCGGCCCGACGATGTCCTGACAGACGATCTCGAAGGACGGGAGCGTCGCGTCTTCCTGACGGATGTCCACCTTGTTCTCTTCGAGCTCAGTCGCGAGGTCACGCATGCGCTTGGCCACGGCACGCAGTTTCCCACCCTTGTTGGCGAAGACGTTGGCTTGCTCTTTCTTTTCCTTGATGGTGCGTTCCAAACGGACGTTCTCGCTCTGTTCCTTTTCGATACGGCGTTTGATATCCTCGACCACGTCGTAGTAATTACCGGTGTACTGCTCGATGTTGTGCGTGAAGACATCAAGGTAGAGGACTCCCTGCGTGAAGGCATTGAGGAATTCCGCGTCGTGCGAGATGACGATGACGGTCTTGTGATAGTCGACGAGGAACTGCGTGAGATGCGCGATGCCTTCGTAGTCGAGGTTATTGGTCGGTTCGTCGAGGAGGAGGATGTCCGGATCCTGGATGAGCGCCGACGCGAGAAGGAGTCTCGCCTGCTGGCCGCCGGAAAACTCGTTCATCTTCTTGTCCAGAGGCGGCACGGGCATGTGCACGACCGCGAGCACGTCCTTGATGGCCGGAGGGAGTTCCCATTCCTTGCCGGGGAAATGATCAGCGAAGAACTCTTCTACGGTCAGGGTGAGTTTTTCACGCGGAATGACCTGCCGGGCGATCGCCACCGTGGCGTCACGGTCGATGGAGATGCGGCCGGACTGCGGTTCCTGTTCCCTGGTGATGAGCTTGAAGAGCGAGCTCTTTCCCGCGCCGTTCTGTCCCATGAGGGTGAGTTTGGCTCCGCTTCGCACGCTGAAGCTCACCTCATCAAGGATCGGTTTCTTGTGCCCATATTCGAAGGACACGTTATCGAATCTCATTACTACCTGGTCTTTCGCCATATTCTGTAAACAAAAAATGCCTTGCGGCAGAAATATTGTGACATAGAGACTAGAAATTTGCAAGACTACCTGAGAATATATTCCAGCGTCTCTTTGGCGCATGTGTCCCAGGAGAAACCCTTGAGACGGTCCGTGCCACGCTCGACGAGTCCGTTTCGGAGCGTTTCGTCCTTCCAGAGGCGCTCCATTTTTTCGGCCATGTCCTCGACACTCTGCGCGTCGCAATAGAGCGCGCCGCGGCCGGCCACTTCGGAGAGACTTGAGTTGTCGGCGGTGAGGACCGGTGTCCCGGAAGCGAACGCTTCGAGGAGCGGCAGACCGAACCCCTCGTAGAGCGACGGGAACACGAAGAATCTCGCACCCTGATACAACGCACGCAGATCCTTGAATGAGACTCTCCCGGTCAGAATGATATCGTCTTTGTACGGGCTCTTCTCTCTCGCTTGGAGAATACCCTCCGAGAGCCAAGCCGGTTCACCAGCAAGAACCAACCTCATGTCAGGTACGCTCTTCTTGGCAATATTGAACGCTTCAATGAGACGGATGAGATTCTTACGAGGCTGGAGGGCACCGACATAAAGGATATAGCTGGTAGCTGGTAGCTTGTAGCTTTCGAGCTCTTCGGAAATTTCTTCCGAGGAGAGCCTTTTCCCGAAAAAGTCGCCATCGAAGCCGTGATGAATAACACGGATCTTATCCTCGGAAAGTTTGGGGAAAAATTCCAAAAGGTCCCGTTTGGTCGATTCAGAAACGGCAATGAGCTTGTCTGCACGTTTCACGACGACATCGAGGAGAAAGTTGAGTTTCCGGAGATGATCTTTCGGGAACGTCTCAGGATACCGTTTGAAGGCGAGGTCATGGATGGTCGCCGTCACGTCCGTCCCGGAAGGAAGAAAGAGCGGCGCGGCTTGGATCGGGAGAAAAAGTTTGTCCGGACGGGTACGAAACATCTCCCATGCGAATCTCGTCTGCATCCATGCCTTAGGAAAGGGAATCGCCCGCTCCTCATAATTCTGAAACTTCGGCGGCTCCAGGACAGGATTGAAAGTATGCTTGTGATAGAGGAAAAAATCCGTCTCAGGTGACAACGTCCCGAACCGTCTGAGCAGTTCCTTGAGATACACCCTCGTCCCGTCGATCCTCTGCGCATCAAGATCGGAAGCTTGAATCGCGATCTTCATATTCCGTTCTTTCGAATATTCATCAACTCCAGCGGTTCTGCGAACTTCATGTTCTCATCCTTGACGAGGAAGTCCTCAAGGGTCGCGCCGCGGGAGACAAAGTATTCGACGACGCCCTGCACGAGGTGTTCCGGGGCGCTCGCTCCAGCGGAAATACCGACTGTTTCCACACCGTCGAGCCAAGCCCCCTCGATATGCGAGGCATCATCGATGAGGTGTGCGGCCGTCCCCTGCGCACGAGCCGTTTCCATGAGGCGTGTGGAATTGGAAGACGTTTTGGATCCGAGAATTAAAACAAGATCCGACGCTTGAGCCAGTTCCTTCACCGCACCTTGGCGATTGGTCGTCGCGTAGCAGATATCTTCAAGCGGTGGTGCGACGATCTGCGGATATTTTTTCTTGAGAGCTTCGATGACGATGCTCGTGTCATCGACAGAGAGTGTTGTCTGCGTGAGATACACGAGTTTTTCAGGCCTTCCGATGTCGAGCTTTTCCACGTCTTCCACCGTTTCTACGATCGGAATATCATGCCCGACCGCTTCCGCACGCACGCCGATACCCTCGATGTGTCCCTTGTGCCCGATGTAGACGATAGCGTAGTCGTCCTTGAAAAAGCGCTGCACCTCGAGATGTACCTTGGTCACCAATGGACAGGTCGCATCGATGAGCCGCATGCCACGACGCTTGGCTTCCTCGTAGTGCCGAGGTGGCGACCCATGCGCCGAGAAAACAACGACCGCGCCATCGGGCGCCTCGGAGAGGTCTTCGATCGTGACCGCACCTTTTTTCTCCAAATCGGCCACCACATGCCGATTGTGCACGATCTCATGTTTCACATACACAGGCGAACCAAACAGAACAAGCGTATCCTCCACCGCCTTGACTGCCCGGGCCACACCGGCACAGAATCCCCGAGGCGACGCCAACAATACTTTCCGTACTCCCATATTCTTGTCAATCCTTGATAAGCGTGCCAACGAATTTTTTTCCGGCGATGTAGTTGGAAACGTTTTTCAGGTCGCCGCCGTTCAGCACCGCGACTTCCATCCCTTCAGCCTCGGCCATCTGCGACGCGATCGGATCGAAAGGCGAGTTCATCCCCGGATTCCACTTGTTGCCGACGATCTTGCGGAACTGCTTCCACGTCAACCGATCATACGGCTTGGCATCGGCGTGGTCGTGCGGATTCTTGTCGTACACCCGCTCGATATTGGAGAGGTTGATGATGCGTTTGACGTCGAGATACTTGCCGAGGACCACGGCGTCGAAATCCGTGGAGAACCCCGGTCGCCAACCGGCCGCCACCAGGATCGGCTCCGGAGCAGAATAGAACTCCTCGAGGTCATGAGGATTAGTATTGATCCGCGGATGGGCATACTCGCGGAAGATGGTACGCACCAGGTGCGCGTTCATGCGCGTCGCATGGATACCGAGCCAATCCTTGTCCTCATTGGTGATCTTGGTCACGGTGGCCGCGGCCTCGATGTACTTGCGGGCCGTCTTGCCGCCGCCGGTCACGAGAATGAAGTGGTACCCCTGCCTGATATGGGCAAGGATGAACTTCTTGAACTTCCCGACAAAATCATGGTCGATGCTCTCCGGCACAAGGAGCGACCCTCCGAGCGAGATGATGATGCGCTCTTTTTTCCGCTTCATGAAGATTGTTTTTTGAAATACGAGACGAGATCCGCAAAGGGAACCATTTCGACATCTCCCGAAGCACGGTGTTTCACCTCCGCCTCACCGGATTCGATCGAGCGCTTGCCGACAATGACGCGGTACGGGATACCGATGAGATCGCTGTCGGCGAATTTCTCTCCCGCCGACGTATCGCGATCGTCATAGAGCACCTCGATACCGGCCGCCTGCAGGTCCTTGTAGAGTTCCTCGGCCTTCTCGTTCGTATTGAGCGAGAGAAGGTGCACGCGATATGGTGCGACCGCCTCCGGCCACACAAGACCGCGCTCGTCGGAGAGCACCTCAGCGATCGTCCCCATAAGCCTCCCCGGTCCGATACCGTACGATCCCATCACCACCGGCTTGGATTCGCCGTTCTCATCCTTGTACATGAGTCCCAACGGTTCGGAAAACCGCGTCCCCAGCTTGAAAATATTGCCGACCTCTACTGACTTCCTTTCGACCAGCTTATCCTTGTCGAGGGAAAGGTCACCGAGCACCTCGTCGGTATAGACCTCCTTGTTCACCGCGATGCCTTTCTCCTCGTCGACGTAGATGATATCCTCACCCGCCTCGCAGAGCGTCTGGAACTCATGACTGTATTTGGAAAACACCCCTCCGGAAGCGAACGTCATATAGGTCTTCTCTCCGAGACCGACACGGGCGAAGACTTTCCTGTAGGCCTCGGCTGCCTGATCGTAGAACGCATCCAGTTCCTCCTCCGTCCGAGCGAAGGAATACAGGTCTTTCATGATGAACTCACGTCCGCGCATGATACCGGACTTGGCCCGGGTCTCGTTCCTGAATTTCGTCTGGAACTGATAAGCGGAAAACGGCAGGTCACGGTACGACTGGATGAAGGACTTCATGGCAGCCGTGATCGGTTCCTCGTGCGTGAAGCCCAAGCCCAGTTCCGAATCGTTCTTCAGCTTCGTCTTGAACCAGTTGTCGACAATCGTATCATCCCAACGGTTCGTCGTCTTCCAGAGTTCAGGATTCTGGAGCGCCGTGAGAAACAATTCCTGTCCGCCGATCCTGTTCATCTCCTCGCGGATGATCCCGATGATGTTATTGAGGACGCGAAGCCCGAGCGGCAGGAACGCGTATACTCCGGCCATCTCCTTATGGATGAAACCGGCCCGGATGAGAAGCTCTGCGTTCTTGGATACTTCGTCCTTGGGCGCTTCCTTCTTCGTCTTGGTGAACAGTTGCGATTGTCTCATATCAGAGTTGTACGGTTATTTTCTTTTCTTCCCCGTTTCGAAGCACGGTCAGTTCCATAGTGTCACCCTTCTCGAAACGGCTCAGGGCACGCGCGAGCGGATTGTCGAGATTGATCTCGGCACCGTTCACCGCTATGACGATATCACCGTACTGGAGTCCGGCCCGATCAGCCGGTGACCCCGCGATGACCGCGAGTCCCGTCTTGCCGGAAGGTGAATAGACGAGCGCGCCCCGGTCGCGGGACAACCCCTGCGAGAGCGCATACGCCTTGGTGATGGAGCGGTAGTACACCCCGAGGACCGGACGCGTCTCGAGCTTACCGCCGATCACTCTATCCATAGAGGCACGGACGACATTGGACGGGATGAGAAAGGACCGCTTGGCAGTATCGAGATCCATCTCCCCCACCAACCCGACCATCTCACCGTTGAAACCGATAGCCGGACCGCCGACGAAATCCTCTGGGTTGTCCAGGTTCATATCGAAGACACCCTCCCACTTCTCCGACGAGGCCACCGTCTTGCCGGAAAGGTTGAATGTCCGGTCGATATTCTCGAGGATGCCGACGAAGAGGCGGTTCTGGTACTCGCCAGCCGCATTGCCGATGGCGATGAGTTTCCTGCCGGTACGCGCGTCATCGGAATTAGCGAGCGCGATGGCCGGCGCGTTCACTCCGTCAAGGAGCCGAAAGAAGGCGAGATTGGTAAGCGGATCACGACCGACATACTCGGCCTTGTGACTGGTACCGTCGAAGAGAAGCACCGAGTAACGAAGTGTCGCATCGGTCGGCGCGGACTGGTGATAGGTCACGATGAGCCCGTCGTTGGTAAGGAGGACGCCGGTCTCGGTGTTGCCCTCCTGCCTGACAGCGGTCGAAGCTGCCGGCGTCACGCTCTTTTCCGTCACGATATTGACGACGGCCGTCGCTGGCTGGGACACGATCCGTTCCACCGAATCATCCTCGCGGATGACGACCTGCTCGGTCTTGTTGATGATGGTGACATTCTCGGTCGCCTTCTTGAAGAAACGCATCTGCGAAAGCTCCGGTATGCCCGCCAGACGCGGTACGGCGTAGCGTTCAAAGGTCACTCCGCCGATCCCACCCAAAACGAAAACAGCTATCGCAATGAGCCCGTATTTGAGGCATTTTTTGAGAAACATAGAGGAAAACATTATTCCTTTTGTATCACGTTTTCCTTCTTCAGACAAGGATTCTCCACGGAGAACTCAAAAAGAGCAGAAGGGTCAGTCCAAGGAAAAAGCCGATCCGGAACAGCGCTCTCTTGAGCGAGAGAGACTGCCGAAAGGCGTCGAACGCGATGTCCCATACGAGAAAGAAAAGGATGAGCGCGATCGTCCCGGTCGTCAGATATCCGAACGGCCAGAAACTTATCACCCAGACGAGCTCCCCCATGATGAGTCCCAGGAGCAGGCTGTATGTGAGCACGCGGTGTCGTTCCTTCTTTTCTCGTCCGATGAACGTCTCATAGCTCGTGAGCATGGTGCCGACCGCGTAGAGTGCCATCAGTCCCCAGAGTGGAAAGTTGAAGTTGAGAAAGAAACCGTACATGCCGGTATAGAAGAAAAGCATGCCGGCCATGGCGGCGGCGTTGAGAAATGATTGTCCTGTCCGATCCGTCGGATTGTGACGCAACCGGTAGATGCCGAGAAGCGCGAAATAGTACATGAGCGCTCCGAGAAAAACGAAAACCTGCCTCTGCGTAGGGTGATCGATGAGTGACAGAAGCGTCGGTGCCGAGAGTGAAAGAAGCATCGGGATGAATCCGTCGGCATACCGTTTGGTGAGGCGGCGGCTCGCCATGAGGGAAATGACGAGGAGCGGTAAGACGGAAAAAAGGTACCAGCTCCACGAAAGGGAGACCGGCCGCAGGGTGACCGTTTCCAATCCGAGAAAGAAAACGACGCTCCAGAAAAATATCGTGAAATGGAAGACCATTTTGGAGAAGAATCAGGAATCAAGAATTGAGAATCATGACGAAGAAAAATCCTTCTTTTTTACTATATCATATCGAAAAAGAACCTTAGAAGAGGTTCTTTTTTTCGGGACTTATTATTCCTGATTCATGATTCATGCTTCTTGATTCTCTTTCTTGTTTTCTTCCTGAACACGATCTTCCTCTTCTCCAGCGAAACCTCGATCGTCTCCCCTGCCGAGACTTTCTTCTCCAGGATTTCCATGGCCAAGGGATCGAGCACTTCCGTCTGGATGACGCGCTTGAGCGGTCGCGCGCCGTAGAGCGGATCGAAACCCCGTCTGCTCAGGTGTTCCTTGACCGCGGGTGCGAACCGGACAGCGATGTCTTTCGCCCGGAGACGCCTCTCGACCAGATCGAGCTGCACGTCGACGATGCGTGTGAGGACCGCCGACGTGATGGAATGAAAGAGCACGATCTCGTCGATGCGGTTGAGGAATTCCGGACGGAAGGTTTCCTTGAGGCTGGTCATGATGCGCTCGCGCACCTCGTCCTCGGAAATCTCCTTGGCTGCCGCGGACTCTCCCTTGAAACCCATGCGCTCGGCCTGCATCAGGATGTGCGAGCCGACGTTACTCGTCATGATGATGACCGCGTTCTTGAAGTTGGCGGTGCGACCCTTGGCGTCGGTGAGACGGCCCTCGTCGAGGATCTGCAGGAGGATATTGAAGACTTCCGGATGAGCCTTCTCGATCTCGTCGAAGAGCACCACGCTGTACGGCCGGCGACGAATCGTCTCGGTGAGCTGCCCGCCTTCCTCGTATCCCACGTACCCGGGCGGCGACCCGATGAGCTTGGCGGTCGAGTGCGATTCCATGAACTCGCTCATATCGATCCGTACCAGCGCCTTCTCGTCATCGAAGAGGAATTCTGCCAACGCCTTGGCAAGCTCCGTCTTGCCGACGCCGGTCATCCCGAGGAAAATGAACGATCCGATAGGCCGCGTCTCCTCAGAGAGTCCCGCCCGCGAGCGACGGATGGCATTGGAGACCACTCCGATCGCCTCGTCTTGTCCGATGACGCGTTCCTTGAGGGCCGCCTCCATATGGGCGAGCTTTTCCGCTTCGGCCTCGAGCATCTTGGACACGGGCACGCCCGTCCAGCGCGACACGACAGCCGCAATGTCCTCTTCGTTGATTTCCTCCTTCAGGAGAAACCCGGCTTTCTTGACCGATTCGAGTTTCTTTTCCTCAGCCGCGATCTTCTTCTGGAGCTCCGGGATCCTGCCGTATCGGATCTCCGCCACCCGATCGAGCTCGCCTCGCCGTTCCGCCATATCGGCCGCCGACTTGAGCCGGTCGATCTCGGTCTTGTGCTCGCGTGCCGCCATGATGAGTCCGCGCTCGGACTTCCACTGGAGCGACAGTTTCTGCGATTTTTCTTTCAATTCGGAAAGTTCCCGCTCGATGTCCCGGATCTTTTTCTTGGTACCGCCGTCAACCTCTTTTTCCAGGGCGCGCTTTTCGATCTCGAGACGTCGGATGCTCCGCTCATACTGGTCGAGTTCCGTCGGCATCGAATCGATCTCCATGCGCCGAAGCGATGCCGCCTCGTCGATCAGGTCGATCGCCTTGTCCGGGAGGAAACGGTCGGTGATGTACCTCCGCGAGAGCTTGACCGCCGCGATGAGCGCGTCGTCGGTGATCTTGACGCCGTGATGGAGTTCGTATTTTTCCTTGACACCGCGAAGGATCGCAATGGCATCCTCCTCGCTCGGCTCGCTCACGTAGACCGGCTGGAAACGCCGCTCGAAGGCCGCGTCTTTTTCGATGTACTTCTGATATTCCTTCAAGGTCGTCGCACCGATGGTACGAAGCTTTCCTCGGGCCAGGGCAGGTTTCAGCATATTGGACGCGTCGAGCGCCCCCTCCGTCGCGCCGGCACCCACCAGCGTGTGAAGCTCATCGATGAAAAAGATGAACCGGTCGGCGGAACGCTCCACTTCCTTGAGAATGGCTTTCAATCTCTCCTCAAACTCGCCACGGAACTTCGCCCCTGCCAAAAGCGCCCCGAGGTCGAGTGAGATGACTTCTTTGTTCTTGAGACTCTCCGGCACGTCGCCCGAGACGATACGCTGCGCCAATCCTTCGGCGATGGCGGTCTTGCCGGTGCCGGCCTCACCGATGAGCACGGGATTGTTCTTGGTCCGCCGCGACAGCACCTGCATCACGCGCCGGATCTCTTCGTCACGGCCGATGACCGGGTCGAGTTTCTCCTCGCGGGCCTCCTTGGTGAGGTTGATCGTATACTTCTCGAGGGCCTGGTAGGTCTGCTCGGGTTCCTGCGTCTCGACGTGCTGCCCGCCTCGCACCTGCGAGAGAATCTTGAGCACCTCCTCATGGTCCGCACCGAAATCCTCGAGGAGCGTCTTCATCTTGCTCCCGACCGTGAGGACGGAGAGGAGGATGTGCTCCGTCGAGATGAAGCTGTCCCCGATCGATTCCATTTCCTTTTCCGCCTGGGAGAAGACGAGAGCGAGCGTCGGAGAAAGATAGAGCTGCCCCAGGGCGCCGGCTTCCGCACGCGGATAGGTATCGATCTCACCGAGAATCGCACCCTTCAGCTTGTCGGCGTCCACCTCGAGCTTGGCCAGGATTACCGGCACGATGGAATCCTCCTGCAGGAGAAGCGCGTAGAGAAGATGCGCCACATCCATCTGCGGGTTGCTCCGCGACAGCGCGATCTCCTGGGCATTCCGCACGGCTTCCTGACTTTTAGTAGTGAATCTGTTTATGTTCATATTAATAGTTTGTAAAGTCTGTAAAGTTCAATAAAGCCAAGAAAGTCCTTTGTATATAGTACTTGATAAACTTTATAGACTTTCCACTTAGACTTTCCACTTAGACTTTCCACTTAGACTTTCCACTTTATGGACTCAATTTATCACAAAAACAAAAAATTAGCAATCTCAACATGAGAGTGCTAATCGTATGCGTCCACGAAATCCCTGAAAAAATAGGGGTCTGGCGTTAGACGCATCACCAGACCCTTTTACACGTTGTCCGTCATGCTACTGGATGGGATGTATCCAGCCGGCATAACAGAAAGCTACCACGGTGCGTTCGCCGTGCTGAAAACTTACGGCATAGAAGCTCAAACCCCGACCCTCCTTCACAGTGCCCTGTTCTCCTTCCTGGATACCCTGAGCCAAGAGCCTTGGATCGCCGTATGCCACCACTTTCTGTCCCGGTTTCAAATAAAACTCCGCTTCCTCATGTTCCATGCCATCCCCCTTGCATCAAACCGTCACCCCCGCGACGACAGCCCTATCCTACACCCGCTGAAACGATTGTCAATACAAATTCAAAGAGGTTCCTTCAAGCCTCTTTAACTATTCAGTATTCAGATTCAAAATACTGGATCCCGGGTCGCCCGCCCGTACCGAACTGATACGTTCGGGCGGGAGCCCGGGATGACCCTTCGACAAAACAGACTGGATCCCCGCCTGCGCGGGGATGACATTGCTAAGGCAATGTCACTTTCTCTCCTCTAGTTTCACTTTGACGTCCTTCGTGTCGCCTTTGTGCCAGAGTTTGAGCGTGATCTCGTCGCCGACGTTGTGCTCGGCGATGAGGTTGCCGAGGGGGTGTTCCTCGTCCACCTTGGTGCCGCCGATCTCGAGGATGACGTCGTTCTCGACGATGCCCGCCTTGTCGGCCGGCGAGCCCGGGATGACCGCGAAGTCCGTCATATTCTGCCCACGAAGCACCAGCGCACCGTAGTTGTATGGGAGATTGTTTTCCTTCTGGATCTCGTCATTGAGGAGGACATAGCGGACACCGATGTACGGCGTGGTGATCTTGCCGGTGGTGCGGACCTGTTCGACGATGCGCTTGACCTGATTGATAGGGAGAGCGAAACCGATGTTCTCCGCGCCCTGTGCCATGGCGACGTTCACGCCGATGACCTGCCCGGAAATGTTGAGGAGCGGGCCGCCGGAGTTGCCGGGATTGATGGCCGCGTCCGTCTGGATGATACCGGTGAGCTTCTCCTCATCGCCGAAGCCGGATCCGGCCGTGACACTGCGCTTGAGTCCCGAGATGATGCCGCGCGAAACGGAGTTGGCAAACTCACCCAAGGGGTTACCGATGACGATGGCGGTCTGACCGACCCTCACCACGTCGGAATCACCGAGTGAGAGTGCCGGGAAATCTTTGCCCTCCACCTTGAGCACGGCGATGTCATTGTTGGGATCGCGGGCGAGCACCTTGGCCGGGTATTCCTTGCCGTCGGTGGTGATGACCGTGTAATCGGCCTGGGTGTCGGAGGCCACGTGCTTGTTGGTCACAACGAGACCGTCGGAAGAAACGAAGAAGCCTGAACCGGAACCGACCTGCCGCTTCTGTGTCTCTCCCCTGCCGTTTCCCTGAGTATCCTCGTTCTGAAAGGGATCACTGAAGAACGGGAAGCCGTTGCCGAAGGGAGTATTGAAGAACCGGCGCACCTGCGGCACGTCCTTGGTGATGACGATACTCACCACGGCTGGCGAGTTCTTCTCGACGACGTTCACGACGGCATCATCCTCGGCCACCAGCGAGACGGGCGGCGTGATAGTCGTCCCGGTCTCCTGTCTCACTTCCTGTTTTTTCTTGGGTTGAAAGGGAAAATCGGACAGCCCTGAAAGACGGGGTGCGATCAGTCCTCCGAGGAACCCGAAAACGAGGGCGATCGCGACCATCCCGAAGTACTGTCCCCGGGAAATCCGCTTTTCCTGTTTCGGTGTCTCTTGCGAGGTTGTCGGCATCGGTTCAAGTGTTTCCATGATATTGATACTTTAAGAGTGATTACCCGTTTTAGTACAACTCTCTTCAGGCAAAGTCTCCCTTTTCGGAGTCGCTCGGTTGCCCGGCCCGCCTGCAACGCTGTAGCACTGCGGGCAGGCGTGCACCCTCACTCCTGAAGCTCCTTCACTCTCCTCCTTGTCAGTCGGAACCATGCCCGCTTTCGGATCTTCAAGACTCCGAAAAGGAATCTTTGCCTTCCGTTCGAAGGGAAAAGAAGAAAGAAAACTCCATGATCAGCTCCTTCTACAGATACGACGCTTAGAAGAAAAAGGACGCGTCGCCCTGAGCTTTCTCGAAAAGTTCCTTTTCGAATTCGATCATCTGTTTGTCACGGAATTCCGCCCGGGCCTCGTCGGCATTCCAGCGGTATTCGGGCGAAAGGATGAAGATGGACACCTGCCGCATCTTTTCCGAGAGCCAATCCGCGAACATCGTTTTCTTCATGAAAATCTGGCGCAGTCGGTAGAGCGACGTGTCCTGCTCTTTCTTGACCTCCTCGACGAGGACGATATGGAAACCGAGGTCGCTTTCCACGACATCCCCCGCCACACCACTCTTCTGCGCCGCGACGGCTTTCTGGAGTTCGGGTGTCAGATCGCCGAGACGATACCATCCGAGTTCCCCTCCCTCATCGGCCGTTTTTCCCTCTGAATATTTTTTCGCTACATCCTCGAACGTCATGCCGCCACGAAGCGCTTCCTGGGCGGAACGGATCTTGTCTTCAGCCTTGGAATTGTCAGTTTCTTTGAGAAAACTTTCGCGGAGTTTTTCCTCGTAGAGACTCGGCAGGACCACTTTTTCCTCGAAATCGGAGAGTGTCCAGCCATACAGACGAGCCAGGCTCTTTTTCACTTCTTCCCCGCTGCCGTACTCTTCGAGCTTGCGCCGGAGCCCCTCACGGACGCTCTCGTCGCTCACCCGGATACCTCGCTCCTTGGCGAGGAGCATGATCGCCTTGTCCTCGATCATCTTGTTGAGGACCTCCTTCTCGCGCACCTTGAGACGCTTCTGTCCTTCCTCGGTGGTGAAATCGACACGCATGCCGATCTTGGAAAAATCCTGATTCTCATAAAAACTCCTGACCGACGCGAGATTGGCAGAGAGTGTCCGATGGGTGACAGCCTCACGATACCCGATGACCGCGACAGGGTATGGGAACCGGTTCACGACGCTCTCAGCCTGCGACCGCGGCAGCGCGTACACCATGACCAGGGTCGCGATGAACAGCACCCCGATGACGACAAGTCCCAGGAGTCCGATCGTTCCCCATTTGATCCGCCTCGCTCCTTGTTTCGCTGTTTCCGTCATATATCTTTTCCTTGTTCATTCGAAAAAAATCTCTCCCACCACTTCCGGTAATTCGGCAGATGGTCCCGGTCTCTCGTGCCGGCAGACGAGGCTCCGGCCATGGTCGTTTGTTCCTCGTTCTTTTCTTCTTCCACGACTGTCCGGGGCTGTATCACGGCGACGTTTTCATCGGCTTTCCGCAGTCCGAGCTTCTTCTTGGCTTCCTGTTCCTGAAAGGACGATGAGGAAAAATAACTGATCTTTTCGGAAAGGGTCTCGTTTTCCCGGCGGATCTTGTCGGCTTCGGCCTGGAGCGCGGCCACTTCCTTCTCGATACCCTTGTTCCGTTCGATCTGTTTGGAGGAAGCATAGGCCACCCAGGCGACCAGGACGATCACTCCTCCGATCACTCCCCGGACAAGAAGCTTGCCTCCAGTCATATGGGCGCTAATACATGAAGAACGGCGCGAACAGGAACGCGACCATCGAGATCGCTACCAGAACGGAAATCACCACCCAGAAGGCGTACGCTCGTTTGTGCCATTTCTTGAAACTCATGATGTTCAGTGTATCAGATTTTTACCCTGCCGTCATTCGGCATCGTTCTTCTTCTTCGCATCGTCGAGGAGCGCGCGAATCTCGTCAAGATTGACACTGGGGCGCTTCTTGAGCGCTTTGAATTTCTTGGGCTCGATGTGCTGTACCTGGGAAAGCGAGATGGGAGACTGATCGGACACGTAGGTACTCCTCACCACCTGTTTGCGGGGACGAGGAGGAACATCGGTCGGTTGTGATGATCGCTGGACAGAAGGTTGCGAGACCGGTGCCTGCTTGGTTTCGACCTCGCGACGAACCTTGGCAGTGGCGCGCTGGTAATCCCGCAGGCAGTCCTTGCAGAAGGTCGGGCGCTTGCCATCGGGCCTGAACGGCACCTCGATCTCGGTCCCGCAGGAAGCGCAGACCGCCGCGTACATCGGTCGTTCTTCCTGCTTCCCTTCTTCCGGGAGCGGTCGCGTATGAGTCTCCTGTCCGGAAATCTCTTCGACTCTTTCCTCGGTCTCCTGAGAAACGGTTTTTTCTTCAATTGGTTCAGGACGAGCCGGTTCTTCCGGCTGAACTTTCGGGGTACCTGTTTCGACACGCTCTTCCGCCTGAGGCTTTTCGACCGGCACGGTCTTCGGAGCAGCCTGAGGTCGAGGAGTCATCGGAGTCTGCGGTGCGTTTTTCCTCTCGGGACGAGGTGACCGGAAACTTTCTTCGGACATCCTTCTGGGTGCCTCCTGTCTCGGACGAGGACTCTGCACCGTCTCGATGAGCGCCGCTTTTTCCTCCGGCGTGAGCATGCCGCTCCAGCGGCGGATCTTTTCTTCCACATCCGCCTTGGATGTCGCATAGCGCTCGCGGGAAATCCGGATGATCTTTTCCTCGTTACCCCCATCCTGGAGCGCGATGGGCGGCAAAGTCGTCGCACTGAAGGCGTCCCCCGCGATACCGTCGATCATGAGCTTGAGGTAGATCTGATACTTCGGCAGATTGACGATATCGTTCATCATGAAGACCGGCTCGAACTCCTTCTCGAGCGCTTCGGCGTCCATGGCGCCCACGCGGAACGATACGAGTGTCCCGGCGTTTCCAAAGATGGCATCGCGCACTTTCTCGTCGATCTGCGTGATGTACTGGTTGGCGAGCACGAGGTTGAGGCGGTACTTGCGGGCCTCGGAGAGGATATTGGCGAAGGATTCCGTCGCGAAGTTCTGGAACTCGTCGACATAGAGGTAAAAGTCCTTGCGTTCCTCCTCCGGCATATCGACACGCCCCATGGCTGCGAGCTGGATCTTGGTGATCATCATGGCGCCAAGGAGTGCGCTGTTGTCCTCACCGATGCGGCCCTTGGAGAGGTTCATGATGAGGATCTTGCGCTCGTCCATGATCGTGCGCACGTCGAAGGACGACACCGTCTGACCGACGATGTTGCGGATGAGAGCGCTCGAGAGGAACTGACCGACCTTGTTCTGGATCGGCGAGATGACTTCCTGAAGGACGCGCGGGTCCCACTTGGAAAACTCGTCCACCCAGAAGGAGCGCACCACCGGATCGGAGATCTTTTCCACGACGCGGTCACGGTAGGACTTATCGACGAGGATGCGTGTCACGCCGAGAAGGGTCGAACCCGGGTATTCGAGGAGCGCGATGATGGCGTTTCGGAGAATGTATTCGAGCCGCGGACCCCACGAGTCAGCCCAGAGCTTCTTGAAGACACCGACGAGACCCGAAGCGACCAGGTGGCGGTACTCGGGACTCACCTTCTCCATCACGTTGAAGGCGATCGGAAAGTCCTGGTCGGCCGGATTGAAATAGATGACGTCGTTGATGCGGCTCGCGGGAATCGCCCGTATGAGCTTTTCCGCGGTGTCACCGTGCGGATCGATGAAGGCGATGCCGTGTCCCTTCTGTATATCCTGGATGGCCAGGTTCTCCAGGAGGTTGGTCTTGCCCATGCCGGTCTTGCCGATGACGTACATATGACGTCGTCGGTCGTCGGTCTTGATACCGAACGTCCGCTCCTGATTGCGGAAGTTCGTCTTGGCGAAAAATGTGATATCGGACTGGGTAGTCATACCTTAATGGTATTGAATATCGAGAAACTCCGCAAATATCCTACTCAAAGTCTTGAACCGGGAGATTGGCAGGCGCTCCGCCACGCTTGGCCATGACACGGGCCATGGTCGGAGCGACCACCGACATATCCGGCATATGAAAGATCGTGGCGAGCTCCTCCGAACTCAGGAGAAAGCGGGTACTCTGCGGATCGGTGTCGCGGGTGATGTACCGACGGAAGATACGACGCTGGCGGTACCGCATGCGCTCTTCGACCCAGAGATACTTGGCATCCGTCTTGGAGCCGTCCTCGGGTTTGAAGCTGTTGAGGTTCTGGTCGTTGAACTGCTTGAGCGCGCCGAAGAAACCGGAGACACCGAACGGCTTGCTGAACACGTCGCGGCGGGCCACATAGACGTAGCGCATGCGCATCCGGAACTGCTGCTTGGCAAGATTGGACTGGAGGGCCTTGAGGACGTCTTTCTCGCCCGGCGTGAGACGGAATTCCACCGGCTGCTCCTCTTTCTTCTCCGCGGTCGCCCCGGCCGTGAACTCGATTTCCTTGCCCATGATGCCTTTTCCGATATTCCCGATGATATCCCAGATTTCCTGCAGGAGGCGCGTGAGGACACCGACCGGCTTCTCCTTGACCTTGCCGAGAAACTCGTCGACGGTCACCTGGCCGGTCTTGTACCACTTCTCACTGAAGGGCGTAGTGATCATCTGCAGCCACATGAACTGACCCGGGCCGGCCTTGCCCATGGTCTCGAGGACGCTCGCGAGCGGATCGACCATCTTGCCGGTGACCGATTCCTCGAAATATTTGTACGTCCGGATGGGATAGAGGTCATCCTTGACCAGTACGAGGTCCGCGCCCCAAAGGTCCCACTCCTTGTTGGGAACGGTCTTGGGAACATCGAAGACGTAATCCGGTACCTCGACGATCTCGATGTCGGGATAGTGGGCGTAGAACTGCGCCTCCACCAGGTTGCGGAAACCGGACTGCGTCCGGACGAAGAACCGCACCTTCCCCTCCATGCTCACGATCTCGAGACTGAAGGATGTCGGGAACTCACCCTTGATCATCTCTTCGGCGGTATTGGAACTCTTGACGACACCGGCGAGCCCCGCGAAAATCGACTCCATCGGGAGCGGCCCCTTCTCTATGTCGCGCGGCGGGATGATCTCGAGCATCACCCACTTGAGGGTCGAGGCATACTTGCCCCAGACGTACTGCATCCAGAGCGTCTTGAAAAGAAAATACAGCAAGGGAGGAAAGATGAGAAACCAGACATCCAGTACGGCCGAGAGAATCGTTCCCATCTTCGCAAAAATGTCCAGGAGACCTGAGAACATATTTCTTCTGAAAGATTTTTTGTATTTTGACCCCCTTTCCGAACAATGCCCGTTACTTCCTGATAGTATATGTGTCTTTGCCGACCCGGGAGAAAAACATGTTCAGATTGATGATGACGGTCGACTTCTTGACCTTGCGGACCTTGAGCACGCGATCGAGAATCGTCTCACGGGACATCGGCTCCTTGGCACCGCGCAGGATCTCTTCGACGACTTCCTTGACCGTGCCCTTCTTGTATCCCCACTCGGCGAGCGCGTAGATGCCGCGACCGACGAGGACGAACCGTTTGTCCTTGATGAGCTCGTTGTGGACGGTCTGCGGATGGCTCTTGCGCGTACGGGCGTGCAGGCCGTACTCATCGATGAGCCTGGCGATCTCGCGGAAGTGAAGCGGCTTCTTCTTGGTCTTGAGGACGAGGTAGGCCTTTTCCCGGGTACCGCGCGGTTTGATGTCGTTCCAGCCCGAGAGTCCCCACTGACCGAAGACGTTTCGTTTCACGTCCTTGGAAACGGAGAGGTAGTCGAAGAAAGCCGTCTCGTCGAGTGAACCCCCGCTCTTCCGAAACGAACCGAAAAGGGACACGGAGTCGAGTGATTCCTTTTTCTCCGCCAGGATCTTCTTGGCAGTGTCCGCGACCTTCTGCCACGCCGTAAGGGAAAACCCTTCCGTCATATACGCGGCCTCGCGGTCCTTGGCCGGCTTCTCATACCGCACGCCGGAGAGACATTCGAGAAAGACGAGGAGTGCCCCCCGCTCCCTCTCATCGGAGGCAAGCGTCTCAAGCAGCGCATCCGCTCCCATGATACCACTCTTCTTTTCAAGCGTCGATTGGATGTAGGCTTCGGCGGCTTTGACCTCAGGACGTCCCTGTTCCTTGCGAAGGGATGAGAGAGCGCTCCCGATAACCTGGCGTACCCGCTCGCGCGTGATGCCATAGCTTTTACCGATTTCTTCGAGCGTCTTGGGGGTTGACTGATCCTTCCCCTCACCGATACCGAAACGGGCCTCCACGATCGTGCGGGAACGTGCCGGCAGACGCTCCAAGAATACCTCGAGCGCCTCAATGAATGAAAAGTGCTTGTTTTCGGATGATTCCGGGGTTGCGGGTGCCATAAAATATTGAATTTATCAACAAGTTATATTACCGCACGAACCGATATTTTGTCAAGGGTCACGATTTTCCTGTAACCGCAGAAGAGTTTTTGACCAAGATGTGGATATGCACCGAAAAAGAAATGTATATCGTATTACACTATGCGAAATCGTTGACAAAAATAGGGAGCGGTTTGTGATACATTTGCTTGTCGAAAAAAAATCACGTATAATTACATCGTCAAAAGCAAAAACCAAACCGCCTCTCCACAAAAGGGACAAAATTCTCCCCTGGAAGGCACAAAACTATGACACCGAACAACAACACCCAACCTGATTCCGAAGTTCATGACGAAGCGGAGCGCACCCAGAAGATCCAGGCGCTGCGCGACATGGTGCTCAATGCCGAGAAGACCATCCAGAGCGCCAAGGCCATGCTCCTCCAGCTCGAAGGCAAGAAGAAGTCCGGTCGCCCGCGCAAGTTCGAAACCGACGAGACCGGTGGCACGGTGGTCGAAGGTACCTTTGACGGACAGATCATGATGGGCACGGACGGCAAACAGTATCCCGTCCCGGCCAACTACGCTTCCAAGTCCAAGCTCGTCGAGGGCGACATGCTCAAGCTCACCATCACCCAGGACGGGACCTTTCTCTACAAGCAGATCGGACCGGTCGAGCGCCGACATGCCATCGGCATCGTCACCCAGGACGAATCAGGCAACTACTACGTGGTCGCGAACGGCAAACCCTACCGCGTCCTCCTCGCGTCCATCACCTACTTCAAGGCCGTCCCCGGAGACGAAGTGGCCGTCGTGGTTCCCCGCGACCTCGAGGCTTCCTGGTCCGCCATCGAGAACATCCTCCAGAAGGGCGCCCACCAGGACTGGCAGACCTCCCTCTCCAAAGCGACCGAAGAGAACGAAAGCATCAACCAGTGGAAACACGGACTGAAAGGTGTCTCCGAAGAGGAGGAGGAAGAGGAAAAGAAAACCGTCACCCTTCACGAAACACCGACCGCCTCGCAGGGTTCGGACAGTCCTTCCATGCTCGACGCGTGGGTACGAGATATGGAAGACATCGAAAAGGAGATTAACCAAAACAAATAACTTAACAGAGGATATGAAATTGACCGTACGTGATCTGATCTTCGCGGCCATCAACGGGGCGTTCATCGGGATCCTTGCTCCGTTCATCTTTTCCAATCTCTCAGTAAATCTTCCTGTACCGATTGCGTTCTTCGCTCCCCTCCTTGCGCTCCTGGCCGCCCTCGGCGTCGCTTTCGGCTACCTTCTTTCCAAGGTTCGCGGTTTTTTCTTCCAGCTTTCCAAATTCGGGCTGGTCGGCGTGACCAACACCGTCATCGACCTCGGCATCTACAATCTCTTCATCTACATGAGCGACGTCTCGAGCGGCTACCTCATCTCGGTCTTCAAGAGCTTTGCGGTGCTTGCCGCCATTATCAACAGCTACATCTGGAACAAGTTCTGGTCGTTCGAGCACAAGAACACCGAGAACGTCGGTGAGGAATTCATGCAGTTCCTCGTCGTCTCCCTGGTCGGTCTCCTCTTAAACGTCGGTATCACCTCGCTCGTCGTGAACGTCATCGGTGCCCCGACCGGCGTCGACGAAAAGGTCTGGGCCAACGTCGGTGGCCTCACCGCCTCCATCCTCGTCCTCACCTGGAACTTCGTCGGGTACAAGTTCTTCGTGTTTAAGAAATAGGAGTTAGGAATTAGCTTGTAGCTGGTAGTAAAAAAACGAACAGAAAAGCCTGTTTCTACAGGCTTTTTTTATTGGACGGAAAAAGATATAATACGAATACATTCCAAAAAATTCTTTTTCCAAGACTCCCTATGAGCACGACCCTGTATAGAAAGTACCGTCCGCAGACGTTCGCCGATGTCGTCGGACAGAAACACATCGTCACGACTCTCGAGAACGCCTTGAAGCTCGGCCGGGTCGGCCAGGCCTATCTCTTCACCGGGCCGCGCGGTACCGGCAAGACGACGCTCGCCCGTCTCTTCGCCAAGGCCGTCAACTGCTCCGACCGGCGCGGTTTCGAACCGTGCGGAAAATGTGAACACTGCCTCCTCATGAACGAAGGGCGCTCGCTCGACGTCATCGAGATCGACGCCGCCTCGCATACCGGTGTCGACAATATCCGCGAACTCCGCGAGACCGTCGCGCTCCCGCCCACCCTCGGCTCTCACAAGATCTACATCATCGACGAGGTGCATATGCTCTCCATCGGGGCCTTCAACGCCCTTCTCAAGACCCTCGAGGAGCCACCCACTCACGTCATCTTTATCCTCGCCACCACCGCGCTCCACAAAGTGCCGGATACCATCGTCTCGCGTTGTCAGCGCTTCGATCTCTCGCGTTTCCCGGTCAAATCGATCGTCGGAAAGCTCGAAAAAATCGCCAAAGAAGAAAAACTCAAAATCGAAAAAGGCGCCCTCGAGATGATCGCGCTCACGGCCGAAGGCGGCATGCGTGACGCCGAGTCCCTCCTCACCCAGATCGCCGCCCTCGAGGAAAGCCCTATCACCGAAGCCAAGGTGATAGAAGTCCTCGGCACCACGACCAAGGCTAATCTCTCCGGACTGCTCCGTCTCATCGCGCAAAACGATCTCTCCGGCGCGCTCTCCTTCATCGGCAAGCTCTCCCAGGATGGTGTCGACATCGCCGTCTTTTCCGGCGCACTCCTCCACTACCTCCACGAGCTCCTCTTGGTTTCCGCTCACCCGAAGCACGCTCCCCTCGAGCTCGACCACCTCACCGATGAACAGGTTTCAAACCTCTCCGAACTCGCCGAATCCTTTTCCCCGAACGAGATCGTGCGCATGCTCGAACACTTCCAGGTCGCCCAGACACAGGTGAAGACCGCTGTCATTCCGGAGCTACCGATCGAGATAGCGGTGGTAAAAATACTGTCGAATGAGGCAGGAGGCAGGAGGCAGGAGGCAGGAGAAAGAAAACCAGAAGCACCAAAAAAAGTTGAGACAAAAACAGCAACGGAAACCAAAGAACAGTCAACAGAAAACAACCAACAGAAAACCTCTTCCTCTGTCATTCCCGCGGAGGCGGGAATCCAGGATCCAGATTCGTCCCTTAGCGAGAAAACAAACGGGTCCAAAGAATCCGACATCGAACTCAGTTCCATCCAGAACAACTGGGCGGCTATTCTCGACACCGCCAAACGACTGAACGCCTCGCTCACGCTCGCCCTCTCCACCGCCCGACCCGTCTCGACCGAAGCGGGGACGGTGACCATCGCCGTCAAATATCCCTTCCACAAGGAGCGCCTTGAGGAACCAGGCAACCAATTGACACTCGGCAAGGCCTTTGATACGATTTTGGGATCGCGAACCAGACTTCGCGTCGTGCTGGAGAGCGCTTCGACGAAGGAAACACCCTCCTCTTCCGACTCCTTCATCGCCCAAGCCCTCGAAGCGTTGGGAGGAAAGCTTGTAAACGAAGCGTAAATTGCAGATTTTAGATTTACGATTGCAAATTTCTGATTCGTAATCATTTTCCAACTCATCAATCTCAAATCTTCAATCAGCAATTACCTTGGGGAGTAGCCAAGTGGTAAGGCAGGGGCCTTTGAAGCCTCCATACGTAGGTTCGATCCCTACCTCCCCAGCAGACAAATTCCAGCCATGATTAGAAACACGTATCTCGACTCAAAGAAGTTTCGTTTGGTCATTTTGGCTGCGACATCCATCGTATGCTCGAGAGCGCTGTTTTTCTTGTTCGATGATCCCGAAGGTCCCAATCTCTTGATCGTCACGGTATTGGCAATGATCCTGTATTTCTTGGCCGTAACAGCGTATTCCTTTTTCCCCTTTGCGAACCCCAAAAGACTCCTGTCCGTGATTTTCATTCAGATAGTAGTGATCATCGCTCTCTACTTTACTTTAAAATAGGTCCCAACTTCATTCCAAAGCCTCAAGCAAGTATTCCTTTATGAAATGGAAGCAACCTCCTGTTATCAAGATCTATGAAGCTCTGGGAGCTGTGGCCGACGGAAGAGTCGAAGTCTCGGGAAACTCCGCAAAAGTTTTTTCTTCCAGTGGAAACAAGTTCTACGACGTTGAATACGATCCAGAAAGTCAGTCCATAATGACCAATGACAACGGGTCGTACTGGCAGGGATATCTCGGGTATCCCGCCATCGCCTTTCTCCTGAAAATCGGGGTACTTGAATATAAAGAAAACCTCGCGAATCTCCTGAAAGGAATTCCTTGGAAAGACATCAATCAAAAATACAAAAACGACTTCGATAAGACCCTTGAACATATCCAGGAGACACTCTCTCCGTCAGAACGAAACGACCTGCTAGAATACGTACAAGAACTCAACGAAAAGATAGTTAATCTTAATCTTTCCTTGTTAGGAAAGAAGAAACTCCCACCGAAAGGATACTAGTATGAAAAAAATCCTTTTGGCGACGAACAATGAGGGGAAGAGGGAGCGGTACAGGAAGCTCCTCGCGCATGTCGGGGACTTCGAGGTGTATACGCCGGAGGATCTCGGTATCGAGGCAAAAGACGTCGTCGAAGACGGGGCCACCCTTGCCGCAAACGCCGAGCTGAAAGTGAGAGCATACTTCGGGCACACCGACCTAGCGATCATCGGAAACGACACGGGCTTCTTCGTCGAAGGAGAGGGATTCATGGACGCGCCCAAACGGATGGCGCTCGGCGATGCGCATGAAAAGGATCTCTCACCGCAGGAAGTCGCCAATCGGTTGGTGGAATTCTGGAAGAGCGTCGCGAGAAAACACGACGGAAAAGTAGATGCCACCTGGATCGAAGCGTTCGCCGTGCTTCATCCGGACGGAACACTGAAAACATCCGAAGCGAAAAGGGGGATCATTCTCACCGACCAGGAATTCGGCGGGGTCCCGCTCTGGATGTCGATCCGGACCCTCTACTACTCCAAAGCGACCATGAAGCCCGCCATTCTCCATACGGAAGAGGAAGAACTCATGGAAATGCAACCGGTCATCCGAGCCCTGGCAAAATTACTGGAAAATTGAAAAGGTCCGCCTCGTGTGTTCCGAGACGGACCCTTCTTGTTTCTTGTCGCCCGACAGTTCAAGGAAGAACGGGTTGCTCTTTCTCGGACTTGATGATGTCTCCCCGCCTGGCCTTGATGACCTCGAGGTGCTTCAAAGCTTGCTGAAGCGTCTCGGTAACTTGCTTGAAGGCGGTGACGGCTGATCCAAACGTCCACCGCTGATCCTCAGCAGGATATGTAAGATGAGGGACATCTCCGATCAGCTTCCACTTGTTGAGTTCGGACACGATCGCCAGCTGGCGAGCCTTGTACCACCTCTCGAAGTCGTCGTCCGACATGTCGAGAAGCTTCTGCACATCGGAACGGATAGGAAGCTTGGATGGATATGTAGGCCCCGCATGAAAAGCCGGATGCCCGTCATCCCCTTCTCTCTGAATCAGAACTCTTCCTTCCTGAGCCATGCCATCGATAGCGGAATACTTTCCGGTGTACTCCGGACGCTGCGTAACTTTGACAGACATCTTCACTCTCCTCTCAGGGCAAGTTGGTTGTGAGAAAAACTTCAAAGGTACAGGCCTCCATAGTAGAAAAGACCTGGTATTTTGTCAAGAAATGGCTCTCTAAAGGTCTTTTCCTTCAAAAGGCAGGCTAGTCTATAAAGTTTATCAAGTTTTTAAAGTTCGTAAAGCAAGGACCAGACACTTTATAGACTTTATGAACTTTACAGACTTTACAAACTCAAAACGACACTTTTATACGTTTCAGCGTGTTTGATATATAATACAGCTAATCCGACAAAGAAACAAAAAACTTATGCATAAGCCGTCGAGTCTGCGGGACTATCTCATCGCGATCCTCATCGCGGCCGCCCTTTTCGGGTTTTTCAGTCTCTACCTCCTGTTCCGGCGTGGCTACTTCTTCGACGCGCCACCGACCGCCGACGTGCTCTACGTCCCCAACAAGGCCCTGGCTGGCACCGGGACGGTGATGCTCTCCCTCGTCTTCCTCATCGGGCCGATCGCGCGCTATTTCGATCGCTTCGACAACTGGCTCGGCCTTCGCAAGGAGATCGGCATCGTCGCCACGTTCGTCCTCCTCGGCCATGTGATCGTCTCGTACTTCTTCCTCCCGCTCAAGTTCCCCCACTCCAAAGTATCACTCGCTTCGCTCGAGTTCGCCGCGGGACTCGTCGGCATCGCGCTTCTCGTCTTTCTCTTCCTCATTTCGTTCAAAAAGGCTATAGCGCTTCTCGGTGCCAAGCGTTGGTGGTTCATGCAGCGCTGGGGACTCCGTCTCGTCGTTCTCCTCACGATCATCCATGTCTTTAACATGAAGTGGGCCGGGTGGATGAAGTGGCTGAAAGTCGGCGGCGGCAATCCCACCCCGGAGCTCGCCCGCCCGAACATACCGGGACTCGGATTATATGTCGGCATGTTCCTCGCCTGGGTCGTCATCGTCCGTCTCTTCGAATCCACCTTCATCTTCAAGAGCTTCGGCATCACCACCAAGGAAGTCATGCAGGACGAGGTCCTGCGGAACAGGGGCCGACGTTTCTTCCTCTGGTCATTCTGGGTCCTCGTCGCCGCCTACGTCTTCGTCATCACTCGCTGGATGTGACAACCCCCCAATATCTCGGCAACCCGGGAGAAAGTGGTATACTGGAGATACCGCTTTTTTCTTTATTGTCTATGGATACTCCGGATTATGACCACAAACTGGCGCGACAGCTCGTCCTTGACGAACTGTTCGACCTGACGCTCTACCAGAAACTCTCCCTCATCGCCACGGGGGACACAAAAACGATGCTCGATTCGCTCGTGACCGTGGAAACGCGGCATCTGGCTTTCTGGCAGGACTACTTCGACCTGAAACTCAAAACCTTGACCTGGAAGCAAAAGATCAAGATGTCCGTCCTCCTGGTCGTCTGCCGCATCTTCGGGGAAGCCGGCATCCACCTCACGCTCGAAGCCATCGAGGTGTACGGGATCAGGAAATATCTCGTCCTTTGGAAACAGACCAAGGGCACACCCTTCGAATCCAAGGTCCGGGACGTCCTCCAAGACGAGTTCGGCCACGAAGACGAGATCGTCAGCCGCTACACCAGCAAGAACATCAGTCCCGAGCGGGTACGAAGCGTCTTCCTGGGATTCAACGACGGTCTCGTCGAGATCCTTGGCGCGGTGAGCGGTTTCTTTGCCGCCTTTCAGCACGCCCCCTCGGTCCTGATCGCCGGTCTCACGGTCGCGGTCGCGGGCGCCATCTCCATGGGAGCCGGAGCCTTTGCCGCCTCCAACTCCGAGAACGAAGTACGCTCGCTCGAACGTGGCAAAGCACGCTTCCTGGGAACCGAAAACGGGAGCAGCGAAACCGTCGAAAATCCCCTTTCCACCGCTCTCATCGTCGGGATAAGTTACTTCATCGGGGCTGCCTTTCCGATCCTTCCCGTCTTCCTGGGCGCCACTGATCCGCTCCTGTCGATCCTCTTTGCCGGTCTCGCGATCGTAGTCGTTTCCGCCGTTCTCGCCTTTCTCTCCGGCATGAAGACCCGCAAACGCATCCTCATCAACATCGCGACCATCGTTATCGCCGTCGGCATCTCATCGCTTTTCGGATATATTCTCCGCTCCTTCTTCGGAATCAATATCTAGATCGCATCTCAAGAATACGAAATATATGCATGCTTGTCATCCTGAACTTGTTTCAGGATCTTGAAAAGCCCGTCAGAGATTCCGGATCAAGTCCGGAATGACAGAAAAAACGGATTTGAGATATGTCCTCGTCCTAGAGGTCGTTTCCGGTATAGGAGAGGTTAAAACTCTTGTTGATCAAAGGGAAGTCCGGCACCATGTCATTGGTCACGACGTACGGGAAAAGCTGCCAGTTGAGGAAGGAGGGGTCGCGCACTTTGACACGCGAGATGTTGCCTTCGGCGTCCGTCGCCACAAAATACACGATATCTCCACGCCATCCCTCGACGACCCCGAGCGCCATGGAGGACGCAGGGAATTTGGGCAATCCCGAGACGATCGGTGCCGGCTGGTGAGTGAGAAGCGTAAGCGCCTGATTGAGGATACGGAAGGACTGGTGTACCTCACGGATACGCACCCGATATCTGGCATAGACGTCCCCGCTCTCTTCCGTCGGGACACTGAACTGAACCTCTTCGTAGGCGGCATAGGGATAGTCGGCCCGGGCGTCCGTTTCTTCGCCGACGGCCCGCGCGGCGATACCCACCGCCCCGTGATCCCGGGCCACCTGGGATGAGAGCGTTCCCGTCCCTTTGAGTCGGTTAAGGAGCGAGTCGGTCTCCTTGGTCGCATCGATCACTTCCTGGAAATCCTTTTCCAAAAGTTCGAGATCGTCCTGCAGCTCATCGATCATTTTTTCATCGAGATCCTTCGTCACGCCGCCGAAAGCGACCACTCCTCGCAGGAACCGGCTCCCGGTCAGCCTCTCGTTCCACCGCATCACCCGTTCCCGCAGGCGCGTCCCCTGACTGCCACCGAAGCTGAAACCGGTATCGAGCATGATGAAGGCAAGATCATTGAAATGATTGGCGAGGCGCTCGAGTTCGGCGTACACCGTCCGCAGGAATCTGGCCCGATCCGGCACCGCGACTCCCGCAAGCGTCTCGATCGCCTGGGCGAAAGCGAGCGCGTGATGGAAGGAACTGTCACCGGAAACACGCTCCGAAAGCCGGAGCTTCTGATCTAGAGGCAGCGTCTCAAATAGTTTCTCGGTCCCCTTGTGCACGTAGCCCAAACGCGGCTCGAGACGGAGGATTTCCTCACCCAAGACGCTGAAACGGAAATGTCCCGGCTCGATGATCCCGGCATGGACCGGTCCGACAGGAATCTCATACACTCCCTCACCCTCGAACTTCCTGAATGTCGGAAGGATTTTTTCTTTCGGTGCCTCGACATTCGTATTCCAAGCGAAGTCCTTCCGAAGCGGATGGCAGTCCGCAGGAAAGTTTTCCCCGTGGAGCAGGATGCGACCGGGACGCGGATGCCCCAGGGGTTCCAGTCCGAAGAAGGTCTGTATCTCCTGTTCATAGACGGCGAACTCCTGATCGACGGAGACCAGCGACGGAAAGCTCTGCACGTACGGATCGACGGACAGGACCGGGACGAGAAACCCGTCCTGCTTGGGGAGACCGAAGACATACCGGATACGGAAGACTCCTCCCTCTTTGCGTTCGTCGGTCGCTACGACGGTCTTGAGCGGGAGGTTGTGCTCGTGCATGAGCGTCTGCACCGTTTCCGGCAGATCCTCCGCCGACACGTCGAACAGGGAGAGATTTCCTTTCCGAACGGAGAGGTGCCGTCCCAGACCGTAGCGTTCCAATGAAGTGTTCGTCATTTCAGACATAGGCATGGCCGTTAGGGTTTGATCGAGAGACTATCCGCCGCGGACTCGATAAGCAGCTCCAGTTCCGCAGGGAAGTGGAAACTCAAGACGATGATCAGTCCGGCCAGAAGAAAGACCGGGAAGAGCGTCAGTATGTGCATCTCCCCCTTCTCGATGCCCGGGGCCGGCTCACCGAAGAGGAGCGCGGTGAGATGCCGGAAGAAACCGAAGAAGACGACCGCCAGGGAAAGCAGGATGAAACCCACCAGGACCGGATGCTCGCCCATACCAGCCGAAAGCAGGAGCATCTTGGACACGAATATTCCGAAAGGCGGCAGTCCGGCGATCGCGATGAACCCGGCAAAAAACAGCACCGTCGTCGCCGGCAATACCTGGAGAACGCCCGTCACGTTCTTCATCTTGGTGGAGCTGTACTTGAGGAAGATGTTTCCTGATCCGAAAAAGAGGAGTGCCTTGGTGAGCGAGTGGTACAACATGTGGAGCAGGGCCGCGAACGTCCCGATACCGCCGAAGCCGAAGCCGAGCGCGATGAGTCCCGCATGTTCGATGCTGGAATAGGCGAGGAGCCGCTTGTAGTTCTTCTGGATGAAAATGATGAGTGCGGCGAGCGCCACGGACAGCGTTCCGAAGAAGATGAGAAGTCCCCCAGCGAATTCGGACTGGAGCGCCGCATCCGTCACGCCCTTGAAACGCATGATCGCGAAAAACGCCACGTTGAGAAGGACACCGGAAAGCAGCGCGACGACCGGGGCCGGCGCCTTGGAATAGGTATCCGGCTTCCAGGTATGGAACGGCACCAGGCCGGCCTTGGTCCCGTACCCGACCAGGATGAACACGAAGGCGACCTTGACCGCGAGCGGATGGAAATCACCCGCCGCGGCACGCAGGTTCTCCCAGGTGAGCGAGCCGCTTTTCAGTTCCGGCAGGGCGAGGAACATGAGCGTTCCGAGGAGGGAGAGGAGCAGTCCCAGGGAGTTGAGGATGAGGTACTTCCACGCCGCTTCCGTCGCGGAAGGCTTGTTGTAGAAGCTGATGAGGAACGCCGTGGAGAGCGTCGTGGCCTCGATGGCGATCCACATGACGACCGGATTGATGGTCGCGACCGCGAGCATCATCGCGAAGAGGAAGAGCTCCAGGAGGAGATAGTACTGGCGGACGCGCCGCAGACCGATGATCCCCTTGGTCACTTCCGCCCGCAGGTACCCGACGGAGTAGAGACTGACAAACAATCCGACGAGCGCGATGATGAGCGACAGGAACGCCCCGAAGGCATCCAGCGAAAAGAAAGAGGTGGCTGCCACCGCCCCGTTCGCGAGGACCGACGGGAGAAGCACTAGTGCGAGACCGAACTCGACGAAGGCCGAGAGAACGACCGCCGCCTCGATGAAACGGACGTGCCTCGCCTGCAGGAGCGCGATGAAACAGACGACGAGAAGCGGCAAAGCGATGAGAAACGTGAGCTGCATAGGGTTTAATCTTCCGTGAGACGTTTAAGCTCGGTGATGTTGAGCGAACCGAACTGGCGATAGATCATGGCGATGAACACGTTGGCGATGACCATCCAGATGACGATGTCGAAGATGATGCCGATTTCCAGGGCAAGCGGCTGCTGTATACCGATGAGGGCCGCCAGGAGTACGATACCGTTCTCGAGTGACAGGATGCCGACCATCTGGGCGAACGCCCCGCGGCGATTGATCATGAGGAATATCGATACGAAGACGATCGAGAGGGTGAGAGAAAGATACCCGACCGCCTGCGGAACGAGCGTGCCGAGCGGCAGGAAGACGCGGGAATACGCAAGAATAATGAGGGCCGCCAAGACGAGGAGCGTGAGCGGGGTATTGAGGTAGTTGCTCGCGGTGAACTGCGATCCGAAGCGCCGCATGAGGCGGAAAAAGAAGGCCGGGGCCGCGACACTCTTGATGGCGAACGTGAGCACCGCGATCCAAATGAGACTCTGTTCCCCCTCGCTCAGTCCGATGACCAGGAGCAGCACGGAAACGGCAAGGGACTGCGCCACGTAGAGCCGGATCAGGTTGGCATTCTTCTTCACGAGGTGCATGAAGATCGCCGCGAGAAACGCGAGCAGGTCGAGAAAGAAGAAAAGTTCAGCGGAAAATTCCATAAACTAAAAGGTTATGATGATGCCAAGGGCGATGACACCGAGAACGAACGAGGTGAACAGGAGATCCGGAACGCGGAAAATGCGGAATTTCGCCATGGTCGATTCGAGAAACGCGACGCTTCCCAAAAGCACGAGGGTCTTGAGCACAAAGAAAACCGTTGAAAGAAGCAGTACTTTCGGTTCCAGACTCGTCGCCACCCCCCACGGAAAGAACAGGTTGACACCCAGAACGACGAAGATGAGGAACTTGCTCCAGCTCGCCCACTCCAAAAGAGCGAGACGCTTGCCGGAATACTCAAGGATCATCGCCTCATGGATCATGGTGAGCTCGAGATGGGTCGCCGGGTTGTCCACCGGGAAGCGACCGTTTTCGGAAAGGAGCGCGATGTAGAACGCGAAGAACGCCACGATAAGCGGCAGGAAGGCCTGAAACGGCATGAGCTGGAGATTCTCCACCATCGTCATGACATTGCCCGTCTGGGCGACGACGGACACGGAAAGGAGCGAGAACAGGAGTCCTCCCTCGGTCAGCGCCGCCATGGTCATCTCACGGCTGGAGCCGAATCCTCCGAAACCGCTCCCTGTCTCCATCCCACCAAGCGCCAGGAAGAATGTCGCGAGCGCCAAGAGGTACACGATGACGAGAAAATCACCCGCCGAAAGGAGCGAGAGCCATTCCGAAGCCCCGTCCCCGGCGATGATCGACGGGGTGAGCGCCGTCACGACGGGCACCCCCGCCCCGATGAGGAGCACGACCGCGAAGATGAGATACGGCGAAAAACGGAAGATCCAGGAGGCATCCTCCGAGATGACTTCGTCTTTGTGGAAGAGTTTCCACAGGTCCCGGTACGGCTGGAACACGCTCGCGCCGACGCGGTTCTGCATCCGGGCCTTCAGCTTGCGGACGATGCCGATAGAGAGCGGTGAGAGAACCGGCACGACGATCAGTTGGAGGAGAAAGATGAGGATACTCATACGGATGCGGGAAAATTAGCGGGCGGACCAGATAAGGAGCGCGATCAGGGTGACGAACACGTAGAGGATATAGACATTGATGTTGCCTCCCTGGATCCGTCTCGCCTGCGTCGCGGAAAAAAGCAGTATACGGTGCAGCGGACGATAGAGGACTTTGCGATAGAGGTCCGTGAAACCGAGGGTCACGCCTTCTGCCTTGGTGAAATAGCGCATGCTCTCGTCATGGTACTCGACATCATGCTGTTTCGTCGGCTTGAGGATGCCTTTGAAAATGGTGATGAGCGAGCGTGAGAAACTCGTCGCAGTGATCTCCATACGCGGATTGAGAGGATATCCACAATCCCACGTCTTGCCGATGATGGTTTTTCGGCGGCGCGTCAGATACGAGACGACGGCGATCGAGAGGACCAGCAGGAGAAGCAGCGCGAATCCGACCCGGTCCAACGGCAGGATGTCAGCGAAGTTGTCCCGGGCCGAGACGATCTCAAGGAACGGGAACTGGAGCGTCTGCGGCTGGATGAGTCCGATACTCGCGACGACCGCGACCAGGGCCGCGATCACATACGTCGCGAACACGCCGAGAACGAGCGTCAGGAGCGCGAGCACTCCCATCGCGAAGAGCATCGGAAGGGCTGCCTCATGCGCATGCGATACCTCCGCACTCCTCGCTTTGGCCAGGAATGTCGCTCCGAACGCCTTGACGAAACAGGCGGCCGCCAGCCCCCCAGTAAAGGCGAGACTCGCGATAGCGACGATGAAAACGGCCTTCACCAGGATGCTGGCCGATCCGATACCGACAAAGAGCGCCTGGAATGTCAGCCACTCGCTCGCGAAACCGTTGAACGGCGGGAAGGCCGAGATGGCGAGCGACCCGATGAGAAAGAAGAACGACGTGAACGGCAACAGCTTGATCAGTCCGCCGTACTCCTCCATATTACGCGTCCCGGTGGCCGAAACTACCGACCCTGCTCCCAAAAAGAGCAGTGCTTTGAAGATGGCATGGTTCATCGTGTGGTAGAGCGATGCGGCGAGCGCGAAGAGGGCGAAGCTCTCAAGCCCCAGACTGAAGAAAGTGACGGCAGCACCGAACCCCAAGAGGATGATACCGATGTTCTCCACGCTGTGATACGCCAAAAGCCGCTTGAGGTCATGCTCCGAAAGCGCGTACAGGACACCGAGAAGCGACGCGACGGCGCCGAGCACCAGAAAGACGAGTCCCCACTGGTACGATGCTCCCGGGAAGAAATCGAAGAAAAACCGCACGAACATGAAGATCGCGGTCTTGATCATGACGCCGGACATGAGCGCGGAGACATGGGACGGTGCGGCCGGATGCGCCTCGGGCAGCCAGATATGCAAGGGCACGATACCGGCCTTGGTCCCGAAACCGATGAGCACGAAGAGATAGATCAGTCCCTGCACCGTCGGCGAGAGCGTCCCGAAGGATTCGCGCCAGACATCGAAGTGGAACGATCCGGTGGCCTGGTACGCGAGGAAGAACGCAAGCGTGATGAACACGGTCCCGAAGTGCGTCATGAGGAAGTACAGGAAGCCGGCGCGGATATTCTCATCCTTCTTATGTTCGAAGACGACGAGGAAATACGACGCGAGCGACATGATCTCCCAGACGAAGAGGAAGAAAAGCCCCTGATTGGCAAGCGTGACCAGCATCAGGCTCCCGACGAAAATATTGTAGAAAAAGCCGAGGCGTCCCAGACGATACTGACCCAGGAAATGTTTCTGATACGAGAGACCGTACAGGGAAGCGGCGAAGGCGACGAGCGACACGACCGCCAGGAAAAACGCCGAAAGCCCGTCGAGACGGAACGCGAACGAGAAGAGAGGAAAGACGCTCGGCAACTGCAGACTGATGCCCTGTCCGGACAGAAGGGCCGAGGAAGCGATCCCGAGTCCCAGGAGCGATCCGGCCGTCGCGAACGCATGAGCGAAGATCCCCCCTATCCGGCCGCCGTCATCGAAAAAGCGCTCCAGAAACAGCGCCCCGAAACCGCCGATCAGGAAAAGACTGATCAGAAAAAGGATACTAGTTGAAGAAAGCAGGAATTCCATCATATGCAGGAAGGAGGCTAGGGAGTTTTTTCGGAATCAATCGTTTCCAGGATCTTCAAAAGGGATGCCATGACCGTCTTGGGAGAAGGAGGATCACCAGGAATCTTGAAATCGACCGGAATGACGTCCGCCACGCTGTTGTAGACAGCATAGGAATCACGGTACACTCCTGCATCAATGGCGCCGTCCCCCACCGCTACCACGTACTTCGGAGTCGGCATCGCCTCATAGGTGCGCTTAAGCGCCTCCCCCATGTTGCGTGAGACCGGACCGGTGACGAAGAGCATATCGGCATGCCGTGGAGACGCGACAAAATGGACGCCGAAACGTTCGATATCATAGTACGGATTGGTGAGCGCCGTGAGTTCCTGTTCCTCGGCATTGCTCGATCCGGCCGCCACCTCGCGGATGGCAAGCGATCCCTTGAAAAGCTTTCGGACGGAAGCCTCGAGCTTCTCCCCTATCACGGCCACATCTTCCTGGAGCAGTTCTTCCTTGGGAATCGTTAACTTGGGGGTCACGAAGATTTTTCGGAGCAATTGATACATATATCCGGGAATTTCGGCAACAGAAAATCGCCGCCCCCTCCTTGGCGATATATTCGCTATAACAAAATTATCTTACTCTTTTTGGCTTTTTTGTCAAAAAATCCCCTATTCTCAGTCCCTATTCAGTCGGAACGGCTGCCCGGCGCTTCTCGCGGACATAACTCACGACCCCCGGGAGAAAAGACAGGAACACGATGAGGAGAACGATCGGCAGGAGATACTTGTCCACATCGATGACATTTCCGAGGGAGTACCCCAGAAGCACCAAGAGAATGATCCAGGCCAGCGCTCCGATCAGGTTGTACATGAAAAAGACCGAGAAGCGCATCTTGGCGACACCGGCCACGATCGGAGCGAAGGTCCGGACGATCGGCATGAAACGCGCCAAGACGATGGTCTTGGGACCGTGCTTTTCATAGAAGTTCTGTGCCTTCACGGCGTGCGCTTTCTTGAAGATAAGGGAATCCTCCTTGCTGAAGAGCTTCTCCCCCACGCGCCGGCCGAACTCGTACCCGACCAGATTGCCCGTCACCGCCGCCACGAAGAGCACCAAAAGAAGAATCGGGAGTGAAAAGAATCCGTCCGCCGCGAGAAACCCTGCCACGAAGAGCAGACTGTCTCCCGGGAGAAAAAATCCCAGGAACAGCCCCGTCTCCGCGAACACGATCGCGAAAAGCCCGACGAGACCGACAAGCTTGATGAGCTCCACCAGGTCGATACCGAAAAATTCCATAAGGAAACGTTAACCGCTGACTCCTCACAGTATACGGGAAATCACGCCCGATGCCAAGATTCGTGTCCGACCCCGAAAGGGATACCTATCCCGCGAACTCGTCCTCCAAAAGGACAGCAAGCTTGGACGGAAGCATTTCTTTGCGGGTCAGTTCGTTCAGTCCTTCCGCGAGCGCTTTCTTCACGCTCCTCTGTCCGAATTCCTGATCGATTTCCCGAAGGACGGTCCCGTTTCCAGCGACCAGTTCCGCCGTCCGTTTCCGCGCGTCATCATGAAACGCCTGATAGGCGGCCACCGTCTCGTCCAGCACGCGGCAATACATCTCCGACTCCAGCCGGGAACGGTGCTTGAGCTTCCCTAATTCCTTGACGGCCTTGCGGGCCATGATCTCCTGCGCCCGATAATACATGTATCGCTCCCTGAGGGATTCTTCCGCTGACGGATGAAACAACCGGGAACGGACGAATCCGGTCATCTGTTCGAACCAGTCCGGCGTGAAATGCTCATCGAGCGACCGGACCTGAGGAGTGCCTTCCTCGACCCGTTCCTGCTGGACCTCGAGCTTCGTCAGGATCCTCTTGTAGACGGATTCGCTCACCTCGTCGAAACGGTAGAGCATCCTGAGGATGTAGCGTTCGATGCCGAGCGCGTAGATGCGCAGGGCCTGCTCGAAATCCTCCGACCGCCGACCGAGCATCTTTTCACAGGCGGCATATTCCCCGTCCCGTTTCGTCATGAGCTCGCGCTCGAGCCGGTCATGCACCGTGGCGGGCACATACCCCTTCTCGAGGAAACCGCCGATCTTCTCCAGCGCGTACGAAAAGATGAACGTGCGGCTCTGGTGATACTCGGCCCGTTCCGTGGGCGTCAGCGCGTCCAACCGGTAGCGTTTGATCATGCTCCCGATAGTGGTCGCCTTCACGAAGAGCGTGAAGTAGATGCAGCCGATGGTGATCGCCGTGATGAATTCCTTGATGGTGAAGTCATACTGCCAGCCGGGCAGGACCAGGTCGTCGGGAATGAGAAGCACCATCGTGACGGCGAGCGCCCCGCGCAGGCTCCCCCAGGCGAGGAGGTGCTGCCAGGCGGTCGGGATCCGCTTCTCCTTCCCGGAAAAGTTGAGCCAGGCAGCGACCGGATAGATGGAAACGGCGCGGCCCACCATCACCACGAAGACCGCGAGCAGGATCGGCGCGACGAACGGCACGAAATCGATCGGCAGGCTCGCGAACAGGAGTCCCATGGTGATGAAGACAAGGGAGTTGGCCACGAAGGCGAAGTACCCCCAGAACCGCTCCATGAAGTGCGCCGTCTTGACGGACAGTTTGGAACGCCCGTAATTGCCGATGACCATGGAAGCCATGACCGTGGCGATGATGGAGGAGAACTTGATCTCCTGACCGGCGATCACTAGATGGTGCGAGAGCACTTCGGAGAGGATGAATGTCAGGTGCGCGACGAGAAGCGTCAGCGTGATCTCGACATGCTCGTTTCCCTCGGCCTTCTCGATGAGCTTCGCGAAGAGGAACCCCATGAGGATACCGAACGCGACGCCTCCCGCCACCATCGTCGTAAACATGAAAACGCCCTCGAGAACCGTTCCCGTTCCGGAGAAGCCCTTGAGTACGACTTCCAGAACGATGAGGAAGGCCGCTAGTGACGTTCCGTCGTTGAAGAGACTCTCTCCTTCGAAGATGAACGAGAGCCGCCGCGGCACCCCGAACTCTTTGAAGAGTGCGAGAACGGCTACCGGATCGGTCGCGGAAATGAGCGCCCCGAAGAGCAGCGTCACCAGGAACGGTACCTCCAGACCGATGAGCCGCAGAGCGAAGAACAACCCTCCCGCCACGAAGAACGTCGAGAGGATGAGGCTGCCGACCGCGAACCAGGAGACGGAACGGATATTCTCCTGCAGTTCCCGTATCCGCATGTTGTAGGCGGATTCGAAAATGAGGATGGGCAGGAAAATATAGAAGAGAAGCTCCGGTGTCAGCTGAAACTCACCGAGAAAACGGAAACCGGGCACGGAAGAGAGCGGCACCAGGAGCGATCCCACGAGCACCAGGAGCACCGTGTACGGCACCTTGATGCGGCCGGCGAAGAAAAACACACCCATCGAGATGAGCATCAGCACGAAAAGTGCCAGGACGTATTCGAGCGTCATATGTCGCAAGAGCTCGTTTGGAAATCCCCTTTCCCGAAAGAGGGTTTCTAAAAAAGCACTCTAAAAAGATTAGAAGATCCCGCCCCTCGAAAGGGACGGGATCATACGATTCTCCAGAAAAGACTACTTGAGGGTCACGGACGCGCCGGCTTCCTCGAGCTTCTTCTTCATGGCTTCGGCATCGGCCTTCCCGACCTTCTCCTTGACCACCTTCGGGGCACCGTCGACGAGCGCCTTGCTCTCAGCGAGACCAAGACCGGTCACTTCGCGGACCGCCTTGATGACGTTGATCTTCTGCGCACCGGCGGCGGTGAGCTCGACATCGAACTCGGTCTTCTCCTCGGCGGCCTCAGCGGCGCCTCCGGCGGCCGGCATCGCACCCATCATGACCGGGGCGGCGGCGGACACACCGAACTTGTCCTCGAGCACCTTGACGAGCTCGGACAGGTCGAGCACGCTCATCTTCTCGATCTCGGCGACGAGCTTCTCGAATTTCTCCGGCACCACGACTTCCTTCTTTTCCTCTGACATACGTTTAAACGTTATGGTTAATTACAATAATTAATGACAATTGGAAATTTTTCTTTACGCTTTCTTTCCTTCGATCGCCTTCAGCACCTGCACCAGACCGGAGAGGTTGCCACCCAAGACCCGGACAAAGCTCGCGACCGGCGCCTGGAGCGTTCCCACGAGCTTGGCTCGCATCTCGTCCTGGCTCGGGAGCTTGGCGAGGGCCTTGATCTCGGCTTCGGACAGAGACTTCTCTCCAAGTGATCCCCCTTCGATCGTAAGGCTCGTTTCCTTGTTGGCCTTGATGAACTCGGTGAGCACCTTGGCGGCCGAAACCTCGTCATGGGAGAACGCGACACCGACCTGGCCTTCGAGGGCCCGGGCATCCACGCTCACACCGGCTTCCTTGAGGGCGATATTGAGGAGCGTCTTCTTGAGCACCTTCCAACCCGATCCGCTTTTGCGCAGTTCGCGACTGATACCGGTCAGATCCTTCACCGTCACGCCCTTGAAGTTGGCGAAGACGAGTGCCTTGGAACCCTTGACCTTCTCGACGACCTCGGCGACGAGCTCTTGTTTCTGCTGTTTGGTCTGCATAAATGTTATCGTTACAAAAGAAAAATCCGTGGGATAACCACAGACCTCTCTGAAGAAATATTTTCCGACGCTATCTTTTGCAAGCGTCGCCGGAAATTTCCTCGTAAGGTCTTCTTTGCCGAAGCAATGCCTTATGTCTGCGGAACTAAGTTGTTATGTTCAAGTGTACTCGAGAACCGGCTTTCTGTCAATCTACGCAGCCGGCGTTTCCTCTTTCTTCTCTTCAGTCGGGGCCTCAGTGGCCGGAGTCTCGGAAACAGTTTCCTCGGTCTTCGCTTCCTCAGCTACAGGAGCTTCTTCTGTCTTTGCTTCTTCAACCGGAGTCTTAGCAACAGGTTCCTCTTTTTTTACCGGACGAGGCATCTTCTTGGCGAGCTTCTTGCCTTCGATGACACCTTCCTTCACAAGGAGGTTGTGCACCACGTCGGAGGTCTGGACACCCTGGCTGAGCCAGTAGAGGATGCGGTCCTTCTGGAGAATCGTGGTCTTCTTGTGCGGGTCGTGGCTTCCGAGAATCTCCACATGGCGCTTGCCCGGAGCCTTGGTGCGTTCCTGCAGCACGACGCGGAAATGCGCGCGGTTCCTCTTGCCCACCCGGTTGAAACGGATCATCAACATATCGGTCTTTCGTGAATAGAGTAATCTGTCCTCCTTTGGAGGATACAGGTTCCACTGTAACGCATCCGTTAAAATATGTCAACAAAGCAAAAAGAGAGCCCGGGTGAGACGCGCTCTCCCGGGCTATTTTGCAGCATTGCGTGATTTCAACCGTAGAGTGAACGCCGGATCACCCGAGCGTAACGGCGAATGAGTTCGGCATAGTCTGGCACACACTCTCTTTCAAGAATGCTCTGCGCGAACACCGGGCTATACGGCATGCCATAGTACCCCTCGGAGCGCCACGGCAAATGGTTCATGATGACACTCTCCCAGAACCCATTGAAAGAACCCATGATCGGATCCGGAACAAGAACGAGATGGATCAGATGAAACGCACAGGCCTTAACCGGATCATTCCCACGACCCGTGAAAAACCGGGCCATGGCGCCAGAATGCCAGCACAAACGGTGGAGAGCACAGTTCACGCTCCGATGAGGTTCATCGCGCACCCAGAGTTCACGGACACCCGCTTCCGAGAGCCCGAGAACGAGATCGGAAACGAACAGCCACGAAGCGACGTCATACGGGCAGTTCGTCAAACGGGAAAAGCTTCTCTCTTTTTTGTTGATAACTCCAGGTCCCTGAGTCATTGTCACTCTCCTTCGATGTAAGGTACATGCAAAGACTATACGCCGTGACCATAAGGCTGTCAATTCACTGTACACCCGCTAACTGACTATTTTCCCAAAATTTTCCCCTTCTCGCCGATCTGGTCGAGGCGGACGGAGAGAAGCTGAGAAACGCCGTCACCGCCCATAGTAACCCCATAGAGGAGCGCGGCCTGGGCCATGGTCTCGCGGTTGTGCGTGATGGCGATGAACTGCGTATGGGCCGAGAGCTCCCGGAGCATCGAGCTGAAGCGCCGCGAGTTGGCTTCGTCGAGGGCGGCTTCCACTTCGTCGAGCACCGCAAAGGGCGGCGGATTGTGCGAAATGATGGCAAAGAGAAGCGCCAAGGACGTGAGCGACCGCTCCCCTCCCGAGAGCATGGAGAGATTGGTGATCTTCTTGCCTGGAGGGCAGGCCGCGATCTCGATGCCGAGGACACTTTCTTCTTCCGGTTTTTCCTCTTCCGGGTTGTCCGTCTCCACGTCGAACTCCTCGCCGCGACGACGAAGCGGGATCTTGACCTTTTCGAGGCTCGCCTTGCCGCCACCGAAAATGATCCGGAAATATTCCTCGAAACGCTTGCGGATCACTTCGAACGCCTCCTTGAACGCGTAGTCGATCTTTTGGTCCATTTCCTTGATGACGGACTTCAGCGATTCCATCGCGGACTTGAGATCGGTCGACTCGCGCGTCAGGAACTCATAGCGCGTCTTGGTCTCTTCGTACTCTTCCACGACCAGCGGATCGATGGTACCGATGTGCTCGACTTCTACCTTGAGCCGCGTAATCTCCCGTTCCAGCCGTTCCCGTTCCACCGGCGTTCCGTCATAGGTGAGATCCTTCACGTCCATCGAGAGTTCTTCCCGCGTCAGTGCTACCAGATCCTCCTCACGCACCTCGACACGAGCCAGACGCACCTTCACTTCGTTCAGCGTGTCCTTGAGACGGGTGAGCTCGTATTCCTTCTGCCGCCATTCTTTTTCCTTGATAAAGAATGTCTCACGACTCGCCCGGCCGGCCTCACGCAGGGTCTGGAGTGACTGCTCTTTCTCCGTGAGCGTCTTCTGAAGTGCCTCCAGACGCTTGTTCAGCGCTTCTTTCTCCCTGGCAAACGCGGCCAGCCGCTCGTCGCTCGCTTTCTTCTCATCGTCCGGGAGCGCGATCACCTTCTTTTCCTTGACGGAGCCGACACCCGCCTTCTCGTCGAGATCGAAGAGCTTCTGTTTGATAACCTGGGCGAACTCGCGGATATCCTGGAGATCCTCAAGTTTCTCGGCGCTCTGGATGCGTTCGATGAGTTCCTGCTGGTTCGATCGGATTTCCTCGAGGGCCTTGCGGACATAGTTGAGATCCACCGGGATGACACGGATGATTTCCTGCTCCTTCTGCTTTTCCTTTTCGATCTCGATCTTGCCGTCAAGGATGCTCCGATCACGCAGAAGCATATTCGCCTCGTCACGCAGTTTCGCGAGCTCCCCTGCGATCGCTTCCTCCCCGCTCTGATCCTGCATCTTTTCCGAAGCTTGCGTCACTTCGCGCTCCAGATTGTTCGTTTCCACTTCCAGGTCGAAGACGCGTTTCTCATGAGCGTCCCGCTCCTTGAGGAGTGCGCCTCGCTCGTTCTGGAAATTGCTCCAGAGGAAACCATAGAGGAGCAACTGTTTCTCCTTGAGCTTCACGGCTACATCCTTGCCCTGCGAGGCCTTCTCGGCCTGCCGTTTGAGGTTCTTGAGATGGGGTTCGATCTCGAGGATGAGACTGTCGACACGTACCAGGTTTTCGCGGGTACTCTCGAGTTTCCTGAGCGCCCGTTCCTTCTCGATCTGGTACTGCTTCACGCCGGCCGCATCCTCGAAGATGGAGCGCCGCTCGGTCGGCGTCGCGTTCAAAACGGCGTCGCTCATACCCTGCGTGATGACCGAGTAGCTGTCCTTGCCGATACCAGCCTTGGCCAGGAGATCGGCGATGTCCATGAGGCGCACGTGCGAACCGTTGATGAGGTACTCGCTCTCGCCGCTTCGGAAGATCTTGCGGGTGATGGAAACTTCGGCGAACTCGATAGGGATGCGCTTGTCGGAGTTGTCGAAATACAAGGAGACCGACGCGCTCCCGAGTCGTGTCTTCTTGTCGGTACCGGCGAAAATCACGTCCTCGGACTTCTTGCCGCGCAGGTTCTTGGACGACTGCTCGCCGATGGCCCATCGGATGGCGTCGGCCACGTTGGACTTACCGGAACCGTTCGGCCCGACGATGGCGGTGATACCACACTTGCCACCGCTCGCGATATCGCACTCAGGTAAAAAATCCAACACCGTCTTGTTGGCGAACGACTTGAACCCGGTTATTTCGACTTTCTTTAAATACATTCTAAAGAGGTATCACGTATCATGTATTGCGTATCATGTATAAATACAGAAAAACACACGGGGCGTTCCCTTAATACATCATACATAATACCGTATACTGTTTCCACCAGTATACCCGAAAACAAGCCAAAAGAAAAAGCGGTCCTTGCCGCTTTCTACAAGCTACCAGCTACAAGCTAAGTCCTTGTCTTATTGCCAGCCTTTTTTCTCCAGAGCGGCTTTGGCCGCGGCGCGCTGGGCTTCCTGTTTGGAAGCACCTTCACCTTCGGCCACCTTTTCCTCGTCGAGATAGACCCCGGCGATGAAGTGTCGGTCATGATCCGGTCCCCACTCCTTGAGTACGCGATAGCTCGGCGTCACACCGACTTTCTCCTGGGCCGTTTCCTGGAAGCGACTCTTGGGATCGGTATAGAGTTCCTGTTCGAGGACTTCCGGGAGACGGGAGAGGATATATTTCTCGATGAACGCGGCCGCCGGTCCGTAGCCCTGGTCGAGATAGATCGCGCCGATGATGGCTTCGACGGCGTTGGCGATGAGATAGGAGCGGGCCCGGCCGGTGTCCCTGGCCTCACCGCGGCTCATGAGGAGAAAGTCCTGCACACCGAGGTCGCGACCGATCGTCGCGAGCATCTCGCCGTTCACGAGGGCCGCGCGGAAACTCGTGAGCTCCCCTTCCGGATTGTCGAAATTATGGAAGAGGTGTTCCGTCACGACGAGCTCCAAGACGGCATCCCCGAGGAATTCCAAGCGCTCGTTGTGCGGAAACGTGTACTCGCGGTGTTCGTTGAGGTAGGAGCGGTGCGTGAGCGCCTCCTGAAACAAGGCGACATTTTGCACCGTCACCCCGAACCGCGTCTCGAATTTTTCCTGATCGAACAACTGTCCTTTCATAGTGGTTTCAAAAAAAGCGCTCAGGCGCTTTCTTTCTTGGTACTTTTCTTTACCGTTTTCTTCTCTTTCGTTTCTTGCTTCTTCGGTTCCTTGGGCGCGTTCTCTTGCGCGGTCTTTTCCAGGTTGCGCTTGTGGTTCTCGGACACGTCGTCCTTCATGGGCTCGCCCATCTCGCGATAGATCGTCCCGAGGACGCCGTTCACGAAGCGCGGCGTCGAGTCGCTCCCGAACGACTTGGCCAGTTCGATCGCCTCGTTGATGGCGACCTTGGGCGGGACCTCGTCGTAATTGCCGAACATGAGCTCGTAGATGCCGAGACGGAGGATGTTGCGGTCCACGACCGTCACCTGCTCGAGCGGCCACTCGGGAGCGCACTTCTCGATGAGCTTGTCGATGGTTTTGCGTTCGCGGAGCGTTCCTTCCATCAGGTGCTCGGCAAAGATGGTGTCCTCGATACCAGGCGCGAATTCCTCGATGTTGCGGCTGAGAATCTCGCGCGATATCTCGTCGCGCTTCCCTTGGAAGTCCCATTCAAAGAGGGACTGCATCACCACCGATCTTTGAAGATGCCTATTGGCCATTTTGTTTTCAACCGACAACGTACAACTTACAACGTACGACAGGAATATATCTTCTTGTCGTTGGTCGTGAGTCGTTGGTCAAATTATTTCTTTTCCGCTTTGAGTTTGGGAGCGGTATTCACCATCTCGCGACCCTTGTAGGTACCGCATTCCGGGCAGACACGGTGCGAGAGCACGCGGGCCTTGCACTTGGGGCACTCGGTGGTGTTCACGAGGTTCACGTCGTACTGCTTTCTCGCGCGGTCGCGGCGGTGGTGGGTGTGTCTTTGCTTGGGCAACGCCATAATCAGGACTGTCAGTAGAAATTATCGTTACAGCCACTATAACAGGGTTTCCCCTCTTTGGCAAGCCTCGAAAAGCAAAGAGGGAAAATACCTGATCAGAAGTAATTTTTTTCCGACTCGCCAAACTCGAAGGCTTTTCGTTACCGAAAAAATCCGCCCCCGATTGACGGCGGAGAAGCCGATTTTTTCGAACCGAAGAAGCCTTCTCGGACAGTGCCGAGTTCGTCAAAAAATTCTCCTGACAGGTATTTTAAGAATCTCCTTATCTTCTTTTCGGCTTCAGAACATTCGAAAAGCGTTTGTTCACGTTTTCCGGTATCGACAATGAGACTGGTTTGAACGACATCCGATGAATCGGGCATGGTCCGAGGTGACGGAGAGCATCCATATGGATCTTGGTGCCGTATCCCTTGTGCTTGGCAAAGCCGTACCCGGGATACTGTGTCTCATACTCATCCATCATCCGGTCGCGCGTCACTTTGGCGACGATCGAAGCTGCCGCGATAGATTTGACCGTCCCGTCCCCACCGACAACCGCCTCCTGCGGATACGAAAAGTTTGGAATGAGTTGGTTCCCATCGATCAGACAATAAAAACTTTCTCCAGGGGCGTCTTTTGTTTTTCCTTCTGTTTCTTGCAAGTCATTTGTATCTTGTAATTTGTTTCTTGTTTCTTGTCTGATTTGTTTCAGCAAATCAGACACGGCCGCTTTCATCGCCAGAAACGTCGCCTCAAGGATGTTCACCCGATCGATCGTCTCCGCCGACACGATGCCGATACCGACATGGAAATGCTCGTGGATAAAGTCGAACAGTTTCTCTCGTTGTTTCTCGGAGAGCGTCTTCGAGTCCCGTATCAGATTCCACATCTTCTCCTCTTCCGGACTGCATTGGAAATGAGAAATGAGGAATTGGGAATTCCGGATTGTTACGGCACACGCGACCACCGGCCCGGCGAGCGGTCCTCGTCCCACCTCATCCACGCCGATCACGAACCGATGCCCCGCAAGCATCCGTTCCTTCTCTTTTTCGAATGTCGTCGTTTGCATGACAATATTATACCTCATTTCAGCCAAAATACAGCGTGCTTATTGACAAAAACCAATCCTGATGCTATAATTATTTTTCGAAAGTCGCCTGGCGGACTTCGAATGAAGGTGGACAGCTAGGTTCTCGGAAAGACGTTCCTCGGTCTCCGGGAGAATAACAGGGACACTTCGAAAGTCGGACCGCTCGCTTCACCCACGAGTGGAAACTTTCGGAGGAGATGCTTCCAAAGTAGTTGGGTGCCCCAGGTTTGCAAAACATCGCAGCCTGGGGTTTTCATTTTCCTTAAAAAAATGTAGACTGGAAGCGTATCAAACCTTCCCTGCAAAACCCATGGATTGATTCCGGGCTATGAGGGAACCCTATCGCTATGACAAAACCTTTCCTATTTGCATTGCCGCACCTTTCATGATGATTGGTGCTTTTGTTTTTGAAAGTATCATGTATCTCGTATTTGGTATTATGTATCGGAGAAAATACATGATACAGAATACATGATACAAAATACCATGTTCACGCATCTCCACGTCCACTCGCACTACTCGCTCCTCACCGCCCTCGGCAAGCCGGAGGACCTCTTGAAGCGCGCTCAGGAACTCGGCATGACCGCGCTTGCCATCACCGACACCTCCGCCATGTACGGCGCGGTCGAGTTCTATTCCAAGGCCAAGGACTACGGGATCAAGGCCATCATCGGGGCCGAAATCTTCGTTTCCAAGGACCTGAGGAGCAAGAACAATACCACCGAAGACCGCCGGCGCCACCAGCTCGTCCTTCTCGCCAAAGACGAGACCGGTTACAAGAATCTCATGAAGATCATCTCGATCGCGCAGCTCGAAGGCTTCTACTACAAGGCCCGCGCGGACAAGGCGCTCCTCCGGCAATACCGCGACGGCCTCATCGCGCTCTCCGGATCGATGCAGGGCGAGGTGCCGTCCGAGATGATCTACGGCAACTACGAGCGCGCCAAGGACGTCGCTCTCGAATACCAAGACATCTTCGGCGAAGGGAACTTTTATCTTGAGCTCGGTCCGCACACCCACAACGAGAACCAGGTCGCCGCCAACCAAGGCCTCATCCAGCTTTCCCGTGAGACCGGCATCCCGGTCGTCGCCGCGGTCGACGTGCACTATGTCAAAAAAGAGGATGCGGAAGTCCAGGATATTCTCCTCTGCATCCGTGACAACAAGAAAGTCACCGATACCGAGCGTTTCAGCATGAAGGCCCTCGACTTGTCGCTTCGCTCCCCCGAAGAGATGGCGGAAATTTTCAAGGACGTCCCGGAAGCCATCGAAAACACCCAAAAAATCGCCGATGCCTGTAACGTCAAGATCCAGATGGGTGAGAACCACCTCCCCTCCTTCCCCCTGCCCGATGGCAAGACAGCCGACGGATACCTCCGTGAACTCTGCGAACAGGGCCTCGCCAAGCGTTTCCCCGGACAGACCATCACCGACGAACAGCATACTCGTCTCGACTACGAACTCTCCGTCATCGAAAAGACCGGCTTCGCCTCATACTTCTTGATCGTCCAGGACTTCGTCAACTGGGCCAAGGACAACGGCGTCATCGTGGGTCCGGGCCGCGGTTCGGCCGCCGGCTCGTTCGTCGCCTATCTCACCGGCATCACCGACCTCGACCCGATCAAGTACGATCTCCTCTTCGAGCGCTTCCTCAATCCCGAACGTATCTCCATGCCCGATGTCGATATGGACTTCGCCGACGATCGCCGCGAAGCGGTGCTCGACTACGTGCGACGCAAATACGGAAGCGACCACGTCGCACAGATCATCACCTTCGGGACGATGGCCGCCCGCGCCGCCATCCGCGACGTCGGCCGCGCGCTCGGCATCCCTTTGGCGCTCTGCGATCAGACCGCCAAGATGATCCCGATGTTCACCTCGATCAAGAAGGCTCTCGAGGAAGTCCCGGAATTCAAACAGCACTACGAAAAGAATCCTGACGCCAAGAAACTCATCGACGCGGCCCAGACCATCGAAGGACTGGCCCGCCACGCCTCGATGCACGCCTGTGGTGTCGTCATCACCAAGGACCCGGTCACTGAATACACGCCCTTGCAGCGCGTCTCCGGATCCCGTGAGGGCGTCGTCACCCAGTACGCCGCCAGCACCAAGGCCAACGCCGTTGAGAAAATCGGCCTCCTCAAGATGGACTTCCTCGGTCTCAAGAACCTCACCATCATCCAGAATACCCTGCGCATCGTGCGCGCCCTCAAGAAACTTCCTCCGCTCACGGAAAGACTCGGGTTGGACGCCGAGACCGCGACCGTCGCCGACATCATGAGCCGCCTCCCCCTCGACGACGAGGCCGCCTTCAAGGTCCTGCAGGATGCCCACACCACCGGCGTCTTCCAGTTGGAATCGAGCGGCATGAAACGCTACTTGAAACAACTCAAACCCACCGTCTTCGAGGACATCATCGCCATGGTCGCCCTCTACCGTCCGGGTCCGATGGAATACATTCCCGACTTCATCGGCGGCAAGCACGGCACCAAGCAGGTCGAGTACCTCCACCCCACGCTCGAACCGATCCTCAAGAACACTTACGGCGTGGCCGTCTATCAGGAACAGCTCATGCAGATCGCCCGTGACTTGGCCGGTTTCACCCTGGGTGAAGCGGACGTGCTCCGCAAAGCGGTCGGCAAGAAAATCAAGGAACTCGTCGCCGAGCAGCGCGAAAAGTTCATCGAGGGCTGTGTGAAAACCGGTGTCGGCAAAAAGATCGGCGAACAGGTCTTCGCCTTCATCGAACCGTTCGCCGGCTACGGTTTCAACCGCTCCCACGCCGCCTGCTACGCCCTCATCGGCTACCAGACCGCCTACCTCAAGGCGCATTATCCTGCCGAGTTCATGGCCGCCCTCCTTACTTCCGACCAGCACGACACCGACCGTATCGCCATCGAAGTGCACGAGGCCCGGGAGATCGGTCTCGAGGTCCTGCCACCGAACGTCAACGAAAGCTTCGAGGAATTTGCTGTCATTATTGGCGACGATGGAAAAGAGCGCATCCGTTTCGGATTGAACGCCATCAAAAACGTCGGCTCTGTCTGCGCCGAAGAGATCGTGAAGGTTCGCAAGGAAAGCGGGAAATTCAAAAGCCTCGAGGACTTCATCGAACGCGTCCAGACCAAGGATCTCAACAAGCGCTCCCTCGAATCCCTCGCCAAAGTCGGCGCCCTGGAAGACTTCGGCGAGCGCAACCAGCTCCTCGAAAGCCTCGACGACATCCTCCGCCACGCCAAGAACCTCAAGACCATCGCCGACACGCACCACGCGAGCCTCTTCGGAGGCATGGCCATGCCGGAGAGCAAGATCCAGCTCTCCCCCGCCGTCCCCGCCGACAAGAAGACGCGCCTCGGCTGGGAAAAGGAACTCCTTGGATTGTACGTGAGCGACCACCCCGCGAGCGAATACCAGGCCTACTTCGGCAAGACCGCCGTCCCCATCCATGACCTCGAGAAGAAACCTGACAGCGCGCGGGTCCGTATTGGCGGAGTCATCACGGCCGTCCGCAAGGTCCTCACCAAGAACGGCAGTACCATGTTCTTCGTCTCGCTCGAAGACATGACCGGACGCATCGAACTCCTTGTCTTCGGCCGCACCGCCGAACAGACTGACGGATCGTGGATCCCGGACGAGGTCGTCATCGTCGACGCCCGCGTCTCGCACAAGGACGGCATGCTCAAGTGCGTCGCCGAGAGCCTGGAGCGTGTCTCCCCCGATACGCTTCATCAGTTCGCCCGCATCGAGGCGACCCGGGAAAAGAATCAGGTCCTCCGTGAACAGAACGAAGCGGCGGCGGCTTCCCTTTCTACCTCCATTCCTTCCTCTTCCGGAAAACTCCTCATCAGTCTCGCTCCGGAAAAGAATCCCAAGATCGTAAACGATCTCTCGCATTTCCTCAAGACCGTGCCCGCCGGTCCGATCAAGGTCGCGGTCAAGATCCAGGGCTCCGTCATCGAGACCACTTTCTCCGTCGCCCTCGCCCCGGAACACCTCGAACGGATACAGGCCCTCGAAGGAGTGACGGGAACCCGTATCTAGTATCTTGTATTGAGTATTAAGTATTTGAATGGTCCTTTTCCTAGATACTTTATACGAGTCCCACTATACTTCTCTATTGTCGACTGAAACGGATTAATATCAAGAAATGAAGGAGCTCGATCAAAACAAAATAATAATCATTGTTGGACCGACGGCTTCCGGCAAGTCGGATTTAGCCATTGCCCTAGCAAAGAAATACGACGGTGAGATCATCTCCGCCGACAGCCGGCAAGTCTATCACGGAATGGATATCGGTAGCGGCAAGGTGACACGAGACCCTGCCACAAGATACAAGATACAAGATACAAGATACAAAAATGAATTCTATTCCGATAGCATCCGTCATCATCTCCTCGATGTTGCGTCACCCAAACGGACATACAACGTGACGCACTTCGTCCGTGATGCCAAGAAGGCGATCCAGGATATCCGCAAACGCGGAAAAACAGTCATCATCTGCGGCGGGACCGGTTTCTGGGCGCAGACCCTCATCGAAGGCAGTGTCTTCCCCACAGTCAAACCTGATCCGGTGCTTCGAAAAAAACTCAACAAGCTTTCCGCTTTGGAACTTTTTGAAATGCTTGAGAAGAAAGATCCTGAACGAGCCGCCTCGATAGATCAACACAACAAAGTACGATTGATACGAGCGTTGGAAATTGTCGAAACACTCGGAAAAATCCCGAGCACAAGATACAAGAAACAAGATACAAGATACAAAAATACCGTCATCATCTGCCTCAACCCTCCGAAAGAAGCATTACAAAAAAACATCAAAACACGCCTTGAAAAGAGGCTTAGGGAAGGCATGATCGAGGAGGTGGAACGGTTGCGGAAAGAAGGTTTGAGCTGGAAACGATTGGAAAGCTTCGGCCTCGAATACCGATACGTCGCGTTCTTCCTTCAAAAGAAAATTTCCCGCGAAGAGATGATCGAAAAACTCTTGCACGAAATCTGGCACTATGCCAAGCGTCAGCTCACGTGGCTTAGACGGTGGGAAAAGCAAGGCGCTTCTATCCACTGGATAGAAAACCCAAACAAAGCTGAAAAACTCCTTTAGCTCAATTTCTTTCGGAGTATTTCTGACACCACTTGGGGGTTGGCTTTTCCCTTCGTTTCCTTCATCACCTGGCCCATGAGGTACTTGAGGGCATTTTCCTTGCCGGCTTTGTAATCAGTGACGGATTTCTCATTGGCGGCAAGGACTGCATCGACCATTCCTTCGAGAGCTCCCGTATCGGAGACCTGCCCGAGGTCGAGCCGCTCGATGATGTGCGTGGGATCGTTGTCACCGCCCCGGTACATTTCCGCGAGCACGGTCTGCGCCGCACTCGAGTTGATCTTGCCGTCGGCCACGATCCCGATGAGTTCCGCGAAATTTTCCGGCGTGATGGGAAGTTCCGCCACGGTCTTCCCTTCTTCGGTGAGATACTTGCGAAGTTCCGTGAGCATATAGTTGGCCGCAAGCTTCGCCACACGCTCCAAGGGCGCGTTCACTTCTTTTGATTTCACTTTTTCCGAAAGCTCGCTCACGACTGATTCGAAATACGCCGCGAAATCCTTCTCAAGGGTCAGTGTCGCCGCGTCGGCTTCCGGCAAGGCGTACTCCGAGACGAAGCGCTTCGCCTTGGCATCGGGCAGTTCTGGGAGCGTCTGCCGAAGTCCCTCCACATACGCCTCGTCGAATTCGAAAGGCGGGATATCCGGCTCGGGGAAATACCGGTAGTCGTGAGCGGATTCCTTCTTGCGCTGGGAAACCGTCGCGCCCCGGTTCTCGTCCCAGCCCCGCGTCTCCTGGACGATCTTCTCACCGTTTTCCAGCGCTTCCGTCTGGCGCTTGATCTCGTAATCGATGGCGCGCTCCACCACCTTGAACGAGTTGAGGTTCTTGATCTCGACTTTGGTTCCGGAGAGGCGCTCCTCGCCCTCCTTGTAAAGGGAGATGTTCACCTCACAGCGCATCTGCCCCTTCTCCATGTCCGCGTCGGAGACTTCGAGATAGCGGAGGATCTGCTGGAGCTTCTGACAGAACGCCCGCGCCTCCTTACCCGTCGAGAAGTCCGGCTCGGTGACGAGCTCCATCAAGGGCACGCCGGCACGATTAAAGTCGACTTGCGTGTAGTTCGCATCAGTCGGGTGCATCGATTTGCCCGTGTCCTCCTCGAGGTGGATACGGGTGATACGGAATGTTCTTCCCTCAATCTCGATCGTCCCTTTCTCGCAGAACGGCTCATCGTACTGGGAAATCTGGTACCCCTTCGGAAGGTCGGGATAGAAATAGTTCTTGCGGTCGAATTTCGACTTGAGGCGAAGCCCACAGTTGAGCGCGAGACCCGCTTTCTGCACGGCTTCGATGGCCTCTCGGTTCGGGACGGGAAGCGTTCCCGGCTGGCCGGTACAGACCGGGCAGATATGGACATTCGGTTCCTTCTCCAGACCGAGACCGTTCTTGCAGCGACAAAACATCTTGGAACTGGTCTTGAGTTCCGCATGTACTTCCATTCCGATGACGGGAAAATATTTCATAAGACACTACAATTTCGAAATGACCTCATCGAGCTTCTGCTGCAGCTCTTCTTTCGAACCTTCGTTGATGATCATGAAATCCGAAAGAGCGATCGGGGTCCCTTGGGTAAGCCGATTCAGTTGCGCCCAATCGCGTTCGATGGATTCGGTCGCATTGAGCGGCCGCTCGGGACGCGTAGCAAGACGGGTATGACGGACGCTTGGCCGGGCATGGATCGCGATAGTCGTAAAGGCATCACCGAAACGCTCCTTGAAAACGCGGTACTCCGGCGCACTGTAAAAGCTTTCGAGTAGAATAATCGGCGCTTCCGACATTGCCTCGACTTTCTTCACTGCTTCCTGGGCATAATAATCATCGCCATGGAGGTTGCGCAGGTCTTCCCGCACAAGTCGCTCATTCGCCTGATTGCGCTCCAGTCCGCGCCGCTCCATCTCATCGAATGTCGGCTGGGCAAAATAAATCTTCGGCCACCCGTATTTCTTCACGAGGTATTCGATCGCCTCCGACTTTCCACTTCCCGGCATCCCTAGTACCGCAACTATTTTTTGCATATCAATTACAACATTACTCCATTACTTCTCCAATACCACGAAACTGAAATCATGTTCATCGTTCCCGCCCTTCGTCTCGCTCACCGTCTTCGTAAACTCGCCGTAGTCCGGGAAAAACGTGTCCGCTTCGAAGTCGCCTTCGACGAGCGTGAGGTACAAGCGGTCGACCATCGGAAGAAACTGCTTGTACACGCTCGCACCGCCGCAGACGAAGACTTCTTCCGCTTCGAACTCTTTGGCTGCCTCAAGTGCCTCGTCGATGGAACGGACCACCACCACTCCCTCGGGCGCGAACCCGTCCGTCTGCGAGAGGACGATATTGGTGCGATTGGGAAGCGGTTTGCCGATGGAGTGGAAGGTATTCTCCCCCATGATAATGGCGTGGCCGGACGTCGTGTCCTTGAAGTGCTTGAAATCCTCCGGGATGTGCCAGAGAAGGTGATTGTCCTTGCCGATGGCACGGTTCTTCCTCGCCACCGCCGCGATCATGGAAATGCGCATAATATTACTTCTTGAGCGTGAACTGTTTCGGGTCCTTGACGTTGAAACCACCGATGTTGGCGATCTCAGCCTTGATGGCCGGATGCGGGTCGTAGCCTTCCAGGGTAAAGTCTTCGTATGTGAAGTCGTCGATGTTTTTCACCTCAGGGTTGAGCTTCATCGTGGGGAACGGTCGCGGCTCGCGGGAAATCTGTTCCTTCACCTGGTCGAAATGATTGGAATAGATGTGCGCATCACCGAAAAAGTGAACGAATTCCCCTTCTTCTAGACCGGTCACCTGCGCCACCATCTTAAGAAGAAGCGCGTAGGAGGCAATGTTGAAGGGTACCCCAAGAAGGGAATCGGCGCTCCGCTGGAAAAGCGCGAGATTGAGTTTCTTCCCCTCAGTCACCTGAAACTGGAACGTCGTATGACAGAACGGCGGCACCTCGTTGGCATTCCCCTTGGAAGCCATGGCATAGATGAAATCCGGGTTCCAGGCCGAGACGACGTAGGATTTGCGGAAAGGCTGCTCCTTGAGACCGTCGATCACCCAGGCAAGCTGGTCGATTTCCCGGCCGTCGCTCGCGGGCCAGCGCCGCCACATCCGACCGTAGACCATGATGAGGTCTCCCCACTCCTTCACGAAAGCGCTCTCAACCGGTTCTTCCTTGAGCTTCGCGATGAATTCGTCCTGTGCCATTTCCGGCAACCCTTTCGCACCGCAAAGCTTGTTGTAACGTTTCCAGGCCCACTCGTCCCAGATGTGCACATCGTTGTCGACGAGGAACTTGATGTTCGTATCGCCCTTGAGAAACCACAGGAGCTCTACGATGATACCACGGATGAAGACCTTCTTCGTCGTAAGCAAAGGAAACCCCTGTGAGAGATCGAATCGCATCGATCGTCCGAACACCGAACGGATGAAGGGTGGCTGCAATCCCCGTTCCTCGTACTGCTTGCGCACCTCGGGCGTAAAGAAGACTTCCTTGTCCGAACCGTTCTCAAGAATATCCTGCAACAAATCGAGGTACTGATACTCCGGATGACGCTTGTCCATATGAATGAGTGTGTTAGTCGATTAACAGGTTAACCTGCCTACCGGCAGGCAGGCGCGTTAACGAGTTCGATGAAGACAAGAAATATTTCTCTACTTCCTCTTTTTCACGACAGCCTTCTTCTTTTTTACTTGCTGCTTCTTTTTCTGTTCCTTCTTTTGTTCCTTTTCGGAAGCGAAGTTCTTCTTCCAGTTGTCGCCGTTGTAGCGGCCGACCTGCGTGTAGTTGCGCTCCACCGGAGAGGAGAGCCGGGAAAACGTGAGTTGGGCGATCTTCATCCCGGGACGCAGGATGATCGGCACGATGTTGAAGTTGGCGAGTTCGAGGGTGATGTGGAGATAGTGTCCGGGATTGATGATACCGGCCGTGTTGTGCACGACGAGCCCGACACGGGCGAGCGAGCTCTTCCCGGAAATCTGGATAAGGTACTCGTCGGACCCGACGTAGTCCTTGAGCGTTCCAAGGACCATCGCACCGGGATGAAGGACGAACATCTCCCCGTCGGCGATCTCCACTTCCCGTGTCTTGGGGAAAACCTTTTTCGAAGGATCGATGGCCTCAATAGAGTGCGGGTCGGTGATGATGAACTTGTTGCCGAGACAGACGTCATAGCTCGCCGGATTGAGACGAGTCTCGTCGAATCCTTTTATCGTAATCAATCCATCTTTGACAGCCCGCTTGATATCGTGATCAGACAAAAACATAGGGTGAAAAGTCAATAGACATTAGGCAGTAGGCAGTAGAAAAATCCGATAAAAAGAAAAGTTACTCAACGACGAATATTTTCTCTGTCCCATAATACTCCGGCCAGTGGGCGTTGTAGTGGACGAACATCCGCTCGAGCCGGTCCTGCGGGAGCTCTTCGACACCGAGTCCGTTCATCAGTTCCCTGATGCTCTCCTGCACCGAAGCTATCTCCGCCGCGTCCTCGGCGATCCGTTCGAACTCCGCGAGGTAACCGTAGCCGGCGTTCTTGTCGAGACAGACGACCGTCCCATCGGCAAGCGCGTATTCTTCCCGCTCGCGCGACCACTTGGCCTGATAGGAAAGTCCCGCGTCGAGGAGCAACTGATCGAGCGCGGCGATATCGAGACCCCCCACCCGCTCTTCGAATTCGATCCGCGAGACACCATTGGCGCTCGTATCGTCCCCGATGGACGCCTTCACGACCAGGAGTACCGGTGAACCGTCCTGATAGGAACGTGTCCGGATGGAATGATTCTTTCCTTCCTTGAGGATGTGTTCAAGTTTCTTTCGCTTCTCCTCGTCGAAACGAGAACCAAGTACCTCGAAAAGCTTCTCCGTATCCCCGACGAAGTAGTGATTGAGCTGGGCGTTCCTGCCTTTCAAGACAGCCTGGTATGGCTCGGCAAGAATTTTTCCCTTGAGGACATCCGCCGCCTCCTGCGTTCCCAAAAGACTCTTCACTTCTATTTCTATGTGGTTCATACATTCCATTTTACGCTACAAAAAAAGCCCCGTCAAAGGGGCTTTTTTGATGTTTTTGACTAGATTTTGACCATGAGGCTGGGGCCCATCGTGGTGCAGACCGTGATGGAGCGGATGAGCTTGCCCTTCATGGCCTCCGGCTTGGATTTGTCGAGAGTCTCGCGGAAGACGCGGTAGTTCTCAAGAAGCGCTTCAGGAGCGAAAGAGAGCTTGCCGATGACCTGATGGACGTTTCCCGAGTCGTCATTCTTGAAGCTGACCTTCTTTCCGAGCTTGAGCATCTCGACCGCCTCGGTGATCTTGACCGTCACGGTCTCGGTCTTGGGCGAGGGCATCATACCCTTGGGTCCGAGGACTTTGGCGACGACCGCGAGCTTGGGCATCATCTCCGGCGTCGCGAGAAGGACGTCGAAAGCCACACCCGGTACCGTCTTGCCGTTCTTGATGTCGTCGATGAGCTCCTGTCCGCCGACGAGATCCGCCTTGGCGTCAGTCGCTTCCTTTTCCTTGGTGCTTGTCACGACAGCGACCTTCTTGGAACGGCCGGTCCCGTGCGGCAACGCCACTGTGGCACGCACCATCTCGTCGGTCTTCTTGGCGTTGATGCCGAGGCGGACGTGCACCTCGACCGACTCGTCGAACTTGGCGGCCTTGTTCTCCTTGAGGAAAGCGAACGCCTCCTCAGGGGTATATTCCTTTTCCTCCGTAAGCTTCTCCGCTACGTTGCGGTAGTTCTTTCCGTGCTTCATATGGTTGTTCGTGGTACAAACCTCTTCGACTATGCTCAGAGTCCCACAAATTAATGAATAAATCTGACTGGATCCCGGGTCGAGCCCGGGATGACTGAATACGCTACGCTTTATTTAGTCACCTTTATCCCCATCGAGCGGGCGGAGCCTTCGATGATCTTCATCGCGGCGTCCACGTCGTTGGCGTTGAGGTCGGCCATCTTCTTCTCGGCGATCTCGCGCACCTGTGCCTTGGTCACCTGACCGGCCTTGTCCTTGAGCGGATTGGCTGCGGCCTTGGCGATGCCGGCCGCCTTCTTGAGAAGGTCGGAGGCCGGAGAAGTCTTAAGGACGAACGTGAACGTACGGTCCTCGTAGACAGTGATTTCCGCCGGGACGATGTCCCCCATGCGGTCCTTGCTCGCCTCGTTGAACTTCGTGCAGAAGTCCTGGATGTTGAGACCGTGCTGACCGAGAGCCGGACCGACCGGAGGGGCCGGATTGGCCTTTCCCGCCGGAATCTGCAATTTGATAACGGTCTTGATTGCCTTCGCCATAAACGTTTCTTGAAGCGGGATGAGAAGCTGCGATAAACGCCACCCGCTTGTTCGTTAAATACCTTATACTTTTTTCACCTGCAAAAAGTCCAACTCTACGGGAGTCTCGCGACCGAAAATGGACACGAGCACCTTGATCTTGCCTTTCTCCTCGTCCACTTCCTGGATCTTGCCATCGAAATTCTTGAAGGGTCCGTCGACGATCTTGATCGCGTCATTCACACGCACGTCGATCTTGTACTTCGGCTCAGCCACACCCATGCGCTTCTTGAGCGTCTCGATCTCCTTGGGATCGATCGGGGTCGGCGTGGTACCAAGGCCGATGAAGCCGGTGACGTTCGGAGTGTTGCGCACCACGTACCAGGAGGCGTCCGTCACGACCATATCCACGAGGACATAGCCGGGATAGATGCGCTCCTCCACCACCACGCGCTTGCCGCCCTTGATCTTGATCTTCTTCTCCTTGGGAACGAGCACGTCGAAGATATGATCCTGCATATCCATCGACTCGATACGCTGCTTGAGGTTGCGCGAGACGTTGTCCTCGTAACCGGAATAGGTGTGGAGCACGTACCAGGCGCGTCCGTGGTGTTGGGTCTGCTTGGCCATAAATAATGAGTAAGAAAATGAGTTACGTTTAGTACACGAGCAGATACCGCTCGACGAGAAAGCTGAACAGATAATCCAGTCCTCCGAGAAACAAAGCCGTCGCCAGACTGATCACGATGACGAGGACCGTATACTGCGTAATCTGCTTGCGGGAGGGCCAATTAACACGCAGGAGCTCGACTTTGGCCTCACGCAAAAATGTCAGCACGCTGTTCATATTTTCCGTCTGTATTTCTTGGTCTAAAAAAAGCCCCGAGGGCTTTGTAGAATCAGCGTATCAGAAATACGTCCACCTGTCAACCGGTTAAAACAGCTCCAATTCGTCGAAAAACTTCTTGTATTCCATAAGACTTCGTTCCGCCTCCTCGCGGGAAAGAACGAAATCTTTTTGATGGACGATGCGATTGCGCACGGCATGCGCCTCCGCGAGGATATCCTTGGTCTCGAGCTGGCCGGCCCGGACCTGCTCCAAGCGTTCCGACATCGTCGCACCCTTGTATCCGATACCGCCGAGGAGTTCCTCCGCCCAGGCATCCGCCTCCAGGACGGCCACCTTGTACTGGGAAGCGTTGTGACTTTCCAGGCGCGAGAGGATCTTTTCCCAGCGATTGATCGAGGACGTCCGACTGATGATCGGCCGCTCCGTACCATAGAGGACCTTCTTGAGATCCATCCCGAGACCCCGCAATATCAAGAGGAGCACGATATCGACAAAGAGCACCGCGACATAGACGAAGAAAAAGAACTTGAGCGCTGCGACCAGGAACGACGAGGAGAAAAACTCCGCCACGTCCTGCCCTCCCCCGAAAACGAGATTGAGAAAATCGATTTCCATTTTTGTATCACTGTTTTCCGATGCTCTTTTCAAGTGCGTCCGCCGCGCACAACATCGTCTCCTCATCAAACCACTTACCCATGAGCTGCCCTCCGACCGGCAATCGTTTCCCTTCCTCTTCGATCGTTCCCATCGGAAAGGAGATCGCGGGCACACCGGCGAGGTTGGCTGTCACGGTATAGATGTCGGAGAGGTACATCCTGAGCGGATCGTCGGTCTTGGCCCCGAAACGGAAAGCGGCCTCGGGTGTCGTCGGCGAGAAAATGAGATCGACCTCCTTGAACGCTTCCTCGAAATCTTTCCGGATGAGCGCACGCACCTTCTGCGCCTTGCGATAATAGGCATCGTAGTAGCCCGAGGAAAGCGCATAGGTACCGAGCATGATGCGGCGCTTGACCTCCGGACCGAAACCGATGCGCCGCGTGTCGAGATAGGTCTCCAGAAGACCGCTCGTTCCTTTTGCGGAATCCTGCTGGTCATTCACCGAAAGCCCGTACTTGATCCCATCGAAGCGCGCCAGGTTGGAACTCACTTCCGACGGCATGAGGATATAGTAGACCGGGAGCGCGTAGGAGCTGTGCGGGAGTTTGATCGGCTTCACGGTCATACCGAGAGACTTGAAACGATCCAGAGCGGCCTCGGCCAGCGTCCTCACCCGTTCGTCGAGATCCTTGGAAAAATATTCCTCCGGGACACCGACCGTCAAACCGGCCACCTCGCCGGTGAGATATTCCTCGAACGGTTTCCCGATACCTCCCGAAGCGGTGGTCACATCAGAGGGATCAGGACCGCTGATCCGGGAAAAGACGATTGCGACGTCCTCGACACTCTTGCCGAAGGGACCGATCTGATCGAGACTCGATGCCATGGCCATGAGACCGTAACGCGATACCCGTCCATAGGTGGGCTTGAGTCCCACCACGCCGCAAAAGGATGCAGGCTGACGGATGGAACCGCCCGTATCCGATCCCAGGGACCACACCGCCATATCCCCCGCCACAGCCACGGCCGAACCGCCAGACGATCCGCCCGGAACACGATCGGTGTCGATGGGATTTTTCGTCTTCTGATAAGCGCTCGATTCCGTGGACGATCCCATGGCGAACTCGTCCATGTTGGTCTTGCCCAGGAAGACCCCGCCGACGGACTTCAGTCTCTCGATGACCGTCGCATCATACGGAGCGATGTAGTTGTCGAGGATCTTGGAAGAAGCCGTCGCACGCACGCCAGCGACACAGATATTGTCCTTGATGGCGCCCGGGATGCCCGCAAGCAGATCGATCGGCTCGCCGCGCTTCAGCTGCTCGTCGACGAACGAGGCCTGCTCCAGAGCGGACTCCTTGGTAACGGTGAGATACGCGAGAAGATCCGGATCCTTCTCCCCGATAGCCTGGAGATACCGTTCCGTCAACGCGACCGCAGTCGTTTCTCCGTTCAGTAATTTGTCGTGCAGCCCTCTTATCATAGAAAAGTACAATTGTTTTTCATTTTCACAAAAAGTCAAAACACAGACTTTACCTTGAGAAACCCATCCTTACTGTCCGGAAAATTCTTTTTCAAAGTCTCCTTGCCTCCCGGGTTGAACTCTTCGTGACGGTCGGTCCGGCCAACACCTGTCATTCCGGTAATATGGCCGATCGGCTCGACATCGTCCGTAGGCAGACGTTTCAGTTCCTCGAAGAAATCCAAAACCGCCGACAGATCTTTCTGATACTTCGGGATTTCCTCGTCCTTGAGCCCGACACGGGCCAGGAGGGCGATATGTTTCACTTCGTCTTCACTCAACATACTTCAACCAAGCAGCTTTTTAAATTCATCTTCTGATAAGATTTTTACTCCCAACTCTTTCGCTTTGTCGTATTTGCTCCCGGGATTTTCCCCAGCCACGACATAATCCGTCTTCTGGCTGACCGAAGACGAGACAGATCCGCCTTTTTCCTTTATCATAGCCTTCGCCTCGTCCCTTGTAAAGCCGGAAAGCTCGCCGGTCAGAACGAACGTCAGCCCGTCGAATATCCTTTCCTTGACCGAGCTTTCCTTGGGCATGACGATATCCACGCCGGCCGCCCGGAGTTTCTCCAGGAGTTCCTGGTTTTTCCCATCAGTGAACCATTCCACCAATGCTTCCGCACTCTTTTCCCCGATCCCATCGATATTCGTCCACTCTTCTTTTGTAACCTTCGGAAATTGTTCGATAACATCAGTCAAACTTTTGACTTTTGACTTTTGACTTTTGACTTCCGTCATCGCATGAGCGATGACGTCGGCCGTCTCCTCCCCGATGAACCGGATCCCGAGCGCGAAGAGGAATTTCTGAAAGGGTACATTTTTCGCCCTCTCGATTGACAAAGACAATTTCTCGGCAGACTTCTCCGCGAACCGCTCCAGAGGTTCGAAGTCGCCAGACGTCAATTCAAAGATATCAGCCATATCCGACACCAATCCTTCGTTCATGAGCTGCTCGACGATTTTCTCTCCCAAGCCCGGAATATCAAACCCCTTCTTGGACACGGCATGGATGAGCTTTTCCCGTTCCATCGCGAAACAATCCGGGTTCACGCAGTACAGAGCCGCGCTGGTCTCATTCTTCCCGACCTGCTTCTGTTCGACCGGACCACCACAGACCGGACACTGCTTCGGCATCACGAATTTTTTTTCCTTGCCGGTACGCAGGTTCTTCATCGTTTCGACAATCTCCGGGATGATATCCCCGGCCTTACGCAGGATCACCGTATCGCCGATCCGCACGTCGAGCCGTTCGATTTCCCCGGCATTGTGAAGGGTCGCCCGGCTCACCACCGATCCGTCGACCTTGACAGGCCGCAGATGTGCCACCGGCGTCAGCGCCCCCGTCCGCCCGATCTGCACCTGGATATCCTCCACGACCGTCGTCGCCTGCTCCGCGGGAAACTTGTACGCCACACCGAACCGAGGCGACTTGCCGGTATAGCCGAGAAGTTCCTGCAACCGGCGATCGTTCACCTTGATGACGATGCCGTCGAGACCGTACGGGACATCGTGACGCTTCTGACACCACTCCTGATAGTATGCCTCGATCTCCTCGACGTTCTTGCAGAGCCGATACTCCTGATTCACCTTGAACCCGAGCTTCTTCAAAAGTTCCAACTCTTCAATCTGCGATCCTATTGCCTTCTGCCTATTGCCTTCTGCCTTGATACTGTCCACATCGTAGATAAACGAATCCAACCGGCGCTTGGCCGTCACTTTCGGATCAAGCTGACGGATGGAACCGGCGGCGGCGTTCCGAGGATTGGCAAACAGCGCCTCTCCCGTCTTGGAGCGCTCATCATTGATACGAGTGAGTTCCCGTTCCGAGAGCCAGGCCTCCCCCACGACGATCGCATCGACCGGTTCATTCAGTCGGAGCGGGATGCTCTGAATGGTCCACAGATTCTCCGTCACGTTCTCACCGATCCGCCCGTCACCGCGCGTCGCCCCCCGCTTCAGGACGCCTTGCTCATAGGTCAGGATGATTTTGAGTCCGTCGATCTTCAACTCACAGACATATTCAAGAGGAGTTTGTAGTGAGTAGTGAGTAGTGAGTAGTGAGTTCTCTTTTTCATATTTCCCCAACAGACGCCTGGTCTTTTCATCCCAGGCTTTGAGCTCCTCGAAGTCGAAGACGTCATCGAACGACCACTGGCGGGTGTGATGTTCCACCTTGCGAAAAGCCTTGAGCAACTCTCCACCGACACGCTTGGTCGGACTGGTCTCAGAAACGAACTGCGGGAAGGCGCACTCCAATGCCTCGAGCTCGCGCATGAGTGAGTCATAGGCCTCGTCGGCGATCTCCGGCTGGTCCAGGACATGGTACAAGTACCGGTGGCGATCCAGTTCCCCGATAAGCTTTTCGATGCGTTTTTTGGCTTCTTCTGGCTTCAAAATCTTGTGCATATACCACCATTCTACCATCTGCAAGACAAGAAAAAAAGGAGGAAATCCTCCTTTTCAAAGACCTTATCGAAAAAATATCAGTTCGAAACACACATACAGAAATTCAAATCCGATGTTCTCGACGCTATGCCGCATGAGTATCCCGTATCATTTGCTCCTGAACAGTTCCCTGCCGAACTGACACCACTCGTTTTACAACCGACTCCCCAGCGACCGTCAATATTTCCAAAGGGAACGGAATAACTGCTGCAATTGTTATAACACACCGTGCACCCACCTGCTATTCCGCTCCCCCCCGCCGCGGCGATGGCGGTCTCGATGACGCGCGAGGTGTTGCCAGCGATCCCTTCGGACTTGATGCTTGCCACCTCGTCGCGCCAGGTCGCCGCACCACAATTACTGAGCTGCGTGCCGGCCGCATTGAGAAAGGTCACCCGGTACGTATTGCCTCCATACGTTCCCGTTATGACTCCATTATCACAATTCGCGCTGATCGCGCTCGCGAGGCTTTCGAGATCCGTATGGCTCCCCTTGTAGATTTCCCGGAGAACGAGTTCCACTCCGGTATCGGCGATCTGGAACGACTGCGTCGACTTGGAGGTAGAGAGCGAGCTCTTGCGATTACTCAAGGTCACCGCACTGATGGAGAGCGCCGAAATGAGCGCGATGGAGAGAATGATGAGCGAATAGACCAGGACCGAGGCTTTTTTGTTTTTCATAGAAAATATGATTTTACCTTCTCCTTAAAGAATACCATATACTGCGAAATTCACAATTCCTCACGGGAGGATCGACCGGCTGTAATCACGGAGCGAGACGGACGTCTGCACCCGTTCCTTCATGGTCGAAGTCGCGTTACGACTGATTTCCAACGTAGCCGTGAACCTTCCCACCTGCGATGAGGCACCGGATCCGGACGAGACGAGATAAAAGTTCCCAGTGACAGAGCCCGTGGTAAGTTCCTCCGAGCTGAACGTCGTCCCTGATGTGCAGCTCGCAAGCGTCGTCACGCCGCTCACACCCTTGACCAGGGCATTCCCGGCGATACGGTAGCGCAGACAACGGCTCTGCGATTGGTCGAAAAAAATCACATCCGTAGCGTTCTGCGGAGCCGTGACCGGACAGGTGGAACCGTTGGCACAGACGATCGTGCTGGTCCGCAATTCTTTCCCCATGATATTGAGCGCATGTTCCGCCGTCTCGATATCGCGCGTCAGGGCCTTGGAATCCTTGTAGGCCGAGAACAAGGAAACGAAGATACCGGAAAGAGCCACCATCATGATACCGAAAATGGCCATGGTAACAACGACTTCGATGAGAGTGAACCCTTTTTTTGTATTCTTCGATCGCATAGCGAGATAGATCATTTCCAACTTGTCAGACGGTCACGGGAAAAGATACAGCGGTTGACGAGAGTGCAGTTCCCTACTGTCCCGTCGCTCGGTGGAGTGAATGTTCCCCAATAGACAAAGCTTATGACGTCAGCATACGGTCCCGCCGCCGGTGTCTGTTGATTGATATAGATGTAGCGCTTGAATTTGGTATCCGTACCGCCGTTGTGACGATAGAATCCGTTTCCATCGAATCCCAGCTCGTACTGATTGTCGGAGGCCCTGACAGGAAGACAGGTGACCCGCGTGTCGTCGTACTGGATACGGCAATGACTCCAACCGGCCATGAATCCTGTCCGAGCGAACGTGAATCCGTCCCCTCCGTCAGCGAAATCGTTGTCACGGACATTGCGCACCAGTTCGATACCCTCCTGGACCAGTCCGGAAGCGATGACGATATCGCGACTGAGCTGAGCATCCCGCATGTTGCCCACCAGAAGCTGCATGGTCGCGAGGATCCCGACCGTCAATATCGTGATAGAGAGAAGCGTCTCTCCGATTGAAAAGCCCTTCAGTCCCGGTTGTTGTTTTTTTGTCTGTTTTGAGATCATATCGGACTATGGACACCCCGCCGCTCCCGCCTCCTCCACCCGACCGCCGGGATAGACACAGACGTGGTATGTGAGGGATTCCTTGGAAATCTGCAGGTCGATCCGACCGCTCGTAAGCTCGGTGCCGGAACCATCGAAAACACGGGCGTGCGGAAGCGTGAAGAAAAGCGCCTGCGAGTTGGCAGCCTTCACGCCGTTTGATAAGTCGTACTGCCGAGCAGTCTCCGTGGCACAGCCGGATCCGGACACGATAGAAGTATGTACGACGCTCTCGCCCTCGACGATCCACACGCGGTGCCGGCACACGGTATTGGACGACGTGCTGAACTTGCCGGTGAGCGCGTTGTTTTGTGCCTCGCGGATAGCGGATGAAATCTGGAGTGTGGCCCCCTCCAATGCCCGTGTGGTACGGGCTCCGGACAGAGACACGATCATGATGCTCGCCCCGATGACGACGATCGCCATGGCGACCAAGAGCTCGATGAGAGTCATGCCCGCGGGATCCCTCCGAATAGCCCGGCATCTAGAAAAGGAAGTACGCATGAAAATTCGGTATTGTTTTTTCCAGTATCAGTATACCAATTGTCCCGAGACAAAGGAATGGCCCGAACGGGATGGGGCTCTTGAGATGTTTCTTGTGCTTGAGAAGAAGCAAGAGACCGAAGAGCGCGCCGGCACCGAAAGACAAGGTCAAAAAGGGCAGAGCGAGCTTCCATCCGACCACCAATCCGGCGACGGCTCCGAGCCACACGTCACCCCACCCCATCCAGGTTTCCTTGGAAAAGAACACGAGCGCGAAGAAGAGTCCGCCGATGAGCACCGCCCCGATAAAACCTTCCCCCAGACGCGAGGCGAAGAAATCCATCCAGACGAGGTCCCCCTCGAGCACGACGAGCCACCATCCGGTCCAGAGCGCCGCGAAATACAGGGCGCTCACCGGTATCTCCATGGTACGGAAGTCATATGCGCCGATCACGATGAGCGCCGAGACGAGACCGATAAGCCAGACCGTCTCGTAGTAGCTCGCAAGCGACCCAGGAACGATGAATAGGGAAGCGATGAGGAGAAACGTGACACCCGTCAGGAACTCTACGATCGGATACTGCCACGAAATCTTGGTCTCGCAACCTCGACACTCCCCGCGAAGGAGCACGAAGGACAGGAGCGGGATGTTGTCATACCAGGCGATCTGCCTCTTGCAGTGACGACAAAAGGACCGTCCCAGAAGCGTCTCAGCGGTTTCCAACCGTATGATCACGACATTGAGAAAGCTCCCGACGATGAGCCCGAAGATAAAGAAGGTGATCAGGAGCATACAAAAAGCAGTGTGACGGAGAAATTAGCGGCAAGTCGGCAAAAACCATGCACCGCTCTCCGTGACAGAGGTAGTGGGATCAGTAGAGGATTCACAGAGAGCGTTCAAAGAATCAGCACTCGTGTTCGCCGTGATATTGAACCGTACGGATCCGGCAGTGCCACAGCTCGCCGTTCTGGGAGTCGTCCCGTTTCCAGGGTTGACGTTCACATACTCCACGTTTTTGCTCGCCGTATTAGCAGCCACTATGGCCGTCTGCAGGGCGGCGAAACTGTTTTCACAGGCAAGCGTAAATCCGGCAGCCGCTCCGGCGACCTCTCCCTTGAAAGCGGATAACTGGGCCTTGGTCCGGGAAACGGAAAGACTCACGAGCACGACGGACGCGAGAATACCGATAATCGCGATGACGATGAGGAGCTCGATGAGGGTGAAACCGAGATCACTCTTTGAAAAGAGTCTTTTTGTTTTTTTATGCATATTTTTATTTTTACAGAAAGATCAGAAAACTGTTCTCAGTGTACCAGAAAACAATTCGAGTGAACATCTCATCACTTCACCCTATACACGGAGTAGAAAACCGGAACGGAATCCTCATACACCTTCTCGAAACTGCCTGAATTTTCCAGAACGTCGCTCAAGCGCTCGAAATCCTTCGACACGATGACATAGCGCGAAGAAAAATCCTCCCGTATCATCCGAGATGCCCTCTCCCCTGTTTCTGCGTACCACCTGTCAGGATCGGTTCGGAGAGTACTGTCGGCTTCCGCCAGCTCTTCGGGACACCGTTCGTCATCACAGACTATCCCCTTATTGGAAAAGTTATACCATAACCAATATCTTTTCTGATCGAACTCATACAGACCCCTCGGCTCGGCGCCCACGATGACCCGGTTATGGCCTTTGTTGAAAAAGAAGAAGGTCGGGAAAAAGTTTATCGTCGGATTGAAGACGATCTCGCCTTTGTCCGTATGTCCGGACAGCCATTCGGCCGCCCCCTGAATACGGGTATGCTGTCTTTGGGAACCGATACTGTCCGCAAGCAGCAGAAGGTGCGTGGAGAGCCCTATGAGGCCGGCGAATACAAGCCCCACGAAGAGCGGTCGTGACTTCCATCGGAACCGTTCGGAAAGAACGCTCAGCGAATAGACCGTGAACACAACGGAAAACACGGCAAAAAAATCAAGCATGCGCTTCGTTACGAACGATCCCAGGAGAAAAAGACTGCTCAAGAGAAAAAGCGTCCCACCCGGAACGGTATCAAGGGACGACGCTTCCGTTTCCCCTTGCCGAGCCTTCCGCAGAAAGGCCGATATCCAAAAAACGAAACAGACGACCAGGATCACCATGAGAATCGGAGTATCCCGGTAAAGATCGAATATGTTGGTAGGGTACACCTCGACACCTTCATCGATACTGACGCGGCTCGCGATGCCCGTTGAAAAAACGATCTTTACTACCGTCGCGACACCCTGTACAAGAGCCGAAAAAAATCCAGGGATGAGCAGGATGCCCGTCCCCAACGCTCCTAACATCCCGAGTATCGGCGCCGCGAGACTCTCATAGTGAGGTTTTCCGCGTTCTCGGGACAAGAAAAGGAAATGAGCGAAAGCTACGATCAGCGGAAAAAAGAATGTCCCCGTATGCCAAAAGAAGTACAGGAAAGAAACAGTTCCGGCCGCCACATAACGACCCCTCAAGAGGAAAACCAGTTCCAAAAGAAGAAACGCCGGCGCCAGGACGAAGGCTCTCGCGTTCAAGAGGCGCCAGAAAAGGGCCGCGGAAAGAAACAGCGCGGAAGCAAGCAGGGTATACAGGAACGGATACCGGGTACGGACGGTCGAAAAAAAGTAATAGAGCATGCCGAACGTACCCGCGATCGCCATGACTCCGTATAGCTTGATGCCGATCTCCAACGGGGAAACCGCGGTGAACGGGATAAGGAAAACGTAAAACAACAGATTGGAGATCCACGGGGATGGGGACATGAAGGCGAACCAGTCGAATTCCCGAAGAACGGAAAAGCCCTCTTCACGGATCATGGCGGAGAATCGGATATTGAAGAACTGATCATCCGTGGAAGTGAACGTCCCGAGGAAAAAATAAAAAGAAAACAACAGGAAATACAGGATAAAAACGCCCGCCACCCTGAGAGGAAGGTTCCTTTCGAAGGTCTCCCGGATTCTTTCGATCACCAGCAATGACTTTTTTTTCATAGCAGAGAAAATACCGTTTTTCCCATCATAAAAGGAATATCTCCTTAAGAAAGGATATCACCGACAAAAAAACAAAGCAATGTAATTGCTTTGTTTTTTTAAACCTGATGGCGCTTTAGCAACCGCCTCCGACGTAGGTCGCCCCAGTATTCGTCACGGTCGCCGTGCAGTTGACAGCCGTGTTCACCGGTGTAGCGGTAAAGTTGAACGTGCCGCTTCCCGAAGCGCCGCAGCTCTGCGTCGCAGTCGTCGGGTAGTTCGTGGTATTGGTGTCCGCAGGAAGCGTGATGTTTCCCGAGTCACACTGCAGGAGAAGTCCTGCTACCGCACCTGATGTCTCCGACTTGAACGATGCGACCTGCGCCTTCGTCCGGGCGTTGGAGAGACTCACGAGCACGATCGAGGCGAGAATACCGATGATCGCGATGACGATGAGGAGCTCGATAAGGGTGAAACCCTTCTGTACTTTTTTCATAATTATACCCTCTTCTTTAACTTTTAGACGATCCGTCGATACTAACAGCCGCCACCGCTATAGAGAACACCTGTGTTCGTGACGTTCGCCGTGCAGTTGATAGCCGTGTTCACCGGACTTGCGGTTATCTCGAACGTGCCTGATCCGGCAGCACCGCAGTCTTCGGCGTCAACCGAAGCCCAGGTCGTCGTATTGGTATTGTTGGGAAGCGTGATGTTTCCCGAGTCACACTGGGACAGAAGTCCGGCAACCGATCCGGACGTCTCCGACTTGAACGATGCGACCTGCGCCTTCGTCCGGGCGTTGGAGAGACTCACGAGCACGATCGAGGCGAGAATACCGATGATCGCGATGACGATGAGGAGCTCGATAAGGGTAAAGCCTTTCAATGTTTTTTTCATATTCTCACCACCTTTCTATTTTTGATTTTTATTTTTTACGAGTTCGAGAAATTCATCCGAACCTCATTCTTATTCTACAACTGTCCGGCGATATTGTAAATCGGCATGAGCACACCCACCACCAGGATACCCACACCGATACCGAGCGCGACGATGAGGATCGGTTCGATGAGAGCCGTGAGGTTCTTGGTCATGTTGTCCACTTCCTGATTGTAGAACACCCCGACGCTCTTAAGTACCCGGGAGAGCGTCCCGGTCTCCTCGCCGATACGGATCATCTGTGAGACGATGGGCGGCATCTCGCGGTAGCGGATGAGCACCGTGCTCATGGTTCCGCCGGCCTTCACCTCTTCCGCCGCCTTGAGCACGATCCGCTTGAAGACCTGGTTGCCGATCACCTCGCTCACGATGATGAGGGCACGCACCACCGGGATACCGCCATTGAGGAGCGCGGAGAGATTCTCCGAGAAACGCGTGATATAGACGTTCTGAGCGAGCGTCCCGATGACCGGGATCTTGAGGACGACTTCTTCGAATTCGCGCTTGCCTGATTCGGTGCGGATATAGTAGGCGAAACCGGTCGCTCCGGCGAAAAGCATCATGAGTACCGCCCACCAGTAGGCATTCATAAAGTCCCCGGTGGCGATGAGCACCGATGTATACCACGGGACCGGAACATTGAGATCCTTGATGAGGATCGTGATCTTGGGAAGAATGAACGTCACGACCAGGAACCCGATGATGAACGCGACCAAGAGGACGAAGGTCGGATAGTACAGGGCGCCCTTGATCTTGGCGGTGAGCTGGTAGTTCTTCTCGATGTTGTCCGCGACGAACGTGATGGACTTCTGGAGACTTCCCGAGACCTCACCCGCCCGGATCATGTTGATGGTGAGCGGAGAGAAGACGTCCGGGTGCTTTTCCAACGCGTCGGAAAACGGCATACCATCGCCGATATCGTCGCTCATTTCCTTGACGATGAGCCGCAGATAGTGGTTTTCGGACTGCTCTCCGATCGTGTCAAGCGACGAGACGATCGGGACACGCGCCTCGATGAGTGTGGCAAGCTGTCGGAAGAACACCATCTGCTCCTTCTGGCTGACCCCCTCCCAGAACTTGGAAATCGACTTCACCAAGGTGAGCGACTTCTGTTCTTCCCGGACGGAAATCGGAACCAGACCGTTCTTCTGGAGGATCTGACTGGCCGCTTCCTTACTGATCGCCTCGACCAGTCCTTCCCGGACATGTCCGGCCTCATTTTTCGCCTTGAAAAGGAATTTCATAACATCGGTTGTTTGTTTTTCTCGTTTTTTTTCTACAGAGGTCAGTCACCTTTACCGATAAGCATCTGAAGATACTCCTGATTCTTGGCGAAGGTGAACGCGTCATTGACCGAGACCAGTCCGCGACGGACCAGGTCGGCAAGCGCCCGATCCAGTGAGATCATACCATCCTTGAGGCTCGTCTCGATGACGGAGTCGAGCTGATGGACCTTGTTCTCGCGGATCAGGTTTTCCACCGCATGGTTCTTGAACATGATTTCCGTCGCCGGAATGCGGCCTCCGCCGGTCTGCGGCAGGAGGCGCTGCGAGATGACCCCGAGGATGACGCTCGCAAGCTGGGAGCGCACCTGGTTCTGCTGATGGGCCGGAAAGACGTCGATGATGCGGTCGATGGTTTGGGCGGAGTCGTTGGTATGCAAGGTCGCGAAGATGAGGTGTCCCGTCTCGGCCGCTGTCATGGCCGTACTGATGGTCTCGAGGTCGCGGAGCTCACCGAGGAGCACGACGTTCACGTCCTCGCGGAAGACGGCGCGGAGCGCGTCGGGAAAGTTCTTGGCATCACGGCCGATCTCACGCTGGTTGATGATGCAGCGGTCCTGATTGTAGACGAACTCGATCGGGTCCTCGATGGTAACGATATGCTTCTCCTGGTTGTGATTGATGTAGTCGATGATGGCGGCCAAGGTGGTCGACTTGCCGTGACCGACCGGCCCGGTCACCAGCACCAGCCCCTGGGAATAGTTCGCGAAGGTGTAGAGGGAGTTGGGGATATTAAGCTCGTCGAGAGTACGCAGGCGGTCCATGACGAAACGCATCGTCACGCTCACATACCCTTTCTGGAAAAAGACGTTGGTACGGAAGCGTACCCGATCCTCAAAATTGTAGGAGAAGTCCGTCTGACCGGAGGAGAGGAGTTCCTGCTTCTTCTCATCGGTCAGGAGCACATCGGAAAGCGCCTTGGTATCGGCCGGCGTGAGCACCTGCTCCTGCGTGATCGGATGAAGTTTGCCGTCGATACGGAGCATCGGATACCGGCCGACCACCAGATGGAGATCGGACGCCCCCTGCTGCCCGACCAGGAGCAGGAGATTCTTCAGACGTTGTTCCGCGTGCAGAGCTTCCATCGGTTTGGAATTATGAATGATGAGATATGAATGATGAATTATGATGCAAGGATTCTCTCAGGCTTGTTTCTTCCTCGGAATTCTCCACTCATTCATGGGTTGTCTTTACTGAAAGTATATCAAAAAAATTCTCTTCCTCCTATTTTCATCATTCGCTATTCCTTATTCGTTATTCCTATCTCCTCATTCATCATTCACTCCTCATCGACAAGGATCTTCCCTTCCGTCACGCGTTCCATTTCCGCGAGCGTCGTGATACCTTTGAGCACCTTGAGCAAGCCATCCTGTTTCATGGAAAGCATCTTCTGATTGTCGGCGGCCTTACGGAGTTCCACTTCGTTCCCGTTCTTGTCGGCGATGATCTCGTGCACTCCCTCATCGACTTCCAACACTTCGTAGACTGCGATCCGTCCCTTGTATCCGGTATTGCCACACTCGTCGCATCCCTTGCCGTGGTAAAAGACGAGTTCCCGCTTTGGATCGAGATCATAAGCGCGGACTTCTTCCTCAGGAATACTCTTGAAGAACTCCTGAAGCCGGGAACGCTGCACGGACGAGAGTTCCAGAGGCTCCTTGCACTGGTCGCAGATACGCCGTACCAGACGTTGCGCCGCCATCACCTGCAGTGACGAAGCCAGGAGAAACGGTTCGATCCCCATATCGATGAGACGCGGCACCGCGCCGATGGCATCATTGGTATGCAAAGTCGAGAGGACGAGGTGTCCGGTGAGCGCCGCATGGATGGCAAGCTCCGCCGTCTCGCTGTCACGGATCTCACCGACCATGATGACATTGGGGTCCTGGCGCAGGATGGAGCGCAGTCCGCTCGCGAAGGTATATCCGATCTCCGGCTTGATCTGACTCTGATTGATACCCTCGACATAGTACTCGACCGGGTCCTCGAGCGTGATGATGTTGCGCTCTTCCTGGTTGAGGATCTGCAGGAACGCGTAAAGCGTGGTGGACTTACCCGAGCCGGTCGGTCCGGTGATGAGGATGATACCGAACGGTTCGCGGATCCGTCGCTCCAGCACCGACCGGTTCCTCCCCCACAGTCCGAGCTTCTCCAGATCGCTCACGTTGTGACTCTTGTCCAGGACGCGCATCACGATCTTCTCACCATCGATCACCGGCAGACTGGAGACGCGCAGGTCGACAGCTTCGTCCTCCCCCTCGAAACGGAAGCGGCCGTCCTGAGGTTTGCGCTTCTCATCGATCTTGAGATTGGAGAGGATCTTGATACGCGAGATGACCGCCCGGCCGACCTCTATCGGAAAGACGAGCTGCGAGCGGAGCAGTCCGTCGATACGGAACCGCACCCGGTAACTCCCCTCCACCGGCTCGATATGGATATCGCTCGCCCGGCCGTCCATGGCATGCTTGACAATGACCTCCACCAACTTGGCGATCGGTGCGTCCTGAAATATCTCCGCGTCTTTGCCCTGCGCCTTCTTTTCCTCCTTGATTTCCAGCGTGATGTTCTCCTCCTTCTTCAGGGAGAGGATCGCATCCTTGAGGGCCTGGTCCGTTCCGGTGTAATTCTTGGCGACATCGGAGAACACCTTTTCGGTCGTCAGATAGACCTCGATACCTAGACGTTCCTTCTCAGCCAGGAACCGTAGGACATTGAGCGCCTCGAAGTCCTGGGGATCCACCATGGCAACATGAAGCGTCTCCCCTTCTTTCTTGAAGGCGACCATCCGGTACTTCCTCGCCGATTCCTCGGGGATGACCGAGAGAACGGTTTTGTCGAGTTCGCGGGGAACCTCGCTCAAAAGAGGGATGTTGAGTGCGGTCGCACGATCAGTCACATCCACCTCGCCTGGCGACTGTCCGTCGGAAGCCGTCCCTCGGTCTGTTTCTGCCATAACGCTCTTTCCAAAAAACTTATACCACTATCACTGAAAGGGGTTGGCTTTTCCGGCGACCGGTTTCTCGAGTTCGGGTACGGTTCCCTGCATCCTCTCGAGCATCCTGGATGCGGGAGAGAAGTCCAGTTGTCCTTTCTGGAACACCGGCATATCGAGAGCCGAGCGGACAGATGTCTTGGGGAGATAGTCGAAGTACGCCTCGAACGATCCGGCGAGCGTCCCCACCTGGAGAGGAAGCCCGGTAACGGGATCGACCGCGGCCTGCGTGTCAGCGCTCACTTCCAGGAGACGGATCCGATACGAACGGTTGGAATGGGCCGCCTGACTGAGAAACGTCTTGATATTCTCGTACGAACCCCTGACCTGAGCCCTGACGGTGTAGGCCTCGGCGGTCGATGGCAGGAGAGGTACCGTGATATCGGTAGGAATGAGTGCCTGGGAACCGGCACCGCTCAGATACGGCACCTGATAGGACGATTCCGGCAGAACGTTCAGCTGGGCCGTGTCCGACACCTCCGCCACGACGAGATCCGTCATGAGGAGCCCTGACTGAGTCGCGAGAAAGTTCAGCATGTCGATGGTCTTCTCCTGATCGAGGGACGCTGGCAAGGCGTTCATGACGAACCGTTCGGAATCCGGCTTGGCATCCAGCGTGTCATTCATGCTTCGGATGTTCGAGAGCGTCGTCTCCAGCTTGGACACCTGGATTTCCTTGTCGGCAAGTTGCGCCTGCCTCTCCTGCATCAAGGCGAACTCCGGCTGGACATAGCCGATGCCGATGATGAGCGTCATGATGACGAAAAAGGGAACGATGAGTATTTTTAACCGCATACGTGAAGACTGTACAAGAAATTATTGGATCACTCCGGCAGGGCTCTGCTGAGGCAAAGCCGCCTCGGTCAAATCGGCCTGGAGAGTGAATACGATCCTCCCCTCTTTCGTCCGGCCCACGGATTCGACCCTGATATCCGTAAACGGATCTTCCGACTTGAGACTGGTGATCTGCTGTGCCAGATACTTGAAATTGTCCGTAGAGCCTATGATGCTGAGTCTCTTTTCACCCCGGCTGTATTCATACTTGGTAAGGGTCACGGAAGGAACCGTGAGCTTCTCCAGCTGTGAGAACAGTTCCGCCGGTTCGACCCCGAGACCCATGTTCTTATCGAGAAGCGCGAGGCGCGTATCGAAATCCGCCACCCGCGACGCTTCCGGACCACGGAGACGTTCATTGTTCTCCACGAGCGAGGCGTCCAGATCGGCGATTTTCTTTTCCAACGTCCCCGTGTAGAAAGAAAGCCCTCCCCACGTTGCCAATACGAGCAAAAATATCACGAGACTCCACAGAGCCCCCTGATCGAACATTTCTCCCCGCTCGAAGTCCCGCCCCTGCGCTGATTGTGAGAGATTGATACCGGCCATCTTTTTGTTTTTTATGTTTTAAGGGTTTGTTTCGGATGATTTTCTGCGGGTCTTCATTTCTTCTTTTTCAGTCCCGCTTCGGCTCCGGAAAGCGCCAGTCCTAATGCCACCGAAAAGGACGTCCCCAGACGATCGATCATGGGCTGCAGCTCCTCGCCGTAGGAAACGCGCTTCCAGGGCTCACCGACACGGACCGGGAGCGAAAAGATCTTCGAAAAGTATTCAGTGAGTCCGGTAAACTGGGCTGTTCCTCCGGAAAGGATGACGGTATCACAGACGACTCCCGGGTGTTTCACACCGTACGCCTCCAGGATCCGCTTTCCCTCGCTCGCCACCATCTGGAGCACCGGGAAAACCAGCGCCGATTCCGGGGTATTGAGGAAATCCTTGCCGCTCTTCTTGAGAGTCTCCGCGCGATCCTGGGTGATACTCAGTCCCTCCATCAGGGTACGCGTGATATCCCGACCACCGACGTCCAGATTGCGGCTCACCTTGACCATACCATCCTCGGCGAGCACCAGGTTGGTCGCGCGCGCCCCGATATCGATGATGAGCACCAATCCCAGTGTCTTGTCCACCAGGGAACGGACCAACGAAAACGTTTCCAGTTCCAGAAGGTCCATCTTCAACCCGGTCTCCTGGACATACTTCTCATACCGGCCCACTTCCTTGTTGAGCGCCGCGACGAGGAGTACTTCCATCTTTTGTCCGGACGCCCCTCCTTTCAGGTCATCCGTGCCGGTCGTCCCGACGACCTCCCAGCTCAAGGCCACCTCGTCAAGCGGTGTCGGGATATACTTGTGCGCCTCAAACTGGATAGCCTCCTTGAGCTCACGCTCTTCCATCTTCGGAAGCTCGACGAGCGAAATGAGTCCGATGAAGGCCGGCATGGCGACGGAAACCGTGTTCCCCTTCGGATGGAACTTCTGAAGCAGCGCCCGCAAGTGCAGAGTGATCTCATCGTCATAGGTCCGCCCTTCGCGGATACCCTTTTCCAGGATCTCCAGACTCACCTGTCCGTAGTTGGAGAGCATCGGTCGACCACCCTCGACGGTGAGTTCCACCGCCTTGATGGAAGACGTGCCGAAATCGACACCGAGAAAATAAGATTTTCCAAAACGAAAAAGCATGTTTGTGTGTTTGTATCCGAAGGTATGATGCATTTACTATATCATAACTTCACGCCTCCTCCAACGCCATTGTCAATCTTAGGCAAGGAGCGTATGAGTCTGGAGTCTGGAAAATCCGGTTTCGTAACCTCTGGTCTCAAGACTCATAACTTCTCGTCTTTGCGCATTGACATCGCGGCCGGAAAAAAATACAATGGAGTATGCCTTATACTATAGATAGAAGAGGGATATGCTCGAAACAGCGTTCAACCAGAAACTGACCCTCCACGCCCGCCACAGCTTCAAGGAAGCCCGGGATATCGCCCGCTATACCAAGCACCCGACCATCGAACCGGAACACCTTCTCCTTGCCATTCTTCTCGAGCAGGGCAGCCTCGGGAGCATGCTCCTCGAAAACATGGGTTTCGAAAAAGAAAGCCTCGCCAAGCTCTGCCTGAAAAAGAAAGTGGGAGCGAAAAGAGGCCTGACCGCGACTCCCCTCCCGCTTTCACCCGATCTCAAAGGCGTCCTGCGGCGCGCCTATGCCATCGCGAGCGAGTTCCACTACCCCTATGTCGGGACGGAACACCTCGTCTATTCCCTGGTAGAGACCGAGACCGAAGCCATCGACAACATCTTCCTCACGCTCAAGATCGACGAGGCCAAGATCGATTCGGTCCTCGATACCCACATACACTTCGATCACTTCCCTCACATGGCAAAAATGTTCGATTTCTCGGACAATCATCCCGCGACGAAACAGAAGGCTCCCGGGAAACAGATCAGCCCCTCCCTCGACCAGTACACCATCGACATGGGCGAGGATGCCAGACGGCGCTCCGAGGTCCTCGTCGGCCGCGAACACGAGCTGGATCGCCTGATGCAGATCCTCGCCCGCAAAAACAAGAACAATCCCCTCCTCATCGGTGAGCCCGGCGTCGGCAAGACCGCGCTCGTCTCCGCTCTCGCGAGGCGTATCGCGGAGGGTGACGTGCCTGCGGCCTTCTTCGGCAAGCGCATCCTTTCTCTCGACCTCACCCTGGTCGTCGCCGGTACCAACTTCCGTGGCGAATTCGAGGCCCGCCTCAAGGAAATCATCAAGGAAGCCTCGGTCAACCCCGATGTCATCCTTTTCATAGACGAGCTCCATACCATCGTCGGCGCCGGCAACACCTCCGGCGGTCTCGACGCGGCCAACATCCTCAAGCCCGCCCTCTCCCGCGGCGATATCCAGGTGATCGGCGCCACCACCCTCTCCGAATACAAACGTCATCTCGAGAAAGATGCCGCCTTGGAACGCCGCTTCCAATCCATCCTCGTGAGCGAACCGACACCGGAAGAAACGAAGACGATGCTCGGACATCTCAAGGAAGACTACGAACGTTTCCATATCGTCACTCTCCCGAAAGAAAGTGCCGATCAGGCCGTGGATCTCGGCATCCGCTACCTCCCCGACCGCTTCCTCCCGGACAAGGCCCTCGACATCATCGACGAAGCCTGCGCTCTCGCCAAACAGCGTCTCCATCAGGACCGCTCCTCCCGCACCCTCTTCAAGTGGGAAGCGGAAAAACGCCAGGCCCTCGACATGAAACGTTCTCTCATCCAGAACGAACGTTACGACGAAGCCGCCACATGGCACCTCCAGGAACGGGCCTTGGCCAAAAAAATCGAGGCCTTCAAGGAAAAGTCCGGAAAGAAAGACAACGAGGAACGTCCCGTCGTCACCACAAGCGACATCCTCCGCACCGTCTCCCAGATGACCGGCATCCCCTTCGCCAAACTCTCCAAGGAACAACCTTCCGAAAAACTCTCCCGCCTGCGTCTCGCCCTTGGCAAGCGCCTCATCGGACAAGGAGAGGCCGCCCAGACACTCGAACGGACCCTGCTCCGCTCCCTGAGCAACATCGGCGATCCGGACCGGCCCTTGGGTTCCTTTCTCCTCCTCGGTCCGACCGGCGTCGGCAAAACGCTTGCCGCCAAGATCCTAGCCGAGGAATATTTCGGCGACAAGAACGCTCTCATTCGTCTCGACATGAGCGAGTTCATGGAACGTCACTCCGTCGCCCAGATCATCGGTGCCCCGGCCGGCTACATCGGCTACGGCGAAGGCGGCAAACTCACCGAAAAGGTCCGTCGGCGCCCCCACGCGGTCATCCTTTTCGACGAGATCGAAAAGGCCCATCCGGACGTCTTCAATATCCTCCTTCAGATACTGGACGAAGGCGTATTGACCGATGCCGAAGGAAGAAAAGTGAGCTTCAAGAACACGCTCATCATCCTCACCTCGAACATCGGTACCGCCGCCTTCACCCAGACCGCCCGCATCGGCTTCGGCAAGCACCTCCATTCCGCCGACCTCAAGGACGACTTCGAGGCCATCAAGCGCCAGGTCCTCGAGGAACTCAAGAAAGAGCTCCGTCCGGAACTCCTTGCCCGCCTCGACCATGTTCTCGTCATGAACGCCCTCGAGAAAAAGGATATCGCCGCCATCGTTTCGCTCGAACTCGACCGCCTCAAGAAGCGCCTCAAAGAAAAAGACGTCATGCTCACCGCCCCGAAATCCGTCATCACCTTCCTCGCGGAGAAAAGCTTCGCCCCGGAGCAGGGCGCCCGCCTGGTCCGCAAGAACATCCAGGACATGGTCGAACGCGCCGTCGCCGAAACGCTCATCAAAAAACCGAAGAAAACGCTTCGCCTTTCCGTCCGAAATAACACGATCGTGTGCGCCTAGATTCAACCCTGCTCCACACTGCCGGAAAAAACCTTCTCGATTTTTTCTTTCCCATCAGGTGTCTCGGTTGCGACAAGGAAGGAACGTGGCTGTGTGACAGCTGCCTCCGCAGGATTCCTTTGCGCACAGAACAGCAGTGTCCGGTCTGCCGGAAACGCGTCACGCCCTCCGGAGAAACCTGTTTCTCCTGCCAGGGAGACACGTCGCTTGACGGCATTTTCGTCGCCTCGCGCTATTCCGTCCCGCTCCTCTCGCGCGCCATCCACACCTACAAGTACCGCTTCGTGGAAGCGCTCTCCGAACCGTTGGGAGACCTGCTCACAGAGGCCGTCCGACAAAGCGACCTGCCGCTACCTGACGCCCTCGTCCCGGTCCCACTCCACCCGCGGCGCCTGCGTTTCCGCGGCTTCAATCAGTCCGAACTCCTCGCTCGGAAACTCGGCGCTTCGATCCTTCCTGATCGTATCCTTCCGGTGGAAACACTTCTGCTTCGCACCCGCTACACGATGCCCCAGATGAAGACCGAATCCAAAGAAGAACGCCTCAAGAATCTCAAAGGCGCCTTCGCTCTTTCGAAAAAAGATGCTTCCGATATCCGAGGAAAATCCTTCTGGCTCGTCGACGATGTCGTCACCACCAGTACGACGCTCGAGGAATGCGCCACGGTGCTCAAAGATGCCGGCGCCGTGTCCGTCTTCGGCGTCGTCCTCGCCCGCTAACGCTCCGCCGTCCTCAGGACATATCGGGCATAACCGTACGTGACGACCGCTGCCGACCACGTCACTCCGAAAATCCCCAACCAAATACCATCGATTCCCCATCCGAACACCGTCGAAAGCAGCGGGAACACGACGAGCGGTGCCGCGATCTGACGATAGAGACCGATGAATACCGGATAGAGCGGACGCTTCATCCCCTGCAGGAGCGAGACCGCGACAAACAGGACCGCATACGCGAGGAAGATGAGAGCCGCGATACGCAGATAGTGGCTTCCCACGGCCGCCACCGCGCTGTTTTCCGTGAAAAATGCCATCAGCGGTCTGGAGAAAATAAAGGTGAGGATGCCGCCGACCGCCATGACGACGAGGCCGTATTTGAGACACAAATGAAACGCCTCCCGCACGCGGTCAAATTTTTTCGCGCCGTTGTTCTGACCGGCGAGCGTGAGACAGGCTATAGTGAGACCGATAGTCGGCAGAAGCGCGATCTGCTCGATACGTGTCGCGATACCGTAGGCCGCCACCGCGTCCTCCCCGAACCGTCCGACAAAGGACGTGATGATGAAGACTCCGATACCGATGGTCGCCAGATTGAGACCGGCCGGCAGCGCCTGTCGGATGATTTCCCCGAAGATGCGGATGTCCGGCACGAAGTCACGAAGGGACACCCGCGCGATGAAGTCGACCTGTGCCACCCGCCGGTAGAGGTAGATGGCCCCGACAAGCTGGATGAGAATGGTCGCAAGGGCAATACCGCGGAAACCGAGCGCGGGCAGGCCGAATCCGCCGTAGAGGAACCAGGGATCCAGGATGACGTTGAGGAAAAATCCCGCGACAAGGAAATTCCGGTAGGTCCGGGTATCCCCGGCCGCCTGCAGGAACGCATTGAAGACACTGAGGAGCATAAAGAGCACCGACCCGTAGAAGATCACGTCCATGTACTGGAGCGAGAGCGCGAGTGTCCCCTCATCGGCTCCCAGCCAGCGGAACAGGGCCGGAGAAAAAGCCAGGCCTGAAAGCGTCAGAAGAAACGACAAGACGAGCGCAAAGGACACCGACTGGGCGGCGTAATGATGCATGAGATCGGTCTTCCTGGCACCGAGCAGGTTGGCGATGATGGCCGTGATACCGGTCGACATCCCGGCGTCGAAGATGATGACGAGGAAGAACACCGGGAACGAGAACGACAGCGCGGCGAGCGCCTGCGTGGAGACCTGCCCGCCGTAGTAGGTGTCCACCACGTTGAACATGGTGTTGAAGAAAAATCCCACCACCACCGGCAGGGAAACCTGCCTGATGAGTTCCGGTATCGGTTTCGACGTGAGATCGTGATCGGGATTCATAGGGCGAGATATATTCTAATCCGTTTTCATCCGCCGCCACAGGAAGAGTTCGACGAAGAGCGGAAAAACGATGAGGAGTATCGCCGTGATCCGCACCGCCTCCTGCCGTTCCTCCGTCGGAAACATCTCCGCGGAACCGTTCAGGAGATACACCAGCCCGAACACCTGGACCGCGAGACAAAGAATCGTTAAAAAAATTTCGATAGTTTTTTTCACACGAAAAGTGATATACTTGTATCCATGAAGAAACTCGCTCTCGTCATCGCGGTTCTGTCCGTCACAGGCATACTGGCATACGCATCATACCGGACCGGCCGACCGCCGGCTCCACCGCAGACTCCGACCTCCGACGACCGTCAGGATACTCCGATAACATCCTCTCCTCGTACTATGCCATCAGAAGAAAAAATCATCAACACCAACCCGGAATACGTCCGCGCACAGCGGGTGCGGATCGGATACGGCGAGACGAAAGAAGTATCCGGAATACCTGGCTTTGCGATCCGATTCATCGACGTGACGAGGGACACCCGTTGTCCCATCGGAGTCCTCTGTGAGATCGCCGGCTGGGCAACTGTCACCGTCGAGGCGATACTCCCAGGACAGACCGTTCAGGAGGAACTCCATATCCAGGGCGGCAACCGGACATTCTACCGCATCCCCTCGGAAAAAGACGCCCGCCCCGGAAGCGGAAACATCCTCCGCATCGGCGACTCTATCATATACGCCGCAGACCTCTTCCCCTATCCGGTCACGATGCAAGAGATCAGAAAAGAAGATTATGTGATGACGCTCTTCATCGACACGGAAAAGAACGTCGCAGAACGGAAGCACCTCGCCGAGCTCGCCCGGACGGAACTCGAGAAGCATGTCACCGACCACCGCAAGTACTACGTTCTCGACATCGAGACCGTCTCCGGACTGCACGGGGAACAGAAGAAAGTGACCTTCTTCGACCCCATGAGCGTGTTCTATCACAAGGAAGACGAGGCGAAGAAATACTTCGTCCTCTTCTCCTGGCAACAGGCCTGGATCCCCGTGGAATTCAGGGAAGAATAGCCATCGTCCGGCCTCCAGAACGCATACTATTCAAACGCCGAGTCTCTCCCGATACAAATCAAGAAATTTCGGAAGCTGCGAATGAGCCTGCTCCGGAATCGTGTCAAACGTGAACCACCCGATATCGTCGAAGATGTGCGGTTCACCGTTTTTCACTTTTTCAGGATCGACATGCACCTTGAAATCCAGGGCAAGCCAGTGCGTCGGTTGTCCGCCGGATTCAAGAAGTACGTCACGATAGCCCAAGAATTCGAAATCCAGGACATCGGTACCGTATTCCTCCCGGATTTCCTTGCGAAGCGTCTCTTCGGCCGTGTCGCCGAACTCGATACTGCCTCCGCCGATATCCCACCGACCGTGCTCGTTTCGGGCATTCCTGCCACGCTTGGCCATCACGAAGTTTCCTTCCCCGTCATGGCAGAAGAAGACGACACACGTCCCGATATAATCTATACCTTTTTTCAGGTCATTCATACTCTGTTGATTCGCGACTTGAGATCATTCATCCATTCATCCTTGTATTTTCGATATTGTCCGTGATCGTTCGGATACCTCGCCACTCTTGTCATATTTCAATATCAGGATTAGGAAGTTTCATTGTACGGAAAGAGAGGGATTAAGTGCGTCGCTTCGCTCCTCCTAAAATAATTTCCCACCGATAATCGGCTCGGCTTTATCGGGAGTTATCAAAATAACCTTGCCGTCTTCATCTGGTACTCCGAGAGTCAAAACTTCCGACTCGAAAGGTCCGATTTTTCTTGGCGGAAAATTGACTACTCCCAGAACTAATTTTCCGATGAGTTCGTCTTTTGAATACAGTGCGACAATCTGTACCGATGAGCTTTTTATGCCGACTTCGGAACCGAAATCAATTTTGAGTTTGTAAGCAGGTTTTTTGGCCTCAGGAAAATCATCAGCCTCGACGATCTTTCCGACCCTTATATCCAGTTTTTGAAAATCGTCTATCGTCGCCATAGTTATTCTTTTGTAACTCCGTTTTTCTCATCCCTACGGAAGCCAAATAGTTAGCTCCTCTACCCCCACTATACAACAAAAATCTCCAGGCCATAAAGCCTGGAGATTTTTGTTACGGCGGGAAGGGAGGGATTCCTCTTCCTCCGTCGCTTCGGCAGAGCCTCCGCTTCTCCTCCAGAGCCTGGGTCTTCAGAAAAGCAAAGCAGTTTGCTTTTCTGAAGTACCCTTCTCATCCCTCCCTTCATCAAAAAAACTCAAAAGGATACTCGGACGAGTATCCTTTTGAGTTTCAGTGCGGGCGTCATCGGTCTAGAACTTTGAGAAATCAAGCCGTTGAGGGATTTCTTGAGAGTCTTGGCCAACGAGTGAATTAAAGAGGTCGGGTCGCGGTTTCAGGGATAAAACAAGACAAATGAGACACAAGACAACCCCTGTCTCATTTTACCAGATTGAGACAATATTCTGTCTCAAAATACAGAAGTCGTAGAAAACCACTAAGAACTTGTCTTTAGAAGATGTTTTTTTATAACAGACGAAATTTCAATCAGGATACTTTTCTTTCTGTATTCCAATTCCTCTCTATTGGTTGCCAAATCCAAATCTGCACCATTACCGACCTCATCTGGCTTTTTCAAATAATCAGAAGAGAAGTGTATTGCTCCAAACTTCACTTTTGCCTTATTTGCTAAGTTGTATAGGGCAACCGCACGGGCAATCTTTGAAGATTCAATATCTATAGTGTCGACCTTTTTTTGAGATAAGTTTTTCCGTTGAGCAAATGTTTCTTCCATTGTTGTAGATACTGAAACGTGTGCCAAGGAAGAATGTTCCTTTATGTACTCCATCGAGTTACTGATTCTGGAGCCAATACTCATAATCTCATTCCTTCTTCCTATGACGAAAGATTTCGGTATATAGATTCGCTTATACACTTCGCTCGGAGACTTCAAAGTACCAACCTTACCTATGTGTAGAATTTCTGATGCATGTAACTGACATATCTTCTGCGCCAAAAAGTCACTTATGTCACCCCAATGTCCATAGTTTGCTTCAAGACAATTTACTATCTTGCCATTTTTAGCAATAAATCTCGTAGCAGAGTAATACTTGTTCTGATAGGTGCTGAGTACGGAAAAATCAGGGTCTTTCTCAAACTGATTCCTAAAGAAAGTACTGTAACCAAGGATAACGATATCGTTTTTTATAATCATCTTGTTATCCAACCCAGTCCATTTATCGATTTTCTTTTCGGCGAACGGATAAGCATAAGCCAATACAGGAGTTGATGAGTTTCTGAAATAATACTTCAACATAGAAGCGTAGTGGATCAATAAATCCCGGCCCGGGGTTACACAGCAAACAAGGAGTTTCTTAGAGTCTTTTTCAGCTAATAAGAACATCGGCCTCAAACTGTTGCTGTTGTCACTTTTTTGTTTACTGAAGTGAATTACCTCCAGGATATTAAATCCAAGGTTAAGATCATTTAAAACCTTAAGATCTGGATATATACCGTGGACTTCTACCCTATCTATTGTCTTAACTTTAGTCGTTATCAGCTCTACTGGTAGTTTGGATTGAACATACTTTTCCAATGAAACAGTCATCGTGTGATCATCTAGGTATGGGGAATCAAAGTTCTTATCAGGAACCGTAACTACCTTGCTATAGATATCCAAGCGTTCCAATGCAAAGTACTTATTGACAAAGTTAGCAATAGAGTCTGTAAATTTATAATTTGGTATCTGGTCCTTCGTAATCCACTTGAAGGAAAGTGATTCCTCATTGATCCTGATTTCTTTCTCTTCTACAACAGTGGAGGTATAGTCGTAAAAATGATAGTGGTTACCACTTTTTGCCGTATAGTCTCGTACTCCCATCAGCATGATGTGATCAATCTTCAGTCCCGTTTCTTCGAAAACCTCACGAACAAAAGCTGCGACAGGAGTCTCTTGAACGCCAAGTTTACCACCTGGTACGACCCATTTTCCATAATCTTTACCTTTACTGGTCTGGAGTATCAAAAATTGCCCTGATGAATTGTATATTAAACCTCCTGAAGCAAGAACTTTATAGGTTTCCTTAGGGTTGAACAATCTCCTATAGTAGGCCAAAAAGCTACGATAACTCTTTGTATCAGCTGGTATTTGAAGACGAACTCTAGCTTTCAGAGCAAACCTTCTTCGATAGGATTCTCGGACTGTTTCAAACCCATCCTGACCAATACTATAATCTGGTAAGTCGCTATTATCTCTCATTAACAACCAGGCGCTTACAACCTTGGCTATTCTGCCACAGCCGTCGACAAAAATATGTCCGCAGAAGTCGATATTCCATTCAACCCATGCAGCAAGATCCACTGATGTAATCACCGGATCATTGAGCTTTTCGAAAAACTGATTCACGAATGATTGATAGAACCTTTCTATGTATCGAGTATCTACATAAAAATACTTATGGGAATTACTCCCACTCCGAAGAATCAGATTCTCGTCGCTTACGATCCCTTGATTAACAATCCTTGCTATTTGATCAATAAAATCTCGGAGTACCTGCGGTGATATCAGAGGCAGGTTTTTATTCTCATATACAAAATCAAATGCTTGAGTGATATTATTCCTTGTTGTATCAGCCAGATCGTTCTTCGGCATGAACAAATTGACTAGCCGAGACTTATCTTTTGATGCAGAGACATTTAACTCACCAGCAAATGTTCTGCTAGTCTTTTCGATATTATGCAAAAGACTATCCAAATACTCTTGCCGAGAATAGCGCATGTTGTAGTTCTTGTATGAGTGCTCATCAAGGGTATGCTGGAGTGTTTTTCCATTAGAGAGCACTGTATCGCGCAAACTATCAGCACTTGCTATATATCGCACTTCCGACTCCTGTTCCGTACTCTTCTTATTAACCCTATAGTCCTTCTTGAGATTAACAATGACCGGATGCCCATTACTATTCACTCGAACAACAGAGTAATTTTTTACGGACTTTGCACGAAGTGATTTTTCTAAGAAGGATAGGCGACCTTCCTCTATGGTTCTATAGCTTTTGTACAAGGCTAAAAAGTCTGGCGTAGGATCGCTTGGATATACGCCTGTTCTCTCAAGAACACGCAGAGCTGATGTTATGAAATCTACTTTCAGGTCAAAGATGGTAACTGGCAATTTTCTCTCGGCAGCATCTACTAATAATTCATCAAGGTCAGTAGCATCTTGCATTCTCCTATCAACTACGTAGCCAGAGGTTGATTTTTTAATTAGCTTGAGGACTTTTTCACTGATGACTGAAGCTTCCTCGTGAAAGAGATACCCGGAAAGCGCGTGACCAGTCACATTTAGGGTATTGACTAGGAGCTGTCTTTTCAGAGCGTCAGTATTTAAAACTCCACCAGAGTTCTCAAATACCCGTATATTCTGGCGAAGGATACCTTCAATAAATGAAGACTTTCCTGAAGCCACAGACCCTCTCACGCAGTAAATACCTCTCCCGAGCTTTTTGGATCGCGCTACTTTTCGTGCCAAGGCTACCGCGCTTCTATAGCTGCGATTTATGAGCTCTTTTTGAATTTGAACTCTTTCTTTAATCCAGTTCTTTTCATCTTCGAGGCACTTTCTTAGAGTGGCTTTACCTAAGTTATCGGTATTGAAATTCGTAAAAACATCATAAGATTTGAGTTCTGACTTTGCTAACGAGAGGAGTAAGCATCTCAAGTCAACACTGGAAGTTACACTTACAGGATTCTCATTATCATACATCTTAATCTGCTCCAGCGTCTTTTTCAGATGAACAATATCCGTACTAACCGCCTTGATCTCAAGCGATGGATCAACAAATACGAGATGCTTTTCATTGACCTTCAGTGGTTGAAATACTAATGTCTCTAGCTGATTCTTGTCAGCATGTGCATTAATAAAACGTATGGCACTTTCGACATCATGCTCAGCAATACCCAGCAAGCCAACCAGTATACTGGCATCGCCCTTCTGGTTAAATTCTAAGAGCTTTTCTCTTGCGGTATCTGCATTCATAGAAACCTCAGGCCAATATATCAAGCAATTCGTGGACCTCTTTGATTGACTGCAAATCCTGAGGGATTTCCTCTGGCATTTTTGAAACGCCATTTTCAATAAACAGAGCATCTATACCAACATTCTTGGCTGCAAGATAGTCATAGAAGTAGCTATCTCCAACCATCAGCGCGTCCTCTTTACGGAGACCTAGAGAAGAGAGAATTTCCACCATAATGGTTGCTTTACCATTTGGATCATCTCCACTCGAAGATCTGTGTGCATAGAACAAACTACTGAGTCCAAAGTGTTCGAGTCGTTCTTTAATCTCTTTGATAGCTATTTCTTCAGCGTAAGGGTTGGCTGAAAGCACTACGAGGTAGACTCCCTTTTCTCGTAGAGCTTCGAGGGTTTCCTTGGTCCGAGGTGTCAACTCCAGATGTTCAAGGTAGTTATCTTTCGTTGCTGGATCATGGTAAATCCAGTGAGGTTTTTGCGTACGCTTCGTCGCTTTGGGATACCAGAGCGTCCCGTCGCCATCCAAAAAGACTATCTTCTTCTGCATTTTCATATGTTTACGTTGTTTTAGGTAATTTATGAGATTGCCAGCTCCTCGACAATCTTTCCTTCCGATCTCAATCTCTCCAAATCAGCTTCAAGGTTTTTCTTTATCGCTTTTACCCTTTCGAGCTGAGCAAGTCGATAAGTCTTGGTATTCCGTGCCTCAATTCTTTTCTTGAGCTCCTCGTCAGAAATCTTAAGATAAATAACGACATCCGCATCTATGAGTGTACTCCCGAAAGCGGGATGCCCTGCTTCAATATTTACCTTGTTCTGAGTATATTCTGTCAATGATTCCGTTGTCTTTTTTAGGTGGTCCTGATGCTCATCACTCATTGGATCAAATTCTTTTTCAGTGTATTTTACCGTTTTCTTATCACCATCAATAAACATAAACGGGTGTTCGTGGTGCAGCACATGTCTTTTAAATTCTTCTGGCATATCATCAAACACCACATCCAAATCAACGCCCTCCTTAATATGCTGAAGAATGGTACTCTTCCCAACACTTGGTGGCGCAAGTACAAGCACTCTCTTATCCTTGTATTTTTCCAATAATGATTCTAGCGCCTCCGCATACTCCCTACCTTCGGCAGGGTTGAGATGCATATCCCGAGAATCTTGCTTGTAGCTTTCGAATGACATCTTCTTTTGATTACCTTTATCGGAGTTAAAAATTGAGTGAATTATACATCAAAAAACACGTTTTGTCCACGATAAGACTCCCAGAAGAACTAGTTGTATTGTCTCCTGTAAAACCTTATTTACCAAGACCTTTTTTCTTTTGTTAGGATTCGAGGAGCTCTTTGAACTTTTCCTCGCCTTCTACGCCCTTTAGGCGCCCTTGGAGGAATCCAAGACGATAAGTGACTCCATCGCTCATCAGGCGCCAATTTGTAGGGCTTAGAGCCTCTTTGAAGAGCTTTTGAAGATCATGACGGCTATCATAGTCTCCTCGGCCAGATTTGGCATCTTGGAGCCCGAATTCGAGGATAACATCTTTCTCCAGAACGGGCTTCTCGAACTCGAGTTTGGTATAGCTAGCTTTTTCAAGAAGTGGGTCAAGGAGAGCTTGGAGCTCAACAATGGTGAGCTTCTGTATCTTTCCTATGGCATCATAAAGGTCTTTGTTCTTATCCCTCTCTTTCCATTTATCAACAAACTCCTTCATCTCTTCCGATTCACGGATAATCCGCTGTCCTTCGAGCTCTGAGATACAGTATTTCTTCCGGTTAGCCTCAAAATTAGGATCAATCTTTTCCTCTTCTTTCTTACTGAGATCCATAGTATCTATCTCCACATGACCACAATGGGAGCAGGTGTATCGAGTGGTAAGGAGAGCATCTTTTTTAGTCGTTTCCGACGCCACTTCTGACTGGCACTTTATACACTTCGGTTTGTATTCCCACTCTCTGCCATCTTCCCAAAAGGCTCGGCGTTTGTGACACTGGCCACATTCAAACATAAAAAGGACCTCTTCTCGTCCTTGGTGATTATCCATGAGATCTCGCGAGATGCAGTTTGTCAAAAACGCACTGCACCCCAGACAGCGGATACTTCTCGGTTCTTCAGCGTTGGTGACTCGCTCGTCCTTTTCTTGGTCTCGCCTCATCCATTCCTGAATGGTTTCAGGTTTCTTTGCAGCGCGGTCAGCAGTGAGAAAGTAGAGTCCGAGAGGAGTAACCACTTTTTGAAGGAATTCTTCTTTTACTTTTCTCAGTTTTGCTTCCTTGTCGGATTCTTCAGGTGGTACAGGATATTCCTTGTCTTCCCAACGCTGGCACTCCTCTATGGTGAAGCGATCATAGAGGTCAGAGTAGTATGTATAGTCTTTGAGATATTTATATGAAGAAATCACAAACTAACTCGTTTTCTTTTTGTAAAACTTACCGAACGCCTTAATTATCCTAGGGCTATAAAAGTCCTGCTTTACACTCTTAGCATTTTTTGGATTTAGTGTCCGAGTAAATGAGTTCCCTTCCTTCTTCATTAGAAATTTACGGACCTCGTGGTATTTTTTATTTGGTTTGAAATCCTGGTACCTTTTTACAAGCTCTTTTGTAAGAGCTTTGTAATCTAGGGAATATTCATTTAACAAGTCCTCTTCTTTAACTCTAACTTCTGGAGCGGATGGATCGTTGGTAATCTTTAACTTACCACCAGCTGAGGATCTTCTAGATTTCACTACTGTGATAGGCCTTACTTCGCCAACCAGTTTAAGCGTAGGAGATCCAGTCTCGTGAAACCTTCCTTCCTGAATAAATTTCAGTTTAGAAATTAATTTTCTATCTATAACCAATGTACCTGTCTTCCCCTCTATTCTGCCACTGGCCATATCTAGAAGCGCTGCATTCTCTGGCCCTATGCTAGAGATTCTTGAAAACAGAGACATCCATTCCTTGCGCTCTTCTTCTCGAATCTTGTCCAGTAACTCTCTAAGTTCAGGAAACTTTATTTTCTCCTTTTTTGCATTGTACCGATAATAGATTTCACCCTCTCTTACAGAACCATCATTCTTTGTTGCTACGACAGGCTTCTGACCTACAGAATGGACTTTTATTACCCCTACATCCTTATCTCGAACCTTCACTACAAACTTTTCAAACTCTATCTCAGGAGAAAACAAGCTATTTAAATATTCAGAAATTACTGCCTCATCTATCTCCTCGAATTTATCTGATTGAAGGCCAACTAACTCCCTTGGTTTATCCTTGACCCCAAAGATGAGGAAACCTCCTTGTTTATTTGCAAAAGCAGCAACACTCTTCGCGTACTCATCCTTCGACCTCCAGTTGAAAGAAACTTTAAATTCAATAGTACTACTTTCTCGTGTAAGAAGTCGTAAACTCTTATTATTGCTAAATTTAAAGATTTTCTTATACTCTTCTGTGCTTTCAAATCCCATACGAATTTAATCTTTCAGTACGTCTTTTAATTTCCAAAAAGCGCCATTCCCACGAGGAAGTAAAGCGTCTATAAGATCATAGACACCTTGTTTTGTATCAGGATTATTATAGAGCGCTTCAAATACCTCGGTAATCTCGTCATCCAAGTGGAAGTAACCCTGATGCTCCATTTTCTGAGAAAGATAATCAAGTAAGTATAGCCTCAGTATCGCCAGAGTGTCTTGTGGAGCTACTTTGACAAATACAGGGAGTGACTGTTGGAGATTATAGTCCCAATCGATAACACCCCGAGTTTTTTCAAGAGTTCTTCTTGCATACTCAGCTTGCCAACTTGGATCAAAAACTTTCCATTCTGCGTCCATCCAGAATCCAAACGCTTCAAAAACTTTTTGGTCAATTTCAGTGTTCGATAAAAGCCAATCCCAGAAGGCCTCAACCTTGTCTTTATCCACTCCATTTGTCTTTATCCACTCTGCTGCATTATCACGAGATATAGCATAACGACCGACAAATGAAATGAATTCGCTTTGTCGTTTTACATTCTTCTCTTTCCAAAAGGTCTTGAATACATTTGACTCAAGGGCAATTTCAGGAAAATGCATAAAGGCTATTGCTATATGGGTCGCCATACCCTCATCGAGATTCTTGAAATACTCACGAGGAGTGTATTCCTCTCGCTTCAATTGAATATTCTTGAGGTAATACAACTCAAGCCTTAGGAAGAGATCGCGATATACATTATTTGCCAGGTATCCTTCCCAGGAAGCCAAGGATAGATCCTTGTTGTTTTCAAAGTCAAAAAGCCTTGGGATAACAACCTTGTCGGCCCATGCTTTATCACGAAAATACACAGATGGAAGGTAGTGGCCAAAAAGAAATCTCACTGCGCGCGTATCTTCATGTTCCAGAAGTTCCTCGTATACCTTCTTTACGTCGTCACTGATTAATACAGTATTTTCTTTCGAGAGTTTCTCGCCATCACGGTACATAAAGTTAATCAGAGCCTCAAATGCCTTACCTCGCACTGAGTTAATGGCATGAGTAAAAGGATCAGAGCAATCATACTTCACCTCATCCTCTGTATCAGAGGCATTTTTAATTTTAGGGGTGCATACCTCACTTTCTACAGTAGGATCTGGATGAGCAAGAAGATACCTTATCACTTCCAGAACTTGATCTCTGTTATTCGTGAAGTCAAAAGACCGAGTCTTGTCTTTACGGACTTTAACAAGCTCGTTGATAAGTTCTGCGAGAACGCTATAAGTAGCCGTCCATCCAGCAAGAGATTCAAGGAATTCCTCTCGTCTCCATTTCCCATTTTGTAAACGACCTTGGTTAACAATCAATGAAAAAAGCTTCATTAACCCATCCCAATTGGTGGTAGATTCAAACTTCCCAGCACCAAACGCATCACGAACACCGCCTATAAATGTATAGGTGTAATGCTCATCAAGAGTACCTGGCTCAAAGAACTCTTGGGCATGATCAATAAATTCTTGCAGCCTTTCGGAAATCTTCTCTTTGATTTTGTTAGCAAGTCCTTCTGGGCCGTACTCGTCTATAGAATCCTCTTTATAATCATCCTTTCTTCCCAGGTTTTGTGGAGCCCACTCATTACGAAGACTCTTTGCTATTTCGCTTACTGATTTTTGAAGTTCATTATCAGAGATAGGAGAGAGACTCCTTACCGTCCCACCTTTCGGTGAGTGGATCGTGGTTTCCGGAACATAGGTAGGATCCAACTCATGTTTCGAATAGTTTGCAGCAATCCCTTTTTCTTCGTCAGTAAGCCACTCAAAAATCGATGAGCAGATACTGTAAGCATCATATTTTGAAAGACCCTCATTTTCATCTTCTATGAGCTTGAAAATAGTACTTTTGTAATCTTGTTTCTCTTTTTCAGAAAAGATCTTGAGGTTCTGTTGAAGAAGCCGTTTGTATTCTGGCGATGTGAGGTCATGTGGTCGTGCCACTTTTCCAATTCTGAAAATAGCGTCTTTGATTTCTTGATGAAAAATCTCCGAATTCAGACTTCGAACGAAAAGACGAAACCGCCACATTGCCTGACTATCAGGTAATGTTTCAATGTATTGACTATATATCCGGCGAACTTCTTTTTCGTTTTCCTTATTTTTTTCAAAGACTCTTTGACAGAGTTTCTTGAGAGTTGCCGCTAAGTTTCGAACGTCGTCCCGATAAGAAGTGTGTCTTTTTTGACTCGTTTCGAGAGTGAAAAAGTCTATCTCATAAAACGCAAATCCGTCACCAACCTTGAAGGCCTCTCTCGGCTCCCTTTTGTCTGCGTTATAGTGCACTACGCTGCCCATGGTTTCTGACACTAGAGCGAGAGATTGTTCAAGGTGAGCATCTTCAATGTTGCACAAAATATTAAACACGCCGGAGTATTCAAGATCGGTACAGTAGAATGGGTTGTCAGCCCACGATGATGAGTCATCATTGGACGGCTTCTCCTTTACCAACAACAGCATCTGGCTAAGAGAAAGGACGCTTTCCCAATCGCTTACTTCTACCAAAACTCTAAACATCCGCTCGAAGTCAAATCCGATATGACCATATCTACTAATGACAGGGAGCCAGTTCTCCTGAGACATCTTCTGAATCAGCGGAGGTAGTTCTTTTGCGGGCATCTCACTTATTATTCTGAAGAACTGAGCAACTACCATCTGATTAGAGTTTGATGAGACGGGTATGTCTAATAGAATCTTTGCAACTACTTCCGGAGCTTTTTCGCTAATTCGGGAAAGATAAAATAACTCTGGAAGTTGGTTAGTGGGAATGTTTTGATCGTTGACTTTTTCCTTTATCGGATCAAGAAAATGATTTTCCCAAAGCCATGAAAGCCACATTTCACCTGCTCCAGAATAAAAATAGTTTCGAGAATCCTCTTCGCTTGTCAAAAGTAAAAGTTCCTCCCTTTTGGTATGAGAAGGACCAGCTTTCACTACTTCATCAATTTTTTTATATACGTTGATTTTATTCATACGGGGAACTTGGTGAAAATGCGCATGATATGAAGTTCGCAGCTATCGAGCTCTGACTGCTCTAAGTGACCCATTTTCAATGATTCATCCATGACTTGAATATTACCGCCTAGTTCGGACAAAAGATCTTTGAGTTCTTGAGTAGAACAGTGAGGTGAACTTCCGAGAAGTCGAAGAATATTATTAAAGATCTTGGTATATTTTCCAGCTGCCATTGCCATTTTTCCGTCAGTCTTGGCTCTCTGAGCTGCGATATATTCAGTTCGGATACTGTCACCATTTCCTGGGAAATACCTTTCGATGTCGCCACATATTGAAAGAGATTTTTCTTCCAGTTCTACGGTAATGTTCCTTCTGGGTGGAATAGAAAGGGCATCCTCAGGGGTTGCCAATGAAGTTTCCGGGTTAGTCGGCGGTAAAGTGGCCCTAGGATCTGGGTTTAACGGTTGAGAAATATTAATTGGTCCACTATTTGCTCCCACTATCTGAATTGAAACCGGTTGAACACCTCCATTTACTCGTGAGCCAATGATATGCGTACCGATTTCTGATAAACCGACAGCCTCAGAAGCAAAGATTGCTTCCTCAGTAGTGCTCATTGGTTCAGCGGATTGCTTCTTTGGATGAAAGAGCTTTCTAAAGACCCATATAATGGCTTTCCATATAAGTTCTCGAAAAATAAAGCCGATGAATAAAGTGACAAGCGAGATCAGTCCGCCGAACAACAAAATGCTCCGTTGTTCCACGGAGATACCATTCCAATGGTTTATCAAAGGGGTAAAATCCATACGCTTTCCGGCTATTATACAATGCTTTTCAGTGTAAGTAAAGAATCAGATACTGGTCTTTTTGACCAGCTTGACGATTTTTCAAGAGAGAATATACTTTGAACTAGCAAACTTAAACAATCTAGTTTCCCACTCGAAAGAGTATGTATCTCGGCTTGGCCGATAAGCGCGAAGGATTGAAGCCTCTTCGCCAAAGAGAGCGTCCGCTCTCAATCATGCCCATTCTGTAGGAGACATAAAAAAATGAAGCAGTTCGTTTTTTTGTGTTTCACGCAGAGTGGGTTTTTTGTTTGCGAAAGCCTCCTGCCCTAATTCATTAAGGGTCATACATATGACAAAGCATGAAGACAGTCGGTTGCAGGTCGAGTACGTTGATGCCTCAGCGCTGAAGGCATCGGAATATAACCCGAGGAAATGGAGCAAAGAAGCAGAGGAAGAACTCCAAGAGAGTCTCCGGCGCTTTGGGATGATCGATCCCTTGGTAGTGAACAGCGCACCGGAGCGCATGAACATTGTCATCGGTGGCCACTTCCGTCTTGCCATGGCCAAGAAGCTTGGAATTAAGGAGATGCCCGTGGTCTACCTCTCCATCCCAGATATCGCGAAGGAGAAAGAACTCAACATTCGCCTGAACAAGAATGTCGGTGAGTTCGATTGGGACCTCCTCAAAAGTTTCGGTGAAGAGTTCTTGGCCGATGTCGGATTTTCGAGCGAAGACCTCGATGAGATTTTTGCCATGGAAGATACACCCGAAATGTTTGACCTCGAGAAAGAACTCAAGAGCCTCAATATCCAAAATATTGAAATTAAGAAAGGCGATGTCTGGATGCTTGGAGATTCGAAGCTCATGTGTGGTGACTCAACGGTTGAAGCCGATATGTGGAAGCTCATGGGCAATGAGAAGGCTAGTATGTGTTTCACTGATCCGCCCTACATCCTCGATTATCTCAGGGGCAAGAAAAAGAACGGCGAGGCGACTGAAGGCTTTGGTGCGAAACGTAACCGTCGCTATCTCGAAACTGATGCCTTGCCGGACGACTTCACCGAAAAGTGGATGGGTAATATTTCGAAAGTAGCTTCTGATGACTTCTCCATCATTGTGTACGAAAACTGGAAGAATATTCGGACCATCTGGGACGAGATGGAGAAGTATTGGCGGGTGAAGAATATGATCGTGTGGCATCTCCCGAATCGAGTCCAGGGATTCTCGGCCAAGTACAAATTCTTCAACAAGCACGATATCGCCATGGTCGGTAGCGGAGGCGAAGTGCCGTATAACATTGATCCCGAAGAAGAGCCGCTCCAGAACGAGTATGAGACTGCGCTCTACGCCATTGGTGGAAAGCCGCACTGGGAATCGTATGAGAAAGGGAAGAAGATTTGTCCGACCGACTTCATCGAGTACAAAGCCGCTGACAAGAAGAGTTCGGGGCAAGGGATTATCTTCGGCACCAAGCCATTGGAAATCCTCATTCCTTACCTCAAGGTTCTCACCCGGCGGGGCGATCTCGTTGTTGAACCCTTCGGTGGAAGCGGTTCTACCCTCATGGCCTGCGAAAAGATGAAGCGGCGTTGTTACCTCATGGAAAAGTCACCTATCTACGCCGAGGTGATCCGGAAACGCTGGGAAAAACTGACTGGTAAGAAAGCAGTACGCGTATGAAAGCAAACCGCACGAAACAAATCTTTCTCGATCATTTGAGAAAGATTCCCATTATCCAGATCGCCTGCGAGAAAGCCGGGGTTGCCCGAGCGACGGTCTATCGCTGGCGGAAAGAAAGTTCGAAGTTCCGCCACGCGATGGAAGAGGCTCTGATCGAAGGTGAAGCTCTCATTAACGATATGGGCGAGTCTCAACTCATCTCTCTCATTCGTGACAGGAACTATCCGGCGATTAGTTTCTGGCTGCGGCACCGACACCAGAAATTTCGCGATCGTATTGAGGTAACAACGGTGCCAGACCAAAATAAAGAACTGAGTAGAGAACAGAAAGCGGTTGTAACGCAGGCTTTGAAGCTCGCTGGACTGAATAAGAAAGGGGGAAAATAGCTATGTCCGTCCTTTCTCAAAAAGTTTTCCAGCACATGCTTCGTGACCGAGAGGTTCGAAGAGAAATCGTCAGACAAAACCATCTACTCTTCTTCCATTTCTACTTTGCCCACTACGTGAAGTATGAGACGGCAGAGTTCCAGAAAGATATTTTTGCTTTGACCGAAGACGAGGGTATTAAATTCCTGCTCGTTGTTTCTTTCCGTGGCTCGGCCAAGTCAACGATTATTACGCTCTCGTATACGCTCTGGGCGATTCTTGGAAAACAAGCCCATAAGTTTATCCTGATTCTCTGCCAGACGAGGACCCAGGCCAAACAGCACATGGTAAACATTAAGCGAGAGCTTGAAAGCAATGAGCTTTTGAAGAATGACCTTGGACCGTTTCAGGAAGATTCGGATGAATGGGGTACGGCTACTCTTGTTTTCACCAAGCTCAATGCTCGGATCAGTATTGCCTCGCGTGAGCAAAGTATTCGAGGACTGCGACATAATCAGTACCGGCCGAGTCTTATTATTGGAGACGATCTCGAAGACATGGATTCGACTCGAACCAAAGAAAGCCGGGATAAAACCTACCAGTGGCTTACGAGCGAAGTCATTCCAGCCGGAGACCAGAACACTCGACTGGTACTTGTCGGAAATCTTCTCCATGAGGATTCTCTTCTTATGCGACTGAAGCAAGATATTGAGAACGGAAAAGTTGATGGAGTGTTTAAGGAGTATCCGCTCATTGATAAAGATGGAGTATGCCTGTGGCCCGGGAAATATTCAGCAAAAGAAGATTTGATTCGAGAAGAGCGGAAAGTAGGCAACGATATCGCCTGGCAAAGAGAATTTCTCCTAAAGATTGTCCCGAGTGAAGGTCAGCTTATTTTCCCAGAGAAGATCCGTTACTATGATCGCCCTCCTGGGTGGAATGAAGGTGAATTTCGCTACTCGGCTATTGGTATTGACCTCGCTATTTCTTCCAATAACACGGCAGACTGCACCGCGATGGTGACCGCTCATATTTACGGCTATGGCCCAGACCTCCGCATCTACATTCAGCCTCATCCGGTCAATAAACGATTAAGCTTTTACGAAACCAAAACTCTCATTAGAGCGAAGGCTTTGACTACCGTTCATAATGACTATCCGCATATCTACGTCGAGGACGTCGCTTACCAAAGAGTGCTCATTGAGGAGCTTCAGCGTGGAGGATTACCCTTTGTTCAGGGTGTGAAGGTTCATGGACAGGACAAGCGAGCCCGGCTGGCCTTAACAACTCCCCTCATTGAATCCGGTAAAGTGCTTTTCCCAAAAGAAGGGGCTGAGGACTTGATCCGGCAGTTGGTGGGTTTTGGGGTAGAAAAGCACGATGATTTAGCCGATGCTTTCGCTATTTTGCTTCTGAAAATTATCGAGGCGGATCATGGGAGGCAAGAGATCGTCTGGTTCTAGGAGAGGGTTTTAACAAGGCTTTGAGGGGTTTTTGAGAGGGTCTAGACAAGGATTCGGGTCTGCGTCATTCATTGGCTTGATCCTATGAATACCAGCCCAACCAATCAAGCGGTCACAGAGACCCAAGTACCGACCAAAACTCGGTATTGCCTCTATGCTCGGAAGAGCACCGAGTCCGAAGAACGTCAGGTGCTTTCGATCGATTCGCAGGTCAAAGAGATGCTTCAAATTGCCGAGCGGGATGGATTGGAAATAGTTGAGATTCGGAGAGAAAGTCACTCGGCTAAAACCTCAGGCGGACGCCCGGTGTACAACGAACTTATCGAAGACATTCGGAAAGGAAGATTCAACGGGATTCTCACCTGGGCTCCTGATCGATTGAGTCGCAATGCAGGTGACCTTGGTTCACTCGTCGATCTCATGGATGAAAAACTTCTCATGGAGATCCGTACTTACGGACAGTGTTTCACTAATTCACCCAATGAGAAGTTTCTCCTCATGATTCTCGGTTCCCAAGCCAAGCTTGAAAATGACAATCGAGGCGTGAATGTGAAGCGAGGACTCAGGATGCGCTGCGAGATGGGCATGTGGCCAACCTGCGCTCCAACAGGGTACTTAAATGTTACTTCTCCTGATCGAAAGGGGCAGGTAATTATTGATCCGGAACGCGGTCCGATTGTTCGTAAGATGTTTGAGAAAGTCGCCTACGAGCGCTGGAGTGGACGGAAACTCTACCATTGGCTCAAATTCGACCTTAACTTTAAGTCCAAAGGCAACAAGAATCTTTCCCTCAGTAATATATACCGCATTCTCCAAACTTCTTTTTACTACGGCCCATTTGAGTTTCCGAGAGAGAGTGGCAAGTGGTACGAGGGCAAACATGAACCGATTATCACGAAAGAACTCTTTGACCTCACTCAGGAACAACTGAAGCGAGACCGGATCACTCGGGACAACAAGGAGTTTGCCTTTACCAAGCTCATTACTTGCGGACTCTGCGGATCTGGCATCACCGCCGATGAAAAGTACAAGAAACTGAAAAGCGGAGACACGGCAACATACATCTACTATGGTTGCACTCGATCACGAGATCTCTCTTGCAAGCTGGGATATCTCCGAGAAGAAGAGTTGATCGATCAGATGGCGAAGATGATCGACGTGATCGATATCAACGAGATCGGGCTGAAGCGTCAGTTCGAGGACGAAGTCGAGCGCTACAACAAATTCCAGCACACCGTGCTCCGGATGCATGGCCAGGAAGCGGAGATGGAGAAGAAGCAAGAGTTCGATATCCGGACATACGCCAAGTACATCCTACGAGAAGGTCGGATGATCGAGAAAAGAGAGCTCCTGGCGAGTCTCAAAAGCCGATTGGTATTGGGAAAGGATAAGAAATTAACCCTCAGGAAGTATGAAACCACCATAAAATCGGAAAGTTGATTTTCGTCCCTTAAAAAGCTATAATTGAGGTACAATAATGCCTAAACTCGTAGCAATACGGGCATGGCGCAATAAAACCCTTAGCAACAGAAACGGCCCTATGGCCGGTACTTGTTGCTAAGGTCGACGTTCGAAAGAGCGCCGAGACAGTCCGAAAGGATTGCCACCGGTTCGTAGGGCCTTTTGTGTTCTCAGAACTGGATTCTCAAATTTAATAATTCCTTAGCAACAATAATATGGAGCAACAGCTTCAGCCTTCGGGACAGGCTCAAAATGTCCCAGAAAAGAAAGCGTGGTACAAGAAATGGTGGGTCGTCACCATCGCAATCATTGCTATCCTCTACGCCATTGGTAATAGTGCTGTAGAAGATACAAAACAAAAAGTCTCTGATGACATAGCAGGAGCTCCAGCAGAAGAAAACAAGACTGCAGATACACAAACTGTAGCCCCAGAAAAGTCGATACCTGATGTGACGGTAACTAGTGCCGTCCTGGCAAAGGAGTACAAAGAGAATGAAGTAGCCGCAGATTCTAAATACAAGGGAAAGTTAATTGAAATTACTGGGAAAATTACTGGGGTCACTAATGGTACTTTCGATGACGAAATTATCGTGAAACTTTCTGATGGAGAGTATGACTTCAATGGATCTCAGTGTTACATGAAGGAGAGTGAGCGGGATAAGGCGCTTGCTATGAAAAAAGATCAAACAGTCACCCTGATTGGGACAGGAAACAGCGCAACTATCGGTTCACCGATGCTCAAAGATTGCTGGGTAAAGTAGAAAGTTAAGACAAACGAAAACCGCCGAATAAAGGCGGTTTTCTTTTGCTCGTTTTGAGGCTCTCGGGTCACCCTCGATAAAACAAGCTTGATGCGGAGAGGGAGGGATTCGAACCCTCGAACCGGTTTTACCCGGTTAACACATTAGCAGTGTGCCCCTTTCAGCCGCTCAGGCACCTCTCCAAGATATTTCGATACCTATCAACCCTACCAACTTTCCAGCCTAAAATCAAGAAAGGGCGCCTTACAGGTACCCTTTCTCAGAAATCCCCTTAATCCCTTTTCCACCCTTTCTCATTTCGCGAATTCGACGACGTCGGTGAAGGCGCGGCGGACCTTGGGGCGATCGGCCGACGGATCACTGCCACGGTACCCGAGAGCGAGCAGAGCCGTCGCCGCGAGGTGTTTTTCCGTGAGACCGAGGACCTCGTCAACCGCATTCGGGTCGAACCCTTCCATCGGCGCCGAATCGATACCGAGAAGCGAGGCCGTCTCCACCATCATGCCGAGGGGTATATAGGCCTGGCGCGAGGTCCAGGCGTCGAGCGTCGCGTCGTCACGCATGGCGATACTTCCCTCGACCATCTGTTTGAGGCCGCCGAGCTCGCTTATGTCCTGCTTCTGGATTTCGGCGGTGCGTTCCAGGCGTTCACGGGCGATATTCTCGCGCACATCGGTCCGCCTCGCAATGACGACGAGGTGCGAGGCCTCGCTCACCTTGGCCTGATCATAACTCGCTCCCCTGATTTTCCCACGAAGCTCGGGGTTTTCCACCACAATGAACTTCCACGGCTCGAGTCCCAGACTGCTCGGCGCGAGCCGACCGCTCTCGAGAATGGTCTCGAGATCCGCTTCGCTTACCTTCTTCGACGGATCGAATCCATTGACCGCGTAGCGCCACCGGAGCGCCATGACGATATTTTCTTGCATATGCTGTATACTTGTATTATATTGATTATTCCCCTAGATACTATACTAAATATAGTACTATATTTTTTATAGTATAAAAAGACATGCCTCGTCAAGCCCAAAAAAACCAGTCGGATACCTGCGATTCCTCACAGTGCCAGGAGCGCCTCGGCCGCTTCGAGGAGGCTCTCGCCATTTTCGGCGATGCCCAGACCCTTTTCATCATCCACTCCCTCTCGGAGGGCGGGAAACGCTACTGCGAGCTTCAGCGCGCGGTCGGTAACATGAACCCCACCACCCTCGCCAAACGGCTCAAAAAACTCGAAGCGCTTCATCTTATCGAGCGCCGGGAGGAGACCGTCGACAAGGTTTCCGTGAGCTATTCTCTCTCCGAAAAGGGCCGGCATATGCTCCCGGTGCTTGTGAAAATCAAGGACTACGCCGACCGGTTCCTGGGGTAAAGAATGGCTCCGTTTCGGCATTCGTGGTACACTTACCATACCGATAACCAGCATAATTCTTGAAATTCCAGTATGGAACACATGGAACACCAGGCTTCCCAGGAAGCGACAAAAGAGGAGACAAAGACGGAAAGCACCCCTTCCGAAACGACTCCGTCTCCCAAAAGGAAATTCAAACCGAGCAAACGTGCCACAACAGCTGCCGGTCTCATTCTCATTGTCCTCATCATTCTCGCGACCCTCTATCAGTTCCGGTCCGTCTTCATCGCGGCCACGGTGAACGGCTCCCCGGTCAGCCGACTCACGGTCGTGAAGGAACTCGAGAAGCGCTCGGGCAAATCGGCCCTCGACGAGATCATCACCAAGAAACTCATCGCCGATGAAGCCAAAGCGAAAGGTATCTCGGTAAACAAGGAAGAGATCGACGCGGAGATCAAGAAGATCGAGGAGCAGGTCGCCAAGCAGGGAGGCGTGACGTTCACCGACATGCTCAAGGAGCAGGGACTCACCGAAAAGGACGTGCGCGAGCAGATCATGATCCGCAAGCAGCTGGAGAAGCTTCTTGCTGAAAAGACTCAAGTCACCGACGAGGAAGTCAACCAGTTCCTGAGCACCCGGAAAGCTCCCCCGACAGAAGGGATGAGCTCGGAAGACCTCTTCAACCAGACCAAGGAAGGCCTCAAACAGCAGAAATTCAACCAGGAGGCGGGCCAGTGGGTGGAAGAACTCAGAACCAAGGCTGACATCCAGTACTTCGTGAATTACTAGATCCGGACAAGCAAAGAAAAAAAATCCCGCTCCCCTCAAGGGGCGGGATTTTTTGGAAGAAACTTACACTGCCGGTTCCATGGACTCCGAAGATGGTCCGAAACCGACGTAGAGGAATACCACGGCCAGGACGAGGTGCAGCACGTCATCAGCCGTGTTGGCCGCGAAGAGTCCGAGAATCATGTCGCCCGGCATGAAGAATCCGACGAGCGCCACCACGCCATATACCACGCCGAAAACCTTGGCATAGGTGCGTACCGCCCCGAGACCCATCCCGACAGCCGCAAGCGCCACCACACCGGAGAGGAGGTGGACGATGTTATGCATCGTATCGACCTCGAAAAATCCGAGAAGGTACGGCGAACTGAAAAACCCCAACACTCCGATAGCCAAGAAAACGATACCGAGAATGGTCACGATACTTTTTTCCATAAAACGTATGAAAAGCAAAAAAATTAATGGATGCGAAAAACTTTTCGGATCGACCTTGAGCGCTTACGAATACCAGGCTCAACCGAGGTTGTCAAAGTACCTACTGTCCCATTTTTCCCGTTCTTTCCTTTGTTTCATTATACACCTCGAGGAGGAGCTCTTTTTCATTTCTGTCAAATCCAAAACAAAAACACCCCGACAAAAGTCGAGGTGTTTTCGTTTCGGAGCTTACCAGCGGTTGCCGCCCTGGTTGCCGCCGAAATCGTTGCCGCGGTAGCCGCCGGTACGAGGAGCGCGCTCTTCGAGCGGGCGAGCCTCATTGACCGTGAGCGTCCGACCGTCGAGTTCCTTGCCATGCCACATGGCGATAGCCTTCTGAGCCTCCTCATCGGTGGCCATCTCGACGAATCCGAAACCACGGGAACGACCGGTCATCTTGTCCATGATGATCTTCGCGGACACGACGTTACCCGCCTGGGCGAACGCGGCCTGGAGACCCTCTTCGGTCGTGTTGTAAGACACGCCACCGACGTACAATTTTGTTGCCATATCGAACCTGTTTCTTGATTACCTGTAAGGCGACCTTCACCTCGTGGTGCATGACCGATTCGAGTTTGGCAACCCTTCTTGTCAGCGGAACTCCAGAGAGAAAAACTTACATCACCATCAAAGTAGCACAAAACCCCTTAAAATGCAAGTTTTTACAGGTGGCAGGTCGGTTCGATACCCTGTTTCTCAAAATACCGCTGGTGGTACTCCTCCGCAGGGTAAAACTCCCCTGCCGGGATGATCTCCGTCACGATCGGCCGGGGCCATTTCCCGGACTGATCCAGTTCGTATTTCGAGGCTTCCGCAAGCCTTTTCTGCTCCTCGTCGTGATAGAAAATAACGGAGCGATACTGCGTCCCGATATCCGATCCCTGACGATTGGGTGTGGTCGGATTATGATTCATCCAGAAAACTTCGAGGAGTCGCTCATAACCCACCTGGTCCGGATCGTACGTCACCTCTACCGCCTCGGCATGACCCGTCGTATCGGTACAGACATCTTCATACGTGGGATCTTCCATATACCCGCCCGTATAGCCGACCGTCACATCCATGACGCCTTCCACTTTCCGAAAGACGCTTTCCACACCCCAGAAGCACCCCGCTGCGAAAGTAGCTTTTTGAAGTTTTTCTGAAAAGCCTAGATTACACATCATACCATTGACACCCATAAGATTTTATGCTAGTATGTTTCATTGTTCGTTCCAAACTACTTCAACCTTGCCGTTCAGCGGCTTCTCATGGAGACTGTCATGCAATTATCGATACAAGATGGAATAGTGGAGCAATCTCATCGCGTTGCTATCGGGGAGAAGTTCATTCTCGTCGAACATCTCGGGGGGAATACGCTCCCGACGCTTTTCCAAAAGATGCCTGCGTTGGCTGGGGAGGATGGTGAACCCAGGTATTGTGCCGTCATTCTCTTCTCAAACAGCATGACTGAGTTTCCTCTTAACGGAAGCGAGCTCGTCATCAGGATTGTCTGAAGTTTTCGGTTGCAAGGCAGCAACGCATACGCGTCCGCTGCCTTGAATCATTTTTGGATACCAAAATACTAAATACCGGATACAAGATACACCCCTTACGTTCGGACGCCGCGGCCGGTGTAGAAGAGATACCAGACCGTGCCGGCAAGCACGGCGATGAAGGCGATAAGGATCCCATAGGCCGTCCCGATATTCACATCCGTGACACCGATGAGGCCGTACCGGAATCCATTGATCATGTAGAGGATAGGGTTCCAGAGCGAGAGATCGCTCCAGAACTTCGGAAGCATCGAGAGGGAATAGAACGTCCCGGCAAGGTACGTGAGCGGCGTCAGGATGAACGTCGGGAAGATCGAGATGGTATCGAAGTCCCCGGCGAAGATGGCGTTGATGAGACCGGCAAGCGAGAAGAGCACCGAGGAGAGGAAGATAAAGAGAAAGAGGTGCACGACATGCGAGATGGCAAGCGGCACGAAGAAGAGCGAGACGACAAGCAAAAGGAGGCCCGTGACGAGGCCGCGGAGCACTCCGCCCGTCACATACCCGAGGATCATCACCGAGTACGGCGTCGGGGAAACAAGGATCTCCTCAAGGTTCCGCTGGAACTTGGCCAGATAGTATCCGAAGGCCGAGTGCATGAACGACTGGGTGATGACCGAGATCATGATGACTCCCGGAACGATGAAGTCTATGTACGGCACGCCGCCCACCGGCGCCACCTGCGACCCGATGAACTTGCCGAAGACGAGGAAGTAGAGCACCGTCGTGACCACCGGCGGCAGAAGGGTTTGTATCCACACGCGGAACAGGCGGAAGAATTCCTTCCGTACGATCGTCATATAGGCAGCCCACATCTGTTCAAAATTCATACGCTTTTGCTTTCTTTGATCTTCTGGACAAAAAATTCTTCCAGACGGTTGGTCTTGTTGCGCATCGAGAGGGCCCGGATTCCGAGGGCATTAAGCTTCTCGAAAGCCGCGTTGATGTCGTGTTCACGCGAGATGGTGAGTTCCAACTGATGGTCCGTGACGACCGGTGAAAACGGTGCGAGTGGCGGGAGCGCCTCTTCCGGGACGGCGGCCGCGAGATGAAACACGAACGTCTCCTCGTCCATCTCCGAGAGAAGTTTCTTGATCTCACCCTGCGCGACGATCTCGCCCTGGTTGATGATGGAGATGTGCTTGCAGAGCTGCTCGGCTTCCTCCAGGTAGTGCGTCGTGAGGATGATGGTCGTCCCCTGCCTGTTGAGCTCGGTGAGAAAGTCCCACATGCCGCGGCGAAGTTCAATATCCACGCCCGCTGTCGGTTCGTCGAGGATGAGGAGCCTGGGCCGGTGTACCAGGGCCCGCGCGATCATGAGGCGGCGCTTCATACCGCCGGAGAGCATCCGTGACTGGTCGTTTCGCTTGTCGTAGAGTCCGAGCTGTCGGAGGAGTTCGTTGGCCCGGGGCAATGCCTCTCTTCGCGGGATGCCATAGTACCCCGCTTGGTCGAGCACGATGTCAAGCACCTTGTCGAAGATACCGAAGTTGAATTCCTGCGGAACGATGCCGACATGCATCTTGGCCTTCTGGTAGTCGTCATCGATAGAGAGGCCCGCTATTTCCACCATGCCCCCGGTCTTGTTGACGAGACCCACGATGATATTGATGAGGGTGCTCTTGCCCGCTCCATTGGGACCGAGGAGCGCATAGAAATCACCCTGCTCCACATCGAGACTCACCCCCTTGAGGGCGTGCACGCCGTTCTGGTAGGTTTTCCGGAGATCTTTGATGCTGAGTGCTTTGGCCATAGGAAAAATACGAAAGAGAACAGTCCATCATTCTACATCTCTTCCCTGAAAAACTCAAACCTCCCCTTTTCTCAGCCATCGCTCGCTCACCGAACGGAAGAGGATGATGCCGATATTCCACGGGATGATGGAGAGCATAGTGAAAAACACGACATCCGGATCGGGGAAAAACTCCTGTGCGATGAAGATCGCAAGCGTGAAGTTCATGTAGACGATGCAGAGCGTGACGGTCAGCCGGTCCCGGACGTTTCGCCACCAGACGAGCAGGTACGCCGCGACGTGCACCAACGCGAAGAAAAAGAACATTCCAAGAAGCTGTACTATGGCATCCGCATGGAACCTCCCGATCATCGAGTCGCTGTACTTGGCCGTGATCGAAGCAAGGAGGAGACAGACCAGCACTACAGAAGAAACCGCGAGACCCTTCTTCGCCTTGCCGATCCGCTCCTGACCGACGAAAATCCGCACCCCCTGTGCCAAGACGAACGGCAGGAAGATGACGCTGAAGAGTGTCGAGAACATGGACAACGTATCGAGCGTCACCGTCTCGCCTCCGAACACCGTCACCACGAAGGGAATCGTGAACGGTGCGAAGAGCGACGTAAACACCGTGAGAACCAGTGCGAGCGACACATTGCCCCTGAGCATCTCGGCAAACAACGGCGACGTCATCCCTGCCGGCATAGCGGCAAGCAGGAGAAACGGGAGCGCGAGATCGGGAAAAAGCGGTCGGAACAGCACGTAAGTCGCCGCCGGTAAGAGAAGGAGCATGAAAAACGTGACGAGCGTCACGGCTTTCCAATCACGAAGCTCCGTGGAAACGCTTCGCAAGTCGATCTTGAGACTGCTCAGGAAAAAGATCGACTGCAGGAGAAACGACGCGTAAGCGGAGAGTGGTGTAAAAACTGAAGGAAACAAAAAACCGAGTGCGAGCGCCAGGAGAAGCACGTTGATATAAGAGTCATGCGCCCGGTGGGAGAGGTAATGCGCCATTGTGTTTGTTTTTCTTCTCCATTATACCCTCTTCTCCTCGTCACGACGAGACACAAGTCCCAAGAGGACAAAAAGGAATAAAAGTCCGAAATGCGACGTCCAGAGATAGTGATCGAGCAAGAGAGCGGGGACAAGCGCCAAGAGCCCGACGACAGAGATGTCCTTTCGGACCGTTGAAACCATGAAGGCGACAAATAGTATCACGCCGACAAGGCCGAGCTCCGCCCAGATCAAAAGCGGCACCTTGTGTATCGGTTGGATACTCCACGTCGGCCGCTCCGGAAAGGCGTCAAGCAGCGCCTGTGGATAATTGCCCACACCGACACCGATGAGCGGATGCTCCCGTATGACGGTCCATCCTTCACGCATAGTCGCGGCCCGGTCGACCACCGATCCTTCCCGGGCGATCGTCGCCTGATCGAACCGCGGAAACACGGTCTCGTGCAATACGGAGACAAACGCTATCGAAGCGACCCCGAGCACGCCGAAAAGTACCAAAAGATTTTTCCGAAGCCTCTTCTCCCCGCTTCTCCAAACGAAGAAAGACAACGCCGCTATACCCAGCACTGCCCCGAGCCACGCCGAGCGCGAGAACGTGAGCAGAAGACCAAAAAGTATGACAACAAGCCCTATCGATACAAACATCTTCCGAATCCGCTCTTCATACTTGATACCTGATACACGATACACGATACCGATAACGAGCGTCGTTGCGAGAAATCCACCGAGAATATTCGGGTGCGGCAGACTGCCGTAGGCACGAAGCCATCTCCCCAATTCGTTCTTGAGCACCGACACACCCGGCTGCCACGCGTCGTAAAAGCTCATCCCAAGAAACGTCGAAGCAAACGTACCCTGCGAAAGGAACTGCCACAAGGCAAGCAAGCTTTGGATCACCGCTCCCGACAGGAGGACGACGACCGCTTGGTTTCTTTCATATTGAGAAAGAGAACGGGCGAGAAAGAAAGCTAAGGTAGCGAGTGCGAGTTTCCACACGAAGAACCCTGCGATCAACCGATCATCCGCCCATAGTACCGACAGCGCTGCGAAAGCAAAAAATAAGAACAATATTCTTTCCGTCGCTCCCCTTCTGCAAAAAATTTCTCTCCACTTACCCTTCTCCAAAAACGCGAGCATTGCCGCCCCGAGAAGCAGGAGATCCGTCTCGTACAGTCCGATCACCCCGTACTGGAATACCTCACCGCCAACCATCGGCACCGACAACAACCACACCGTCTGCACCGGCAGCAGGAAAAGAAACGCCAGAAAGCAATATCGGGAAAGTTTCCGCATAGGATCATTTTCCCCTCGGTGTATATCTCGCTTCGTTTGTGTCCTCGGTAGGAGTCGAACCTACGTTTCCTCCTTCGGAGGGAGGTGTCTTATCCGTTATACGACGAGGACAAGAGATGATCGATGTGCGCCCGGCAGGAATCGAACCTACGACCTTCTGGACCGCAACCAGACGCTCTATCCACTGAGCTACGGGCGCTTGTATCACAAAAACAAAGCTCTTCACTATGCGGTTTTCTGGAAGCGAAGAGCAGTATTAAATATGCAGCAATCTCTCCAATGTGTCAACCAGTCCCGGCTCGTGCCGCTCTTCCGACATGAACTGTGAGAGCGTGTCGGCCAGGGTATGGATATTGACGGTCATGACGGGGATATGGACGTACGGGACGAGCATACCGTCCGTCTGCAGGCTCAAGACGTTCTCGAGCGGCGGTTCGGTATAGATCCAGAATGACTGCAGGCTGTCGTACTCATAGAACTGGTCGCCGGCCACGATTCCCTTGGAGGTGACGAAATAGTCGAGGACTCTTGGCTCGTGATGAAGCGAGAGGTACCCAATGACCCCGATCAGGATGAAGGTGATCGCCATGAGCGGGCTGTCGGTATAGAGGGCATAGGCGACGATAAGGATGAGGGCGATAGTTACACCAACCCGGGAACGGGGCCCGAGCTCCAGGGGGTCGTGCTCCGGTTCCTGCCAGTGGAGCAAGATCTCGCCGTAGGCGGGGTTGAGGTGGTGCTCGTGCCCCATAGACTCATTCTCGGACTCGGGACGATGTTCCCGAAAGGCGTTCTGATAGCGTGGCCTGAATTCCATAAGCAAACAAAAAGACGAAGAATCTCCTTTCAAAAAGTATATTCCATCACTTCACAAATGACAAACCTCTTGTTAGGATGGGGTGAATGGAGGCGTGTGTGAGTGGGCCCGGTACGAGCAAGCGAGTACTGGGCGGGTTTCGATGGAAACCCCGGAAGCACGAGGACATCAGTTTTTTGTATCAGCGATAGCTGATAAATATGGAGGCGTGTGTGAGTGGTTGAAACAGACAGTCTTGAAAACTGTTAGGCCGGAAACGGTCTCGAAGGTTCGAATCCTTCCGCCTCCGCCAAAGCAAAATGATACCTTCATGGCGTCATTACCAAGCGTAGCGAGCGAAACGAAAGTGTACTCTCGTTTCCGAGCGAAGCGCAGGTAAAATCGGGTCGATACCCCGCGGCTTGCCGCGTGGGGATCGGGAGCGGGGCTTGCCCCGCGGTAAATACCCGTTATTTTTAATATTCCTTCACGTATTCATCAAACGCCTGTATGAGGTGTTTGGTCGTCTCGCCTGGGTGGCCGTCGCCGATGATGGTCTCGTCGATCTGAACCACCGGGACGATGCGCTTGCTCGAACCGGTGATAAAGACCTCATCAGCTGAAAAAAGTTCCTCTGTCGTCATCGCTCTTTTTTCCGTCCGTACCCCGAGACCCTCGGCGAGCTCGAGGACGAGTCCCTGCGTGATCCCCCAGAGCACGTTGTCCCAGGTCGTGATGAGCGTGTCGTCCTTCACGATGAAGAGATTGCTCTGTGAGGCTTCCGAGACCGTACCGCCGTTCACATAGATCGTCTCAAAGGCGCCCTCGGCCTGGCGACGCGGCAGGTCACGGATGGCGAGCGCGTGATTGCCGAGCTTGACCTGCGGGATGGGGCGCTCGTAGTGGAGCGTGATAGTCTTCACCCCGTTCATGTACGTTTCCGCTTTCGGACAGTGCAATGCCTCGACCAGGACGAGAAAGGTCTCGTTGCCCGGGGTCGGCGTGAAGCCGTTCTCGCTCGGCCCACCGGAAAAAACGGTCCGAAGGGAAGTTTCCTCGAACGGATTCTCTCCGACAAGCTTCGTCAGTATCTCCTGGTATTCCTCTGCCGAGACCGGAAGTTCCATATGGAGCGCCCGCGCCGAATCCTCCAGACGCCTGAAGTGCCGCTCCCAGAGGAAGGGCTTGCCGTTCTCCACCGGCATCACATCAAAAATCACATACCCGCGCAGAAAGCCGAGATCATACGGATCAAGCCGGATCTCGTCTCGCGACAGATATGATCCGTTCGCGTAGCAAAGAGGAGAGGGTGACGAATGCAAAGTATCCATACGATTATGGCTTATGGTAGCAAAGAAGAGCATCGTTGTCGAAAAAACAGCTTTCAGACGCCATTGACAAAAGTGGTTTTTCCATTTATAGTGGCATCGCCCTTTAACAGCAAAACAGCAAGAACCCGGTCAACCCAACTTAGGAGAGATCCATGTCTACCCTGCCCGCTGTACGTCACGTATTTCTCGTGACGCGTCGGGGCGAAGAACCTGGCCCGGCGTCAGTACACCTGCACTTCGCGACCCTGCTCAATCGGCACCACCGTGCATTCATTCTGAACGGACTCGGCGCATATCTCCACATGACAAGAGGCGTGACGTTCGAGCCCCGTTTCAAGAAAGACGCGGTCACGTTCCAACCAAGCGCCGACGAAGAAGACCCGTCGAATGACAACTACCTGGATCTTCTCCGTCATTTCGGTATTGAGCCGATCGGGGAACTTGAATTCATGGGAAGCGACCAGTGCGATCAGGCTGATGAGAGCGGATTCATCCCCATGATGATCCTTCAGGCCCGGCCAATGCGGCACTAAAGCATGCCCGCGCGAACCCCTTTCCCGCCCACCGATGTAACATCCGGAGGCGGGTCTTTTTTTGTCTTTTTTGATATTGACACGAGAGAAAAATTTCCGTAAAATTACAGAGTTCTTTTATAACAAAATAGCGCGGGGCAGAAAAGGAACACCTAAGTTCATCCAAGAAAGGGTATTGAAATGACATTAAACGTAGTGGCAATCGGGGTACCGAAACTCTTCGAAAACAGGATCTGCACCATAAGGACCACAGGCATCAGCAACATCTTGAGGCAACAGCTTCAGAATCTGGTCAAGGAATACAACAAGGCTCCGGTCTACACACTGAAGCCGCGGTACGCGTTGGAATTCGACGGCGATGACATCATCGTGTGCCAACCGTCGACAGCAGCCCTTTCACCAACCATGCAGGAGTTCGCGCACTTCGTCGACTCCATCTTCGGGGTCGGTAGTGCGGACCTGATTCCCGGATACAAACGACCGACGATTACGAGTGCACTTACCCACTCACCGACCGCCGGCCATCAACCAGCGACTCGCATCACCCGGTAGCACCCGCAACATCCTCATTCCCTTTCTGCTCCTCTCGGTCCGTACAACCGAGTTTCCGTAGCCGGGCGCCCCGACTACGGTCTTGACGACTTTCTCGTGCCAGCAGCCGCGGTCACACGAGGGGTCGTCTCTTTTTTTACCTTCTTTTTACTTTCCTGGTCTTCTCGCTCTATACTAAAGGCAGTCTTTCTCCTTCTCTCTCCCCCTCCTCATCCCTAATCTCCTAACCTCCCATTTCCTAACCCCTGTCTCATGTTTCCCTTCGACACCCCCCTCTCCCGTATCACCTCCATCAAGAAACCGACGCTCGCGAAACTCGAACGCCTGGGACTTTTCACCGTCCGCGACCTCTTCTCCCACTTCCCTCACCGCTACGAGGACTACTCCGAGATCAAGCCTCTCGCCACGCTCGTCCCGGATGAGAAATGTACTATCGAGGGTACCGTCACCGATCTCGAGGCCGGACGCACCTGGAAGAAAAAGATGTTCCTCACCCAAGCGACACTCACCGACGACTCCGGCGGACAGATCCGTCTTCTCTGGTTCAACCAGCGCTACGTCTCGCAGATGCTCAAAGCCGGCATGACCATCCGCGCGAGCGGCAAAGTGATCGCTGACCGCGAGGGGCTCCTCATGCAGAATCCTGCCTTCGAACGCTCCGGCCGCGACGCGACTCACACCGGCCGCCTCGTCCCCGTCTATCCCGAGACTTCCGGTCTCACTTCCAAGTTCTTCCGCTGGCAGATCGGAAGCCTTTTTCCGAAAATACAAGACTTCGACGATCCGGTACCGGAAGATATCCTCGAACGCCTCCACCTCCCCTCTCTCAAAACCGCCCTCTACTACATCCACTTTCCCAAGGACGACAAACACGAGCTCCTCGCCCGCAAACGCTTCGCCTTCGACGAGATGCTCCTCGTTCAACTGAAGAGTCTGCAGGTCCGCGCCCTCTTCGAGACGTCCCAGGCCTCCCCGATCCCTTTCGATGAGAGAGCGATCCAGGAATTCGTCGCAGCCCTCCCCTTCGCTCTCACCGACGCGCAGCGCAAGGCAAGCTATGAGATCCTCACTGACATGGAACGTTCGCGTCCTATGAACCGACTCCTCAATGGCGATGTCGGCTCCGGCAAGACGGTGGTCGCGGCCCTCGCTGCATTTTCTGCCGCACGAAACGGCCATCAGATCGCCCTCCTCGCCCCGACGGAAGTTCTCGCCCGCCAGCACTTCGAGAGCTTCACCAAGCTTTTCGGGAAGACCAACCACTCGGTCGCTCTCCTCACCGGGAGCTACCGCCTCCTCGACGGCAAGACTGTCACCCGCCCGACCCTTCTCAAGGCCATCACCGCCGGCATCCCGCAGATCATCGTCGGCACCCATGCCCTCATCCAGGAAGACGTCTCGTTCCAGAACCTCGCTCTCGTCATTGTCGACGAACAGCACCGCTTCGGCGTCGCCCAACGCGCCAAGCTCCAAGAAGTCAGCCTCGGAAGCAAGGACGGCCTTCCTGACACCGTGCCGCACTTTCTCACCATGACCGCCACACCCATCCCGCGCACCATGGCGCTTGCCTTCTTTGGCAACCTCGACCTCTCGATCCTCGACGAGATGCCCAAGGACCGCAAACCCATCATTACCCGCCTCGGGAAAACTCCCGAGGAACGCGAGCGCGTCTACGCATTCGTGAAACAGGAAATCGCTGCCGGCCGCCAGGCCTTTGTCATTTTTCCACTCGTCGAGGAATCGCTGGCCTTGAAAGACGTCAAAGCCGCCGTCGCCGAACACCGTCGTCTTGAGGAACATGTTTTCCCCGATCTCCGTATCGGTCTCCTCCACGGGAAACTCAAGGCGAAGGAGAAAGAAGAAATCATGCGAGACTTCAAGGAGAAAAAATATGACATCCTCGTCGCCACTGCCGTGGTCGAAGTCGGTATCGACGTCCCCAATGCGAGCATCATCCTCATCGAGGAAGCCGAGCGCTTCGGTCTCGCCCAGCTCCACCAGTTCCGCGGGCGTGTCGGTCGCGGTGAACACCAATCATACTGTTTCCTCTTGCCTGGGAATAACGGGAGCGAAAGTGCAAGACTCGACGTCCTCGTCAACAAATCAAGTGGTTTCGACATCGCCGAGGCCGACCTCGCACTGCGCGGTCCCGGCGCCTTCCTCGGCACTCGTCAGTCCGGCCTCCCTGATATCTCGATGGAAAACCTCACCAATATGAAGCTCATTCAGATCTCCAGAGACGAGGCGAAGAATATCCTGAAATCCGACCCGACTCTCATGAATCATCCTTTTCTCAAACAGGCTCTCACCCGCTTCGAGGAAAAGATACATTTGGAGTAGCATAAAAATTTCAAAGGGCTCGTCCGGTTCGGACAGAGCCCTTTTTTTGTTGTTAGGAACCCAGGTATTGGCGGCGACACTGCCTCCGCTTGCGCCACGGGCAGAAAATCACCCCGAAGGTGACGTATCCTACCAAGAGGAGAAACAGCACACTGCCAGAAAGGAACTTGAAGAAAGGTTCCCAAGGCACCGCTTTTCCCTGATCCTCCGTCGCCGACGTCGCCACCGGAAAGAAAGCCGGATCAAAGACGAAGTACACCATTACCGACAGCGTGCCGAGAAGCAGCGCCCCGATTATCATGAGACACACATACCTGAATCTCACCACGATTCTCCCGATAGAATGAATAGAATGAACCGACCATAGACTGTCACATTTTTCGGAAAATTGCAACAGTCGGATCACCCTTTCGTCAGTATGAACCGCCAGAGATATTCCCGGCAGTATTTGGCGTAGTCGATACCGATTCTCTTCATGGCTACGATGGTTTCATGGTCGGATGGTTTCCCTTGTTCCACCCAAAGCTTTTCACCTGTCGTAATATCCCAACCATTGAGCCCCCTATCGATTTCCAAGAACCGACAGAGTTTTCCCGGGCCATCCGTTTCTTTGTATGACACACCCTCGACTTCCACCGCACGGATAAGGACCGCTGCGGGGAAGCCCTTCTTCTCCGTCACGATATTGAGACAGTGATACATGCCGTAGATCATGTAGACATACGCGTGTCCCGCCTCGCCGTACATGACTTCGGTCCGCTTGGTTCGGCCCTTCGATGCGTGACAGGCCAGGTCGTCCTCGCCGACGTAGGCCTCCACCTCCGTGATCCGCGCCCGGATGATCTTTCGCCCGATTTTTCTTACCAGAAAACAACCAAGAAGTTCCCGAACTACATCCAGCGTCGGACGGTTATAGAAAATTCGTCTCAATGGTTTCACACTCGAGATCCGTAGTATGTATCATGTATGAAAGACCCCGATACCTAATACATGATACAAAATACGTAATACCTACTTCCTCATCTTCTCCGTCACCCAGAACTCGCCGAAGTACTTGCCGAGGAGGATACGCGTCTGCGAGTCGAGCGCCGGAAAGGCCGAAAGGAACCCGACCAAGGGCACCAAGAGCCACTGGAAGAGCATGAGGAAATTCCTCGTCCAGTGATACTTCTTGGGTCGCGGCGGCAGGGACATAAGCGAGAGCGGGATGGAGATGAGCATACCCGACATACCGAGCGTCATGAGCGTCTTGGTCACGAAGGGCAGATTGTGCGCGAGCACGCTCTCCCGGAAGACCACTCCCCCGAGGATGAGTGGCAACCACCCGAGAAACGTCAGGATAAACGACGTGGTCGCCCACGAGTAGTGTCCCTCGACCATCTCGAACGTGACGCGAAGCTTGGTCCGAAGCGGGATGAGCCGGTCCGGCCAGATGGCGCGCATGGTCACGGGAAAATTCTCGATACCGTAGGCCCAGCGGCGCTTCTGCTTGTACTGGTTCTTGACTGTCTTCCAGTAGGTCTCAGCGAGCACCGCGTCGAGCGAGACCGGGAGATGGATCGGCTCCACACGGTAATCACCATGGAAGTACGAGAGACACTTCCAATAGATGATACTGTCTTCGCTTATCATATTGACCGGCCAGAAACCGACCTTGACCAACGTGTCGAACGGTTCCGAGTGCGAGGAGAACGTCACCATCTCCTTGCGCGTCGACTGGTAGAGATGCCAGAAGGACGACCCCGTCACCACGAGACGAACGAAAGCGTTGGTATCCCAGAGGTTGTTGTGATACATGGGGAGCGGCTGGTAGGCGCGCTGCAGGCGCTTGGGATCGGTGATGTAGGCGTAGGTGAGCGCGGCAAAGTATTCGGGGTGCGCCACGGTGTCACAGTCGAAGTTGGAAAAGACGACCCGCGTGTAGTCGATACCGCGCTCGTCGAGATACTTCATGAGTTCGCGTGCGGCGAATCCGGCATTGGACGCCTTGCACTTCATCTCGCCGTCCGCCACGATGTGCGTCGTCACGAGAAAGTCACGGAACACGCCGTCGAATTTCTTCTTGAGATATTCCACCTTGGGGAGACGCGTCTCAGGAGACTCGCGTTCTTCGGTCGCGAGGAGGACGATCATCTGTTCCTTGGGAAAATTGGCATCGGCGAGCGACTGGATGGCCGGTTCGAGGATCTCGGGCGGCTCTCCGGCCGTCGGGAGGAGCACCACATGGATGACATCGCGCCAGTCCCAGATCTTGTCCTTGATGGGAATGAGCACTTTGGTTTCCTCGAGGATCTTCTTGGTGCGTCGCATCTCCTTCCGTACGATACGACGTTCACCCAAGTGAAAGAATGGGAGTTCCTGGAGACTCTCGCGCATCTTCTGCAACCGCTCCTTCAAAAGGTCGGCGTACGCATCCGGATGTACGATATTCTGACAGCGCTCCCACCAATCGATCCGTTTGCCCTCCTCGACAGCCCGATGCGCCGCAAGGGACCAGAGTGATATGTAGAGCGCGCGATGGATCCAATAGATGTCAAAGACGATGATGAAAATCGCCGCCCACACGGGGATAAAAAACGAAAACACGATCATTCCGAGAAGCGTCCCCCACGTGAGAAGGCCCGGAATGAGCTCGATCGCCCGCTGCACCCGCCGCTCCTTCGGCACGGTCGTCTTCGGATTGGGAAAAACGAAATCTTGCGTCATGTCCGTTATTATATCACCAACATACGAATGGCTATGCTATCATAAAAGAAACACTATGGCAATGCTCAACTTTCCCAAAAACTTTCTCTGGGGTTCGGCCACGTCGGCGCACCAGGTCGAAGGCGGCACGCACAATGACTGGTCCGAATGGGAGAAAGAAAACGCCGTCCGTCTCGCCAAAGAGTCCTACAAAAAATTCGGCCACCTCGGACACTGGGACCGCATCCGGCCCGAAGCCGAAGACTCCAAGAACTATCTCTCCGGCGCGGCCTGCGATCACTACCATCGGTACCGGGAAGACTTCGACCTCGCCAAGTCCCTCCATCACAACGCGCATCGATTCTCCATCGAGTGGTCCCGCATCGAGCCCGAGGAGGGAACGTTCGACGAGGACGCGATCAACCACTACCGGGACGTCCTCCTCGCCCTCCGCGAGCGCGGCCTCGAACCCTTCGTCACGCTCTGGCACTGGACCATTCCTCTCTGGCTCGCCGAACAGGGCGGATTGGAAAGCAAGGAGTTTCCCGAATATTTCAAGCGCTACACACAGTTCGTCGTCTCCCAGCTCAAGGACGAGGTGACGTTCTGGATCACGCTCAACGAACCGACCTCGGTGATCGGTGCCGCCTATGTGAGCGGCGTCTGGCCGCCCCAGAAAAAAAGCTACGCTTCGGCCTACCGCGTCTTCCACTCTCTTGCCAAGGCTCACAACCGCGCCTTCCACGCGATCCACGAAATCGACCCCGAGGCGAAGGTCGGTTTCGCGAACATCATGCAGTCGTTCGTCCCCTATCGTAAGAAAAGCCTCCTCGACCGGATGAGCGTCCGCATCGCACGTTTCTTCACCAACGAGTATATGCTCCGCCTCACCCGCGACCACCACGACTTCCTCACCGTCCAGTACTATTTCCACAACCGTCTCAATTTCATCCGACGCGACCACAACAAGGACCATCCCGAGAGCGACCTCGGCTGGGAGATCTACCCCGAGGGTCTCTATCACATCCTGCGCTTCCTCGGGAAATTCAAACTGCCCATCTACGTCACCGAAAACGGTCTGGCCGACGCGCTCGACCAGGAGCGGGAATCCTTCATCCGCGAACACCTCCGCTTCGTACACCGAGCCATCGAGGAAGGCATCGACGTGCGCGGCTACTTCTACTGGTCGCTCCTCGACAACTTCGAATGGGACAAGGGCTACTGGCCGCGCTTCGGCCTCGTCGCCATCGACTACAAAACACAACAGCGCACTGTCCGCAAAAGCGCCCTCGCCTACGCCCACATCTGCGAGCGGAACGGGATGGAAATTTAAATAAAAGGAGAGGGGGTATTTTTTCTTAAAGCCTCGAGTTGTTTCTTTCGTATAAAATCGACCATAAAAAGTATCTCTTCGAAATCCTCTTTCTCTCTACCATACATATACTTGAGAGCATGGGTCGCTAAAATCATATTAAGCTCCAAAACTTTACGAGCATCTCGATCAAAAAGAGTCCTCCGTCTTAATTTTTTTGAGTTTTTCTTGTTAGGAGTCTTACAATAAATTAAGATTTTCGGAGAAAAAGCAAAATAATGTTCTCTACTAAAAAAGTCTGTTCCATAAAAAGTCCTAACCGGAGGAAATATTTCAACCACCGGATTATCTGATGTTACAAATCTCTTTTTCCCTTGATTAATATAAACAAACCAGTCCTTAGCAGCAAAAAGATTGGCATACCGATGAATATCCTGGAACATTGAAATGTGAAAAACATTATTCACATTGAGTTTATAATCTTTATTTTTAAAAATCTCAATAATTTTTTCTCTATCTTCAGAAGATGTGACTCTCCCTTGGCTTCTATCAAACTGATTAAAAAATGCTTCCACATCCTCTTTTGGCCGCGCAACCGTAAGCTGCATCATCTGTTGCATTAAATCTTCAACCATTCTTTGATTTTGTTCGCGCATCACTGGCCCACGGATCCAAAGCATACCCATAAGAAAGGCGAAGGTCCATCTTTCATCTTCACTTAGTTGTTGGCCACCAAGAATCTTCCGTTCGATGAACGGTATCTTTTTAGCTAGCGAATCTTCTAAATGCTTAAAAAAGTCTTCTGCTTCCTGACTAACCTGATCTGAAACCCCCGTCTCTGCTCCATAAAAGAACGGCTCACATCCAATACTTTTCGGATTTCGCCGAGGCAAAAGTTTATTCCTTTCACAACTCAAAACCTCGACTTTCTTATCAGGACCAGTAAAGCCTCTCAAATAGAACTGGGGAATATAATGTTGATTTCTTGTGACTTGTTCTTCTGACATAAAAAAGGATTTCTCTTCTATTTTAAAACTGTTTTTCCCAAAGTAAAGATTAACCCAAGGGGAGTCGAACTACTCAGCCCAGATCAAGAGAATCGCCCAAGGGGAGTCGAACTACTCAGCCCGGATCAAGAGAACCGCCCCAAGGGGAGTTCCGCCTCGCGGTCTGCTGACCGCTTCGTTGCCCTGGGCAGCGCCGAATGCTCGCTCACTCGCATCCGTCGACACTCGCCAGTTTCGCCTTCGCGAAAGGGCTCGCTCCTGCCCGTTCGACTCCCCTTGAATATTACAAAAGTAAAAAGCCCTGGAATAAATCCAGGACTTTTTACTTTTACAGTAGCCCCAAGGGGAGTCGAACCCCTCTTAACGGCTTGAAAAGCCGCTGTCCTAACCGATAGACGATGGGGCCGTCTACCATTTTGGTAAAAAGAAAACGCAGAAGCATTCTGCGAAGACATTGTAACAGAAATCAATGAAAAAGCAAGGGTACGAGAATTACCACTCATGCTCCTCGTTCAGATGAATGAGGAGTTTTTTCTTGGCGCGGTTGAGGAGGGTGGCGACGGTGTTCTGCGGCCGGCCGGTGATGTCGCTCATCTCACGGTACGACTTGCCGAGGAAATACTTGAGCACGAGCACTTCCTTGTACTTCTTGGGCAGCCGCGAGAGAGCCTTGTCGACCTCGCTCCGCACTTCTTCTTTCATCCAAGTTTCCTCCGGTGTGTCCTTGTCGTCGGCCGTGTCGAGCTTGTCCTTGGAACTGACGATGTCCTCCCACGCGACCAGGCGGCGGCGACTCTTCTTCTTGAGATAGTTGACCGCCTCGTTGTGCGCGATGCGATAGATCCATGAGGAAAACTTGCGATCCTGGTCGAAGTCCTTGAGGTGCTCGTAGACCTTGACGAAGACGTTCTGCAGAAGGTCCTCCGCCTCGTCGCTTGCGCCGATGAGGTGGTGGAGATAGAGCAGGAGCTTACGCTGGTAGCGGTTGACGAGCTCGCGGTAGTATTTCTTCTTCCCGGACAGGACGGCCAGGACCAATTCCTCATCGGTCGGCGTGTGCGGCAGCGGTATAGACGACTTGCGCTTTACCATAGCCTTGATAGAGTAAAGAATGGACTCTATACGGAAGGTCATTTAGTATACTCCCCTTTTGGCAAATATCCTAATATGCGTATCTTAAGCATCGAAACGTCGTGCGACGAGACCGCGGCCGCCATTATTGAGTGGTCCCCGTCTTCTCCGTCTACTGACGGATCAGGCCGGGCAGGCGGCAGAGCAACCGTTCTCGTAAACACTGTCTCCTCCCAGGCCTCGCTTCATGCCAAGTGGGGCGGCGTGGTGCCCAATCTCGCCGCCCGCGAACACACCAAGAACATCGTCCCCGTCATCGAGGAGACACTCGAGCGCGCCCACCTGACACCAAGCGACATCGACCTCATCGCAGTGACACAGGGTCCCGGTCTCATGCCTGCACTCCTCGTCGGAGTTACTGCCGCCAAGACGTTGGCCCTCACATGGGGAAAACCGCTCCTAGGGATCAATCATTTGGAAGGACACGTGTATGCCAACTTCGTTGGCAATACAGGCAGTAGGCAAGAGGCAGTAAGCAAGAGAGAAGAAATTTTTCCTCTGGTTGCTCTCATCGTTTCGGGAGGACACACACAGCTCATGCTCATGCAAGATCATTTCCAGTACGAGCTTCTTGGCGAGACACAAGACGACGCCGCGGGTGAGGCCTTCGACAAGGTGGCCAAGATGCTCGGCCTCCCCTACCCCGGCGGTCCCATCGTCGCGAAGCGCGCCGATAATTTCAGATTGAGGAATTCAGATTTCAGATTGGAATGCGAAAACCAGGAAAATCCCAAAGAATCTGCAATCACAAATCTGCAATCTGCAATTTCCTTCCCTCGGCCGATGCTCGACAGTGGTGACTATAACTTCTCCTTCTCCGGACTCAAGACATCCGTTCTCTACTTCCTCAAGAAACATGAGGACAGGAAAGATGACGAAGCGTTCGTCGACATGGTCTGCCATGAGTTCCAGGAAGCCGTCGTCGACGTGCTCGTCGCCAAGGCGGAAAAGGCTATCCGGAAATATCAGCCGAAAACATTCACTATCGCCGGCGGTGTCTCGGCCAACGTGCGTCTGCGCGAACGCCTGGAAAACATGGTCGCAGAACATTTCCCGGACACACGTTTCTCCATGCCGGAATTCACCTACTCCCTCGACAACGCCGCCATGATCGGCGTCGCCGCCGCCTACCGCTATAGCCACATGACCGACGAAGAAAAAAAGGCTCTCCAGAAAACCTTTTTCACTCTCGAACCCAACGCCAATCTTCCACTCCAGTAGTGGTACAATGGAAACATAACTATTCACTCACTCCCCTATGCACTTCGAGCAAGAGATGGGAAACGTTTCGGCGGAAAAGAAAGAAGTTCCTGAATTCCGCGTCCTCGACCGACGTGAGAGCGAAGACGGCACCGTGACCTTCGAGGTGGAATGGAAAGGCGATCGATTCGAGGTATCACACGTCGGATTCGAATCATCTGTAACTGACGGACGTCACGGGTACTCCGGCATCAAGAAAAACGAGACGGGTGAAAACGACGAGCTCCCGACTCACGACGCTGAAACACTCTTCCATCGCGCAATGGACCGAGGGCAGTGATACCTCTGCCACTGATTGACGGAATGCTTTTCTTGTCGTACACTACATCTCTCCGGAAAACCTCCGGAGAGATTTGTTCATTGCACTGCATTCACACGGAGGGAAGCATTATGGATTGTACGGGAATGACTCCCGATTGGGGAGTGCTCATCGACAAGATCCTGACTGGTGGCCGTGAACTCATCTGCCACTGTAGGGAATTCGGAGCAGAAATCTTCGTCTTTCGTCTCACCGGAGTCGATCCGGATTTCAAGCATGAGAAGGTCTATTTCAAGTTCGACCGGGTCCACAACTGCGGCCGGCATACTGGGAATACCGGAATCGACATACGCCCCAGCCTGGTGTTTGCCGACAGCATTTCGCTGCAAAGAAAGCCCGGTGCGGAAGACATCTTCACTGTGGACATGCCGTTCGCACGATCCGCCGAAATCGTCCTGCTTGGCACCGCCGAAAAGCGCTATTGCTTCAAGTGGGACAGGTGTCAGAAGATTGAAGCGGCCTGATCATTTTCCTGCCGAAACCACGCCGAGACTCTCCTCCGGAGACGTCTCGGCTTTTTTCTTGAATTTAAAGCCTTTTTCTGTTATCGTTGGAAATATGACCCCCCGAGAAATCCCCAAAGCCTACAATGCCAAAGACTGGGAAGACAAGCTTTATTCCGACTGGGAAAAGAGCGGCTTTTTCAACCCTGACGAGTGCGTGAGACAAGGATATACCCAGCCTGATGCCTTGCCCTTCAGCATCGTCCTTCCCCCGCCCAACGTCACCGGTACCCTCCACGCCGGACACGCCTCGATGCTCGCCATCGAGGACGCCTTCGTGCGGTTCAAGAGGATGCAGGGCTACCGGACGCTCTGGCTCCCCGGCACCGACCATGCCGCCATCGCCACCCAGAGCAAAGTCGAAAAGATCATTCACGAAGAGGAAGGCTTGACCCGCTACGACCTCGGCCGTGAGGAATTCCTCAAACGTGTCGAGCAGTTCGCGCAGGCGAGCCATGACACCATCGTCAACCAGTGCAAGAAGATGGGTTCGTCCCTTGACTGGTCGCGCGAGGCCTTCACGCTTGATGAGGCACGAAACAGTGCCGTCCGTGCCGCCTTCAAGCAGATGTACGAGGACGGTATCATCTACCGCGGCGACCGCATCGTCAACTGGGATCCCAAGATGCAGACGACCGTCTCCGACGACGAGATCGAGTGGAAAGAGGAGAAGATCCCGTTCTACTACCTGCAGTACGGTCCCTTCACCATCTCGACCGCCCGGCCCGAGACCAAGTTCGGCGACAAGTACGTCGTCATGCATCCAGAGGACGAGCGCTACCGGGACTATGCGCACGGACAAACCATCGAGCTCGAATGGATCAACGGACCGATCACGGCGACCGTCATCAAGGACGAGGCCATCGACCGCGAATTCGGAACCGGTGTCATGACCATCACCCCCTGGCACGACCACACCGACTTTGACATCGCCAAGCGCCACGACCTCGACAAGGAACAGATCATCGACGAACAGGGCAAGCTCCTCCCCATCGCCGGCGAGTTCGCCGGTCTCCCCATCGCGGAAGCCCGAACCAAGATCATCGAAAAACTCCAGACCAAGGGTCTCGTCGTCAAAATCGAGGAAAACTACTCTCACAACATCGCCACCAACAGTCGCGGCGGCGGCGTCATCGAGCCGCAGATCAAACGGCAGTGGTTCATCGATGTCAACAAATCTTTCGAAAGAGACGGGAAGACAACCACGCTCAAGACCCTCATGCAGCAGGCGGTACGATCTGGCGATATCGAGATCCTTCCGGAACGCTTCGAGAAAACGTATTTCCACTGGATCGACAACCTGCGCGACTGGTGCATCTCGCGCCAGATCTGGTACGGCCACCGCATCCCTGTCTGGTACTGCCTCGACTGCGGCAAGGAATATGTCGATGCAGAAGTCCGTTCCAAACTCTTTCTCGCGCGCCATGGCCAGACTGACTGGAACAAGGAGCGGCGGATGCAGGGAAGCGGCGACATGCCGTTAAACGACACCGGGAGAGAACAGGCCCACCGTGCGGCGGAGTCTCTCAAACATGAAAACATCGGAGCGATCTTCAGCTCCGACCTCATCCGCGCCCACGAAACCGCCCAGATCATCGAGGAAGCCCTCCCCGAACGTCAGGACATCATCCTCGATCAACGCCTGCGGGAACGCCACATGGGCGAAGCCGAAGGCATGCTCATCGACGAAGCTCTCAAGCAATATCCCTCCCTTTCACGGTATGAAGACAAGCCCGTCGACAACGAAAGCTACAAGGAAGTGGAGGAACGCATGTGGGAGGCCGTCTCGGAATATCTGACAAACCACCCGGGCAAAAACGTCTTGGTGGTGAGTCACGGCGCCGCTATCCGCACCCTCCTTCGCCGTATCAAAAACGTCGACCCGGAATCGATCATGACCATCGGCCGGGTGCCCAACGCCACCCCGATCGCCATCGACATCCTCGACCCGTGCACGCAGTGCGGAGGACACTTCTTCGAACAGGACTCGGACACGCTCGACACGTGGTTCTCGTCGGGACTGTGGACGTTCTCGACGCTCGATTGGTCTTCCGACGAGACGAAGTGGCAACAGGAAAAAATCTACCACCCCACTGCCCTCCTCGAGACCGGCTACGATATCCTCTTCTTCTGGGTGGCGCGCATGATCCTCATGTCGACCTACCTCCTCGGAGAGGTGCCGTTCAAGACCGTCTACCTGCACGGTCTCGTCCGTGACGAACAGGGTCGCAAGATGTCCAAGTCCCTCGGCAACATCATCGATCCCCTCGACGTCATCGCCGAATACGGTGCCGACGCCCTGCGCCTCGCGCTCGTCGTCGGCTCGACCCCGGGAAACGATCTCAAGCTCTCCGACGAAAAGATCGTCGCCTCGAGGAACTTCGTGAACAAGCTCTGGAACATCGGACGGTATGTAGCGAACAACAAGGATCAAGTGACAGGCGACCAGGATACGGATAAGGAAAAATCACTTGCCGACAAGTGGATCTTGGCTCGGCTCAACGAGACCGTCGCGGAAGTCACCCGCCACCTCGAACGCTACCAGCTCTCGCTCGCGGCCGAAACCCTCCGTGATTTCACGTGGAACGAATTCGCCGACTGGTACGTCGAGATCCACAAGATAGAAAAGAATGACGCAGTGCTCCGACAGGTCTTCGGGACTCTGCTTGGCCTCTGGCATCCCCTCATGCCCTTCGCTACGGAAGCGATCTTCCAGACGCTCCACTCCGATGCCAAGACGTTCCTCATGATGACCCCCTGGCCCACCTCCTCCGTCAATGATGCGGACGATCAGGCTGTCGGCGGATTCACGGAGCTCCAGTCCCTCATCACCTCGATCCGTACCATCCGCTCCTTCTACCGTATCGATCCCAAGGAGCCGCTCACCGTCACCCTGGTCACGGATCAGGATTCATTCGACGATGCAAAAGACCTCATCAGGAAACTCGCCCGCGTCTCCGACCTCGTGATCAGCGCATCATCGGAAACGCCGAAACATTCGGCCCGCGTCGCCGGTACTACCTATACGGCCTTCGTCCACCTCGAAGGCGTCATCGACATCGAAAAGGAAAAAGAACGTCTTTCCAAGGAACAGGATACGTTGAAGAAATATCAGACCGGGATAGAAGCGCGTCTCAGTGACGAGAAATTCACCGGCAAGGCTCCCGCTCATATCATCGAGCAGAACCGGGAGTCGCTCGAGGACACGAAACGCAAGCTCGAGGAACTGAAGGGCGCTCTCGCCAATCTTCTCTCTTGATCGACGACTTCTCCACTTTTGACCTTTGATTTTTGAAGTTTGACTTTCTTTGGTATGCGATATGTTTCCGTCTTTCTCTTCGGCATCCTCTCCGCCGGTTTCGCATTGCTCCTGGAACTCCTCCTCATCGGATTCGGCATCGTTTCCGAATCGTCCCTGAACAATCTCTTGTCCGGCATGACCAAAGCGACGACCACACTCTCTCCCTTGATCCTCTTCGCCTCGGCGGAAGAAATCGCCCGTTTCCTGTTCGTCCGGCAATACGCGAGACGGTTCCCATTCACCGAAGAGACCAAGAAAACATCCTTGCTCCTTCTCGGAATCCTGTTCGGCGCAGGGTTCTCCTCGCTGGAAATCATCCTTGGCCTGCAGGATCTCCCCACGGACGCCCGTTCGGGACTTTTCAGCGTTCTCGCCGTGCACGCGTTTTTCAGCGTCCTCTTCTTCTTTTACTTCTTTTCCAGGAAAGAAAAATCCCTTTGGAAAAACGTCTCGATCCTCTCTCTCGCCGTCTCGCTCCATACCCTGTACAATTTCCTGGTTCTCAGGATGACAGCGTAAGGATGCCTCGGTAAAAGCCCTTGCCCCGCTACCCCGCACCTGGTATACTAATGGTATTAAAAAGAGCTAACAGAGGAGCCTTATGACGAAACAAAAGAAATCATTCTTCGAGCGTTTGACCGGTGCCAAGAATATCGAGGAAGATTCGTTCCGCGAATCCGTCCCCGTCTACAACCACGAGGAAGAGGAAACCAATGTCACGATGCACGAGGACCGCACCGCTTTCCCTGCTTCGCATGAGGAAGAGAGCTGGACGCCGAGCTTCAACCAGGGAGGCGACGAGGGTGCCGAAGGCCAGCTCACCATCGACGTCTACCAGACCGAGAACGATATCGTCATCAAGTCGACCATCGCCGGCGTCAAGCCCGAAGACCTCGACGTTTCCATCAACAACGACATGGTGACCGTCAAGGGCGAACGCAAGAACGAGGAAGTCGTCGAGCACGGCAATTATTACTACCAGGAATGCTACTGGGGATCCTTTTCCCGCTCCGTCCTCCTGCCTGTCGACGTCATCCCGGAAAAGGCCGACGCCGCCCTCAAGAACGGCATCCTCACCATCCGCCTCCCCAAGGCCGACACCACCAAAACCAAGAAGATCCAGGTCCGCGGTTTCTAAGCGATCCGCACCGGGACGAAACGGAGGGGACAAAGACGCCGGTTCCGTTTTGATGGACCGGCGTTCCTCTTTCTCCAACAGACAACTTCAGCCAAGCCACATGCACGTATCACGCTTCCGCCTCTCTCCCCTTTTCCGCCGAATGCTCTTCGGTATCGTTTTGTGTTCTTCCGCTCTCCTGCTCCCCTCTCTTGCGGAGGCCGCCATCCCGCAATCACTCACCCTCACCGCCTCGGAATATTCCGAGACTCTGACCTTCCAGGACATGAGCGGGTGGTTTCACCTCGCGAGCGCTCCCGCCCGGACGCTCGACGGGCGTTCCGAGATCGAGAACACGTCGTTTTGCCCCGCCAAGAAGACTTTCTGCTCCTTCTCCCTCTCCCGACAGGGTCGCGCGCACATGAAGGTCTCCCATACGAGTGACATCGACACGGAAGTTGTCAGAAGTTTCATCGACTCATTCGCCACCCGGGCCAAACAAGAACCGGCCGACGCGAAATTCTCCATCGAGGACACCAAGGTGGTTGTCTCCTCGCCGGAACGGGTCGGAAGAACGTTGAAAACCGATGAAAGCTACGAAGCCGTCCTTCAGGCTCTCACCCAGGCTTCCGCCAAGGACAAGCCGACCATCAAACTTCCCACCGATGTCGTCTTCCCCGCCATCACCTCGGCCGACAAGGACCGCCTCGGTCTCGTGGAACTCATCGGTGAAGGCAAGACCAACTTCAAAGGGTCGCCGAAAAACCGTGTCTACAATATCAAGCGCGCGTTGGAGCAGTTCGACGGCGTCCTCATCGCCCCGAACGAGGAATTCTCCTTCGTCGACCATTTGGGCGAAGTCGATGGCGAGCATGGCTATCTCCCGGAACTCGTCATCAAGAACAACCAAACGACACCGGAGTTCGGCGGCGGCATCTGCCAGGTCTCGAGCACCGTGTTCCGCGCCGCCATCTACAGCGGTCTCAAGATCACCGCGAGGCGCAATCACGCTTACCCGGTCCGCTACTACTATCCCTACGGCATGGATGCCACCATCTATATCCCCAAGCCCGACCTGAGCTTCGTCAACAACACCCCCGGCTACATCCTCGTCAAACCGTTCATCGACGGCACCGAACTGACGTTCCGGTTCTACGGTACCAAGGACGGTCGGAATGTCGCCGTCGACGGCCCGCACATCCTCCAGAGCAATCCGGACGGCAGCATGCGTACCGTCTTCACCCAGACCGTCACCGACACCTCCGGCAACGTGACCATCGAGGACAAGTTCTGGAGCAATTACAAGTCGCCGAGCCTCTATCCGCATCCGGGAGAACAACAGGTCCTCACCTCCAAGCCGGCCAACTGGTCGGAGAAACAATGGCGGGAATACAAGAAGATCCATTGACGAAGGGAGCAGGATTTGTTAGAGTATTAGACGTTACCCAATTCCGGGTGTATAGCTCAGCTGGTAGAGCAGTGGCCTCTTAAGCCAACGGTCGTAGGTTCGAGCCCTACTACACCCACCGCATGCCCTCGTAGCTCAATGGATAGAGCAGGGGTCTTCTAAGCCCTTGATGGGAGTTCGATTCTCTCCGAGGGCACCAGTACCTGAAAAGACCCAGAGGGGTGGCTATCGTTCAATGGTAGGACAATGGTTTGTGGTACCATGAATCAGGGTTCGATTCCCTGTAGCCACCCCTGTGGGTCTTTTTTTCTTTCCTTGACAATCCGAGGACTATTCCCTTCCGGAGTGCTATACTATGTATAGGGGATATAATTTCCTAATTTATTAACATATGTTTGCAGACAGGGAATGTACGAGCAAGTGGTGCCCCGCCGTAGCCCGGGTGTTTCTCTCGCTCCTCTTCGTCGTCGGTGGCGCAGGGTTTCTCATGAACTTCAACGGGACCGTCGGATATGTCGCCATGGGACTCACGCCGTGGGGACTGGCCGGCCTCGCCACGATCGCGACCGTCGTAGCGATCGTCTTGAAGCTCGGTGGCGGACTGATGCTCCTCTTCGGGATCAGGGTCCCGCTCGCGACCATGATGCTCATCGCCTTCACGGTCCTTGCGACGCTCATGTACCACCTCGACTGGGGCGGTCCGCAAGGACAGATGCAGATGACCATGTTCCTCAAGAATCTTGCCATCATCGGCGGTCTCATGGCCATCCATCACACGGCCTGCTCGTGGAAACGCGGAGAGAATACCGGGCAAAACGCCTGAGTATTCCCTTACTCCTCAAAGACAAGACCTCGGCTGTACGCCGAGGTCTTTCGTTGACCCTAGGAAAGATTTAGGGTATAAATGGATAGAATACCTGCCCCGATAGCTTAATGGATAAAGCTCCGGTCTTCGGAACCGGCAATGGGAGTTCGATTCTCTCTCGGGGCACCGATACTATACCCTTTGATGAACTCGCTCGGGGACTTCCACCACTCCGGTCGGGTGCGCGTGTCGCCCTCTTTCCAGTATCCCGCGAGTACCTCGCCGTTCCACGGTCCGGTATAGACCGCAAAGTGGAGATGAGCCGCCCACCAGCCGTTCTCCGGCGTGAAGGCCTCGCCGACGAATCCGAGCGGTTCGCCAAGCTCCACCTTGTCATTCATCTTCTTGAAACACGTTCCGAGGTGGGCGTAGAGGGTATGGAAGACCTCTTTGCTTTTGGGACGCTTGTGCCGGATGATGAGGATATTCCCCCAGTTTCCTTTTTCTTCCGATCCGGCATGATAGGCCGCGTAGACGACTGTCCCACGTCCGGCCGCTTTCACGTCCGTCCCGGCCGGCACGATGCAGTCCTCACCGAGGTGCACGCCCCACAGGACACCGTTGTGTTCGGAACGCTTCCCGAACGGTATCCCGTTCACCACATACTTCTCCAGAGGGAAAACCAGCTTGGGAGTAACGAGATAGGCCATAGGGGTATTTTCCCCTTCAGCCTGACACCCTTTCCCTGTTTCGTCAATTGAGCTTCAAAACATCGATCACCTTGCCGTTGATGACGAAATCATCCTCGTCAGTGAGGAAGATCGGCTTGTGCCTCTTGTCCGAGGATTCAGGCAGGAGGACGATATGATGTCCATCGATGGTCCGGAAGGTCTTGACGGTCGCGAGCCCGTCGATCACCACCAGCACCTTGTCGCCGTTCTCGTATTCGTCGACATCGGCATCCACGAGGATAAAATCCCCGTTCTGAATCGTCTTGCCACCCACCTTGGCCTTGTTCATGGAGGTCCCGGAGACCTGGATCGCGAACACCTTGTGATCACCCACGATACGCTTGGACACCTTAAGGTAGCCTTCGATATACTGATCCGCGAACATGGTAGCCGCCCCAGCCGAGGCCATACCGAAGACCGGCACGTCAAGAAACTTGTCCTTGGTCACTTCCTTGATGGAAATACCGCGGTCCTCGGAACTCCGCTCGATGTAACCCTTCTCTTCCAACTCGTTCAAATAAATGAAGAAGCTTCGCAGGCTTTTGAGCTTGAGGCCGAACTTGCTCCCAGTATGCTCCTGGAGCTCGCGCACAGTCGGCATCTCACCGTTCTCGGCAAAGAAATCCTTGATCGCCTGCAAGACGATCTTCTGCTTAGGCGTGAGGATTTGCATAATGTAAGTGTTTAATTATATTACACTTACAATTATACAACTACTTCGCAATATGTCAAAAAAGCCTCTAAAAAGGGTTTTTAAGAAAAGAGTTCTCCTTTCCAATCAGCACTCACTTCGGCCTTCCCGTCTCGGAAGAAAACCAGATACTCCCCCTCAAACGCCTGTGCGAGAGTCGGATACCGGTTCTTTTCAGCAAGAAATAATCCGGATGTCATGCAATCGGCTGCCCACGCATCCGGTGCGACCGCAGCACAGCCATCGATCGAGTCTGTCGGCCGTTTCCGTTTCGGATCGACCACGTGGTGCCAATCGCCGAACCGACGGCGAAACCGATCAGAGACTGCCAACCCCTGGTCCGCAAGCGCCACCGTCCCGGCCATGAGTTCCGGATTCCCCGGATACTCGATCGCTATCTGCCAGGCGCTCCCGTCACGTTTCTTCGTCCCGTACATATCACCGCCTCCTTCGACCAGGAAATATCGTTGTCCCACATCAGAAAGAAGACGCGAAACGATATCGATACAGTACCCCTTGCCGATCCCGCCGAAATCGAAAGCGGTCGGGCCATCGATGACGAGTTCTCGTCCGGTAAGCGACCACGAAGGAAGAACGAAGTCATCGACACTCCCCTCCTCATGTGATCCCTTCGATGCATATCCATATCCGGCCCGTTCGAGAAGCGCCCCGACGGCCGGATCATAGGCACCGGCGGTCAGCGTCCGAAGCTTCTCGGCCCGTTCCAGAAGAATGAAGAGCTCCTCAGAAAGAGGGTACGTTCCGGCGTCGCTTTCCCGGAAAGCATTGACTTCCGAATCCCAAAGGAAACGCGAAAATCGCTGCTCGAAACGCTTCACGGTATCAAGAACCGCCTGCTTCTCACGGGATGAGAACACAGGCGCATCGACCAGGATGGACCACTCCGTCCCCAATCCCTGAAACGAAAAATCTTGCATCAGAGATGTCTACAGCTTCGCCTTGAGATCGCCTACGACCGCATTGAACGCATCTGTGGTGATGGTGGATTTTCCTACCTTGTCCACCTTGGTGATCTCGGAGAGCTTCTTTCCCTTGATCATGACCGTCAGTCCTTGGGCGAATTCCTTCTGCTTGTCGGACGCCTTGTCATCCGGCATCTCGGTCATCCGGACATCCTGCACCCGGCCTTCCGCATCGAGAACGACCGTGAACTTCACGTTATGGACGAGATCGGCTGCCGGCACGTCATAGGTGGTAGTCACGCTCACCTCTTTCGCCCCCGTCGGAACCGACATGTTTCCGTTTTCCTTTTTCACTACCGGTACGGACGGGACAGCATCATCCTTCGTCGGGTGGAATACCCGGGCGGTATACTGATAGAACACGAAGCCCGTCACGACGATGACTACCGCGATCGCCACGATCCCCTTGTTTATGCCTTTCATAATATGTTTGTATTAAATTTCCGCCTCCATTGTACACCCGATAAAAGGAATTGGGAATACTCGACAATTTTTCCTTACGAGCCAAAACAAAAAGGGAGCGATGGAAATCGTCCCTCTCAAGTAAAACGTTGTTCTGTTGTCGTGCGGCATTCAGTCCAGAAAATCCTTCCCCGCCCGATCCAGATCGTTCTCGAAGGCGTGATACGCCAGAGCGACCAGTGTGTCGACAGTGATGCTGGAGATGAGCCTGTCGAACCAGGGCTGCGGGCCGGAGCATGCCGCGACGAGGCCGTGCCGCTTGACCCCGCCCCAATAGGGGGTGTCACCAGGGAACAAGAGGTGCGGACTGATACCGAGCTGGCCATCGTTCCGATCAGTCCAGAGCTGAAGCGCTTTGCAGCGAGCGATGTTGTCGTACGGGTGTTCCCACCCTTTGGGATCGCCATAGCTGCGTTCGTACAGCAGAGCCGGCTCCAGCAGATAGTTCGGTCAGTCGGGATAATCACCCGCACGGGCATCCTCCATGGCCGGAACCAGGATGACGATATGGCACGCCTCCCGTTTGACCGGGATGGTTCCATGCCCGCCTCCCTACATGACTGCCCGCAAAGCCGTCGTTACTGCGTCTTCCGCAAGTTGCCGCGTCAGATACTTCGGAGTGATAGTTTGCATCAGATTCTCCTTCTCTGGGTTGGTTTCAGAAACGTTCAGCTGCCGTTGTACTTCGGTTCGTAACGGAGCTTCAACAGACTGTCAGGACAACCGCTCGAACTATGTATCTGCCTCAGATTCGTTTCGAGTGCCTGGCGTTCCGCGAGGTTGTTATATGTACCCCAGGCTTCGCACTCGCAGACACATTCGCACCGCGCGATACCGCGTTCTGGGATTTTCAGTTGATCGGATTCTCCCTCATCTTCCACCACACTTGCATGACTCCCCCGCATGATGTTCCCCTCCGTTTAATCGATGCGACAGAAAAAGCCTCTCTGAAAGCCTGAACTTCAGACTTCCATATCCGGCTTTTTCTATCTCTCGCCTTTGTTAACGAACACAACATCATACCCCGCCTGCCCCGAATTGTCAACAAAAAACGCCTCCCTCTCACTTCTTTCCTTCTTTTGCTGTTCGCAGTTCGGCACGGAGCTTCATCCAGATCTTGCCGAGATGGTTCTGTCCCTGCCGATCAGGACCCCACCCCCAGAAGGAATCCTTGGGCGAATCCTCGATGATCTCGGCGTCGCCCGACTCAAGAAGCATCTCTCGGATATACGGGTACTGCAAGAGCTTGGCCCGGACAATCTCTTCCATGAAGCCGAGCTTTACCTTCTGCCAGTCGGGGCGGGTCTTGTCCCGGTTAGCCTGAGCGATTTTCTTGGTGTCATGAGCCGACCGTGCATCCCGGATAGCATTTACGATCGTTTCGTCCGAAAACTTCGCCGCCTGATAGGCATGCTCCGCCGTCATCCACACCGTTCCTCTCCACTCCACCGCAAACGCCGAGAAGTTGGAGAAAAAATAATATTTCCTTTCGTAAAAGAGGATTTGGTCCATAGGGTTTCCCCAGAGTATCATAAAAAGATCAGTCAAACAAAAAACCAGCTTTGCGAGCTGGCTTTTGAAATCTACAATCTTTTGCGGTTAGTCCTATTGTACGGTTGCTCTTTCTTTTGCTGTATTGGACGCCATTTTTAGCTTGCCGAAGCGTACTAAATATCTTAGCGTCCTACGACCAGCGTTGGTTGAGAAGTTGATATTGACTATCAACTCTTCGTACACCATTTACTCCCTAGAAAGGAGGTGATTCATCCACAGCTTCCGCTACGGATGCCTTGTTACGACTTCACCCTTATTACCAACCCTACCGTCGTCCCCGATTTAACCCGGGGCCTTCTGGTATTGCCGGCTCTCTTGGTGTGACGGGCGGTGAGTACAAGATCCGAGAACGCATTCACCGTTGCGTGGCTGATCAACGATTACTAGTGATTCCAGCTTCATGAAGGCGAGTTGCAGCCTTCAATCCGAACTGAGACCGAATTTTTGGGATTGGCTCCATCTTGCGATTTGGCGACCCTTTATTCCGGCCATTGTAGCACGTGTGTCGCCCAAGGTGTCAAAGGGCCATGCTGATTTGACGTCATCCCCGCCTTCCTCCCTCTCATTTGTTCAGGAACTGAACAAATGCA